>NZ_JACVPQ010000020.1 GCF_018881795.1 Polynucleobacter sp. MWH-Jannik1A5 | reverse complement strand
TCTAAAGTACCGTCAATCACCAAGGCAGAACTATTGGAAATCGATGTTGCTGAACCTAGCTTGAGGGTGGCGCCATTATTAATGGTGGTGGTACCGGTGTAGGTGTTGGTATTACTCAGAGTGAGAATGCCTGTACCTGCTTTAGTCAGGCCACCTGCTCCACTACCAATCACGCCAGAGATAGTGGTATTGCCTGCTCCATCTACTGTTAGTAAGTTAGCACCATTGGTGAAGTTGCCGCTGAAGGTGGAAGCATTAGTAGTGTTGGCGTTATTAATAGTGGCAGCACCATTTAGGGTGAA
>NZ_JACVPQ010000019.1 GCF_018881795.1 Polynucleobacter sp. MWH-Jannik1A5 | reverse complement strand
GTACCAGTGTAAGCATTGGTGCCAGACAAGGTTAATGTGCCTGAACCCACTTTAGTGAGGTTACCGGCGCCACTAATCACGCCACTAAAGGTCGTATCAGTTGTACTGCCGGTTGTCAGGTTGGCAGTCAAGGTAATATTGCCGGCACCAGCAATCGAGGCCACCGTGTCATTAGCGCCTACGATATAAGTGGCACCAGAGGCAACCGTCACGGCAGTGCTATCAGACAAGCTGCCAGTGACGTTCAAGGTACCAGCTTGAACGGTAGTGGTACCGGTGTAGGTGTTGGATCCTGAAAGCTTAGTCACTCCAGATCCAGTATTAACAAAACTTGTTGCGCCACCGATATTGCCAGCAACTTCACTATTCGCGCTAGTTGAGTTGATTGTCAAAGTTGTTAAGTTGGTGGTGCCGCCAGAAATCAATGCTTTGCCTGATCCAGCATTTAAAGTGAGCGCTGAGCTTGACCCAGTGGATACACCCCCTGCAACTGTCACATCACTATTGGTAGTGTTAAGACTGATATCAGAAGTCGTCAGAACGAGATTACCACCATAACCCTGTACTCCGGCAGTGGTCACTGATCCACCGATAGAAGTATCGCCACTAGTGTTCAAGGAAGCGAGTGCATAGCTCGCACCAACCGTGCTTGCAAAGAC
>NZ_JACVPQ010000018.1:3533-15944 GCF_018881795.1 Polynucleobacter sp. MWH-Jannik1A5 | reverse complement strand
GGATCAACTTTTGCTGCAGGCACCTATGCCTTAACCATGACTACTGACGCGATGAGCTTAGGCGGCGCACTTTCAGGTAGCGCAGCACTAGTGATTCAGCCGAAGACAGCAAGTACAACCATTGGCTTGGGTAGCTCAATTACTTCTACTTCTTGCGGTGGGGCAACATGCTCATTGGCATTGGATGACGCAGAGCTAGCTAACTTAAGCAACGGTTTCTCCGCTATCACTATTGGTAGCACTAGCGGCACTGGCGCAATTGCGATTAACTACACCACACCATATACCTTCTTGGATCCAGTCACGATCCGCAGTCAATCTACCTCTGGCGGTGGTTCGATCACTGCAAGCAGTGCGCTAGCTAGCGGTACCAACAATATGACCATCAGCACGTACGGAGCGGTCTCTGTAGCTGCCATTACTTCTGCTGGCACTCTAGCAATTACTGGTAATGGCATTACCTTAAATGGCGACATCACTACTAGCGGTACACAGACTTATACCGGAGCAGTGACATTGGCAACTGGCGATATTGAGTTGACCGGTACAAGCGCCACCTTTAGTTCTACTGTAGCTGGCGGTGCAAATGCTTTGGCGATCACTGGCAATGCTGTATTTAATGGTTCCGTCTCTAATGTGACCGATTTGTCTGTCTCTGGCACCACAACAATTAATGCTGCAAGCATTGCCACTACAGGCGCTCAATCGTATACGGGCGCAGTAACTATTTCTACTGCAACAACTATTGCAGCAAATGAGTTGACTACAGGCTCAACAGTAGCTGCTTCTGCTAATAACTTAACACTGTCAGTAGACGCAATTACATTGGGTGGAAACCTATCTGGCACAGGCGCTTTGGCCATCATTCCAAAGACTCTCAATAGGGGCATCTATTTAGGTTCTGCGGATAATTCTGCAACTACTGTATTGAATCTGAAGGCTGCTGACATTGCTTATCTAGTTGATGGCTTTAGCGGCATTACGATTGGTGGAGCAGGTTATTCAGGGGCAATAAGCTCTCAAGCTAATCTCACCTTTAAAGATCCTACAGTCTTTACATCTTCTAGTGCAATGACTTTGAGTCATGATCTTGCTGCTGCCAGTTCTACCAATGCTTCGTTTACTGTGGGTGGCGCACTTACATGGAATGGCGGCAACATTACTACCAGCACAGGAGCTATTGCACTCACTGGAGATGTTACGCTCGGCGGCAGCGGCACTCGAACTCTCACAACCACTAGTGGCGGAATCACTATTGGCGGATCTTCTGCAAATACTCTGACCGGAAGTAATGTTGACTTGACTATTAACAGTGGAAATAGCGGCACCACATTTAATTCAACCGTAAGTGGAGTAGGG
Organism: Polynucleobacter sp. MWH-Jannik1A5; assembly: GCF_018881795.1. Lineage (GTDB taxonomy): Bacteria > Pseudomonadota > Gammaproteobacteria > Burkholderiales > Burkholderiaceae > Polynucleobacter. The sequence continues at coordinate 14,585 of NZ_JACVPQ010000018.1, read as the reverse complement.
GTACTTACATTGGGCTCAACAGGTCAATCTGGCGCCTTCTACATTCTGAATGATTTGGGTGCTGATTCCATTGCAACCGGCACTACTGCTTTTGATATCTATTTGGGTGCCTCACCAAATTTATTGAGCAATATCAAAATTACTGCAGACAATGGCTACACAGCATATTTGAATGGCACGCTACTTGGTTCGGGTAATAACTGGCCGGCTGCAGAAACCTATACCAGCCTTGGATCCCTTGCAAATGGACAGAACGTCTTGGCTATTTATGCATACGACCAGGGTGGTATCGCGGCATTCCAGTCATTGTTGACTTATTCGAATGGTGCCTATGCTGGATCTGATACCAACTGGAAGGTGACCACATCCAATCCTACTGGGACAGCAAATTGGGGAACTACTGCCTATAACGATTCTGCATGGTCTAACGCGACCGTAGTCGGACCCTATGACTCAGGCCCTTGGGGCCCAGTTATTAATAATCCTCAGGCAAAGTGGGTATGGTCTTCTGACCCCGATGGTCACGACCAGGTATGGTTCAGATACACCTTCTCAACCAATAGCTCTGCAAGCACCAGCAATCTCACCGTTGGATCTAACGCGAACTTTAGAAATACTGGAGCTCTGACGTTTAATAGTTCGGGCACTGCTAACGTAGGTGGCACATTTACAGCGGTAACCCAGTCTTCCGTTCAATTAATGGGAACCATTAATGCGGGTGGTGCTGTTACTCTTGGCGCCGCGGCAACCCCGGTTACTTTAGCTGGCAATACGACTATTTCAACTGCGACAGCTAATTCGAATGCTGGCGCCAATATAGCGTTTAACGGAACAGTTAATGGCGCCTATGCTCTAACCTTGAATGCAGTTGGCGGAACGATTGATTTCAACAAGGTAGTTGGTACGACCACAAGACTTAGTGGTGTATCTATTAATAATGCGCAAACAGGCAATATTTCATTTGTAGATAGCTTGAGCCTGACCAGCTTTACATCAGGCTCTGGATCCTATGGACTTTCAGTTACTGGTGCTACAAACTCAATTACTAACGCAGTAACTTTTGCCAATACTGGAGCTTTAACTCTTGGAGATGCCGCCGCTGATGCGTTTACGTTTAGCGCTGGCTTTACTGCAACTGCGCCAAGCGCAATTAGCTTAGCTGGGTCATTTACGAGCAGCGGGCCAACAACGATTGGCACATCAAGCTCTAGCATCTTACTGACGGCTGCAACTACCATTAATACATCTGGTGGCTCAAGCACTGCGAATAGGGCGCTTACTTTAGCCGCTCCTCTGACTGGCGACAATCTTGCTCTGACATTGACTTCGGGTACTGGTGTGATCACTACCGCAGCAATGGGCACAAACGGCCATGGCTTAGGCGCATTGACTTTCTTTGGCGATGAATTCAATCCAACGGCTGATGTCTATGGTCAATCTACATTAGTTATCAAGCCATACACCAGCGGCAATACCTTGGTGGTCGGTGGCACCAATAACGATACCGATACAGTGCTTAATATCACCGCAACTGAGCTTGCTTATCTGAAAAATGGTTTTACTGGCATCACTATTGGTTCGCCAACAACCGGTCAGATCACGATCTCTACCAATATGAATGTGATTGATCCATTGGTGATTGATACCAATGGCGCCAATATCTCAGTTGGTGCTGACATGATTGCTGCTGGAGATGCCACATTTACATTCAATGATCCAGTGGTTATTTCCGGTAGCGTGACAATGATTACGGCTAACCAAGCGCTGTCATTCTCAAGCAACCTCAACGGCACAACTGCAGGGGCAGAGAGCCTTAATCTTCAAACGGGTACAGGCAACATTACTTTTAATGGTTTGGTTGGTAACGTAGTTCCTTTAAATGTGATTTCTCTTGATAGCTCGGGAACTATCACTATTAATCAGCCGGTTACAAGTGCTACGTTATTGACTGGTAGTAGCGGCACTACCATTATTGATACTGCAAATGTGACAACTACGGGTTCACAATCCTTTAATAACTCCGTATTGATTAAGCAAAATACTGTTTTTGCAACAACCAATAGCAACATTACCTTTAATGGCACGATCAATAGTTTTGACGGCACATCTGCAAGAACGGTTGGCATTAATGCAGGTACAGCAACCGTTGCTATTAATGGAGCAGTAGGGGGATCTAATGTATTAGGCGCAACCAGTATTTCTGGTGGGACAGTCAATATTGGCGCTAGTGGCACTATCAATATGGGGGCTAATGCCTTAACTATTACCGCCAACACCTTGGACATTGGCGCCTCTATCACTGGCAGCTCCACCCTTACCATCGCACCAAAAACAGTAACAACTACGATCGGCCTCGGTACTTTGGCTACGGGTGATTTGCATTTGAATGACACAGAGCTGGGTCGCTTAACAAACGGCTTCTCATCCATTACCTTTGGCTCAGCTACTGCAACTGGAAAAATTACTGCTGCTGAATACACCTACCTAGATAACATCAAGCTGCTCAATTATGGATCGGGTAGCAGCGGTATTGAGTTCATTGCGCCAGTAAGCGTTGGAAGCAATAACTTAACGCTCTATACAACTGGTTCTGTTACACAGGCTAGCGGCGCTTCAATCACCGCCGCCGGCCTGGAGCTCCTTGGTTCGAACGGCGTTTACACCCTGACTGATACTGGTAATGCCATCACCACCTTAGCTGGTAATACTGGCACTGTTTCATTCTTAGAGAACAGTGGTTTTGCGATTGGCGCTGTTAATACGACTGGTTTAACAGCAAGCACCAGTGTGACATTGAGCTCCACTGGCACCGTAACTCAGTCTAATTTAATTAGCACCCCAAGTCTCTTGCTATTGGGTTCTGGTGGTGTTTACACCTTAACCAATACCTCTAACGCCATTACGACGTTGGCAGCCAATACCGGTACGGTTTCCTTCTTGGAGAACTCTGGTTATGCCATCGGTACCATTAATGGAACTGCTGGTTTAACTACCTCTGCTAACGCTACATTAAGCACAACGGCTACCGTTACCCAATCTGCCGCGATTACAGCCGCAGGTCTTGAACTCCTCGGTTCAGCTGGTGTTTACACCTTAACTAATACCGGTAACGCTATTACTACCTTGGCAGGCAATACCGGCACTGTATCTCTGGTAGAGAACAGTGGCTTTGATATCGGTACTGTCAATACAGCCGGTTTGACAGCAAGCACCAGTGTGACGCTGAGCTCTACTGGGGCTGTAACTCAGTCAAACCTCATTAACACTCCAAGCTTATTGCTTCTAGGTAGTGGCGGTGCTTACACCTTAACCAACACCTCTAACGCCATCACTACATTGGCAGGCAATACTGGTACGGTTTCTTTCTTGGAGAACAGTGGCTTTGCACTAGGAACAGTGGGATCCACCAACGGAATTACCGCTACAACACTGACACTCAGCTCAATTGCTACTGTTACCCAGTCTCAAGCATTGGCCGTAACTAATCTTGAGCTTCTTGGTGCTGCTGGTATCTATACCTTAACCAATACTTCTAATGCCATTACTACTTTGGCAGGTAATACTGGAAGAGTTTCATTGGTGGAAAATTCAGGCTTTGCTATTGGCACTGTCAATACAGTTGGCTTAACTACAAGTGGCAATACAACTCTAAGCTCAACGGGTACCGTAACTCAATCTGCCGCCATCACCGCCTCCGGCTTAGAGCTCCTTGGTTCGAACGGCGTTTACACCCTGACTGATACTGGTAATGCCATCACCACCTTAGCTGGTAATACTGGCACTGTTTCATTCTTAGAGAACAGTGGTTTTGCGATTGGCGCTGTTAATACGACTGGTTTAACAGCAAGCACCAGTGTGACATTGAGCTCCACTGGCACCGTAACTCAGTCTAATTTAATTAGCACCCCAAGTCTCTTGCTATTGGGTTCTGGTGGTGTTTACACCTTAACCAATACCTCTAACGCCATTACGACGTTGGCAGCCAATACCGGCACCGTATCGTTCCTGGAGAACAGTGGCTTTGCGATTGGCGCAGTCGGTTCTACTAATGGTGTGACCGCAACAACCTTGACATTGAGTTCAACCGGTACGGTGACTCAGTCTCAAGCATTAACACTCACCAATCTTGAACTCCTCGGTTCAGCTGGTGTTTACACATTAACTAATACCGGTAACGCTATTACTACCTTGGCAGGCAATACCGGCACTGTATCTCTGGTAGAGAACAGTGGCTTTGATATCGGCACTGTCAATACAGTTGGTTTGACTACTAGTGGCAACACCACTTTAAGTAGCACTGGAAGCGTAACTCAATCCAACTTGATTGCTGCTGCTGGCCTGGAGCTCTTAGGTGCAAATGGTAGTTACGCCTTAAGTAATGCCTCCAATGCGATTACAACCTTGGCGGGTAATACAGGCACGATTACTTTTGTAGAAAATTCTGGATACACCATTGGGACAGTGAATACGGTTGGCATCACTACAAGTGGTAATTTGAGTTTAAGTAGCTCAGGTGGAATAATTTTTGCTGCCAACATCAATAGCGGTTCTGGATCTCAAGCCTATACTGGTCCAATTACCTTAAATGAAGATATTACGCTGACATCTTCAGGCGGAAATATTGCATTTAGTGGTTCGACAACGAGTATCAATAGTACCTATCAATCTAGTGGAACTCCTTCGGTTACTTTTTATAACGGAAGTGGCGGAACATATACCTACACTGGTGCAGTCACTTATGCCGATTCAGTTAGCTCATCAAGCCCGACCTATGCGCTTTTGTGGTCAGGAGGCTTTAATGATCAAGCTAGATCTTTATTACTCTCTGCCGGAGCTACCATCACAGTTTATGTTGATGGTGTAGGCAGTACAGTGATTAATACTTTCACTAACAGTTCGGCATCCGCTCAGACCTATACACTTGGTGCAACAAGCGGTTCAGGATTTATATTAGGCGGGGGAGGCGCGTCGGCTGCACTTAAAACGCTCACTATATCCAGTGGATCTGGTAATGTGACTTTTGAAGCCGCGGTGGGGGCTGGTACAAATGGATCCCTCGGTGCACTCACTATCAATTCAACCGGAGCCACCACCTTTGGCTCTACAGTAGCTGCTAGCGCTGTCACTACGAATACTGGCGGTAGTACGGCTATTGCTGGGAACATAACAACCAGCGGTAATCAATCTTATGGCGATGCAGTCAATATTACTGGTTCTTCAGTAACTCTTAATAGTTCTTCTGGCAACGGTACAGTTGGTTTCTCATCTACAGTCAACAGCGCGGCTACTGTTGCTAACCCGCTAACAGTCTCTGCAGGTTCAGGTAACGTGACCTTCACCGGTGTAGTAGGCGGTGCAACCGATGGTGCGCTTGGTGCCTTGACTGTTAACACCACAGGTACAACTACCTTTAGCGCTGCCGTTACTGCTGCTTCTGTAACGACTAATACTGGCGGTACGACTGCAGTGAACGGTGGCGCGGTCACCACAACCGGCACGCAAACTTATAACGATGCAGTGACATTGGGTGCGGCAACTACCCTGAATACTACAAATAGCAATATTGTCTTTGCAGGCACATTGAACAGTAGTACGTCTGCTCGTGCTTTAACGATTGGGGCTGGAACAGGCGCGGTTACCTTTACTGGCGCGGTAGGTGGAACTACTGCGGTAGGTGACACCAGCATCACTGCGGCTACAACTACTAATAGCTCAACCTTAGTCGGCTCAGGTATCTACGACATTTCCGGTAATGCTGTCATTAATGGCGCTATTACTGGGGTAACTAACTTATCAGTTTCTGGCACCACCACCATTGGTGCCAATATCACCACCACTGGTACCCAGCTCTATAGCGGGGCAGTGACATTGACTGCTGCTACAACTTTGGCAACGACCGATAGTAATGTCACCTTCAGCAGCACCCTGAATAGTGCTACTAATACTGCTCGTGCTCTCACCATCACTGCAGGTGCTGGTACTGTGACCATGAATGGCGCAGTGGGCGCTACCAATGTGCTCGGGGCTACAAACATTACTGCAGCCGCGTTTACTACTGGCGCTTCTGGCACGATTGCGATGGGTGCTAATGCTCTGACTATTAATACAGATGTAATTACTCTTGGCGCTACGATTGGTGGCTCTTCTGCTCTAACCATTGCACCAAAGACAGCAAGTACCACGATTGGTTTGGGTTCATTAGCAGCAGGCGACCTACACTTTACTGATGCTGAATTAGGTTATCTAAGCAATGGATTTAGCAGCATTACCTTTGGCTCATCAAGCGCTACTGGAAAAATTACTGCAGGTGCATACACCTATAGCGATTTCATCAGGCTATATAACTACGGTGCAAGTAGTGGTGGTATTGAGTTTATTGGTGCATTTAATACTGGCTCAGATAATTTAACTCTCTATACAACAGGTTCAGTCACTCAGGGTGTTAGTGGATCTATTAGTGCTGCAGGTCTTGAGTTACTTGGTGCAGGTGCGAGCTACACACTGACTAATTCCAGCAACGCTATTACCACTTTAGCTGGTAGTACTGGCACTGTTTCCTTCTTGGAAAACAGTGGTTTTGCTATAGGCACAGTTAATACAGTAGGCCTAACAACTACAGGCAACACCACATTAAGCTCTACCGGTACTGTTACCCAGTCACAAAAAGTGGCTGCGTCTGGTTTAGAGCTTTTGGGTAGCGGTACATTCACCCTGACCAATACAGGCTCGGCAAATGCCATTACAACCTTGGCTGCTAATGCTGGCGTAGTGTCATTTACCCAAGGAACTGCATACACAGTAGGTAGCGTAAATTCTGTCGGCATTACTACTACAGGTAATCTTGCGCTGGTTGGTTCAGCGGGTATAACTATTGGTGCCAATATCTCTACTGGGGCTGGTACTCAGACCTATACAGGTCCAATAACGCTTTCTACTGGCGCCATAACCCTAACTTCAACTGATGCAGCAATTGTATTTAGCGGTTCTACAACCACTATTAATGGTGCACGTGACCTGACTATCAATAGTGGAACGGCACGCATCACATTTGGTGGAACAGTAGGGCAATCAACTGCTATTAGCAGTCTGACATTGCAGGGTACCGGCGATAACTATCTACCATCCGCTATTACTGCTACTGGCAATATTGATTTGAAGGGTACTTCTCGTACAAATCCGTTGCAGGTCAATTCCAGCATTACAAGCTCAAGCAACGGTAACGTAACCCTGGGTGATACCACTGGCGTATTTAGCCTTGGAATTAGTAATGGCTCCGGCTTTATCAGTTTGGCTGCAGTCGGATCATCTTCATCTAAATTAACCGCCTTCACGCTCTATGGCACAGGTATTAATAAGCTATATGGTTCCATTAATACCACTGGGGCAGTAGATCTGAAGGGCTCATCAAGAACAACCCAATTGTTCTCTGATGTCACTATCAATACGACAAACTCAGACGTTACTGCTGGAACGATTAATGGTGGAACTGGAACTGCTGATGGCGCTTATGCCTTTAATGTTAACAATGGCACTGGCAATATCATTGCTGGCAATACTGGCCTAGTCATTAAGCTTAAATCATTGGCATTTACTGGTACAGGTAATACCAATATTGGTACCGTAGATGCTACTAACGGCTATGACTTGGGTGCTGATCGCGGTCTGACACTGAATGCCGATACCTCCTATTACAACCCGAACGTTGATGTCATCTTAGGTGCAATTACTCTAGGCGATAACGTCACTCTGACATTGGGTAATGGTGGTCCAGGTCTGATTTCTGTTAAATCAATCTCAGGTACAGCAACCAGTACTGCCGGTGTGCTGTCTGGTAAGTCCAATGTCGTGATTGACTCTGTTGGCACAGTGCGCGTGCTCGGTAATGTTGGTACAGACATTGGAACCATCACTATTAGTAATTCTGGCGGAACAACGTTTAGCGGTACGGTAGATGCAGCAACACTAGCAGTTACTAGCACTACTGCCAGCAATACTATTGCCTTTAGTGGCAACCTCACCCTCACTGCTGGTATGACAGTTGGGGCGGGATCAGCGGCCTATAACGTTGCGATTAATGGTGGCACAAACACTATTGCCGGTACTACGACCTTTAATAACACTGGTACGCTGGCTTTAGGTAACGGTAGTGACACTATTAACTTCACTGGCGGTATTGTAGCGACTGTGCCTAGTGCGATTAGCGTCAACGGTACAGTTACTGCGGCCGGCACCGGCGTCATTACATTAGGTGATTCAGATACGGCTGTAACGATTGGCGGCGTTTCTACTCTTGGTGGCACCTCTACCGGTCAGATTACTACTGGCGCAATTAATCTCAATAACAGCTTAACGCTCGGAACATTGGCTACTCGTTCTAATGCCATGAGCCTGTCTAGTATTACTGGCCCTTCTACAGGTACGGCAGATCTTACGATTGTTACGGCTGGCGCTGTTACCGTTGGTGGGGCAGTGGGCACCAATATCGGGACACTGACTATTACTAACTCTGGCGGCGCTACATTTAACGGCACCGTTTCAGCGGCAACTATTGCCCTTGCTGACAGTACTGATGCAACAACGATTACCTTCAATGACAATTTGAATGTTGCTACTGCAATGACTGTTAACGCTAGCGCAGGTGCAAATGCCTTTAACGTCGCCATTAACGGCACTACCAACACTATCGCTGGAGCCACAACATTTGCCAATACCGGTACCTTGGCTTTAGGTAACGGCAGTGACACTATCAACTTCACTGGTGGTGTAACTGCAACTGCGCCAAGTGCAATTACTGTGAACGGTACTGTGACTGCTGCCGGTACTGGCGTGATTACTCTGGGCGATAGCAACACTGCAGTGACGATTGGCGGCACATCGACTATCGGCGGTACTTCTACTGGTCAGATCACTACTGGTGCGATTGCTCTGAATAACAGCCTGACAGTAGGCGCTACTGCAGCTACCCCAATTACCTTAACTACCGTCACCGGCCCAAGCAGCGGTACTGCAAACCTGAACATTAATACTGCTGGTGCAGTCACTGTAGGCGGGGCAGTAGGCACCAACGTCGGCACACTCACCATCACCAACTCTGGTGGCACCACCTTTAGTGGCACTGTTGCTGCAGGAACTGTAGCAATCACTGATGGCGCAGCATCAACAGCGGTAACCTTTAACGGTGACTTGACTCTGACTACTGGCATGACTGTCTCTGCTGGTACTGCGGCTTACAACGTCGCCATTAACGGCACTACCAACACTATCGCTGGAGCCACAACATTTGCCAATACCGGTACCTTGGCTTTAGGTAACGGCAGTGACACTATCAACTTCACTGGTGGTGTAACTGCAACTGCGCCAAGTGCAATTACTGTGAACGGTACTGTGACTGCTGCCGGTACTGGCGTGATTACTCTGGGCGATAGCAACACTGCAGTGACGATTGGCGGCACATCGACTATCGGTGGCACTTCTACTGGTCAGATCACTACTGGTGCGATTGCTCTGAATAACAGCCTGACAGTAGGCGCTACTGCAGCTACCCCAGTTACCTTAACTACCGTTACCGGCCCAAGCAGTGGTACTGCAAACCTGAACATTAATACTGCTGGTGCAGTCACTGTAGGCGGGGCAGTAGGCACCAACGTCGGCACACTCACCATCACCAACTCTGGTGGCACCACCTTTAGTGGCACTGTGGCAGCAACTACAGTAACCCTGACCAACACTACTGGTTCAATCGTCTTTAACGATGCGTTAACTGCGGCTACGCTCAATACTGCAGCGCAAGCTTATAGCGTAGAGCTCAATGGCGCGAGCGGCACGATTACTAATGCGGTTACCTTTAGCAATACTGGTGCCTTAGCCTTAGGTGCTAGTGGTGGCACCTTAACCTTTAACGGTGGCTTAACAGCAGCTGCGCCAAGTGCTTCTACCTTAAAGGGCACTATTAATAGCAGTAACGACGCAATGAGTTTTGGTCCAATCACTTTGGGTGCTAACACTACGCTTAATACCGTAGCAACAACTGATGTTGCTGACTTGAGCATTGGTGCAGTTACTGGTGCTACTTATAACCTCTCCTTAAGAACTGGTGCAGTCTCTGGCGCCACAATTGCTGGTACATCAACTTCAGGTGTCGGCACCTTAACCATCACCAACTCTGGTGGCACCACCTTTAGTGGTGCGGTTGCTGCAGGAACTGTAGTAATCACTGATGGCGCAGCATCAACAGCGGTAAGCTTTAACGGTGACTTGACTCTGACTACTGGCATGACTGTCTCTGCTGGTACTGCGGCTTACAACGTCGCCATTAACGGCACTACCAACACTATCGCTGGAGCCACAACATTTGCCAATACCGGTACCTTGGCTTTAGGTAACGGCAGTGACACTATCAACTTCACTGGTGGTGTAACTGCAACTGCGCCAAGTGCAATTACTGTGAACGGTACTGTGACTGCTGCCGGTACTGGCGTGATTACTCTGGGCGATAGCAACACTGCAGTGACGATTGGCGGCACATCGACTATCGGTGGCACTTCTACTGGTCAGATCACTACTGGTGCGATTGCTCTGAATAACAGCCTGACAGTAGGCGCTACTGCAGCTACCCCAGTTACCTTAACTACCGTTACCGGCCCAAGCAGTGGTACTGCAAACCTGACCATGAATACTGCTGGTGCAGTCACCGTAGGCGGGGCAGTAGGCACCAACGTCGGCACCTTAACCATCACCAACTCTGGTGGCACCACCTTCAGTGGTGCGGTTGCTGCAACTACAGTAACCTTAACTAACACTACTGGTTCAATCGTCTTTAACGATGCGTTAACTGCGACTACTCTCAATACTGCAGCGCAAGCTTATAGCGTAGAACTCAATGGTGCTAGCGGCACAATTACCAACCTAGCAACCTTTAGCAATACTGGTGCCTTAGCCTTAGGTGCTAGTGGTGGCACCTTAACCTTTAACGGTGGCTTAACAGCCACTGCTCCAAGTGCTTCTACCTTAAAGGGCACTATTACTAGTAGCAATGATGCAATGAGTTTTGGC
>NZ_JACVPQ010000018.1:0-3523 GCF_018881795.1 Polynucleobacter sp. MWH-Jannik1A5 | reverse complement strand
AACACTATCGCTGGAGCCACAACATTTGCCAATACCGGTACCTTGGCTTTAGGTAACGGTAGTGACACTATCAACTTCACTGGTGGTGTAACTGCAACTGCGCCAAGTGCCGTGACCTTGGGTGGCACCTTAAATACAACCAATAACAGCGCTTCCGTTGCCATTGGTACTTCATCCAAGACGCTGACTTTAGTTGGTACAGACTCAGCTATCAATACAGCAACCAGTGGTTCTGGTGCAACTATTACGATTAGCAGTGCTATTCAGGGTACAAGCGCAGGGGATCAGTCATTCAGCGTATCCAGCAAGTCTGGAACCATTAGTCTTGCTGGTGTAATCGGATCATCAACTAAGCTCGGCACACTGACTTTAGGTAATGCCGCTCAAACTGGAACTATTACTGTTGACGGTACGATTGTTGCTGATAGCTTGGTAGTTGGTGCAAGCACTGGCAGCAATGCATTTAATGTGGCCCTGAATAATCTTTCTAGTGCTGCTGGTACAACTACGATTTCTAATGCTGCCACTTTCTATAACACCGGCACGATTCGCTTTGGCGATAACTATAACGACATCTTTAATTTCTTAGGCGGTGTAACGGCTAATGCTTCATCTGGCATTTCTATTAATGCCAGCCAGATCAATACCACTGCATCTGCGATTTCCTTAAATTCACCGACTACGATTGAAAACAGCGTGACATTGAGCCCAGGAGTAGGGCGTATTACCCTGGGTGCAACAACCGTTAACCCTGGCGCAACTCTCACTTTGGGTGCTGGAGCAGCTACACCAATGACTTTGAGCTCAATTAGTGGCACAACGGGTGTTAAGTCCAATATCACCATTAATACCGCCGATGCAGTCACAGTAAGTGGTGCCATCAGCACCAATATCGGTACATTCACAATCGCCAATTCTGGCGGTGTGACATTTAACGGTACAGTTGGCACCAGCGGCGATCGTATTACTAGCTTGGTGGTTACTAGTGGAACAGGTGTAATTGAGTTTGCTAACAATCTGTATGCAGCAGCGATGAGCAATGCGGGTGGCTCTAGTGAGATAAAGTTCTATGGATCTGTAACGGACATTACTAGCGCAGTAACCTTAAGTACTACTGGCGCGGTTTACTACGGTGACGCTACCTCTGACACCCTCACATTTGCACGCGGTATTACTCACGATACTGGTGACAATATCCTTTTGGGAACATTCACTGCTGCCAATCCATCTACTTGCGTGGTTGGAACAAGTTGCTCGTTTAACTTGGGCGGAACCACTACATTCTTGAGCTCTAACAGCGTATTTGACTTTGGTACTTCACCTATTACTCTGAACAACGTACTCTTGGGTAATGGCGTGACACTGTATCTTGGTGGCGGTAGCTCTGGCTCAATTACTGTAGCCTCTATTACCGGTACCGCAGGCGGCTCAGCCTCCAACGTAGTGATTAATACTACTGGCGCAGTCAGCGTGACAGGGGCTATTGGTACTGATATCGGCACATTGACGATTACCAATTCTGGCGGCACTACTTTTGGTGGGGCAGTTACTGCGGCAACTGTTGCACTCACTAGCTCAACTGGAACCATCGCATTTAATGATGCATTGACTGCAGGCAGCCTCACTACAACAAATAATGCCTACAACGTAGCCATCAATGCTAGCGGCTCTACTATTGCTAACGCAGTGACCTTCAGTAATACTGGCACCGTTGCTTTGGGTTCTAGTGGCGGCACACAAACCTTTGCCGGTGGCATTACTGCAACTGCTCCTTCCTCAAGCACCCTGAAGGGCACCATCAATACCACCAATACAGCCATGACATTTGGTCCGGTAACGCTTGGAGCTAATACAACCCTCAATACCAATGCAAGCACCAATGCAGGCGATATTACTTTGGGCGCTGTAACAGGATCGTCATATAGCCTAACTTTGAGTGCTGGATCTGGCATAAGCGGCGCTGACGTGAGCGGCACTTCATTCTCTGGTACCGGTAGTCTGAATCTGCAAAATATTGGCGGTACTGCAAGCTTTACTGGTGGTATTACAGCAGCGGACTTCACCATTGCTAATACTGTTAATAATGTCTCATTGACTGGTACTGGCGGCACGGTCACTAACACCATCACATTTAATAACACCGGTGCATTGACCCTTGGGTCAGCAGGCAATACGCAAACTTACACCGCTGGTATTACAGCAACAGCACCTTCATCTATCACTACTGCTGGTACATTGGTGATGGGTGGCAATACAACTTTGGGTGATAGCGATACCTTGGTAACTCTTGGTTCTGCTACAACATTAAGTGCTGTTGCTGGTGGAACCATTACTTTGGGTAGCAATATCCAAGCTTCTAATATTGGCCTAACCATCTCTGGGGCGGGCAACACAGTCATTGCATCAGTGATTGATATTGGCTCAGGCACCTTAACAAAGTCTGATTCTGGCACCTTAACCCTATCTGGCGCTAACACCTACACCGGTACAACAACAGTATCAGCAGGTACTTTAGCTCTTGGTGCGAATGATGTGATCTCTAATAGCTCAGCACTGACAGTCAACGGCGGCACTTTTGCTTTAGGTGCCTACTCTGATACGGTTGGTGCAGTCACCATCGGCACAAACGGTGGATCGATCACCAGCACTACTGGCGCTCTGACAGGTTCTAGCTACACCTTCAATAACACTAGCGCAGCCACGGTATCTGCGATCTTGGCGGGTTCTGCGAACTTAGAGCAAGTAGGCTCCGGAACAACCACGCTATCTGGCGCTAATACCTACACCGGTACAAGCACTCTGACTGGCGGTACTTTAGCGATTTCTGCAGATAACCAGTTAGGCGCTGCTCCAGCAAGCGCAACACCAGGATCCATTATCTTTAACGGTGGAACACTGAACAGTACAGCCACATTTACCTTAAATGCCAATCGTGGCATTGCCATGACCGGTAACGGCACGATCAATGTCGATGGTTCTACTGCCTTGACTTACAACGGCATCATTGCTGGTACAGGTGATCTCACGAAGAGTGGGGCGGGTACGTTGGTGTTGGGTGGTAACAGCACTTTATCTGGCACAACTACAAACAGCGCGGGTACATTACAAATCGGTAATGGCGCAACCTCTGGCTCACTTGGTTCAGGCGCCGTAATTAACAGCGCTATCTTGGCTTATAGCCGTTCTGATGACGTCATCCTCAGTGGAGACTTATCAGGCGCAGGAAGTATTGCTCAATCCGGTAGCGGAACTCTCTATCTCACTGGCACCAATACCTATTCTGGTGATACCTACATCAATTCCGGTAGCTTATCCGTTGGTAATGGTGGTTCCACAGGTAGCTTTGGAAGTGGTTCTATATTCAATAATGGTGCATTAATCATCAACCGCGCTGGCAGCATTGCAGTTAGCAATGTAATTTCCGGAACAGGCTCACTCACCAAACTCGGCTCTGGCACCTTAACCTTATCTGGCACCAACACCTACACCGGTATCACTACCGTATCTGCAGGTACTTTAGCTC
>NZ_JACVPQ010000017.1 GCF_018881795.1 Polynucleobacter sp. MWH-Jannik1A5 | reverse complement strand
CCGGTATTGGCTGCCAACGTCGTAATGGCGTTAGAGGTATTGGTTAAGGTGTAAACACCACCAGAACCCAATAGCAAGAGACTTGGGGTGCTAATTAAATTAGACTGAGTTACGGTGCCAGTGGAGCTCAATGTCACACTGGTGCTTGCTGTTAAACCAGTCGTATTAACAGCGCCAATCGCAAAACCACTGTTCTCTAAGAATGAAACAGTGCCAGTATTACCAGCTAAGGTGGTGATGGCATTACCAGTATCAGTCAGGGTGTAAACGCCGTTCGAACCAAGGAGCTC
>NZ_JACVPQ010000016.1 GCF_018881795.1 Polynucleobacter sp. MWH-Jannik1A5 | reverse complement strand
AGTCATGCTCGATATCATATGGACATTGTAGATTCATTATTGAACTAGACCCGATTCAGACCCTAACCCCACAGGACCCCCTTTTATGAGCGCCACCAGCCCAACCAATATTGCCCGCCCAAGCGGCCGTCAGCCAAAAGATTTGCGCCCAGTCACCATCTCTAGAGCCTTTACCAAGCATGCCGAAGGTTCAGTATTAATTGCCTTTGGGGATACCAAAGTACTCTGCACCGCCAGCATCCTGGAAAAAGTGCCTCCCCATAAAAAGGGCTCTGGCGAGGGTTGGGTAACTGCCGAGTACGGCATGCTCCCGCGCTCTACGCACACCCGAAGCGATCGTGAAGCTGCGCGCGGCAAACAATCAGGACGTACCCAAGAAATTCAGCGCCTCATTGGCCGAGCGATGCGTAGCGTTTTTGACTTGAAAGTGTTAGGCGAGAGAACCATTCATCTGGATTGCGATGTATTACAAGCCGACGGTGGCACACGTACGGCATCTATTACTGGAGCCTATGTAGCAGCAAGAGATGCCGTTAACCAACTTCTAAAGAGTGGTGCTCTCACCCAGGATCCAATCATTGATAGCGTAGCCGCTATTTCTGTTGGTATCTATCAAGGTACTCCTGTGCTTGATTTGGATTACCCAGAAGACTCTTCTTGCGATACCGATATGAACGTGGTCATGACTGGTAAAGGCGGCATGATTGAAGTACAAGGCACTGCTGAAGGCGCAGCCTTCTCTAGAGCTGAGTTAAATGCGCTCCTGGATCTTGCTGAGCAAGGCATTCGTGAGCTCACCCAAATGCAAATTGATGCATTGAAATAAACATCCAGATGCAAAAGCTCGTTCTCGCCTCCAATAACGCTGGCAAGGTAAAGGAATTTCAGGCGCTTTTAGCTCCCCTGAATTTTCACGTTATTCCCCAGGGTGAATTAGGCATTCCGTCCGCAGATGAACCTCACTGCACTTTTGTAGAAAACGCACTAGCCAAAGCACGTCACGCCAGCGCGGCGTCTGGTCTTCCTGCTTTAGCTGATGACTCCGGTATTTGCGCCCATGCTTTATATGGCAAGCCTGGTGTTTTATCAGCCCGCTTTGCAGGAGAGCAAGGCGATGATGCAGCGAACAATGAAAAACTCATTCAAGAATTAAAGGCTCACACTGATCGGGGTGCGCATTATGTATGTGCACTGGTATTCGTCAATAGCGCAGATGATCCAGAGCCCATCATTGTTCAAACACGTTGGTATGGGCAAATTGTGGATAAAGCATCGGGTAGCAATGGTTTTGGATATGACCCTCACTTTTTCCTGCAGGAACATGGCTGCACTGCTGCAGAGCTAGAGCCCGCAAAAAAGAACTTGATTAGCCATCGCGGTCAAGCCTTGCGCGAACTCATTACCCAACTTAAAGCGCGTGCTTAACTCCAACCCCAACAAAGTAAGTCTCAGTGCATTGCCACCTCTGGCTTTGTATATTCACTTTCCTTGGTGTGAAAAGAAATGCCCTTATTGCGATTTCAATTCGCATCAAATTAAAGAGGGTAAAGCAGGTTTTGATGAGGCGCGGTATATCCATGCGCTGATTGCCGATCTAGAAACAGAATTGCCCAATACTTGGGGGCGCCAAGTCCACAGTATTTTTATTGGTGGCGGAACTCCAAGCCTGCTTTCCGCCGAAGGCATGGATCAACTTTTATGCGCAATACGTGCCAGAGTGAACCTAGAGCCAGATGCCGAGATCACGATGGAAGCGAATCCTGGATCAGTTGAGGCTGAAAAATTTGCTGGTTTTGCAAAGGCAGGAATTAACCGCGTTTCCCTAGGTATTCAGAGCTTTCAAGATGAATACCTTAAGGCCTTGGGTCGTATACATAACGGTGAGGAAGCCAAGCGAGCCGTAGAGATAGCACTAAAACACTTTAAGTCCGTAAATTTAGACCTCATGTACGGCCTGCCAAATCAAACGCTAGCGATGGCCAAAGCAGATGTAGAAACTGCCTTGTCATTTAAGACGCCCCACCTCTCTTTCTACAACCTTACCCTTGAGCCCAATACGTACT
Source organism: Polynucleobacter sp. MWH-Jannik1A5 (assembly GCF_018881795.1). Taxonomy (GTDB): domain Bacteria; phylum Pseudomonadota; class Gammaproteobacteria; order Burkholderiales; family Burkholderiaceae; genus Polynucleobacter. Next base: position 52,295 of record NZ_JACVPQ010000016.1, on the reverse strand, counting down.
TTGCTAGCTTTCCACCATCCCTTCCGAATGATGATGCAATTGATGCTATCTATGAGCAGAATTTAGATCTACTCACTAAGGCGGGCTATCAACGCTATGAAGTCTCTGCTTACGCTAAAAAAAATCAGGAGTGCAAACACAACCTAAACTACTGGCGCTTTGGAGATTACATTGGCATTGGTGCAGGGGCACATGGCAAAGTTTCCTACCCAGACCGAATCACACGACAAGTTCGAGAACGTCAACCCGAGGCCTATATGACTGCGATGGAAACCAAAGGTAATGCACTCATTGAAAATCGCGAGATTGCAGCCAAAGACCTCCCATTTGAATTTATGCTCAACACTTTAAGGTTGACTGATGGGGTAGATACCAACACCTTTAGTGAGCGCACCGGCTTACCTTTGAGCGTCATTAGCAAAGGTCTTGATGAGGCAAGTAAAAAAGGATTGCTAGATGAAAATCCTAGCAGACTAAAAGCAACTGAGCTAGGGATTCGCTACCTTAATAATCTGCAAGAGATGTTTTTGGATTGATTGAAATTAAGTCTGGGGCTCTAGATTGCTACTTACCAATCCAGCTTGGTGGCTCACCCTTTAAAAATGCTGTGACACCACTCTTAAAGTCTGCACTTCCATACGTTTCACTAATCAGATCGTTGCAATCAGGTAAATTATTTTTGATCAATCTTGCAAGAACAAGCTTGCTCGATTTTTGCGTAATCGGAGCCAATTTACTTAGTCGCTCAGCTAAGTGATCAGCCTCTTGACTAAGTTGATCTTGATTATGGATGGCAAAGATATAGCCTTGCTTTGCTAACTCTTCAGCAGAAATCATTTCTGCCAATAGCAACATCCGCTTCACAATATTGATATCAAGATGAGCTACAAGCCAAGCGATATTGCCTGCCGATAAACAGTTGCCTAGTGTTTTAGCAATAGGAACACCAAATTTTGCGCCTGGGGTGGCAATTCGAAAATCACAACAGCTCGCAATCGCTAATCCACCGCCTACTGCCATGCCGTCAATTACCGCAATCGTTGGGATGGGTAAGGTGGCAAGTGGAGCAAGATAGCTATCGATGCCCTCTTCATAGCGCACACCATCTTCACCACTCTTAAAACCAGCAAATTGGGCGATATCGCTACCTGATACGAAAGACTTGCCTCCAGCCCCCCGAAAGAGAGCAACCCGCACCTGTGGATTTTTAGCAAGATCCTCGCAAATTGTCTTGAGGCTTTGATACATGGAGACGGTCATCGCATTGCGAGCCACCACATGATCAAAGGTAATGTGGGCAATGTTGTCGCGTATCTCTAATACAACTTGCGCAACATTACCCCCTTTAACGTACTCAGCCATGCAATTTATTCAGCCTTGATGTTGAGACTCTTTACAAGACGCTGATATTTAGCAAGTTCAGCTGCCAAGAACAAACTAAAGGCTGCTGGTGTTGCAGGGCCCTCTGGCTGTAAGCCTTGGGCATCCAATGTCTTCTTGATTTCAGGATCATTCATAGCGGCTTTTACAGCTTGATCAATTTTGTTTACTACCGCTGGATCCATCGCTTTTGGCCCCATCACGGAGTACCAATTAGTGACATCGAAACCAACAATACCGACTTCAGCAAATGTTGGCACATTAGGCAACAGTGATAAACGTTTTGGTGTTGAGATCGCCAATGCCTTGAGGTTACCCTGACGAATCTGCTGCAAGTTTGGAGGCAAGGTATCAAAGTTCATTGTGATTTGACCGCCTAGCAAGTCCACAATCGCCTGGCCACTACCTTTGTATGGCACATGGTTCATCTGGATACCAGCAATCTTGGAGAACAAAGCACCAGCTAAATGCTGAGTACTACCAATTCCTGAAGATCCATAGGTCATCTGACCTGGATTTGCCTTAGCAAGAGAAATTAACTGAGCTACCGAATTAACAGGCAATGAAGACTTCACAACCAATACGTTTGGCACGTAACCCAAATAGGTAATCGGCGTGAAATCCATTGCAGGGTTATATGGCACGTTAGTTAATACAAATGGAGAAATCGCATTCGAATTAGAGTGCCCCATCAGCAAGGTGTAGCCATCAGGATTTGACTTTGCTACCAAATCTGCACCAATCGTGCCAGCTGCGCCTGACTTATTCTCAATAATGATGCTTTGACCGAGAATTTCACTCATCTTCGGTGCAATTGCACGCGCAACAATGTCAGTACCGCCACCCGGTGCGAAACCAACAATTAAACGGATCGGTTTTGATGGGTAGGCTTGCTGACCCATGGCAAAAAATGAACTAGTGGCCAGTGTGATTGCGAGCAAGCTACGCATAGCCCATTTAGGCGTTTTAACCAACATAAAGTCTCCAAAATTGTTTTAATTGTGTTTGTTACTATTACAGGGTAATTCTAAACATATAAAAACAATTGAGACAATGACGAAAACACCTATAAATGGCGCTTTAGATGCCTCACATCATGGACCCACAAAGCCATTACCCCTATCGGGAGTGCGTGTTCTTGACGTGAGTCAAGTCATGGCCGGCCCATACTGTTGCATGCTCTTGGCCGACCTGGGTGCCGATGTCATCAAGATTGAGCCGCCTGGCACTGGAGATCAAACTCGAGGATCCATGGGATTCAAGATGAAAGGTTCAGACAGCATGGGCTTTCTGAATATGAATCGCAATAAACGTAGTCTCACCCTTAATCTCAAAACAGAAGCCGGTAAAAAGGTATTTTTTGAGCTGGTCAAAACAGCCGATATCTTGGTTGAAAACTACCGCCCAGGTGTAATGAAAAAACTCGGCATTGACTACCCATCTTTGCAAGCGATTAATCCAGGCCTGGTCTATGCCAGCATCTCCGGTTTTGGTCAAACAGGTCCTTGGGCAGATCGCCCTGGCTTTGATTTAATGGCCCAAGCAATGTCTGGCGTAATGAGTGTCACAGGCTACCCTGATGGCCCACCAGTGAAAGCTGGTGTACCAGTAGCTGACATCGGCTGCGCCCTATTCGCCGTATACGGAATTTTGTCTGCCTATATTGGTAAAACTAAAACGGGTGAAGGTCAGTTTATTGATGCCTCACTATTTGATTCTGCTTTGGCATTTTCTATATGGGATACCGCTCAGTATTGGGGCACTGGGGTTGAGCCCTACAAACTAGGCACAGCTAATCATATGAGTGCACCCTATCAAGCCATGAAGGCTTCCGATGGATACTTTGTGATGGGCGCTACGAATCAAAAACTCTGGAAACTGCTCTGCGACAAAATTGAACGTCCTGAATTATTTGAAGATGCCCGTTTTAAAACCAATCCACTCCGTTTAGCCAACCGGCTAGAACTTGCAGCTGAATTAGAAACATCATTCGCTAAGAAAACTAGTGAGGAATGGGTAGACGCACTTTTGGCGGCAGGAATTCCTGCTGGCCCAATCAATACCTATCCGGAAGCATTTGATAGTGAACATGGGCGTCATCGCAAGATGCGCATGGAAATCGATCATCCCATTGAAGGCAAAATTCCCAATATTGGCTTTGCCGTCAAAATGAATGGCACTCCTCAGCAGGTTTATCGCCACCCTCCTTTACTGGGCGAACATACCAGTGAGCTGCTTGCTGAATTAGGCATTGCCGGCGATGAACTCAAATCGTTAGAAGCTGGTGGAGCATTTACGGCCTAACAAATACCTCTGTTTTGGATAAAAGAAATGGGCTCCTAGGAGCCCATTTCTTATTACCTACCAGCTGATTTACTTAGGCGCCATCAGAATTGGCAATCGGAGGAGCCTCAAACGGATCTTTACTTGGTTTAGCTGGTGGCGCTTTTACTTTCGTGCCAGGCATTAACTCAAAGTCTGGGGCAAAGGTAGTCATGGTGCTACGCAATTGATCAAATACTTTGCGGTCACCAACAAACTTGGCTTTTCCTTCGGCCTGAAGTTTTTCAAAAGTAGTTTGTCCGCCCATGACTTTCTCCAAGTCACTACGATTTACGGTAATGGTCAAGTTTGGATTCTTATCTTGATAACCTTTGATATTGGTCAGCGCAGAATTACTCATCTCCACAACAAACTGTTCACCGTTATCAGGAGTGCTCAGGTTGATAGCGAACTTCATACCGGCGGCTTTTTTACTATCCATGCTGATTGCTAAGGCATTCAGCCAAAGCTCTGTGGTCATTGCTCTGATCATGTCAGGGCCGTTGGTCTTCGGCGATGCTCCAGAAGGCATGCCATGACGCAATTCGTATGCAGCACCCAGGAAGCTATTGCGTACACTAGGACTTTCTTTTTGATAGCCAATTTGCTCAAAAATATCGGCCAGCAAATCTTTAGCGGCAGCATTGTTAGGTTCCGCATAAACTAATTTATTCACAATTTCCATGGCTTCGCGATATTTGCCCTGCTGATAGAGTTGCTTACCCTTAGCCATAATCTTGCTAGAGCCGCCCATCATCTCAACATAAAGCGGTGCAGAATCTTTTGGTGACAGAGGAATCAAAGTAGCTGGATTGGCATCCCAGTAACCTAAGTAACGATTAATCACCGCGCGACTGTTGTGCTCTTCAGATCCGTGGTAGCTATGCGCCGCCCATTGCTTTTTCAAACTCTCAGGCTGTTTGTAGACGTTATGCACTTCATTAATTGTGATGCCATTGTTCGCCAAATGGAGAACCTCATTATTTAAATGGGCATAACTATCGCGCTGCGTACGCATCACTTCTTGTACGCGGTCATTACCCCAGCGTGGCCAAGAGTGTGAGGCAAACATCACCTGCGCCTCATTACCATAGCGATACAAAGCATTATTGATGTTCTTAGACCATGCCAAAGCATCACGCACTAGTGCGCCGCGTAAGGTGTAAATGTTATGAATAGTGCCGGTGATATTTTCAGCAGCCCAGAATGCCTTGAACTGTGGGAAGTACGTATTCATTTCAGCAGGTGCTTCGGTTCCTGGCGTGTTTTGGAACTCCATTTCGACACCATCCACCGTCATTTTTTCAAATGGCTCATTAATCAAAATGGTTGGCTCAATTAAACCCAGGTTACCGGCTGCAGTATTTTTACCAATCGATTGGTCAACGTGGCCAAATGGACTGCGCGGCAATAAGACGCCATACTGAAAATACAAGCGACGAGTCATGGCGTTACCAGCGTATACGTTCTCTGCAACAGCATGATCCATAAAGCCCGCTGGGGCAATGATTTTTACCCTGCCGCTCTTCACATCAGCTTCCTCCACTACACCACGAACACCACCAAAGTGGTCGGCATGTGAGTGGGAGTAAACAACAGCAACGACTGGGCGCTTGCCAAGCTTCTCATTTACCAACTCTAAGGCCGCTCTAGCAGTCTCTTTTGACGTTAATGGATCAAAAACAATCCAACCCGAATTTGTTTTAACAAAACTAATGTTCGATAAGTCAAAGCCGCGAACTTGATAAATTTTGCCAGGCACTACTTCATACAAACCGTAGCCCATATTCAGAATGGCTTGACGTTGCAATGATGGATGCACGCTATCGAAATCTTTACCCTGCAAGAGGAACTCATAGCTACCCATATCCCAAGCCACATTACCGGCATCGGCCATAATAGTTTTATAAGTTGGCGCAGCTATAAAGCCTCTTTTGGACTCCTCAAAGTCGCGCTTATCTTCAAAAGGCAGCGTTTTGCGTAAGCCATTTTGCAATTCAACTGTATAGCTCGATGGCATCTTGCCTTTGACATCAAAGTGCTTGCCTTGCATGGCACCAGCATCGGCAACTACACCACCACCGCCTGCGGCAAACACCAAGCCCGAGCTGATCAAAGATGCTGCCAGTGCAATTTGAGAAAGTTTGGTTTTCATAAGGATGTCTTTATGGGAAATAACAAAGTAATGACTATTTATTTAATGATATGAGCTACTTCATCTAGGGCAATTAGCTCTTGAGCTAATGTTTTACTCAAAGATTAATACGGCTCAATTGCGTCGGGAAATTTCAGAACAAACTTTGCGCCGCCACCATCATTTGGCTCGAATTCAATAGAGCCACCATGGCGCGTAATGATGTGCTTACAGAGCCATAGACCAAGGCCCATTCCAGAAGACTTGCTGCTAGAAAGCAGTTCAAATAATTGTTGCTGGGAACCTACGGGAATGCCGTCACCATTATCAGCAACAGACAATAAGACACCGCCTTCAATATTTCGCGCTGAGATCGTCAATTTTTTAACAGTCTGTGATGAGGTCGCCAAGGCTTGAATCGCGTTATTGATTAAGTTCAAAAGCACTTGTTGAATTTCGCCGCGATTTGCTTGAATCATTATTTGAGGCTCAACGCTTAATACGATCTGAATCGACTTTGCAGTGAGCTCAGGCTTTGTAATATTAAGAACTGCTTCGATTAACTCAGCAAGATTGATCTTGGATGATCCCACCTGTTCATCTGAAAATATGGAGCGCAATGAACGGATAATCCCTGCAGCTCGTTGGTTATCAGAAAGCAAAGTATCCAGAATCTCTTTTTGAAGTGCTGGGTTTAACTGCCCTTCCGAAAGTTTCTTCTGTAAAAATTGAATATTCAGACTTGATGCGCCCAGCGGTTGATTTAATTCATGGGCAATAGCGGCTGATAAAGCTCCAGTACTAGCTGTCTTATTGGCTTTGAGCAAAGAGCCAATCAGGGTCTCACGCTCCTTTAGGAGGGCTTTAATCTCTTGATTTTCTTGGTTAGACTTGAAGCTCGAGAACGCAATTTGCTCAGCCCAATAACTACCAATTGCAATGTACGACAGCGTATTCATCACAAGCTGTGCAATCGTAAAGAGAATTAGAACTTGGGGGATCTGCTCTACCTGTCTGATCGCCAGCGAACCAACAATGACAATCGTGAGTCGCCCGATGGCGAAAAATAATTCAGCCATGCTTGCGTACTGCATATAAATAAGCTGACTCGAAGGAGATGTTTTTCTCTTGATTCGCACCTCAATAATCTGCCAGATATAAAAAAATCCCGCCAGTACACACATAAATGCTGTGCGAATTTCAAAGGTAGATTCATTACGCAGCCACTCAAATATCAGTAAAAATAGAGCGATCGATACAGTAAGGATCACTTTTACAGGTTTACTGACATCGCGATTTAAGGACTGACAGAACAAGGCTTGCAAAACAGCTGCGCCATAGAAGAAAGTATTGGCGACAGTGAAATTAAACTCAGGCCGCGCGATATCTTCAATCGTCAGAATGCCGCCGCCAAAAATCGCTAAAGCCAAAACACTGAGAGTTAAAGAGCTCATCCAGTAAATATTTGGACGCACTAAATTTTGAGAACGGTAGTAGTGATAAATACCAAAGAGCAAACCCGTCTGGATGATGGCCAATATAAAGAAATAGAGAGCGAGCATGAGCTTCATGTCTCATATCGTACATCGATAGAGCATGTGCGCCTAAAACCTTACAATACTTATTATGAATTCAACGTATAGAACCTCACTACCCCTAAGATTTGCTGCCTTTGTTCTTGTAGCCTTATCCCTCATCGGTTGCTCTGCCCTAGAGCGTAAATCTGCCGTTCCCGCGCAGTCTCTTGCCAAAGCTCAAATCGCTGGACTACCTAGCGTTCGATATCTCATCTCTACACAAGCCGGTGTAGATGCCATGGTGAATGACGTGATTGCGCTTGAAAAATCACGTGGCAAGAATGCCTTTACGGGTGATGCTAATTACTTAGCCCTTTCTGGTGGTGGTGATGATGGTGCATTTGGAGCTGGTCTTTTGGTTGGTTGGACCAAACAAGGCTCTAGACCTTCCTTTAATTTAGTAACCGGCATTAGTACTGGTGCGTTAATTGCGCCCTTTGCTTATCTTGGTAAAGACTACGACCCCCTCTTGCAAGAGGTGTACACCACCATAAAACCAAAAGATGTGTACATTGAGAGAAGCATTCTTTCTGGCATTTTTAGTGATGGCTTAGCCGACTCAAGCCCTTTATATCAATTGATTTCTAAATATGTTGATGCCAATTTCCTTAAGAAAATTGCCTATGAATACGATACCAATGGGCGCTGGTTATTGATTGGTACTACCAATATTGATGCAGGTCAGCCTGTGATTTGGAATATGGGTCGCATTGCTAGTATTGGTACCCCTGCATCGCTAGAACTCTTTCGCCGCATCATGCTGGCATCCGCGTCTATCCCTGGTGCCTTTCCGCCAGTCATGTTTGACTTCTTACTAGATGAGCAAGTTTTTCAAGAGATGCATGTTGATGGCGGCGCAAGTACCCAAGTATTCTTATATCCCGCTTCCGCTGCAATAAAAGCTAAGGAGCTTGGCATTCAGCGTCGCGCCAATCGTCAAGTGTTCATCATTCGCAACTCTAGACTGGATCCCCGTTGGAATGAAACTGAGCGTCGCACCCTCAGCGTTGCGGGACGTGCTATTTCTCAACTAATTCAAACGCAGGGTATTGGCGATCTTTATCGCATCTACAACACTGCTATAAATGATCAGCTGGGATTTAATTTGGCCTATATCGGCTCAGACTTCAATGAACCTCATAATGAAGAGTTCGATACGAAGTATATGAATGCGCTGTTTCAATATGGCTATGCACAAGCAATTAAGGGCTACCCCTGGAGCAAACACCCCCCAGGCTTCATGAACGCTTTTGATACCGATGGCGCCAAGATGATCATTAAAAAGACTGATACACGGTCTAAATAGTGGATTTGCCAGATTAAGAGCTTGCTAGTTGCGATAACAATACAATAGCCATAAATACTAGACCGCTAGTTTTTAAACATTACCGCATCACCACTCTATGGTGGTGCAATTTGATTATCTTAAGGAATAAACCATTATGAAAAAAATTATTATTGCTATCGTTATTGCCGCTATTGCGGTTGGCGCTTACATGATGCTCACCAAACCAAAGGCTCCTATTGCTGGAGTAGCTGCACAGGAAGCAGCGCTTCTTTATGATGGTGAAGTAACTAAAGTTGATGCTACAACCCGTACTGTTACCCTCAAAAATAGTGATGGCGAAACATCTATCGTTGCCGGCCCTGAAGTGAAGAACTTTGCAGAAATTAAGGTAGGCGACCGTTTTGATGTTGTTTATGAACTCGCTGTAGCTGTTGAGTTGGTTAAGGTAAAAAATCCAGGCGCAGTTGGTGAGCAAGTTAGCACTAGCACTGTAACCGCTCCACAAGGTGACAAGCCAGGCATGATCACTACCAATACCGTTACTGCAACTGCGAACGTTGAAGCGATTGATACAGCTAAAAATACTGTTTCTTTGAAAGGTCCACAAGGAAATATTTTCAAGGTTAAGGTTAAGAATCCTGACTTGATGAAAGATATCGCTGTAAACGATCAAGTAAAAGTGGTTTACACAGAAGCAATCGCTGCAGTAGTAAGCGCGCCAGCTGCGAAGAAGTAATTATTCTTCAGCAGTAGATTAAAGAAAAAGCCCAGCAAGTAGTTGCTGGGCTTTTTTATTTGAACTGGCGGAAGAGGTGGCTTAGCCTAGGGGTGTACGGCTTTAGACGCTAGTGACATTGCCTAGACCCCCTTAGATGCATTAACCAGTTGTTCCAAAAGCAGAATTTCTCATAACTTAAGTTATGAATAGGTAAAAAGCGTCTGAAGTCATACATTGAAATCTAAAGCGATCTACCCCATTCCAAGGGTGGATTTTGGTAACAAACTTTGGTAACCAATGGTGAAATCATGACAATCAAGCTCGACTATCAAACAGTCAAAAACCTCAGAACCCCAGGAAGATATACGGACGCCTTAATTAAGGGCCTGCATATTTGGATAAAGCCAAATGGGAAAAAATACTGGATCTTTCGATACAGCTATGAAAATAGGCAGCACAACATCAGCCTAGGCTCATTTCCCACTCTATCTATAGCGGAAGCAAGAATCAAGGCGCAACAATCCCGAGATGATCTAGATAGAGGAATTAATCCGGTGGCAGTCAAAAATTCCGCTAAAGCTCAAAAACTTGCCTTGCAGACTAAAAAACTCAGCTTTAAGGAGTTTGCCGAGGCCTGCATTAAATCTAAACGAGCGGAATGGACAAATCAGAAGCACGGAGACCAATGGGAATATACATTGAGTGAATTTGCCTACCCTTTCATCGGCAACATGGGGCTCGATGAGATTGAAACAGAGGATATTCTCAAAATCCTCACACCCATCTGGACAACCAAGACCGAGACGGCATCCAGACTAAGGGGGCGAATTGAATGGATTCTGGCATCCGCTACCACCCGTAAGCTGCGCACAGGTGTTAACCCAGCACTTTGGCGTGGGCATCTACAAACCATCTTACCCGCCCCCAACAAGGTTAAAAAAGTAGCGCACCACAAGGCACTCCCATATCGCCAAGTGCCTGGGCTAATTACAAATCTTCGTGAAACAGCAACAATGAGCGCCCTAGCCCTAGAATTCACGATTCTTAACGCATCAAGGACTGGCGAGGTCATCGATGGACTCAGAGAAGAGGTTCAAGGCGATATCTGGATAATTCCAGCCTCAAGAATGAAGGCCAAAAAGGAGCATCGGGTTCCACTATGCCAAAGATCTTTGGATGTATTGGCAACAGCAAGAGCAATGGATAAAGACAGCAAGTATCTATTTTCAGTGAAGGGAAAGAAGCTTACCAATATGGCAATGCCAATGATGCTTCGACGCGCAAAAATTGATGCGACCGTACACGGCTTTAGATCCTCATTCAGGGATTGGGTTTCAGAGGAAACAAACCACCCATCTGAGGTGGCAGAAATGGCGCTAGCCCATGCCATAGGAAACAAGGTTGAAGCGGCGTATCGCCGAAAAGATTTACTTGAAAAAAGACGCACTCTCCTCTTAGACTGGGAATCATACTGCTCCATTCCAGTCCAAAATAATATTTATGAATTACAGGCAGCCTAGGAGAAAAGATGTCGCAACTACTACACCCACTACCGCCTTCATACAGCACTCTGGCGAGGGCTACAGCCTGCCTAGATTATCAGCACTCGATTATTGAATCTATCGATGTCGTCAAAAATCCAGATTTGAAAGCTTCAAAAGAAGACACGTTAAAACTACTTGATCATGAATTTGACGCTATAAATTCCGACATTGAATTTATTAACCAGCAGATAACCAAGTCACTTAAATTCAAGCCTAGAGGCGAGAAACTGTCATATTCATCCTATGTAACCGCTTTAGAAAAATGTATGGAGTTACTCATCCACATGGAGCGCTGGGCTATCTGGCACAGCACCAAAATGGCTGACAGGAGGGCTGCGAAGCTAGCAGCCAAATATTCGGAAAATGAACTTATTTGCAAGAATGAAATCATCAAGCTGGAGGCGGCCCTAAGAAGGAAAGCAATTGGATCAGATTATTTGGCCTGGACGAGACAACTTCGTAAAGCACACCCCAATCCACCTGTCCCTAAGGCGCCGCGCAACCAAAAACATAATGGTACGCCGTTAAAGCCCATTGCTGGAGCTCCTGTTTTAAATACAACCACAGGCTGGAGCGACTCCACTCTTAGAAAAATTTATGAAAAATTGACTGGGTGCAAACCAACAACAAAAAAATAATTGCAACTTAAGTTAAGAATCGACTGCCGCTTGATTGACTGAAAAAATTCATTTGTGTTTAAACATTACGAAAGGAACACAAATGAAACGCTTTGTACAACTGCTTCGAATAGCTGAAGTATCAAAAAAGACAACACTCGCCAAAAGTACGATTTGGCTGAAGCTTGCTAGACAAGAGTTTGTTGCTCCTGCGCGCATTGGCGGTATCTGCGTATGGAAAGAATCGGATGTGGACGACTGGATTGAGAGCCATTTTCAATCAGAAGCGAAGGAGGCAGTATGAGAACCCTTCAGCATTTTACACTGATCACTCCCACAGAACCAATAGAGCTCGTAGTTCTTGAGTATTGGCAAGACCAAGTTGAGGATTCAGGTCTTTGCAGTTCTGCTCAGGTTATTCCAGTGACGGCACTAAAGATAGAAACCTACGAGCAAAGCTACCAAAACTCAAGTAGCACTGACCTTATTACCCAAACAAAATATATTTCCCCGACTGGTGAGGTTAATGTGGATGCGTTCTCCATGATTCAGCCAATCAGGCCGGACAATACCCTGGCTTGCATGTCCATAATTGCATTGCGCACCAGGGGATCGGATCAAGTCTGCATACTTGAGCCATCAATAAGCAATAAAAACTGGCTAGAGCACTGCTCGCTTACCATCAATCCTAATCAATACATCACGCATTCATCAGGAGAAATACATCCGGTTTTAGTTGACTTGAATAAGTTACGCGAAGATTTAGAGTTGACGTTTGCGGCAGTTACCGAATTTACCCAAAAGGTATTGCCATGAACATGCTTGCAGACATCCCCGCCCTCTCCATTCAACTGGCTGAACTTATTCCAGAGGGCCAATTAACTTTGGCAACAATTGATCCGAAAGATAAGCAAAGCAGCGTGCCTTGCAAAACATTTGCGATGCCACACCAAGTGGCTCAGGCGCAGGCCTGGGTTTTAGAAGCAAATGCATCCGGTCGTAATTGCTATTTCCATACCAATATTGCTAAAGCCATAGATAAGCGGTATTCAAAACTAGATATGGTTACCGCAAGGTTTGTATGGGCTGATATTGACCCCGATATTAGCGCCTATGGATCCTATTCTGCTGCCAGAGAATATCTAATCTCGCTAATACCAATACTGCAAGAACATGCTTCTCTTATTATTGATTCAGGCAACGGGCTACAAGTTCTTTACCGAATCAATCCTGGGATGGCTATTTCAGAAACCCCACAAAGGGAGGAGTACGAAATACTCAATCGAGCGATTGCAAAGCACTGGGACGCAGATTCAACGCAGGACTGCAGCCGCATTCTTAGACTTCCTGGGACACTAAACCACCCTAGCCTAGCAAAGCTTGGGAAAGGCTACCCCACTGAACCCACGCTAGCAAAAATTATTTACCATTCGCCTCGAGAATACACGCCCACATCAATTCAAGAGGCTCTTGGGATTACGCCACAACTGATCAAACAGACTCGATCTGAATTCCGCTCAAAGAATAAAAGCATTCAATCCCAGAAACCCATTGCCAGAATTGAACTTACTGAACATCTTAAAACTCGTTTCAATCTTTTCCTGGATACAAACCCAGCAGCAAAAGCTCGCTTCTTTGGAAACACAGAAGGTCTTGTAGATAAATCAGGATCGGCCATGGATATGGGTATGGCAACCTCACTCATGCGGGGTGGTTTTAATATCGAGGAAATCAGAGTATTCCTAATGGACTGGCAGCATGGTTCCAAAAATAATGATCGAACCCAAGATCGCTACTGGGCAAACATCCAACAAAACTCTTACGCCAGAGAAGAAGAGATCACCCAAGAAAAGCTTGATGCTTTCTGGGCGCAGGTAAAGGGTACCCCACCCCCACGTATCAATACTGATAGCCCCACTCTAGAAGACCAAGAAGCTATTTGCCCACTAGATGCAATTGATCTCCTAAATCAAGACTATGCCTGGGATAACTTCACGCGAGAAATTTACGATATCAAAAATGGGTTGTATGTGGCTGCCCCCAAGTTTTGCATGCACTACGACAACGTACCCCACAAGCCAAATGGAGAAACAAAAGCAACCACCCTGGGTAGAGGATGGCTCAAAAGCCCAAAACGCCGCAGCGTAACACGTCTATTGCTAGCCCCTGGTGAGCCATCGACACTGAAGGATGGGTCATTCAATACTTGGCGTGGCTTTACAACCAAACCAGAGCCCGGAGATGTAACGCCCTTTATCACGCTGACCAACTTCGTACTACCCAACGTTCAGGAGCGGGATTACTGCATAAAGTGGCTGGCAAAGATGATTCAAGATCCGGGCACTAAATTTCTTGTCTCGCTCGTGGTGTGGTCAATCGAAGAAGGGGTCGGCAAGGGTTTACTTTTCGAAACTATTGGGAGTCTATTTAATCAAAGACACTTTAAGGTGGTCGGCAATGAGGTATTTAGCGACCAGTTTACCGAATGGCAGTCTCAGAAAGTCTTTGTTATTGCTGATGAAGTGTCTAGCGCCGATAAGCGCAGCACTGCAGACCGAATCAAGGGGTGGATTACCGCCACTGAAAATAATATCAACGTCAAAAATACATCTAAGTTTTCAGAGCAAAATCTAATTAAGTATGTGTTTCTCAGCAACCACCCAGATGCCGTGTACCTGAATAACAAAGACAGGCGATTTTTTGTAGCTGAAGGGCCAGACAAGAAGCTTCCAGAAGAAATACGTAAAAGCTTTGTCGACTGGATCAAGGCTGGTGGCAAAGCAGCCCTCTTAGACCACCTTCTAAACCTTGATATTGGTTCGTTTGATCCAACTGCTCCCGCCCCCATGAGCCAGTCAAAGCTCAGCATGCTTGATAGCAATAAATCCGATCTTGAGCAATGGGTGGAAAACGCCCTACTCAAAGCCGAGGGTAAACAGCATGACCTCATCAGCACTGAGGACCTAGCTGCGCACTACAACAGCGGCACACACCCTACCAAGTGCTCTGGCAAAACAGTAGCAACCATCTTAAAAAGATTGGGGTACAAAAAACTAACTAAGAAGGCAAAGTTCGATAACGGAACTCGCAAGGGTCTATACACCATAGCCAAGCAGTTCGAAAACTACAACCAGATGAGCGAAACAGAGATTGCTCGCCACTATCAACAAACCATTTTCTAAGTTATGTGTGTGACGATATTCCCAATAATCCCAAAGACTTGCAAAGGTTCGCACAGTTCACACAGAAATAATGCAAATGTTATTTATTGCTAATACACCCTATGCCATATATTAATAATTACTTACATTTAAATAAAGTGTGCGATGTGTGGGGTCGCCATCCAACCCATGTATATCAAGGGTTATCTCCGCACAATTTAATAACGAACAACGTGCGAAATTCATGCGCCTGGGTGAAATCCACATTCCGTTTGCATGGGGCTCAGAGTTTATTTCTTCCACCGGCCTCCTTGAAGGGGTTATTACAGTGTTAAGCACTGTCAAATATTAGACATATGCCGCTACCCTCTTTTAAATTTTCTACCCGCCCGTTATGTGGTGCCAAATGCAAACGCACCAGATTGCCCTGCTTGAATATGCCGGTCCGCAGCAGCAAGGCTAACCGTTGCAGGATGCATGGAGGGATTGTCAAGCCTAGAAAAATTCTCCAAGGCGCGGAGCATCCGCAGTATAGAAATAAAGGCGAATCTAGGCAGGAGCGAGAGGTTCGCAGCAAGCGAAGTGCTGCCCTGCTCTACTTAAGAGATATTGGCGACCATATCAACTTATTTAATGGAACCAAAACTCGTGGGCGTCGACCCAAAGGATACGTCCGCCTGGAGATGACAAATACCGAACACTTGGCGGCTGCCATAAAAAAGACTGTTGAAGATTAGACATGCGTGTAAAAAATTAAAATCATTTGAGCAAAACAGTGTGTACGGGTAAGTGGATGGGACCCATTCTTAAAAGACGGGGTACGGGCCGGGTGGGGTCAGCCCTCTAGAATAAATCACAGGGGGACACCCCCTCGACAAGGTTGTGAAGCTCGAACCTCAAACCTCAAACCAGAACATCAAACCCCAATCAAAGCTACAGCAACAACGAGCAATGCTCAGGCTTGGTTTGGTAACAAACTTTGGTAACTTTAGTGCTATCTGGCACAAACCATTGTAGGCAATGGTCGTTTGGCGGAGTCTACGTCCGCAATCTAAAAGATCGGGAAAATAAATAATGTAGAAAACAGCAAGCGCTACTGGGCAAAGCTAAGTGTTTTTAAGAAACTGGCGACTTGATTAACTTCATCCGGAGTCAAATAACCAACCCTACTAGTACTATCCGCATAAGCCAATCTTTTTGCAAGCTCGTACCTGTCGAACTTGTTTAATTTATCAACCGCAACCAATGACAATGGATCAAAGTGAGCTGTAATAGCCTCATTTAACGTATTCACGGAGCCAGAGTGTCCATATGGAGCAGTCTTTTCAACGTTATACAGCGGAGCAGTTCTAAATTTATATAGATCCTTTGGATTAAAGGTGACGTTATATCTGCCATAGTCAACACCAAACCCATTTTTTCCAAAGCCCAGCTGTGGAAATGGAACTGTATAAAAACTAAAATCAGAGAAATGCGGCCCAGAGTGACATGTAATGCATGCACCTTTCCCGTAAAAAATTCTGGCACCCTTTAACTCGGAGTCGGAGAAGCTGTCTGATCCACGTACCACTCTTTCGAGCTTTGTTTCTTTTAATCTAAATTCTTTTCTAATAAATGCAGCTATCGCCCTTGCATAATCGATGTACTCCAAATCCTGAGTCTTTTTATTAAGCTTTACCGCCAAATCAGCGCTAGCTTTGGGCTCGACCGTCTTTAAATTATTTGCAATAGCTTGATAGACTAATTTTGATTTTTCAACAGATTCGATCTTATGCTTTCTGACAAAATCATCCTCATCAAGCATCTCTCGAACTTCCACCACCGGCAAATGAACTGCTGTGACTAAGGCATCGCCCGACGGAGTTTTTGAGCCAAATTGAGTTAACTTTTTTGAATTTGCAAAATCAACTCTTCCATCCCAAAAAAATACATCAAAGCCTTTAGCTCCTCTACCCCAAAAAGCAAGCGTGTTTCTGGGTAATTGCTTTGCTCCATTCATTAATCTTTCTGGACCAACTTTTGTGGCCCCGTCACCACCACCAATAGCTGCCGCATTCGGAATACCATCTGCAGAGCCAAACTTATCCTGATGGCAAGTTCTGCATGAAATATTGCCATTTAAGCTAAGGCCCTTATTGCTTTCAAAAAAGGTTTTTCCCAAATCTGCTAAAGGCTCATCCGGGTTGCGATACAGCTCAGCAGCAGGAACAAAGCCTGCTGCTTTAATTTGACCTTTAATAATCTTCTCTTCAGCACTTGAATTGGCGCTTACAAATCCGGAATATATAAGCAAAAGGCCGAAGAATATATTTTTAGTACTTGAATTCATGTGTCCTCACAAAAGTACGCACATCCTCAGCCTTTTCCTCTATTGCCTCCAGACCAAACATGGAAAGCTTGCCTTCGGAAACCCCAAGATCAATCATTTTCTTTCGCAACCTGTCATAGTCGTCGCACGTCATCAACCCCACTTCGGCAGCTTTAAGCCGCTTAATTGAATCTTCTGTTTTATCGTTAATTACCTTGTTTTTCGCAATTAAATGATCTCTCATGACGTTATCGCAGCCAAAGACCAGCTCTTTGTATTGCTCTTTATAGATATTTGCGGCGGCAAATGGTAGAGCCACATATTTGATAGCTAGTGAAATGCAGGCAACTGACGCTACAACATTTAAGGCAATTAGATATTTTTCATATTTCATTTCAACATCCCAATTTAGCTCTGGTCTGATTGTCTGCAGACCCTGTAATCAACATTCCGTTCGATTTTTGAAATTCAATGATTGCCTTGATGTATGTTGCATTAAATGAAGTATCCATATCATCAATTTGATAGCCTAAATCTTGCAGCCTACTTATACATTTCTCGGTGCTTAGGCCAGATCGTAATTCTGCCACCCTCTTCTCTTGCTCGATGGCGACAGCAGGGGTTGCCGGAAGAATGAAAGATCTCGGAGTGCTTTGATCGTTTCGCTCGGGATCCGACTCATCTGCAATGGCATATCGTGGATCACTAAAAAAATATATTTGATATGCTGAATATATAGATACAGCGATGAACCCGAAGGTTAATATTGTCAATAATTTTCTAACTCTACTTTGCATAGAATCAACCGATAAATGGGCTTATGTTGTCGCTATATCGATGAATTTTAGAGGATGAGAAGAACCCGCCACATTCAGATTTGCGCTGACAGGGATTACACTCATCAACAAATTCATTTTTCCAATCACTAATAGACTTTACATAGTTTGGCAAAACATCGGGATTAACAAGGCATAACTGGTGGTTATATACGGAAGCTCTAATTCCGTAGGCATTTAATACGGCAACAGCCTCACTTAATGTATCTTTGTATTCAATAGGATCAATCCACAAAGAATCTAAGTTTGCCCTGGTAAAGCCCATCATCTCCAAGCCCATTAGGGCAACATGATCAACAAACAATAGGTTTCTAGCAATAAATTCACATGTTTGCACCAATCTCTCGATTGATTGCTTGTGAATAACAATTCTTATCTCAACCTTTTGATTGTATTTTTTTAAATTTAAGATTCCACGAACAGTTTCATCAAAAGCACCCGAGGACTGAACAATATAATCGTGTCTTACAGGGTCATCGGAATATATTGGAATTCCCAGCAGGCAATCTGGATGATTAATTGCAGCATATGCCTGCGTAAACTGAAGATCACTAAACCTTCTGCCGTTTGATAGGACATCAATTGCTGTTGTTGGAAGGCTTTTCTTCGCTTTGCTTATCAGTTCGATAAATTGGGCGCCGTAAAGAGTTGGCTCGCCACCGGAAAAACCAATATTTCCTGTCTCTTTAGGGATTAAATCTAACAAGCCCATCGCCTCACTCATCAACCAGGAGTCATCCACATCTTTGGGCGGCTGAGAACACATCAAACAGTAATGATTGCAACGCTCAGTCAAAAGAATTGTATTGTGTGGTGATTTGACCCGAAAAACGACATTGGCATGGCCACTTGGCTCGACGCTAATAATGTCACCCTCGGCTAAATAACCCATTTCTTTTGGCAGATTAAGGTAGCCATCCATATGCGAACTAGATTTGTGGGTACCGCCAAAATCCAAATAGCACCCATAATCGCTATCCACATCCATGCCGTCCAGTAAGTAGGCGTACCGCCTTTTTTCAGAGTTAACCAATGCGCTGGAGCGAGTGACTGTAAATAGTTGGCGAGAACCAACGACAATATTGGAATCTAAAGCATTGCCGTGAAGCTTAAGCATGAGGCTGCCCCCAGAGCATGAAAAGCCTTTTTACAAATGGATCAGACTCCATTTTGTTAATCAAATATTTAAAAATAGCCATGTTTCTTTGACAAAACTGGGAATCAGGTTTTCTTGCCACAAAGTCACCATATATCCCATGATGGAAGACTGGATCGGCGCCACAGTAATCCTCAAAGGCACAGTCATTACACATTGGAACGCTATAGGAAAAAGATTCTTCTATCGGATTTAACAAGACATCATTTAAAAATATTTCTTCATAGCTATTAGTTAATACATTGCCAAGCTTGAAAGAATCATCCCCCATTTCAGCAAGCATCCTGCTCTCATCCGATGGGTATACCGTTCCGTCATAGTTATAAATGATTGCGCTTATCCCAATACCTGCAGGACTCATTAAATCCACATACCCAGGATCTTGACTTGTAAACATTTTTGCCAATATTGTGGCTGCGTAGTACTCCTTGAATTCAATGCCACGACGATTGAGGTCAATAATATATTCCAGCCCCTTAAAGTAGAACTCGTTCCACTGATCTACCCCATAAGCTTTGAATGTTTTTGTTTTTAAGGCAAACCCATATGGTGATAACGGCCTCAAAAAAATACCGGGCATATTCTGATTAATATATTCATCAATGATTTCCTCAACCCGATCCAAACTAGCAGCAGTTGTTGTCATTAATGCTGAAACTGCATCAAATCCAAGGCGTTCCCTGACCATCTTGATGCCTGAAACTGCCTTCTCGTAGCTATTTTTTCCCGGCCTTGGGCGATTGCTATTGTGAAGATCTTTTGGCCCATCTAGAGAAGTCGATATTTGAATTGCGTTGCTCTTGCAGTAATCCAGTATTTCTTCATTAATCAGCGCGAGGTTAGTGGCAATGACATAGCTAACATTCTTACTGCCTTTTCTAAAATTAGCCTGCTCAACTATGTACTTAATAATAGGGAAATTTAGCAATGGCTCCCCACCCTGAAATTCAATTTTTATTGCCCTAGCTGGAGATCGAAGAGCGAGGTCAATTGCCTTATCTGCAATCTCTTCAGTCATGTCATATTTCATCTTGTCATCAGATTGCCTAGAAACTTGACAATAAGGGCAGCTATGCTCACACCTAAGTGAAACCACGAACATATGTAAGGCGGTAAATTCACTTAAGTTTGCATATTTTGTTCTAAGCTTAACTTCCAGCAATTCTTTGGCTACATTAGTTTTGCCATCAACCAAAAAATGCTTTGCCCTCAAATCTATATAGCTTTGGGAGCCGTCATCTAACTCATGGGATACAAATAACTTTAGAGCATCATCACTAATGACGAGATACTCTCCAGCTAAGTTAGTCAAAACGCATCTAGCGCCATCTAACCTATCGAATCTAAATGGTAGTAACGAATACTGGCTCTTTTCTTTTTTGAAGAACTCAATCTTTTGAAACTTACTCATTCCCTATTAAACCCGCCTTTGAAAACGCATGGGCCAGTATTAAGTTTCTGACACCTTCTGTTTCTTTTTTAATCGTCTCGCGCAAATCTTGATCTAATACCTCTTTCTTAAAATCATCCATTAAGAATGAAATTTTTTCAGATGGCGTTTCAGGAGGGAAAGAGAAAAGGCACTCGAGTTGAGTGCCTTTTTTATTAATTACCACTGAATAATTAGATATACCTTTATAGGCAGCTTTTTTCAAAGTATCAATAGAGTAAATATCTTCGTTAAACGTTAGCACCAACCCAGCATAAGCCACCATTTATCTACCTGATCTGTGAGAGCTATGGGAAGCATGCGATGCGTGTGATGAGTGATAAGCAAGAACTTGCCCCGAGTCTAATTTTTTCATCATAAGTAAGTGCGACTCACCATTTTTTTCATATTCGAAAGATTTAATGGGGCTGCTGATGAGATCACTCAAATCGGCTAGATTTGATTGATTTTGTTTTGACAGGCCATTCTCAATCTTTGGGGCAAGAGTCGCATTTGAATTATTAGCAGCCAAAGCAGCAATAGCGGCACCAACAGGAATTAGGAATTTTTTAGACATTTGAATCTTTCTTTTCATATAGCAAGCAAAATGCAAATTAGTACTAATAATTAAAACATAAAATAAGGCAACTTTTACTCTGCGCAGCAAATTTTGTGCATTTCACCACTCTAGAGGTTAAAACGTTGTTTTTCTTGAAGAGGTAGCCATTTTTGGCCGATTGAAGCTAGCAATACAACACCGCTGACACGAATGCGTCACATGCACTACCCCCTTTTTTTAGACCATTGATTCGACAGCATCTTTCCTATTTAGGAGAATTTAAGTAAGGATAGATTTGGGTTGGGTGCAGGTCGGCCTTAGTATGGTCCATGCCGAATAACCGCTTAAATGATTTCACGTAAAAGGGGGTGCGATCAGGTTTTGGCTTTTGTATTGAGCCTACGTAAATAAACTGCTTAAAAGGCCTTATAACTCCACAATCAATACAAATCCTCAAATCTTCATCAGGTACGAATGCATCTATAGCTACGGTCATACTTATTGATGCGTAATTTGGAAGAATATGCTCTCGTTTACAAACGGGGCACTGATAGACGCTGTAAGAGGATATTCTTGTCATGCCTGCCTTATTTACACATTCCAAGCTCGTTAAGAGCTTTCGCCATACCCGAACCATCAGATACCAGTGGGCGCAAGCCGATTATGCAAAATGATTTTCTGGAGAAATTTTTAACCTCCTCTGGGCAAGGCACGCTCCCATAAGAATTGGGTGACACACCCGCCCCTTCCCAGCTACCCCCACAATAAAACGTAGCATCATATTCAGCGTAATTTGTAGGGCAACTTTTACCTTTTACGCCCATACCAAGCATCAAGCCTGAAATCCCGCTTTGGTTATTGTTCTGAAATTTCACCACGGGGGTATAACCATCCGCAACCAACTTAATATTTTTTATGTTTTCTATTGCAGACCAAACTTCAGGAGTATTTTGAAGGCCAATATACGATATTGTGGAATCAACCTTCTCAGATATTCGGCATTTTTTTATCAAGGCCTTTCTTTCGCGTTCAGTTTTTTTGTCCTCAGGTGATGGGAATTTTCTTTCACAGACATCATAAACGGCATGGACCGCAGCCTTATTGTTAGCCTTCTTCACTCCATCCAAGATGCACTCATCATAGTTTGATGGGCCAAATAAGCCAGCCATTACAGATCCCGACCATACAAGAGCAGGTAAGATAAAAAGGTAAGTGTATTTTTTGTGCGGCATTGGTTTGACTGGTAAAGATTATCTTGATTTGTAACTATGGGTATCATCTCCCGTGGTATTAAAAACGTCAATAGGCAAATATTCTGCCTATGGCAAGACCCTCACCCACGCATAGCGGCTCAATTGATTTAGTTGCCTTAGGGGCCACCATCAGGGATATAAGACGCGATCTAAACCTCTCACAAGAGGCGCTTGCCAATGAGGTCGGCATTGACCGTAGCTATATGGGCGGTATAGAGCGGGGTGAGCACAATCTGGCAATGATTAACTTAATTAAGATTGCAAAGGCCCTCAAGCATTCAGTGGCTGACCTGCTAAAAAAAGCAAACCTCTAGGGCGATGGCACCAACAAGGGCTCACCTGATAAATACAGGCATTAAGTTACAACCAAAGCCACCCCGCAGGATGCCTTTGGTAACGCTTTTGGTAACTTCTTTGGTAACTATTAAGGGATTCAGGCTATAAGCCCGGCTCCTCATAGCACCTAGGCGGAAAGTACCTCCGCAATGACTGCTAACGACCCAAAGCTGACGCCCGTAAGGCTAGCTCATATGCGCACAGCAAATATCGAGCCAACCATTTTGCCTAGCCTTCTCGTATGGGTAATGAAATCTTTCTTTAAACTCGGCGCGCTTCTGGCATTGCTTGGCAATTTCTGCACACCGCTCCAGTGTCCAAGTTTCCTGTACAGCAGGCTTTCGTTTAAACCCGACAATGTGAGCTGTACATTTGGTTAACCAACCCCTATTGATCGCCTTTTGATAGCTAACTGGGCTCCCTTTCTCCCACTCGTCTCTTGTCTGGTATTTCTCCGCCTCTTCTTTACATAAAGCTAGAGTCCAGTAACTATCATCAGATAATGATTGGTTGGCACACCAGGTTCTGACTGGGAAGTTACTTCTAAAGGATTTAATAAAACTGCTTTGGATATTTTCAGAACGCATGAATTTTTCCTAACAACCAAACCTTTTTAAGTAATGACGTGGGCTAAAAAGTAACCTCACGTCATTTAATTAAAAGCCATTACTTAATAAAGCGAATCTTCTCGTTAATTTTGCTTAAGATTGGGCCCTTCTTAGCATTGAATACTTTCTTATTTTCTTCAATCAAGTTTTTGCCCTTAGTATCAATTGAGATAATTAGTGGGCCAAATTCTTTAACTCGGTTAACCCATAGCGTTTCTGGCATCCCCAAGTCTTTCCATTGAGCATCTTCAATTTTCTCAACCTTAGTTGCTGCTAAAACAGCACAGCCGCCCGGGAAAATGGCATGAACCGCCTTGTTCTCAACGCAACCTTCTTGCGTTTCGATACCCATACCACCCTTACCAACAATCAACTTAACGCCTGTTTGTTTGATAAATTCTTTTTCGAACTTTTCCATGCGCATGGATGTTGTTGGTCCAATAGAGACCATTTCGTATTCGCCATCCTCTTTTTGACGAACAATCGGGCCAGCATGAAAAATTGCCCCGCCCTTAAGATCAACTGGCAACTCACGTCCCAACTCGATTAAACGACGGTGAGCAACATCACGACAAGTCACCAAGGTTCCAGTGAGATAAACCACATCACCGATGTTTAATGCTTCTAAATCTTCGTCTTTTATTGGTGTTTGTAGAATTTTCTTCACAGCTTGAATCCTTCATGGGAAATAACTTCGTAAGACATATCGGCATTGATCTTGATCTTGCCGCGGCGATGCGCCCAGCATCCGGTTGATACAGCTACACCGATTGTGGATGGGTGGCGTGCGGATGACTCAATGTTTACACCCATCACACTGTTGGCACCAGTAAGCCCTTGTGGACCTAATCCCAATTCGTTTAGACCATCAGTGAGTAGCTCTTCCATCATCGCCGCATTTGCATTTGGATGGCTTGAGGTCACTGGGCGCAAGATTGCCTTCTTAGATAAGCGGGCAGCAGTTTCTGCTGAAGTAGAAACGCCAACACCAACCAATAATGGTGGGCAGGCATTTACACCGCGTGATGTGATGACATCAAATACAAACTCAGCAACACCTTCATAACCTTGTCCTGGCATCAGTACCTTAGCAGCACCGGGCAATGTACATCCACCACCAGCCATATAAACATCAACGATACAGTGATCAGCGCCAGGGATAATTTCCCAGTCTAGCCATGGAATCTTTGACCCAGTATTGGTGCCAGTATTTTTTTCTTCAAAAGTTTCAACTGCGTTATGACGTAATGGACCTTCTTTGGTAGCGCCTTTAGTAGCATTAAGCAAAATATCTTCCAACTCGCCCAATAAAGGAAAGTTTGAACCAGCAGAGAGGAAGTACTGAATGACTCCGGTGTCTTGGCAGCTCGGACGATCTAGCTTATCTGCCAACTCTTGGTTTTCACGCATTGACTCGAAAACCTCTTTAGCTAGGAAATTCACTTCCTTGCTTCGTAACTCACCTAATTTGGTAGTTACATCCGTTGGCAAACGCTTGCCAATATATGAGGTGAACTTTGATAAGACATTAGTTATATCTGCTACTGCTGCCTCTTTATCCACGACGGATGATTGCTTATTCACTATGTGCTCCTTTGTATGTGAATGCTGGGTAATTATTCGATTGCCAATTTCGCGGCTTTTGCTAGCCCCGCGAATTTAGCTGTTTCTTCAGATATTTGTTTTGCCATTTGTGCCTGTGTATTGCCTACAGGTTCAGCGCCAATATCAAACATTTGTTTTTGAAACTCAGGTGACTTAATAATTTTTACGATTTCGGTATTAAGTCTTGCGGTAACTTCTTTAGGTGTTGCAGCCGGAGCAAGAAGACCAAACCAAGTACCTATGTCCATATTGATTCCAGACTCTTTCATTGTTGGCACAGAAGGTAGCGTTGAAGAACGCTTAGCCGTTGTGACTGCCAATGGGCGTAATTTCTTTTCTTTGATAAACGGCAAAACAGGAGTGATGGTGTCAAACGACATAGTTACTTGACCACCCAATAAATCAGTTGCCAAGGGAGCTGAGCCTTTGTACGGAACATGAAGAATCTCAGTGCCAGTCAACATCTGGAACTGCGTGCCAATCATGTGCTGTGCTGTGCCATTTCCATTTGAACCATAGGAAAGTGAGTCAGGCTTTGCTTTTGCTGCTGCCACAACATCTTTAACTGTTTTATACGGTGAAGCTTCAGACACAACCATAATATTTGGTACTAATGCCACAGTAGTGATTGGCGCAAAGTCTTTTTCAAAACTGTATGGCAGAGTTTTATAAACCGCGGGAGCGATTGTGTGATGTACGGCGCCCATGAAAAGCGTATAGCCATCAGGAGCAGATTTAGCAGCCAATCCAGCGCCCAATGTTGCGCCAGCGCCAGGCTTGTTATCAACAATGACTGATTGCCCTAGGACTGGACCCAGTTTTTGGGCAACCGCTCTTGCTAAGACATCAGTTGTTCCACCAGGGGGAAACGGCACGATGATCGTAATTGTTTTGGTTGGGTATGCCTGAGCGGCTGCTGTCCCTATAAAGCTACACAACAAAAGAATTGCTAGGCTATTTTTTGTTACCTTTTTTAACATTCTGTCCCCTCCAATAATTGACTCCATCAGCCCATTAGAGGCTTGGAATATTGGCACTATAAATTTGAAGGGTATTAAAAAATCATGTATAAAGTTAAACCATAGTTAACTTTTACTTAACAATCGAAAATGGCTAAAAGTATTAATCCCGCTGATTTAGGATTCTTTTCAACGCTCATCAGCTCTGGGAGTCTTGGGGCCGCCGCCCGTGAGCTTGGGGTGACAACTGCCGCAGTAAGTAAACATTTAGCGCAAATGGAATCTCGCCTAGGATTAGTGCTCGTAAATAGAACCACGCGAAGAATGAGCCTTACCCATGAGGGCGAAATCTATCTAGACCATGCCAGAAGAATTTTGGGTGAAATTGATGATCTTGAGCATATGCTGTGGGGCTCAACAAAAGCTCCACAAGGCTTACTTAGAGTCAATGCGACACTCGGATTTGGACGCAGTCATATCGCGCCTTTAATAGCTGAATATGTAAAACAATTTCCACAAGTAGATATTCAATTACAGCTATCCGTAAACCCTCCCCCGATTACCGATGATGCCTATGATGTTTGTTTTCGATTTGGTCATCCACCTGACTCTAGATCAATTGCTAGGCTGATAGCCCCCAACAAAAGAATACTTGTAGCCTCTCCCGCCTACATTAAGGAATATGGCGAACCAAAGTCACCCAGTGAATTAATTAAACACAACTGTATTGGCATACGCCAAGGTGATGAGGGTTATGGACTGTGGCGCTTCTCGAGCGGTAAAGGTAAGTCAAAAAATGAATTTACCGATAGCGCAAAAGTTCGCGGTAACTTAACAACAAATGATGGTGGCATTGCCGTGAACTGGGCACTAGATGGCCGAGGCATTGTTTTGAGGGCTGAATGGGATGTCACACAACACCTTAAGTCCGGCAGATTAATACAGGTAATGAAAAACTTTGAAACACCAGATGCTGATATCTATGCTGTCTATGCTGAGCGCCATAAAACATCTGTGAGGGTGAAAACATTAATTGACTTCGCTATTGCCTCATTTGGAGTCAAGTAGCTTTTATCGATAGTCTGCTATTGGCCGATAGCGGACCCTCAGCGCCAAAAGAAAAGCCACCCCGTAGGATGGCTTTGGTAACGATTTTGGTAACAAGGCTGTTGTATTGCCACAAACCCTTGTAATACCTATTGACTTGGCGGAAGAGGTGAGATTCGAACTCACGGACCTTTGACAGTCGGCAGTTTTCAAGACTGCTGGTTTAAACCGCTCACCCACTCTTCCTTTTGAACGATGGTGAGATTATAAAGAACTTTTGATTTGCCCCTCTAAAT
The DNA here is from genome assembly GCF_018881795.1 of Polynucleobacter sp. MWH-Jannik1A5. Lineage (GTDB taxonomy): Bacteria > Pseudomonadota > Gammaproteobacteria > Burkholderiales > Burkholderiaceae > Polynucleobacter. Next base: position 25,162 of record NZ_JACVPQ010000016.1, on the reverse strand, counting down.
GCTTGGCAATGGCAAGGCTAGAGGTCAGCCCGGGGGACTCAAAGCCATATAGATTAAAGAGGCCTTCTAGCCCATGATCCTTAGGCATATTGAAGCAAAAGTCGCCTGCAGGCGCATTGGGCGGGACAATTTTTGCCCTCACGCCTGAATAATCTGGCTGTAAGGCATTGTCTTTCAGGCCAGGCCAATACTTTCTGACCGCCTCATAGAAGCCCTCGCCTCGCTTTGGGTTTACTGTGTAATCAATTTGATTTTCTTCATCGATTTCGAGCCACTCCACATCGGGGCCAAATTTAGCTTGGCCACCCATGTCCAGAGTTAAGTGCACGCCTAAGCCACCAGGCTCTGGGATGGGATAAATCAAATGTTTGAATGGCGATTTACCAGATAAAGAAAAGTAATTACCTTTAGCAAAATACGCTTTGGGTATTTGCTCTTGTGCAAGACCTTCTATTTTTTTCGCAATCGCTGGGGCACTCATGCCGGCACAATTAATCAGCAATTTTGTCTGAATCTTCATGCCATCCGCTCCACCAATTTCTAACTCAAATCCATCTTGAGCGCTTGTCCCAATTGGTTTAGCGCTGATCAGAGGTGATTGATAGGCAATCATGCCGCCAGCATCCTCGAATCCACCCAATAGAGACAGCATAAATCCGTGACTATCAACAATACCTGTGGTCGATGAAAGAACTGCAGCAGCGCATTGGAGATCTGCCTCCATTGCTTTAGCTTGCTCGCCAGTAATGAGCTTTATTTCTGGGACTTGGTTTTGTTGCGCTTTGTATAGGATGGCTTGCAAGTCATCCAATTGAGACTCATCACTAGCTACGATGAGTTTTCCATAAGGTTGCGTGGCCACATGATGCGTTCGGCAATACTCATAGAGCATGCGATTACCCTCTACACACAACTTAGCTTTGAGAGAATCCTTGGGGTAATAAATACCAGCGTGAATCACTTCGCTGTTACGGGCGCTACTGATCGTGCCAAATGCGCTTTCTCGCTCGAGCAAAATCGTTTCACGGCCTTGCAGAGCCATTTCCCTGGCAACCGCTAGGCCAATGACCCCAGCACCAATAACGACACAGTCAACGCGCTCCATTTACCCGATCCTGCATCTAAATTTGCTTGTATTCATCATGAAATCGTAACATTTTCAGTGGTTTAAGGTGGTTTTTGGGGTTTTTGAGGGGTAGTTATTGATAAAATTCATAGATGTCTTTAAAACCTGCTGCACAGAACTCGCAACCCCTCCATCAAACTAACGGTATCGCTTTAGATAGCGCCTATCAAGGCATTGATGCGGCTGGTTGGACTTCTCTTTTTCAGCAAGCCAGAAAAGCGCACTTAGAGCAATTTATTGCCGACCTGTTTAGCGGTAAGCACATCAATAACTCTGAAGATCGCCCCGCCCTGCACTCGGCCCTGCGCAATCTGGATAAATCACCAGTTTTGGTAGACGGCAAAGATGTCATGCCAGACGTTGCGGAGGTTTGGCACCGAATCGAAGCCTTATGCAATAAATGGGTTGGTGTGACCGATGTTATTCATATTGGTATTGGCGGATCTGATTTTGGACCGCGCCTTGCAATCGAAGCTTTAGCACATGTTCCCGATATCGAGAGCCGTGGCATGCGCATGCATTTCTTGGCCAATATCGATACGGCAGAACTCAATCGCATTTTGCAACGGGCCTTACCGCACAGCACTAAAGTCATCATTGTTTCCAAGTCCTTTACGACGCTGGAAACCACTATGAATGCCAAGGCAGTGGTGAAGTGGCTCAAAAATAATGGCCTGACTGATAGTCAAGTTAGTAAATCCCTCTTTGCAGTTACGGCCAATGTACCAGCTGCTGAAGCGTTTGGTATAGAGCAAGACCACATCTACCCCTTCTGGGATTGGGTTGGCGGTCGTTATTCTGTTTGGTCAGCAGTGGGCCTACCCATTGCCTTGCAGTATGGATTTGATACTTTTAAAGAATTTTTATCCGGCGCGCAAGCCATTGATCAGCACTTTAAAACTGCCCCGCTTGAAGAAAATCTCCCGGTCATCATGGCCTTGAGCTTGCTGTACCAACAAGAAAAACACCACATCAAGTCCTATGCAGTCATTCCATATGCGGATGCTTTGGATTGGTTTCCAAAGTGGTTGCAACAGCTGGATATGGAGAGTAATGGCAAGAGCGTTGATCGCGATGGCAAGCTAGTGAAGTTCTCTTGTCCAGTCGTGTTTGGCAGCTCTGGTAGCAATGCCCAGCATTCTTACTTCCAGCTCCTGCATCAAGGTACAGAAATTATTCCGATTGATTTCATTGCGGTACGTGAGCCAATGAGTCATTTGCCAGAAGCAAAGGCACATCACCGCATCTTGTTATCAAACTGTTTGGCTCAAGCTCAAGCATTAGCTAACGGCAAGAAGACAGATAACCCAAACAATACCTACCCAGGCAAGCGCCCTAGCAACTTACTGATCCTGCCCAAGCTCAATGCGTTTTACTTAGGCGCACTCTTGGCACTCTATGAGAGTCGCACAGCTGCCTTAGGTGCCCTATGGAATATCAATAGCTTTGATCAACCTGGCGTTGAGTTAGGCAAAGTCCTGGCCAAGCCGATTGAGGCTGCTTTAAAAGATGGTGGCACTGTGCAAGCCAATGCTGGCATTGATGAAGTCACTGCTGCCCGTATTAACTTATTTAATCAATAGTTTTATTAGCTCTAGCATTAGCCTAGACAACGAAAGAACCACCATGCAACTTTCTCCATCGATTTTCAAAGCTTATGACATCCGCGGCATTATTGATGAAACCTTAGATCCATCGATTGCCAAACTGATTGGTCAAGCCTTTGGTACAGAGATGCGTGAATTGGGTGAGACTGAAATTGTGATTGGTCGCGATGGTCGCTTATCTGGCCCTAGTCTGATTGAGGCGTTGACTGAAGGCCTGCTCTCCACCGGCATTAATGTGATTGACTTAGGCATGGTTGCTACACCGATGGTGTACTTTGGTGCCAATCAAACACTCAATGGAAAGAAACCGAAGTCCGGCATCATGATCACTGGTAGCCACAATCCTCCTAACTACAACGGCTTTAAGATGGTCTTAGGTGGTGCAGCTATTTATGGCGACCAGATTCAGGCTTTACGTAAACGCATTGAAGCCAAGAAATTTGCTAGTGGCCAAGGCACTCGCAGCACTTTTGATATTTTCCCCATGTACTTAGAGCGTATTGTGGGTGATGTGAAACTGGCTCGCCCGATGAAGATTGTGGTCGATTGCGGCAATGGTGTTGGTGGCGCATTTGCAGGCAAGCTCTTTAGGGCATTGGGCTGCGAAGTGCAAGAACTCTTTTGTGAGGTAGACGGTCATTTTCCGAATCACCATCCAGACCCTGCGCATATTGAGAACCTGCAAGACCTCATTAAGAACTTACAGACTACCGACAATGAGTTAGGTCTTGCCTTTGATGGCGATGCCGATCGCTTGGGTGTGGTCACTAAAGATGGTCAGGTGATCTTCCCAGACCGTCAAATGATGCTTTTTGCCAAAGATGTTCTCTCCAGAAATCCAGGTGGACAGATTATTTATGACGTGAAGTGCACCCGTAACCTAGCGACCTATGTAAAGCAGCATGGTGGCGAGCCTTTAATGTGGAAAACGGGTCACTCTTTAGTCAAAGCCAAGCTAAAAGAGACTGGTGCCCCGCTTGCCGGTGAAATGTCAGGCCATATCTTCTTTAAAGATCGCTGGTTTGGCTTTGATGATGGCCTCTATACCGGCGCACGTTTGTTAGAGATTCTTTCAAAAGAGAAAGATCCTAACCAAACGCTCAATAATTTGCCAAATGCGATCTGTACACCTGAACTGCAACTTGCTTGTACTGAAGGTGAGCCTTTTGCCTTACTAGAAACCATCAAAGCGAATGCTAAGTTCCCTACTTCCGAGTCAATCAATACGATCGATGGTGTGCGCGTGGAATATGCCGATGGCTTTGGCTTGGCTAGACCATCTAATACCACCCCAGTAGTGGTAATGCGCTTTGAGGCTGATAGTGATGAAGCGATTGCCCGTATTCAGGCGGAGTTTAAGGCGGTATTGCTAGCTGCCAAGCCGGATGCCAAACTGCCGTTCTAAGGGGATTTAGTCCTCACCGCAGAATAAGTCGCCTTTTGCATCAACGGAGCAAATAACGTGGGCATCACCTGCCTTCAAGAGATTGGTTCCGGCAGACTTAGCCAAAGCAACAGTTTCAGGCGCGCTTACCGTTACCGCTGCAACGAGATTGCGGGCATCCACCGCCATCTGTACTTGATCCGCATGATAATCAAGCACTTCTCGTAATGATCCACCATTGATGTACTCATATGAGCTCATTGTTACTGGGGTTGCCGGTGCTGCAGTAATGGCTGGAGCAATATAACCAAGCGCTTGGTTGGTCGTAATTTGGCTACCCCAATTATTCACACCGGTCTCATTTGCATCCAACATGAAATTGCTTGTGCCGTTTATAGTAAGCCTATCTAAGCTTCCTGGATTCTGAAGGTTGTACTGACCACAATTAGATGAGCAACCACTATTAGCAAGTGATTGCTCTGGAAGGTTAAAGCTCACAGTGGCTGCAGGATCCCATACCGAGAATGTAACTGAGTTCGGAGCTGCACTTGATTGCGCACTCATTAGGTTGGCCCGATAGGTTTGATTGGAATATGTTCTCACACTATCTACCAAGCTCACTGTACCGATATAGGTTGTTGAGGCATTCGCTTGCGTATTACTCACTACAGTCTGAGCATTCAAGCTATATAAAGGTGCAGTAGCACCTACTGCTGCATTAAAGTTAATTGATGCACCTGCATTCACAGCTGCATACCCACTACCATATGGAATCACTGCTGGTGCGATTGCGGCAACTAGCAAAGTATGGGTATTGGCTACTGTGTCATTTACAGTACCGTTATAGGTAATGCTAGGGTCTTCAGAAATCATTGTTCTGACATAAATCGGATTGAGGTCAAGATAGCTAATCGTGCTTGCACGAATACCTGTACCAGCAACATATTGGAAATAGCCTCTATAGTTATCCGTAAACAAGAAGCCTACTGTAGGAGTACGCCCTAAATAACTTGCATCGCCAATATATACCGCGCCGTTATAGGTCTGAGCAATTCCAGTAACAATATCTGCCAGGATATATATCTGCGATCCAGTTACTGTAAGGTTATTTAAACGTGCAGCCTCACCTATGGAGTTACCCAAGGTAACAACGCCCGTTCCAGCATTAATTACCAAAGATTCAGTCTTATTGACAGCCCCATTAATTGTCGCATCCAGCAAAATATTGGCATTGGAGCTTTGTAGCGTAGTGGTGCCCGTGCCAGAGGTTCCAATAATTAAACTACCACTGTAACTTTGCGCACCAGCAGTATTGATATCACTCAAGATGGCCGTTGTGCCACCGACGATATTCAGAGCAGGCATTGTGATGCCTGATGAAGTTGAGAAATTGGCAGGGCTTGCAGCAGTTCCGGATGAGTTAATGAGGCCAGAACCCAATGCATTGTTGGATCCGGCTATCAAAGTATTGCTAGCGCCTAAGTTGATACCGCCAGTAAACGAACTGTCGCCAGTCAGCGTAATTGCACCTACGCCTGAAATCGTGACACTACCTGCCCCACTAATCGGCATTCCTATCGTAGCCGCAGAACTCAGATTGAAATTCAGATTGCCGCTATTAGATACGGCTGAGGTAACAGGACCTTGTACTGAATCGTCATAAATCACACTGTAGCCAGATGGCAGAATGACATTAGCTACGTTAGATAGATCTGGTATTGCGCCTACGTTAGTAGTACCAGTAGTTGTCCAGTTTGATGGGTTAGCCCAGCTACCACCTGAAGTAGGACCGGTATAAGTTACAGAATTCAGTTGAGTAATCACTCCATTAGTACCGCTTAATGGCATGGAATTATTAATTTGATAATTAGCAGCATCTACACCAGAGAGGGCTATGGCTACGGTGTAAGGAATGTTGATGCCGACATTCTTACTTGCATAGGTGCCACTTGCAGCAATGGAAACTGTATCGCCTGGAAGAATCCCGCTAGTTGCTGTAATGCCTAAATTAGTCATATTGACTGAGCCGTTGTATACCTGGGTCACTCCTGCAATACCCAAATCAGCATAAGTTAACTGAAGCGGCGTGACAGTTAAGCCACCCACAACGTAGACCTGATTAAAGTTTGGCGTACCTCCTGGTGGAGATGTAGTGATTTCGGTCGCCGTAGCTCTCAAACCATAACTACCAACGCCAATTTGAGTGCCAGCTGCATTCATGGTGGGGTTTACAGGGCTGATCGTAAACGCTCCAGTTGTATTACCAGTCACAACCGTAACAGCAGATCTAGAGGCGGTGATATCAGCACCTGTAATCGAAACAATACTAGGTGAGGCATTACCAAGAGCGCAGTCAGTGCAGTAGGAAACTGTCATCGCCCCTGCATTATAGCTTGCTGGCGTTCCATATACCGTTGCATTTGAGCCAACTTGTACTAGCAGCTGGTTAGCGCCAACAATGGTGAACTTACCGTTGACGTAGCCAACGGTGTAGTTCTGCAAGCTTGTAGAGACATTAGGTACTAACACGTCACTATATACACCAGCATTATTTTCTGAAGAATTGCTTCTGCTAACAGATACAACCGCTAAGCCCAATGCTCCGCTTGTACTTGAATCGGAGTTTTTAAAGCCGCTATACATTACCCCACTGAAACCAGATGGATCACTGGTACCAACAAACTTAGCGCTATCAGCTGCGGTAACGGTTAACAAGGCTTTGGCTACTGTTAGATCGCCAGGGGTATAGGTGATGTTGTAATTACTTAAACGAATGCCGTTTAGCGCAGAAACATCAATCGAGCCTGCATAAAGACCGGCGTTGGTTGTTGCTGGAATAGTCTGGTTACCACTATAGAGAACAGTGGCGGAGCTTGCAGAATCATCATTTCTGAGACCTGCAACTGAATAGGCACTAGTACCTGATTGAGGCAGTACCAATAAAGAACCATAAGTGCTTACTTGGTTTTCTGCAGTGACATAGAGGTTAGCTGGATTAACTGTCAGAGATGCGCGTGTATAGGTAATATCGTAATTTGATCCCGCAGTAACAGTACCCTGGGTAATGTAATAAGAGCCCACATTGGATGCAGAGCCTGCGGTTGTCCATGGTGTAGCGCTAGTGGCTAACGCACCACTCATTTGATCGCCGTTAACCAATCCTGAAACCGTTTGATATGAGAGTGTTGGCAAAGTAGTATCGGCATAGGTCATCGACGCATTATTAGCAATTACATTGATCGCTTTTCTAGCGATCGTTAATGTGCCCGGGCTATAGGTGATTTGATAGTTGCTCAAATTAGTGCCGCTTGCTGCGCTTGGCAGGATGCCGTTTGCTGAGCCAGTATATGTGCCAGCATTTTGAGTGCCGGGAACAGTCGCATTACCCTGCTGTGCCAGGGTCACTGATGAGATGGCATCGCTTCCTAATAAGCCCGATACAGTAAAGCTTGCTGTACCAAGACTTAATGGTGTGCCATAGGTAGTGCTCTGGTTGTCTGCGGTGACTGTGACTGGAGCAGCAGTGATATTGGCAGAGATTAAATTGCTTATCCCAGTGATTTCGTAGTTTGAATTACTTAAACTGAGGCCCGATATGGTTGGCGTTACTGCAATTCCAGTGCCCACGTTCGCTGATGCAAAAGTACCAGCGGTAACGCTACCAGTAACCGTCACAACATCAGATCCGAGTGCGCCATTGGCTACTGGGGTTCCAGATATAGTTGCAGCGGTACCTGTGTCATAGACCTTATTGGCAGCACTAATGCCGCTAATGGTAATTGGTGCAACGGTGATATTTGCAGTTAGTGGACTAGCAACACCAGTAATTTGATAGTTAGCATTGCTCAGGCTTAAGCCAGATAAAACTGGAGTCACCACAATTCCTGTGCCTACGTTGGCTGACGCAAAGCTACCGGTAGTTGCGCTTCCAGAAATAGTAATAGAGTCTGCGCCAATGGTACCTACTGCTGTTGGTGTACCTGCTACGACTGCGCTTAAACCAGTATCGTATTGCTTATTGCTGGCAGTTAAGCCGCTAATGGTGATCGGTGCTGGAGTAATCGTACTGGTAGTGTTATCAACATAGGTAATGCTGTAGTTGGCCGCAGCGTTATTGCTACCATTCAAGATCCCCACACCACTAACACTCAGCGTTTTATTACCGCTACCGGCCCCACTGCTTGCATAACTAAATGATCCGCCGGAGAGAGTATCTACATCACCAGTAGTAGAATTAGTAAAGAGGGTTCCAGTTGACAATGAAGCGGCCGGAGCTGTGCTGGCACCCGTTACTGAAGTGGTAGCATCATATACCTTCATCGCATTGCTAGCGGTAATGCTGATTGCAGCAGGCGTAATTGTCACAACACCAGTTGGGCTGATCAATGTGTAATTAGATGCAAAGCCAGAACCATCAGATAATGTAGCCCCGTTCAGAGAAGATAATCCTGCATAACCAACATTCGGATTGGTCAAAGTTGCCGTACCCGTAGCTAAAGTTAATGTCTGCCCTGCAACACCAGTAATCGCTATATTGGCATTGGCTACCGAGGTAGTTCCGTCATAAGCACGGGTAATTGTTGCTGTTACTGGAGCAGCGGTGATATTAGCTGCAAGAGTTGTTGTTACCCCAGAGATGGAATAGTTGCTATTGCTGAGGCTGAGACCTGATAGGACAGGCGTCACTACGATTCCAGCGGCAACGTTAGCTGATGCAAAAGTACCGGTAGTTGCACTACCACTCACAGTCGCAGTATCTGAGCCTAAAACACCTACTGCAGTTGGCGTTCCACTTACGACTGCGGTCAGACCAGCATCATAAATTTTGTTAGCAGCCGCTAAACCACTAATCGTGATTGGTGCAGGAGTAATGGAACCATTAGTTCCTGCAATATTGCCAGCTGTGTAGCGGTAGTTTGCGGCATCTGCCCCACTTAGACTCACACTAGTAATAGTGTAATTCGTAGTACCCACATTTTTACTGGAATATACGCCAGCGCCAGTCAAACTCAATGCGTCACCTGTTAACTTGTTAGAGGCTGCAAGACTTAGGCCGTTAGTCAATGCTGTCGTAGCGTCATATACCTTGGTTGGCGCAGAATTATTTGTTGCGATGACGCTAATGGGTGTTACGGTCGCAGCCCCAGGTATGTAAATCACTGGCAATGTTGTGCCGGAGATTGTGGCATTAGTAGATCCACTCGGCGTGAATGTATAAGTACCTGCGTTTAAATAATTACCGGTACTGAATCCCAAAGTAGCATCAGAAATGACCTTAAGGTTGTAATTATTCGATGCTGAATCAGTAGCAACCCAGGTTGGGGTCGTACCTGCAGAGGTGGTAATTTGAGAAACGGTTGCACTTGGCGCAGTTAGACTCAGTGTAATGATGGTTCCGGAGGTGCAATTACTGCTAACTGTGCAATATTGCGCTACCAGATTAACCGGAGTATTTGCTGATGAAGAGCTAGTAATAGAGCCATAGGCGCTACTAGAGTTTGCGGCTGTGACTACTAATTGATATTGCTGGGCCTCTGTATAAGTACCCGTCACCACTGTTGGGGTGCCATAGTTACCACTGAGTGCTGTGCTCATTACTGCTGCCGGAGTTAGCGTATAGACACCACCAGTAGCGGTTGAACTTTGAGTCACGCTGACAGTAATAGCATCACTACCCATGGCACCGGTCACCGAACCAGTAAAGCTTGCTGGTGCCTGACCAGTAAATGCAGAGTAGGAATTAGCGCTCACCGTTAGAGGCGCAGTGGTAATCACACCTGCACCAGAAGCGCTGGTTGGTAATACGTAATTGCTCAGGAGGGTTCCAGAATCTGCCGTGAAATGACTGGGCACCAAAGATGCAGTAATCGTGCTTGCAGGCGAGTATCCAGTATTGGTGCTGGCATTGGCTGAGTTATAAGTACCAATGGTTTGAGTTACGGTGGCACCCTCACCTGCTATGAACCCAGATAAGGAGAAATTTCCGGAAGTTAATGTAGCAGCCGTAGTTGCATCGTATTGCTTAGATGGTGTGCCGGCTACGGAAGCAGTAATACTTAACGGGTTGATTACGACACTAGAGGTAGATGCTGGTAATACGTAGTTTCCAGCCAAACCACCATTCGTTCCGTTGCCGAGAGTTAATCCAGTAGTAGTGAGCGATGAAACGCTTGTAACATTCGCACTATTGGCATTTGCAGTCCCGCTGAGGGTTAGGGCTTGAGTGCCAATACCAGTCAGTACCGTGATTTGGTTAGCCGCAAAACTTCTCGATCCGTCATAGTCCTTAGAAGCTGACACAGAAACAGTTGCAGGATTAATGACATAAGCATTGCTGGATGGGTTAGCAAAGGCAATTTGATAATTTCCATTTGTAGTGGTGCCCGCTAATGTGCCAACGGTGAGTGCATAGGTGGCCGCATTTTTAACGACTGTTGTTGCGCTACCATTAAACGCCATGGAGCCGCTTAATACCACCGGCACACTTGCCGCTACATCAGTATTTTTATAGCCAGTTGCAGTGTAGTTTGTGACTAGCTGTGAGTAAGTGCTGTTATTAAGCGTCGAGGCATCATAAGTAACTGAACCGCCATTCGGGGCTAAGGTCAGCGTAGCTTTACCAACCACTAAATTGCCTGCAACGTAGCTAATCGCGTAGTTCGATAGTCCAACACCACTGGAAGCGCTTGGAACGATGCCCGCTGAATACGTTGCCGCATTAACAGTGGGTGAAACAGTGGCGTTACCGCTATAAAGTAATGTCGTGCTGGTTACGCTATCGCTATTGACGAGGCCGCTGGTGGTAAATGCACTGCTGCCTAAAGCATAAGCAGTGCCATAAGTGCTATTTTGCGTGCTTGCGGTAATCGTCAGCGCCTTTGTTGCAACAACTAGGTTGCCAGCCACATAGCTAATAGAGTAATTACTTAAGCCCGTTCCAGAGGCTGCACTAGCGATAATGCCACCGGTATAAGTGCCTGCATTAGTAGTTCCAGCTACAGTAGTGGCGCCATTGTATTTAAGAGTTGCCGAACTCACAGCATCCGTATTGACTAAGCCACTCGTCGTAAATGCACTAGTACCCAATGCATAGGATGTGCCGTAATTGGTATTTTGAGTGCTAGCAGTAATCGTTAGTGGTCGAGCCGTAACAGCCATTGCTCCATTGGCATAGGTAATAGTGTAATTACCGATACCACTTCCGCTGGCAGCGCTTGGCACGATGGAGATGCCTGTACCAACAGCGGTTGTTGCTGCTCCACCGGTACTGGTGAGGGTTACCCCCGTTAAGGTGTCAGAGCCAAATAATGAACCAGAGGTAATTGAGTAGCCTACTCCGCCTGTAGCGGATGAGGCGCCAGCGCTATAGACAATCCCCGCTCCAGTAGTAGTATTGCCATACACCTTCGTATCGGCCGCTGCCGTAATTGTTAATGTCGCTTTGTTAACTGTAGAGGCTACGCCAACGTAAGTAATTGTGTAGTTTGATAACCCCACTCCAACTGCAGCGCTAGGAACTGTATTAAATGAACCATTTTGTGCAACACCAGAAACTACCGAGCCAGAACCCACTACTGAGCCAGACTTCATCGTCTGGGTAACGGATGTCACTGCATCGGTCACAGCAATACCACCTATCGATGTCACTAATCCGCTGACGCTATACCCTGCTGTATTTACTAGAGATGCATAAGTGGTGGATGCATCATAAGAACTCGTACTTGCCAGATTGGTAATCGTAAGTGCTTTTGCGGTGATGGTGTACGTCCTGCTGGTACCAGATAGGGTAACGCTCTGTCCTGTTCCAGCAGAAATATTGGCAGAAACAATGGTAGTGCCCGCTTGCACTGCATTGGCATTGATACCAGCAGATCCAATTGTGCTATTCCACACTAAGCCGTCCTTAATGCCTGCAGTTGAAACACCGAAAGGCGTAGCGCTTAATGTTACGGTCGCATTACTACGCAACCAAGTCAAGGCGCTGGAATCTGTATATGCAGTGCCATAAGCAGCTGAATAGTTGGCCCCAAGAGAAACTGTAATGGTGTAACTAGTTGTTCCGGATCGGTAATCAATGTAGTTACCACTGGTGTAAGTAGTTGGAGTGGTAAATGTACCGCCCTGTACGCTATAACGAACATTAGAAGTTGAGGCATTAGAAGAAGTTATTCCAACAGCACCCTCAACGTCATAAGAATTTGCAGTTCTAGGCGCCGCCATAGATAGGGCAACTACACCGCCAGTATTGGTTACGGTACCTAAGGCAATAATGGTTCCGCCAGTAGTAGTGCCAGCAGCAATGCCATTACCACCTGTAATCCGAATACCATCTGAACCAGAGTTTGTAACAGCACCAATGCTGGCATTAGCTACCGCATTAATGATGATGCCACCAGCTGTACCGGTGTTGCGCACTAAGGCAGCTGTTGTAATGCTTCCTGCGGCACCAACACCATAAAGCGCAACACCGGTATAGCCTGTGATGGTTCCTCCGCTCAGGGTGCGAATTCCATAACCTGTTGTGGAAGTACCTGTCATCGTTACGGAACCGGCGGTGGATTCAATGGCTGCAACGTTATAAATTGCGTAAGAGCCTGTTGATGATCCTGTAATCGAGATATCCCCTGCCGCTTTGTAACCTGTATAAGTTGTACCCCCGTATGCCCAGCTAGCCGAAGATGCAATATGTACACCCGTATCAGCCATGGTATTCATGGAGGCGGTTCCTGGAGCTGCCGTTGCTATACCACCAGTATTGGTTGCCCCCTGAATTACAAAGCTATCGCCAGCGTTGATAACAGAAGTCACTAAATAGATGGCTGGGTGAACTGCGCCATTACCCGTTGCTCCACCCCTAGCAGATAGAGTGATATCTCCTGTAGTAGTCCTCATCAAAATATTGTGGATATTGAGTGCAGAACTATAAGCAGTACTGTAGCCAATTAAATCAATATTGCCAGATGCGATGTAATTCTTTTGCACTCCCGATTGGGCGTAATAAGCCCATGCATTACTAGTAGCATATGCACTTGCAGAGATATTTCCAGCTGTGGCAATCAGACTACCCATCTGATAAATACCGTGTACACCAACACCGACTAGCGTGAGATCTCCAGCACCTGCAGTTAATGTATAGGCAGATGAATTCTGAATACCCCAGCTGCTTGCAGATACCCCTTTAATAGTTAAAGCCCCACCAGCAGTTAGCACTCCACTAACGAGTACGCCTGCTGAACCAGTGACATTTGACGTTGTATTGTTTGTGCCATTGAAATATCCGCTAGATTTAGCGCCACTTGCAGAGCCGTATGTATTATCAATATTGATATAGCCAGATACAGCTGCACCGGCTACGGTAATAGCAGATCCAGCCGACTTAACGAGATAGTTGATAGCATACGTTGACCCTGCTGCTGTTGTAACAACACCCGCGCCAATAGTCGAGAGTCGATTTCCACTGGTCGCATCATATGTAATGCTAGAAATTGCGTTGGTATTAGCAGCCATCGCAATAGCGCCATTCTGATCAATGATATTGTTTGATGTGAAGCTAATATCAGACCCATTAGCCGCACTAATGGCACCCGCCTGATAGATACCGTTGTCACTTCCTGCACTTGTGCCCGTAGCAGAAATCGCGATATCTCCACCTATTGCACCCGAATTGATTGTCATGGGGCCAAGGTAGGCGATATATGTGGCATCCACAGTCGCCCTAGCATCAATGGTGATGAAATTGGCAGTAATGAGTGATGAAGCGGTGTAAACACCGTAACTGTTATAGGTGGTACCAGTTAATTCCACTCCGCCAGCACTTGAATTGATAACTGCGGTGTACTGCACCCCGTGTGAGGCGTAAGAGATGCCCTTGATGCTAATCAACTTGGTGCTGTGTATTGCATTGTTAACAGTAACACCAACACTTGAGGTTGCGAGAGTTGAAATATTGCTAGTGGTGATATATCCAGAAGCTGGAGAAACGCCGCCATAGGTGTTATCAACAGTCACTGTCCCAGGCAGGCGGACAGAGCTAGTGCCGATTAGATTTGGGTTGATTGCGCTTCCAGCAGATTTGATTAGTAAATTCACATCACTGGTTGATCCAGAAATAATGGCCAAGGCACCAGAAGCAATGGTTGAAGCTTTTGTACCAGAGGTAGTGTCGTAGGTGATGCTTGTAGTGTTACCGCTGGTGTTTGCTGCCAAGGTAACAGCACCGGTTTGGTTAATCAGATTATTGGAGGTAAAAGTGATATTGCTACCTGCCACATTGTTAGTGATAGCGCCAGATTGACTGATACCGGTATTACCGCCGCCAGCAGTATTGTTCGCTGTGACACTAATATTCCCGGACGGGCTATTTGGAGTGTATCCAGCACCACTAACAACAATATTTGCTGCTCCGTATCCTGTTGCTGCTGCTGATGTGGCTAAAGTTTGCGCTGTAGCCCCACTCCAAATAGACGCAAGATTTGTGGTTCCTCCAAATAAATTAGGGTCGCTGCCTGTCGATAAAAAGCCAGCCTTATACTTGGCTAATGTCTCGGTGGCATAAAGCTGACCATCGCTAACAGTCAACACAAGCTGCACCATCTTTGTATAGGTGCTATCAGAAAAACCAATGAGATAGGTTGCAGTTGTGGCAGTCGAACTTTGTAGAATGGCTGCAGTAGCAGAATAAGTGCCTGGTACAGAGGCCCCTGAAATTGATGCCGAGCTAATTGTCGGAATGGTTAAGCCACCAAAAGCCCCCAGCAAGCTCCCTGAGGAACCTGTTGAGGAAGAGATCATCCTAGCGCTAGTGTTGTCACCAGCGTAATAGCCATAGCCTAAAGTCAAGGCATTTACTGTTGCAATCGTGCCTGCGGTTGTACCGGTTCCAACAATGGTGATGCCGGTGTGCGAGGTGACTTCAGCACCTAAGTTAACCGCCTGTCCAGTTGTGGATGTTCCGGCAATACTTACCGCACCAGAGGCAGCAGTGATGACTCCTGCACTATTGGTATAGATTCCGTAATTGGTAGCAATACCAGACCAAATAATATCTCCACCAGTTGAGGTAATGGCCGCAACAGCGTAGATAGAGTAATTACCGTTAGAAACACCATTGACAACGATATTCCCCGTAGCAGTCAATGCATTATTAATCGTGATACCAGCAACACCACTTGGACCAGAAGCAATGTTGGAGGCTACGATATATCCGCTGGCGGGAGTACAGCTTGCACCAGAGCATCCATAGGTGTTATCCAAAGTGATGGAGCCAGGCACATTAATCACACCCGGATCTAAATTAGCGCCAGCACTTTTCTGAACATAATTGATTGCACTTGTTGATCCAGAGGTAACAGTGAGATTGCCGCCAGTAATCGTTGATGCATTTGTGCCACGGGTGGTGTCATAGGTTACTGTGGCGGCGTTGCCACTAGTATTAGCTGCCATGGTAATGGCACCAGTTTGATTGATCAGATTATTGGAGGTAAAAGTAACACTTCCACCGGATGCGTTAGCTGTGATTACGCCAGATTGGGTAATGCCGGTATTACCACCGCCAGAGGTGTTATTGGCAGTGACGGCGAGATCTGAACCGCCCGCATTAATTGTTAATGCACTCAAGGTCACAATCGTTCCTGCTGTTGTGCCATTGCCAACAATTGTGATGCTATCTCCCGTTACCAAAGCACCAAGATTTACTGCTTGGCCAGTAGTGGAATTGCCTGTAATAGAAACATTACCCCCTGATGCAGTAATGGTTCCTGAGCTATTGGTATAGATACCGTAGTTGGTAGCCCTTCCCGTCCACGTAATGTCCCCAGCCGAAGAGGAAATGGCTGCAACTCCATAAATAGAGTAGTTGCCATTAGAAACACCATTAATAGAAATATCGCTTGTAGCTGTCAATGCATTATTAATGGTGATGCCGGCGACGCTGTTAGGTGCTAGAGCAATATTAGAGGCAACGATATAAGCACTAGCTGGCGTACAGTTTGTACCAGAGCAACCATAGGTATTATTTAGAGTGATACTTCCAGGGACATTAATTAATCCAGGATCTAAATTAGCCCCGGCACTCTTTTGAACATAATTGATCGCACTAGTTGATCCAGAAGTAATGCTGAGGTTGCCGCCGGTAACTGTAGAGGCATTAGTTCCGCGAGTAGTGTCATAAATCACATTAGACTCAGTTCCACTCGTATTGGCCGCCAATGTAATGGCTCCAGTTTGGTTAATCAAATTATTTGAGGTAAAGGTGATGCTGCTACCAGAAGCATTATTAATAATGTCACCAGATTGAGTGATACCAGTATTTCCTCCACCAGAAGTATTGTTCGCAGTGATGGTAATATTGCCAGATGGGGTGTTTGGCGTATAGCCATCACCAGTTAACTGAAGATTTGCTGCAGCATATCCAGCCGCAGACGAACTCGTAACTAAGGTCATCGAATTAGCAGTTCCAACGCCACCGGCACTTGAACCATTCCAAAGGGATAATAGGTTTGTAGTGCCGCCTAGTGTGTTAACCGCTGTACCCGTAGAAAGCAGTGTCGAGTTGTACCTCGCAACAGTTTCAGTTGCATAAATACTGCCACCGCTTGCGGTCAATACAACCTGCACCATCTTGGTATGAATACCATTCCAAAAACCTATGACGTATGTTGCTGTGGTTGCAGTTGAACTTTGTAGGGTTGCAGCTGTTATTGAATAGGTGCCTGGCACTGCCCCACCAGTAAGTGCTCCCGATGTAATAATAGGTAATGTTGAGCCAGACAATAACCCCAGTAGGCTGCCGGAAGTACCGCTCGATGCAGAAATGACCGTTGGATTGGAGTTGTCGCCGGCGTAATAACCAGCACCTAAAGTCATAGCGCCAACGGTGGCGATAGTCGCTGCAGTAGTGCCATTGGCATCAATCGTAATTCCAGTGTGGGCAGTAATTGCACCAGCTAACTGAACAGCCTGCCCTGTTGTGGAAGTGCCCGTAATTGTCACCGCACCCGCAGAAGCCAGAATTGTCCCAGCACTATTGCTATGTACTGCGTAATTAATACCAGTACCCGTGATTGAAATAGATCCAGTCGATGTTGCAATAGCCGCTTGCAATGTGACTGAGTAGTAACCAGTAAGTGACGCACCTTTTAGAGTTATTCCAGTGCCAGCGGTAATCGCAGCATTAACCAGGACGCCAATACTTGCACCTGCAAACGTAGCAGAATTTGCAGTGGTAATGTATCCAGATGTTGGTGTACCCCCTACTCCTGCGGTGCCGCCATAGGTGTTATCCAGCAATACAGAGCCCGGAACATTCAATATGCCAGTGTCGATGCCAGCGCCTGAGGTTTTAACTATGTAATTAACAGCACTGGTTGAGCCAGACGAAACCGTTAATGCACCAGTAGTAATCGTAGAAGTTTTTGCTCCTGCAGCAGTGTCATACAAAACAGTTGAAGCAGTGCCGCTTGTATTGGCTGCTAATGCGATTGCACCAGCTTGATTAATGATGTTATTGGAAATAAAGCTGATGTTGCCACCATCAGAATTTACCGTAATTGCACCCGTTTGAGTGATACCCGTATTAGCACCACCAGCAGTGTTGTTTGCCGTAACCGAAAGATCGCTACCACCAGCAACAATTGTCATTGCACCCAGAGAAACAATTGTTGCGGCTGTAGTTGACGTACCAGTAATCGCAATACTTTTAGCTGACATTGCACCGATCAGTGATACGGCTGTACTTGCATTCGATGTACTGGTAACTGTAATTGCTCCAGCATTAGCCGTAAGGGTGCCTGTTGTAGTTCCACTGACGCCAGGATTAAGAGTTGCACTTGTATTGGTAGAGGTTGCAGTTAAGGTGATATTGCCAGCTGTTGAAATTAAGGCGGAAGTTAAATAAATGAGTCCCGTATTACTGGTACTCACACCAATACTAGTGATATCGATGTTCCCAAAAGCGGTGATAGGAGAAGTTGTTGCATAGCCGGCAACAACAAAGCCATAACTTGCATTGGTGTAATTCTTCAGTGAGAAAGTGGCGTCCCCGCCAATGTTCAGAGTTGCTACATTGGGCTCAAATGAACCAATTCCGCTTGCTAAGTTAGCTGAGGCTGCTAAAGAGAAGTTGCCGCCAGTGCCGCTTGCAGATGTACCTGTAGCAGTTGTATTGATAGCAGCATTTAAATAGATTGGACCATTCTGAATAGATCCAATCGTAACTGTTGTGCCGCTTACTGATCCTCCAGTTGCGTCCATCACAACATAGCCGCCCTTGGTAGTAATACTTCCGGAGGCTCCGTTATAGATGCTAGCGCATGCGCCTGCTGTACAAGTTGTTAAGGTATTTGTTGCGTAGCTTGTTTTTGCAACTACGTTAATTTTTCCGGTGCTAGTTGAGTTAATGGCACCATTAATCTTAATTTGGCCATTAGAAATATAGTTGAGATTAAGGTCTCCAGCGCCTGTGTTGGTAGTAGTACCAGTAAGCGTAATGGCTTGAGCTGTTCCACTGCTGTTATCTAAAGTCAAGCTGGCACTACTGCCAGAAGCAATTGAGAATGAAAGGTTTGCTGTTTGAGTGATGGTGCCATCAGCAATAATTTGGACGCTAATGCCGCTATTGATGGCCGTCTGAATTTGTGTAGCGCTAATGTTGGTTTGATTGGTAAATAGAAGCGGGTCTGTACCTGTTGAAGTGCCTGCTGTAGTGCTGATAGTGACGTTAGCTGGGTCAATTAGCCACATTCCTCCTCTACCTGCATTGATGCTAGCCATCATGCTGAGGGTTTGGCCAGAGGTCTCGATGAAACCACCGTTTTGATTGCTTGGGTTTTGATCTGGCTGGGCTACATTGATACTGGAATGCTGATCTATGACCGCAGATAAAGCAAAAGGCAATGTGCCGTTCTTTGCATCATTGCCTATTAATATTTTTCCACCTTGGGTATAGCCAGTTGCTTCGATTGCGCTACTGGTGATAGCGAGATGATTATTTGTGGAGATGCCAATGCTGCCGCCACGACCATTAGAGCCGTTGGTCTGGATAGTACTGTTATTGATTGTGAGATCGCCATGGTTGGCGATGAGTGTGATGGCGCCGCCATCTGTGGATCCGTTTGCTGCAATATTGCCTGCTACTGTAATTTGATCACCTGAGAAAGCAATGAAGCCACCTGGGCCATTATTGCCATTAGCCTGAACCACACTACCCGCTTGGGTGTTAATAACTGGGGCTTGAGCATAGATCGATCCACCGGTTGTGCCATTGGCTAGCACTTGGGCTGTGGAGTTGATATTCAGTTGATTGCTTGCAGTCAGGTAA
This sequence comes from Polynucleobacter sp. MWH-Jannik1A5, assembly GCF_018881795.1. Lineage (GTDB taxonomy): Bacteria > Pseudomonadota > Gammaproteobacteria > Burkholderiales > Burkholderiaceae > Polynucleobacter. The sequence continues at coordinate 5,729 of NZ_JACVPQ010000016.1, read as the reverse complement.
ATAACATTGCTTTGCGCTGGGGTGACCTGAAGACTATTGGCGTCATTTGCTGCTGTAGCTGAGTAGACCTGATTGAGATTGCCACTATGATTATTGTTCTGCGCAATCAGATAGCTTGGCAACTCATCTGGTCGTTTAGCTACCCCGCCCACCGTCACAATTTGAGCGGAGTTACTTGGAAGATTGGCATTCAGACTCAGGCCACCAGAAACATAAATGGCTTGGGCCAAGAGTTTGATGGCGTTACCTAGACTACTGCTGTTATTGGCTAAGCTGTATGGGCTAGTTTGGATATTGCCTGCCGCATAGATCGTTTGGGCCTGAACAGTGACTTCACTCGCTGTAACAGAGCTACCTACATTGAGGTATGCAATTGAGCTATTGATGATGACATTTAGGTTCTGACCGCTGATGTTGGCATTGAGATTAAAGATGCCTGAGGAGCTCAATGTCAAGGTAGTCATATTGCCACCTGCTTTAAGAATATCTGCCCCACTGGCAATCGTTAAGCTACCAGTTCCATTTTGGGTGCAGCCGCCTAAGCTTGGGCATGCAGTGCTATTGGCATTGACCTCGATGGTGACATTATTGTTTGCCAACGCAGCAGAAATGACATTGGCTGCAGCGCTGTCAATCGTCAGATCAATTGGATCCAATAACCAGGAACCAGATTTACCAGTTTGGTTGTTAGCGCTGGTATTAATCGTCGCTGTTGAGATCAGAGCGACCGCACCCTTAGAACTGGTTTCAATAAAGCCACCGTTACCAGACAAGGCTCCGCCCATGGATTTGAGGATGCCGGCCACCGTGGTTTTGACTTCTGACCAAATGGCGATAGAACCACCGTTGCCAGACTGGGTGGCAGAGGTATCGATTAAAGCGCCCTGCTCTATGTTGACTGTTCTAGCCAGTTGTTTGTTATTAGATGCGGTATCAGAATTCGCTTTTGCTACTTGGGCAGCTTGCGTAGGATTGCTTGCTTGTGTATTAACTTGAGTGCCACCAGATACTTGGGTATTGGCTAGACCAATATTCACTTGCCCACCAGCCGCTGAACCAGTAGCTGTAGTTTTTGAGTTTTGAGCAATGGTGATGTCATTACCCACAATATTGACCTGACCGCCCTGGGAGTCGGCACCTTTGCCATTAGCAAGCACTTTGCCGGCCTGGGTCACGGTATTGGCGACCAATTCAATCACCCCGCCATTGTTGACCAACGAGGAGGCGGAGATTCTGCCGGTGTTTTTAATGACTCCTGCCATCAGTTGATTGGCTGAGCCAGCCGCAATAACCACCAGGCCGCCGTTCACCTCTACGACGCGCTTGTTTTCAATAAGACCGTTATAGGTTGCAACATCCACTTTTACGCTAATAAGTGAATTACCCTTGAAATCAAGAGTAATTTGCTCACCCGAAGCCAAAGCTACAGTTCCAGAACCTTTTTTAGCTAGCAAGTAGCCATCATTACGCACTTCAGGAGCCAATAAAGCAATATAACCACCATCGGTTGTTGTGGTGATCTTGCCTTCGTTAATCACAGCACCTTTGTTATTGCCTTTGTAGGTAGATTTGCCTTCCATGAAATCTTTATTAGCAATATCCATTGTGGTTGCCACTACACCACCGGCATTAATTTCAGCACCTTTAGAAAAAGTGACGCCATTGGGGTTTACAAAAATCACTTGACCGTTTGCTTTTACAGCGCCCTCTATCATCGACGCCGTTGTACCAGTCACACGATTAAGAGTTACTGCACTTGCATTTGGTTGATTAAAGCTTACTGTCGCATTTTTTCCTACGTTAAAACTATCCCAATTCACAACTGCACGTTGCGAAGTTTGGTTTACTGTCATTGATGCAGAAGTTGCTGTTTGGGTCTGCGAAATCACCGCGCTTCCAGCCACCACTTTTCCATTTGATGGAAGTGCAATTGGAGGCAGTAATGGCACTGCAGGATTTGCAAAAACAGTTGATGAAAAAATGATGGTGCCAACGAAAAAAAAGCGCGAGAAAATACACGCAAAATTGGTATTTGCAAAACAATTTTTTAGCGAGATTTTTAAAGAAAGGAGCGACCTTTCTATGCAGGCTTTTTTCAACAAAAAATCAGTGTTTAATCCCGGAACCAGAATTTTCCCAAAGCCCTATAGCCATTGGAATTAGCCCAAGGGGTAACAGCCTGAAACCCCCGAAATTACAAGCTTAATTTTGACCAAAAAGGATTTAAATACTAAATATTGCGAAATAAACTTGTTTACGGGAAATTTAATCAATATTTGTAAATATTGAACTAGTTCACGTGGAGCTAATTTTCGCTAAGAAAATGATAAAAAATTCGATAAATATTTATCAATGAATCGAAATCTTTTGGCTTAATTTCTCATCCAAAATGGCATCACCATCTACTTTATTTTCGCTCACATTTTTTGTTGATAAAGTAGCCTCACCCCACCCTGCCTGTTGACGCAATTGATCTAATAATAGACACATTGCACGCATCATATTTCCGGCTAATTTAAGGTTTAAATTGGCTCCACCTGGAAGAACAAAATCAACTGATAATCCATCATGAAAAGCATGTTCATTTGATTGGATTTTTGGATCTAATATCTCGTCATTTTTAGTGAGTGCGCATGTAATGTCCATGACCAATAATGGATCAAATCCAATCGGAAATTGCGTACCTGATTCGTAAGTATTTTGACCCGCATTGGCTGTTTTTGCTGCTTCTAAAAAAGCTTCATTCTCAAACTTGTTGAGTGCTTTTGCAGCCTCCGCAGAATGCTCTTGTTCTAATTTTTTTGATAGCAAATGGGAGCTAGCAGCAAGTAGAAAAAGTGTGACTCTACGCGTGAACCAAAGACGATATTCGGCCTGATCTTGAGTGTTAAAGCGGAACAAAATACGGTCTTCGTTAACTAAATACGTGGCATTAATTTGCTTGATAGTCATAGTTATTTACACTCAACATGGGTATTATCTTCACCGCAATCAACGCCAGTTTTCTTGGCAGACTTGTCTTGAGATTGGACCGACTCATCCATAGTGACCGTTACGGATGAGTTATCGCCATATATTTTGCTGAGAGCTAATTGGCGCTCAAACTTGGAGACATTTGCCAAGTTACCGCCAGACTGCGCTGCAGCTGCCGCTGCAGCAGCTCTTGCGGCAGCCTCTGCCTCACGAATTGGGAAGCGTACACCTGGGAATCTACCAGAGGCGCTTGTGAAATTAGTCAAGCCATCAATCACAACGCCAGTAACCGCACTTTCTGCAGACATATTGAGGCTACCTCCAACCATAGCGGCATTAAAGTCAATATTGCCAGGCTGACTTGCTCTAAAGGTTGCGATAGTACTATTTCCACCAGCTAGGACAGCTATTTGCTCTGCAGTGTAGTTTTGTGTATTCGTGGTTTCAACACCCACCACACTGACTTTTCCGGCCAAAGCTACGCCAGCAGGTGAAAGCGATGAAAGGCTTGGGGTGGACAAGGACTGGAAGTTGGTTGAATAGAATGGCGTGATATTGCCCACCAAGCCATTCAGAATCACTCTTGGAATAATGGATTGGTCAACAGTGCCATTAATAATGCCGATGTAAATTGCTGCTGCCACCAGGCTATAACCAGCACCCTCTGGATTAACGGTACCTACAAAACGCACCATTGGATCCCTAGAGATAAATGTACGGGTCAATATTGAGTTATTGATAGTAAATTTCTCAGAAGGACGTGTACTTTGGACAAACTCTGGATACAAGAATCCTGCGCTACCGTTGTTACCGATGGTAGTTATACCGGTATAACTCTGCTCGCCACTGGTCTTGACGTCAGCCAGTATGCGAATATTGCGCGCTGTCACATTAAAGTGTTGTAGCGGTGTACTTGAGCCAACACTATTGCCGATCGTTACGGTGCCATTGCCTGCATTCACGCTCAGAGATTGGCCTTTAGCTGTGCTTGCATCAATAGTGCTATTAAAGGTAATGCCGCCGTTAGCGGAGGATAAATGCACCCCTGTCGCACTGAAATTAGAGCTTGCTTCAGATGAGCCAGCATTTGCGTAACCGTTTAACAAGGCAGCTGCAGAGCCTCCGGCAATAGTAACTGCACCATCATAGGTCTGTGAACCTGAAGTGCTGATAGAACTGGTGATCGTGATTGGGCCACTAACGCGTAAGCTTGATAGTGTTACACCCGAAGCCATTTGTAGATCACCAGAATTTGAAACCAACACACTTGAACTCAAGGCATCAGCGCTGGCCAAGATCAAGGTAGAAGCATTGAGTACAGTGTTGCCTGTGAATGATGTGCTATCTCCACCAAGCGTCATCGCTGCAGAACCAGTCTTAATCAATGAGCCTGTACCATCAAACGAACCACTGAAAGTAAATGCTTGGCTTGCTGAACCTACAGTTAAGTTTGCTCCTAGATTGACCGTACCGCTGCCCATGATTTTATTAATGGTGTCTGCGCCGGCAACGTTATAACTTGCGCCGCTATTAACAGTGATATTTGCGCTATCTGCAAGACTGCCGTTGACCAACAATGTGCCATTGGCTACTGTAGTGGCACCGGTATAGGTATTGTCACCACCCAATACCAAGGTACCTGCCCCACTCTTCGTGAGATCACCTGTACCAGCAATGATGCCGTTGTAAGTCAAGGCAGTAGAACCATCGACATTGATCGTGCCGTTACCGGTCATGGCAATGCCACGATTGGCATTTAAGGTAAATGTGGCTGTACTGTTCAGTGTTCCACCGTTAAAGATAATGGATCCTGGTGTTGCGCTTGCTGGAGCAGCGCCTAACTGGTTATCTGCAGAAATCGCTAAAGTACCGCCAGTCAGAGTGCTTGTACCGGTGTAGGTATTAGCGCCAGATAGCGTGGTTGTTCCGGAGCCTACTTGCTCTAAGTTCGCAGAACCCGCCAAGATCGCAGATACCGTGGCTGCGCTAGTGTTATTGAAGGTGTAGCTAGAACCTGTCAGAGCGCCAGTAGTGCTGGTGATCGATCCACCGTTTGTGCCGATGGTGACAGCACCAACCGTATCAGAGTTAGCGCCTAGAGCAAAAGTACCGCCATTGACTGTCAGTGCTGAGCTATTGGAGATCACATCATTCGCACCGAGAGACAAAGTACCTGCTGATACGGTGGTAGTACCCGTGTAGGTGTTGTTGCTTGACAAGGTTGTCGTACCACTACCTGCTTGAGTCAGATTTGCAGTACCTGCCAAGATCGCGGACACCGTTGCAGTGCTGGTGTTATTAAGTGTGTAGCTTGATCCTGTCAGAGCGCCAGTAGTGCTGGTGATCGATCCACCGTTTGTACCAATGGTGACTGCACCAACCGTATCAGAGTAGACACCTAAAGCAAAAGTACCGCCATTGACTGTCAGCGCTGAGCTATTAGAGATCACATCGCTAGCACCAAGAGCTAAAGTACCTGCAGAAATAGTTGTTGTACCGGTGTAGGTGTTGGTGCCGGAGAGTACTTGTGTGCCGCCTGCTACTGTGAGATTACCGTTAGTACCACTAATCACACCTGCAAAGGTATCAGCACCAGCAGTAATGGTGAGGGTTTTGCTACCCAGCACGGTAGAGCCTGAGCTATTACCTGCCAAGCTGATGATCGATGTGCCAGCAGCGGTACCGCTGATATTGAGAGTAGCGTTATTAATAATGCTGCTAGAGCTAGCGATCGAGCCTGTACCGGTCAGAGACAG
>NZ_JACVPQ010000015.1 GCF_018881795.1 Polynucleobacter sp. MWH-Jannik1A5 | reverse complement strand
GTCTTTGCAAGCACGGTTGGTGCGAGCTATGCACTCGCTTCCTTGAACACTAGTGGCGATACTTCTATCGGTGGATCAGTGACCACTGCCGGAGTACAGGGTTATGGTGGCACAGTAACTGTAGGGGCTATTTCTAGTCTTATAACAAATAATGCAAATATTAATTTCAATAGCAATGTTGTATTAAATGCTTCTCTCACCTTGAATGTGGGAAGTGCTGACGTCAATATTTTAGGAAATGTTTCATTAGGCAATGGTGGCGGTCCAGCATCTCAGGCGTCTTATGAGGCAGCTGTCTTGGCAAGTAATCCACTGGTATTCATACCTCTGACGGATGCTGTCAACTCAACCAGCGCTACAAATTTAGGTACTTTAGGTGGCAATGGAACTTACACTATTCAGAGTTCATCTGGCGGGCCAGGCCGTACAGCTGGAATGTTCTCTGACTCAACAGCTTTGTATGCCCCGGGTTCTAGCTACTTAACTTATCCTAATGGTGCTTCATTAAATCCAGGCTCTGGATCATTCACTATGGTTGCTTGGGTGAAAAATAATTCTGGTGGCAATGGAATTATTATGAATAAAGAAAATCAATACGAAATTGCGATTCAAAATAATCGTATTGAGTGGGCACTATTTAATTCCTCTCCAGGCTGGGCTTGGATTAATGCCAATAATTATTCACCAGCCACTGGCGCATGGACACAAGTTGTCTTTACAAGTAACGGCAGCGCTGTAAACGTCTACGCAAATGGCGTGGCGATACAATCTAACTATGCTGTGAGCGGATCAATAGCTAGTGGCTTAGGTATGGGCTTGATGGTTGGTCAAAGGGGTAACGGCGGCCAAGCATTTGACGGTGGGATCGCAAACATTGCTTATTACAACTCAGCATTAAGTGCCGCTACCGTATTGAGTCAATATCAAGCAGCTTCTATTTCTGCAACGCCTACTGCAAACTTAAATGTTACCGGTGGATCATTCAATGTTGGTGGTTCTATCACTGGTATTAATGCGATGAGCATTAATACATCTGGCTCTTCTAGTACATTAGGCGGTGCTATTACTGGCAGCAGTGGTTTCACTAAAACTGGTACTGGAACATTAACCTTAGCTGCGGCCAACACCTACACCGGTACCACTACCGTTCAAGCTGGTACCTTGAACGTCACTGGCAGCTTGTCTGATAGCACTGCCGTTACGGTTGCCTCTGGGGCTACTTATATCGTAGGTGCTAACGACACTGTGGCCTCGATTGCTGGTGCCGGTAACATCACCTTGACTGGCAACCTGACAACTGGCAGTACAACTGATACGACCTTTAGTGGCGTGATTAGTGGCGCCGGTAACCTCACTAAAGTGGGTTCAGGCACATTAACCTTGTCTGGCACCAATGCTTACACTGGTAC
>NZ_JACVPQ010000014.1 GCF_018881795.1 Polynucleobacter sp. MWH-Jannik1A5 | reverse complement strand
CCACCATAACCCTGTACTCCGGCAGTGGTCACTGATCCACCGATAGAAGTATCGCCACTAGTGTTCAAGGAAGCGAGTGCATAGCTCGCACCAACCGTGCTTGCAAAGACAGTTGAGCCTGTACCAGTTGAAGTGGTAAGGCTGTAAGCAGCTGCACTAGCGCTATTGACAGTAGAGCTAAAGGTAATGGTTCCGTTGGCAGTGCTTGCTAAGCTGGTATTAGCTGCAATCGTAGTAGCGCCGGTATAAGTTTGGTTGCCGCTGGTTGTGATTGAGCCACCTAAGCTAGAGGTACCACCAACGGTCAAGCTAGAGCTACCAGTGCTATTGGTAATCGTATTGCCGGTGGCCATTACCAAATTACCAACGGTAAGCGCTCTTTGCAGATCCAATGCTGCCGTAGCGCTCATGGTTAAGTTATTGGCGGCAGAACCTAAGGTACCGTTGCCGCTCAGCGCTAACGTACCACCGCTCAGGGTATTGCTGCCGCTATATGTATTCGCACCAGACAATGTGCTTGTACCACTGCCTGCTTGAGTCAGATTTACGCTACCAGCCAAGATCGCAGATACCGTTGCTGCGCTGGTGTTATTGAAGGTGTAGCTAGAACTAGTCAGAACACCAGTGGTGCTAGTGATCGATCCACCGTTTGTGCCGATGGTGACAGCACCAACCGTATCAGAGTTAGCGCCTAGAGCAAAAGTACCGCCATTGACTGTCAGTGCTGAGCTATTGGAGATCACATCACTAGCGCCAAGAGCTAAAGTACCTGCAGATACGGTAGTGATACCGGTGTAGGTGTTGGTGCCAGATAAGGTTAAGGTGCCAGAGCCGAGTTTGGTGAGTGAGCCTGTTCCGGAAATTACA
>NZ_JACVPQ010000013.1 GCF_018881795.1 Polynucleobacter sp. MWH-Jannik1A5 | reverse complement strand
GCCCCACTCTTCGTGAGATCACCTGTACCAGCAATGATGCCGTTGTAAGTCAAGGCAGTAGAACCATCGACATTGATCGTGCCGTTACCGGTCATGGCAATGCCACGATTGGCATTTAAGGTAAATGTGGCTGTACTGTTCAGTGTTCCACCGTTAAAGATAATGGATCCTGGTGTTGCGCTTGCTGGAGCAGCGCCTAACTGGTTATCTGCAGAAATCGCTAAAGTACCGCCAGTCAGAGTGCTTGTACCGGTGTAGGTATTAGCGCCAGATAGCGTGGTTGTTCCGGAGCCTACTTGCTCTAAGTTCGCAGAACCCGCCAAGATCGCAGATACCGTGGCTGCGCTAGTGTTATTGAAGGTGTAGCTAGAACCTGTCAGAGCGCCAGTAGTGCTGGTGATCGATCCACCGTTTGTGCCGATGGTGAC
>NZ_JACVPQ010000012.1 GCF_018881795.1 Polynucleobacter sp. MWH-Jannik1A5 | reverse complement strand
CACTTACCATCTCTTCTGGCTCCGGTAACGTGACCTTCACTGGTGTAGTAGGTGGCGCTACCAACGGTGCATTAGGTGCCTTGACTGTAAACAGCACTGGTACAACTACCCTTAGCGCAGCAGTTACCGCCGCTTCTGTAACAACCAATGCTGGTGGTACCGTGGCTCTCAATGGCGCTACAGTTACTACTTCTGGCGCACAAACCTATAACGATGCTGTTGTATTAGCAGCAGACACGACTTTAGCTGCTACTACAGCAACCTTTAACGACACCATTACTGGTGCATATGGCCTCACGATTACAGGTAATGCTGTGTTTGGTAATGCAACAGCCGATACCGTGACCTTAACTGGCACTAATAAAGCATTGTCGGTATCAGGCACTTCAACCATTAATGCCAATATCACTACGAGTGGTGCTCAGACTTATACCGGTGCAAGCACCTTAGGCGCAATCGTGACCTTATCTGCTTCTAGCATCACTACCGGATCAACTTTTGCTGCAGGCACCTATGCCTTAACCATGACTACTGACGCGATGAGCTTAGGCGGCGCACTTTCAGGTAGCGCAGCACTAGTGATTCAGCCGAAGACAGC
>NZ_JACVPQ010000011.1 GCF_018881795.1 Polynucleobacter sp. MWH-Jannik1A5 | reverse complement strand
GGCAGTACAACTGATACGACCTTTAGTGGCGTGATTAGTGGCGCCGGTAACCTCACTAAAGTGGGTTCAGGCACATTAACCTTGTCTGGCACCAATGCTTACACTGGTACAACCACTGTATCGGCTGGTACTTTACTCATCAGCAATGATGCTGGCTTAGGCGACACTATTGGTGGTACGACTGTTCATAGTGGCGGTACTTTAGATCTGTACGGCGTAGTTGTTGGAGCAGAGCAGGTCACTCTCAATGGCGGCACTCTCAAAGACGTCACCAGCCTCTTAGCAGGTAATGTGATTTTGACTGCCGATAGTACGATTAGTACCGATACTGGTAATACCTTAATTCTGTCTGGGGTGGTCTCTGGTGGATACGGCATTACGAAGACTGGCGCAGGCTCCTTGGTATTGACCAATACCAACACCTACACTGGTACAACAACTATTTCTGCGGGTACTCTGTCTCTGACCGGTACAGGCTCGATCGCTAGCTCTAGCAGCATTATTAATAACGCTACTCTCAATATCAGCGGTACCGCTGCTGGCACATCGATCATCAGCTTGGCAGG
>NZ_JACVPQ010000010.1 GCF_018881795.1 Polynucleobacter sp. MWH-Jannik1A5 | reverse complement strand
GGTAGTTGTACCAGTGCTGTTTACAGTCAAGGCACCTAATGCACCGTTGGTAGCGCCACCTACTACACCAGTGAAGGTCACGTTACCGGAGCCAGAAGAGATGGTAAGTGCACGATTATTTGAACTACTACTATTTACCGTTGATGAGAAGCCTACTGTGCTATTGGTTGTATTTGCTGTTACGGCATTAGTCAGCACTACTGGTCCCGTATAAGTTTGCGCACCTACGGTCAAAACGTTACCACCTAAATTAATGCCGGTAGTTGAAGTCAAACTAACTGATGAAAGCGCATTAGATGCGCCAATAGTCGATCCCAGGGTAATAGAACCTGAACCTGTACTAATAGTTAAGCCAGTACCGGTAGAACTTGCGTTCACAATCACAATACCGCTAGCACCAGATGTTGGTGTTGGTGGGGAGCCGCCTAAGTTTCCACTACCGCCGCCGCCACCGCCCCGATTAACAACAGGCGTAGTAGCACCAACGTTACTTGCTGCAGCGCCACTACCTGCGTTAGTACCACCTACGCCGCCCAGTGACAATCCATGTGTACCGCCACCGCCGCCACTGCCGTAGTAATCATATGTGCCACTAATATCTGAATAGTAACCTTGACCTCCAGCACCAGCCAATACTGAAGTCGCATTACCACCGGCTGTGCCTGCACCACCACCGCCACCGCCAGCGCTCAAATATGAAACGCCGCCTGCATTACCGTAGGTGTAACTTAAACCATCCGTTGCATATGAACCAGCACCACCAGTTTGACCAGAGGCTGAGTTGTTATGACCACCGCCGCCGCCAGATGCACCAGCAGCACCATTAGCTTGTTTAGAACCAGCGCCACCGCCACCAAGTGCAGTAAATGTTCCAAATACAGAGGATCCGCCATTAGATGCTTGACTACCAGTTGAGCCTGAGTAGAGGCCGCCGCCGCCAACAGTAACAGAGATGGCAGAGCCAGATGAAACAGCATAGGTTGTATAGATAACACCGCCACCGCCGCCACCGCCGGCACCGTCATAGCCACCACCGCCACCGCCGCCAACTACTAATATATTGGCTGTAGTAGATACCGATGGAGTCCAAGAATACGCACCACCACTATAAGAAACGGTAATTCCGGCTGGTTGTGAGCCGCTACCTGCTGTGTAGGAAGTGCCGTTATAGATATATGCTCCACCACCCAAGAACTGCAGAACCATGCTGACGGATGCGGATCCACCTTCAATTGCACCAGTAATCGTGACATCGCTATTAGTCGTGGACAGACTAATATTTGCACCTGCCAAGAGAACATTACCGTTATAAGCCTGAGCGCCAGTGGTGGTGATGTTGCCACTGAGGGTGATGCCAGTTGCGTGAGTCGTTGTCAGTGTGAGTGATGACAGAACACTAGAGCCCCCTACTACACCACCGAAGTTAATTGC
>NZ_JACVPQ010000009.1 GCF_018881795.1 Polynucleobacter sp. MWH-Jannik1A5 | reverse complement strand
GAGCTAAAGTACCTGCAGATACGGTAGTGATACCGGTGTAGGTGTTGGTGCCAGATAAGGTTAAGGTGCCAGAGCCGAGTTTGGTGAGTGAGCCTGTTCCGGAAATTACACCACTAAAGGTCATATCAGCGGCGTTTCCTGCTATCAAATTGGCAGTCAAAGTGATATTACCGGCACCAGAAATTGATGCGATAGTACCGTCTGCTGCAACGACATAAGTGGCGCCATTATTTACTGTCAATACAGTTCCAGTAGAGACAGCGCCAACGACACTCAAAGTACCAACTGATACGGTGGTGGTGCCGGTGTAAGTATTGTTACCAGATAAGGTTAAGGTTCCCGAACCCACTTTAGTGAGGTTACCAGCGCCACTGATCACTCCACTAAAAGTCGTGTCAGTTGCGTTACCTGTTGTCAGGTTAGCACTCAAAGTGATATTACCGGCATCAGCAATCGAGGCCACAGTATCGTTAGCACCAACAATATAAGTAGCGCCACTATTAATCACTATCGCAGTGCTATCAGCTAGAGCGCCTGTGATATTCAAAGTACCTGCAGAAATAGTTGTTGTACCGGTGTAGGTGTTGGTGCCAGAGAGTACTTGTGTGCCGCCTGCTACTGTGAGGTTGCCGTTAGTACCGCTAATCACACCTGCAAAGGTATCAGCACCAGCAGTAATGGTGAGGGTTTTGCTACCCAGCACGGTAGAGCCTGAGCTATTGCCTGCCAAGCTGATGATCGATGTGCCAGCAGCGGTACCGCTGATATTGAGAGTAGCGTTATTAATAATGCTGCTAGAGCTAGCGATCGAGCCTGTACCGGTCAGAGACAG
>NZ_JACVPQ010000008.1 GCF_018881795.1 Polynucleobacter sp. MWH-Jannik1A5 | reverse complement strand
TTCACCCTAAATGGTGCTGCCACTATTAATAACGCCAACACTACTAATGCTTCCACCTTCAGCGGCAACTTCACCAATGGTGCTAACTTACTAACAGTAGATGGAGCAGGTAACACCACTATCTCTGGCGTGATTGGTAGTGGAGCAGGTGGCTTGACTAAAGCTGGTACAGGCATCTTGACTCTCAGCAATACCAACACCTACACTGGTGCAACAACCATTTCTGCTGGCACGCTGAAGTTATTAGATGACGGATCAATAGCCACTTCTTCATCAGTTGCGGTCACTGGTACTTTTGATATTCGTTCTACAACGAGTGGTGTATCCATCGTTACCTTGTCTGGCGCAGGCGGAGTCAATATCGCTGGTAAGGCCCTCACGATCACTAACGGTAGTACGACCTATTCTGGCATGATGACTGGTGCTTCAGGAGCCTTAACTGTTTCTGGCGGAACACAAATCTTCTCCGGTGCTAATGACTACACAGGTACAACAACTGTTTCTGGTGGCACTCTTCGTTTAACGGGTTCAGGTACTACCGGCGCCGCTGGTAATAACCTCACTGTTTCCAGTGCCGGCACTCTGTCTATGATCGATGCCAACTTGGTTGTGAATAACCTGAGCTTGGCGAGTGGCGGCGTCATTACTGCACCATCTGGCTTATCTACTCTGACTGCTAATGGAACTAGCTCAATTGCTGGCACTATTACTACTTCTGGTAATCAAAGCTATGTTGGCGCAGTGACGCTAACAGCAAATACCACGCTTGTTAGTGGTACTGGCAATATCGCCTTTGGTTCAACAATCAACGGTACAACAGCCAATACAGAATCTCTCACCCTCAATGCAGGCACTAGTGGCTTAATTAGCGTAACCGGTGCAATCGGTTCAGCAGCGAGCTTGGCAAACCTGACTGTGACTAATTCTGGTGGAGCTACATTTAGTGGGGCGGTTACTGTTGGCACTGCAGTTATTTTGACCAATACCGCTAGCGCACAAACCATCGCCTTTAATGGCGGCTTAACAGTGCCAACCCTCACGACTACTGCTAATCCGTATAACGTGAAAGTAGCTGGCGGAACCAGCACCATTACTAATGCATTGACTTTCTTAAATACTGGTTCAGTTCAGCTTGGTGCTGCATCAAGCGACAACTTCATTGCAGTAAACGGATTAACTGCTACTGCCCAATTAGGCGGCATTAAATTGGCAGGCACTATTTCTAGTGGAGATGTTCTGGAGCTTGGCGCATCCAATGCAGCAATTACATTATTGGCTGCTACCACTTTAGATACTACAAATGTAGTTTCTTCCGGAACAATAACAACTAATACCTACACATCTGACACTGCATGGGTAGTGCCTACTGGTATAACCACGATTGGTGTGGATATGGCTGGTGCGCAGGGTGGTGGAGTTTCAGGCGGATTAGGTGGTCGCCTACAGGCATCAACCGTCTCCGTGACTGCAGGATCAACCTTAAATATTTACATTGGTGGACAGGGTAATAGTAGTTCTGGTAGCGCTTCTGGCGGTGCAAATGGTGGTGGTTCAGCGTCTTCTGGAAATAGTAGAGCTGGGTACACAATTAATGTTGGATCTGGAGGTGGAGCCTCGGATATCCGCGTAGGTGGAACTGCGCTATCTGATCGTATTTTGGTGGCTGGTGGCGGTGGTGGTAGTAGCGGTGGTTATATTGCTAGTGCTGGTGGATCAGGGGGCGCCCTTATTGGAGGCAACGGCGTAGCAGCAGCAAGTGGTGCAGGAGCTGGTTTGGGTGGCACCCAATCTGCTGGCGGATCAGGGGGCGCTGGTAATGGAGGCGCTTCTACTGGTGAGTCCGGTAGCTTGGGACAAGGCGGCTCCACTGGCTCTGGATATTGGGGTGGCGGTGGCGGTGGCGGTGGTTACTACGGGGGCGGCGCTGGTGGTAGCGACTCTTCTTTAGTCAACTATACGAGTACCGGTGGCGGCGGTGGTGGCGGTGGTGGCTCATCTTATGCAAACTCTTCCTATGCATCAGTTGTCACCAATACTGCTGGCTATCAAGCCGGTGCAGGGTATGTAACTATTAGCTACACAAGCGCCAGCAATAAAGCAGCCAGTGCAATCCGTTTGTCTGGCGCTGTTAATGGGGCTTTCGGATTAACCACAAACAGTGGATCACAATCGACAACTACGGCTGCGATCGGCCAAGGAACTGCACTTGCAAGCTATAGCTCTACTGGCGCTGGTAGCAATGTCATAGGCGGAAGTGTTGCTACTACTGGCGCGCAAACTTACACTGGTCCGGTAACTATTTCTGGTGCGACCCGCACATTAAGTTCTAGTGCAAATGGCGCAATTACCTTGCCTGCAGTAAATGGTGCCAATGGCTTAATCATTAGCAACGGTAGCGGCAGTATTACCTTAGGCGCTGTTGGCGGGGATACACCGTTGACTACATTGACCTTGCAAGGTACTGGTCTCAACACTTTAGGTGGCGACATCAACACTTCCGGTGCTGTAGACCTGAAGGGCACTTCACGTCAAACTGCCTTTGCAGCGAATCGCACAATTACTACAACTAACAGCAGCGGTAATGGCAACATCACATTAGGAACTACGAATAGTGCTTATAGCCTCACGCTGAATGCTGGAAGTGGCACTGTATCTTTAGGTGTGATGGGTAGAACTGCTGATGGCCAATCCGGCGTTCCATTGGCGGCATTGACCATTACTGGCAGCGGTGCCAATACGCTTGCGGGTAACATTAGCTCAACTGGCAATGTCAATCTGGGCGCTAGCAGGGCAACTACGATTTCTAGCTCTCTGACTATAGGCTCTGGTTCAGGCACTCTGACTACTGGCGCATTAACTTTAGCTACTGGTATCGATTTAGTATTGGGTGATGCAGGATCTGGCAATATTTCTGTAGCAAGCATTACCGGTCCTGGAAGCGGCACATCTAATGTGACATTTAGTAATAGTGGCACAGTAAACGTCAGTGGCGATCTTAAAACTAATATTGGCACTCTCTGGTTAAACAAAACCACTGGCGCTGTTACTTTTGCTGGATCAACTCAAGTTTCTCAATTGAGAACGGATGGCAGTGCTGCATACAATTTAAGCCTCACTGGCGCAAGCAATAGCATTGCAACTTTCTATACGGCTACCCCATTTGAAACAAGTGGCACCTTGACTCTGGGCGACGAAGTAACAGATACCTTTACTTATTCTGGTGGCGCCTTTGCTCCAAGTCGTCCTGCAAGCTTAAGTTTGGCTGGAACAATCATCACAAGTAATGCTACTGCAGCAAATGGTGCCGTCACTCTAGGTGATGCTAATACTGCAGTCACATTGGGTGCGGATTTAACTATTAATACCAGTGCAAGTAATTCCAATATCACGGTTGCCAGCTCAGCAACGATTGCTGGAGCAGGGAAGTCTCTGACCCTGAATGCCGGTACTGGCACAATTTCTATTACTTCAGCTCTCAGCGGCATGGGCGACTTAAGTTTTATTGCCAATGAGATTAACTGGAGTGCTGCTATTGCTGGTACAGGTACCCTCAGCCTCAAACCAACCACTACTACCAATGTGATTAACGTAGGTGGCGCTAGTGATGCAGGAACAAGCACCTTAGATATTCTTGCTGCAGAAATTGCGCTATTAGGAAATACCTTCAGCGGGGTTACGCTTGGTGGTGGTTCTGGTGGTAGCGCACAAAGCGGCAATATCAGCATTACTGGTAACGCCACATTCACCACTCCAGTGACCTTCACGACGTCGGGCAAGACGGTTCTATTGGCGAATTTAGCTACTAGCGGTTCTGCTGGTATTGCCGTAACAAATGATCTACAGGTGTCTACTGCCAATAGAACTATCACTACCGATACTGGAAACCTTACTTTAGCTGCGGTTGATGCTACCGGTACTGCATTTGGACTTACTCTGACAACAGCCAGCGGAACAATGAACGTCGGTAGAGTAGGCGGTACAGCTGCATTAGCGTCATTAACTACTTCTGCAGGTGGTACCACGAACTTCACCGGCGCTGGAGTGACTACTACTGGTGCGCAGACCTATAACAATGCTGTTACCTTGGCTGCGAGCAATTCTTTTGCCACAACCAATAGCGCAATTCTGTTTGCTGGAACAGTGGATAGTGCTACATCGACACCTCGTGCATTAACAGCCAATGCTGGAAGCTCTACCATTACCTTTACCGGTGCTGTTGGTGGCGCTCAGGGTCTAGGCAATATTTCTCTGACAAGTACTGGCACTACAACGATCAGCAGTACTATTAATGCCAGCGCATTTACTCAGAATTCCTCAACAGGTTCAACCGCAATTAACGGCGGAAGCATTATCACCTTGGGCGCACAAACCTACGGCAACGCCGTTACCCTCGGCGCCACAACTTCGTTAACTGCTACGAATAACAACATTGCATTTAGCAGCACACTTAATAGCAGCGGATCCGCCAGAAATCTCACCTTAAGTGCTGGTACCGGCGCTGTGAGCTTTGGCGGCATTGTGGGTGGCGTACTCACGCTTGGCAATGTAAGCAGTACGGCAGCAACCACTACAAATACAGCAGCAATATCGGGTATCGGAGCTTATAACGTTACTGGCGCTGCAACCTTTACTGGTGCAGTAACGGGTGTAAGCAGTATTGCCGTATCCGGACTTGCAACTATTTCAAACAACATCACCACCACTGGTGCTCAGGCTTATAACGGTAATGTCGTACTCACACCAACGACTACCACCTTGGCGACTACTAATAGTGATGTGAGCTTTGGCGGCACCTTAA
>NZ_JACVPQ010000007.1 GCF_018881795.1 Polynucleobacter sp. MWH-Jannik1A5 | reverse complement strand
ACCAACACCTACACCGGTACCACCACCATTAATAATGGCGCCACCCTCAAGCTAGGTTCAGCAACATCGATTTCCAATAGTTCTGCCTTGGTGATTGACGGTACTTTAGATCTGGCTGGTTATTCAGAAACAGTGGGTTCGATTGCTGGTGCAAGTACTGGTTTGATTACCAGCACCGCTAGCGGTTCTCCAGCGCTGACAGCTGGTGGCGATAACTCCAGCACAACTTATGCTGGTGTGATTCAGAACGGTTCAGCGACAACCGTAGCCCTGACCAAAACAGGCACAGGCACCTTAACCTTATCTGGCACCAACACCAACACTGGTGTTACCAGCATTAATGGTGGTGCAATCAGTGTTGAAGCGGATGCCAACTTAGGCGCTGCAACTAGCGTAGCGATCAACTCAGGCACATTAACTATTGGCGGCACAGGTAGCTTTAGTTCGACTAAGAACTTCACCCTAAATGGTGCTGCCACTATTAATAACGCCAACACTACTAATGCTTCCACCTTCAGCGGCAACTTCACCAATGGTGCTAACTTACTAACAGTAGATGGAGCAGG
>NZ_JACVPQ010000006.1 GCF_018881795.1 Polynucleobacter sp. MWH-Jannik1A5 | reverse complement strand
CAACATCACCACCACTGGTGCTCAGGCTTATAACGGTAATGTCGTACTCACACCAACGACTACCACCTTGGCGACTACTAATAGTGATGTGAGCTTTGGCGGCACCTTAAATGGTAGTGCTGCTGGCAAAGCGCTCACCATCACTGCTGGCACTGGCGCTGTCACCTTCACTGGCGCGGTTGGCGGATCTTATGCCTTGGGTGCTACAGCGATTACAGCAGCAACGACTACCAATAGTTCTACCTGGGTAGGTAACAGCACCTTAGGGATTACTGGTAACGCAGTAGTAAACGGCGCTATCTCCGGCATTACTACTTTAAGTGTCTCTGGCACTTCAAGTATTGCTGCCAATATCACTAGCTCAAGCAACCAGGCTTATACCGGCGCTGTGACCATCACTGGTTCTGCAGTGACTCTCAATAGCTCTTCTGGTAACGGCACAGTCGGCTTTACTTCTACTGTCAATAGCGCGGCTACTGCTGGCAATCCGCTGACCGTCTCTGCTGGTTCAGGTAACGTGACCTTCACTGGTGTAGTAGGTGGTGCAACAGATGGTGCGCTTGGTGCCTTAACGGTGAATACATCTGGCACAACTACCTTTAGCGCTGCTGTCACTGCTGCTTCAGTGACAACAGATGCAGGCGGTACTGTGGCCCTGAACGGCACTACCGTCACAACGACTGGTGCACAAACCTATAACGATGCTGTTGTATTAGGTGCTGACACTACCTTAGCTGCTACTACCGCAACCTTTAATGGCACGATCACTGGTGCTTATGGTCTAGCGATTACTGGCAATGCTGTGTTTGGTAATGGCACTGGCGATACCGTGACATTGAGTGGCACCAATAAAGCGCTCTCAGTCTCCGGCACCACACGAATGAATGCCAACATCACCACCAGTGGAGAGCAAAGTTACACTGGCGCTATTACGGTAGCTGCTGATACCACTTTATCGGCTTCTAGTATTACTACTAGCTCCACAATGACCGCTAGTGCCGCTTATGCAATCACCTTAACAACTGATGCACTGGCTTTAGGCGGCAATGTCTCGAGCACTGGCGCCTTAGTCATCCAGCCAAAGACCTTGAGTACAACGATGGGTATTGGTACTGACGCTACTGGCACTCTCAAGCTCGATGATGCAGAGCTCGCTTATCTGGTTGATGGCTTCTCTAGTATTACCTTTGGCACCGCTAGCGGTACAGGTAACATTGCTGTTGACTTTGCAAGCGTACCTACCTTTGCTGACAACATCACCATCCGTAGCTCTAGCGGTACGATCACTGCTGCTGACGCAATCAATACCTCTACTAATACCTTAACGATTAGCAGTGGTGCAGCCGTCTCCGTTGTCGGTATCACCTCTGGCACTCTCGCGATCACAGGTACTGGCATTACGCTCAATAACAACATCACCACAACTGGTGCGCAGACTTATACCGGCGCTGTCACACTCGGTGATGCAATTACCCTGACATCCAATAACAATACCGTCAGCTTCAGCGGTAGTGGCTCAACGGTAAACGGTGCTAAAGACTTCACAGTCAATGCTGGATCCGGTGCAATTAACTTCGGTGGTGTAGTAGGGGGCTCTAGTGTTCTGTCATCACTCACACTGACAACGACTCACGCAACTGGCATCACCCTCAGTGGCAACATCACCACCACTGG
>NZ_JACVPQ010000005.1 GCF_018881795.1 Polynucleobacter sp. MWH-Jannik1A5 | reverse complement strand
CAGTTAAAGTCTGTGGCCCTACTCCAGCAACATAGTAGTTACCCGCTGCAGCGCCAGTCAAAGTTACGCCAGCCATAGTGGTGTAAGTCACACCATTAATCACGGTAGATGAAGTACCTGGGGTTACTGTTAAACCTGAGCCTACGTTAGATTGGCTAAATGTTGCGCCTGTATAAGGACCGGTTGAAGACACAGTTACAGCATCAACACCTAGAACACCCTCGAGCACTTGATTACCAGTTACTGCAATGGTTGCTGCTGTAGTGGTGTCATATACCTTGTTGTTGGCTGTCAAGCCAGCGCTGATGGTTAGTGGTGCTGGGGTAAT
>NZ_JACVPQ010000004.1 GCF_018881795.1 Polynucleobacter sp. MWH-Jannik1A5 | reverse complement strand
CTTTAACGGTGACTTGACTCTGACTACTGGCATGACTGTCTCTGCTGGTACTGCGGCTTACAACGTCGCCATTAACGGCACTACCAACACTATCGCTGGAGCCACAACATTTGCCAATACCGGTACCTTGGCTTTAGGTAACGGCAGTGACACTATCAACTTCACTGGTGGTGTAACTGCAACTGCGCCAAGTGCAATTACTGTGAACGGTACTGTGACTGCTGCCGGTACTGGCGTGATTACTCTGGGCGATAGCAACACTGCAGTGACGATTGGCGGCACATCGACTATCGGTGGCACTTCTACTGGTCAGATCACTACTGGTGCGATTGCTCTGAATAACAGCCTGACAGTAGGCGCTACTGCAGCTACCCCAGTTACCTTAACTACCGTTACCGGCCCAAGCAGTGGTACTGCAAACCTGA
>NZ_JACVPQ010000003.1 GCF_018881795.1 Polynucleobacter sp. MWH-Jannik1A5 | reverse complement strand
GGTAGTTGTACCAGTGCTGTTTACAGTCAAGGCACCTAATGCACCGTTGGTAGCGCCACCTACTACACCAGTGAAGGTCACGTTACCGGAGCCAGAAGAGATGGTAAGTGGGTTAGCGGCTGAGGCAGTATTACCAACGTTCGCAGCACTATTGACGGTGGAGGAGAAAGCAACGGTGCCTGCAGCACCACTAGTCAGGGTAACTGCAGAACCAGTGATGGTGACAGCGCCGGTATAAGCCTGGTTGCTTGAGCTCGTGATATTGGCAGCAATACTAGAAGTACCAGAGATGCTTAGAGTAGTAATGCCGGAGATAGCGCCGTTTACTACTGCGTTACCAGTAATGCCTAAGGTGCTGTTACCTACCCAGGTAGAACTATTAGTAGTCGTTGCTGCTGTAATGGCTGTAGCGCCTAGTGCAGCTGAACCACCTACTGCACCAGTGAAGGTGACGGCGCCAGTGCCGGCTGCAATATTGAGAGTGCGAATAGTTGAATCACTATTGAGAGTGCCACCAAAACCTACATCACTGTTAGTGGTGGTAAGAGTGGTATTAGCCGCCAATCTCACTGCACCGGTATAAGTCTGAGCACCTGTAGTAGTGATATTGCCAGTCAACGTAATACCAGTTGCATGGCTTGTTGTCAGAGAAATAGAGGCTAGGTTCGCAGAATTGCCAACCGTACTACCGAATGTAATAGCCCCTACGCCAGCATCAATTACCAGCGCTTGCGCCCCATTTACTGTGCTACTAAAGCTAATCGTATTACCAGTTGAAGATGCACCTTTAGAAGAAGCATTTACAGCAGAGCCTAAAGTCACTGCCCCGGTATAGGTCTGTGTACCGCTAGTAGTAATGTCGCCATTTAAAGTAATACCAGTACCAGAGATTGCTAAGGTACCAGAGGTGACACCAGATACAGAAACAGCGCCACCAGTACTAATTGTTAAAGTATTTGTTGCAGTATCAATAGTGTCGCTAGCAGTAACTGCACCACTTGAACTACGAATAGTCAGGTTATCGGCAAAAGTAGGTGTTGTTGCAAAGTTCACCGCAATCGCACCAGTACCTGCTGCACTTCCTAAGGTAATGCTTGAGAAGCCATTACTTAAGTTAGTAATTTCAGCATCATCTAGCTTGAGTGAACCAGTTGCATCTGAGCCTATTGCTAAAGTTGTATTAGCTGTCTTCGGCTGAATCACTAGTGCTGCGCTACCTGAAAGTGCGCCGCCTAAGCTCATCGCGTCAGTAGTCATGGTTAAGGCATAGGTGCCTGCAGCAAAAGTTGATCC
>NZ_JACVPQ010000002.1:49531-61461 GCF_018881795.1 Polynucleobacter sp. MWH-Jannik1A5 | reverse complement strand
CTTGGCGCTTTGCTCAATAATGGTCTTAATTTGAGCTAAAACAGACTGATCATCCATGGTGCTGATATCACCAGGATCGCGTCCTTCGGCAACCGCCTGAAGCGCGCGGCGCACAATCTTGCCTGAACGTGTTTTTGGCAAAGCCGTGACGATGTACACGCGTCCTGGACGAGCAATAGCCCCCAAAGTGGTGTCCACAGTTTTCATGCACTCAGCTTCCAAAGTCGCTGTATTTGAAGCATCCTTTGGAATAACAAAAGCAATTGCAGCCTGTCCTTTGAGTTTATCTTCAATACCAACCACAGCCACTTCTGAAATATTTGGATGGCTAGAAATACTCTCTTCAATCTCGCGAGTGCCAAGACGATGCCCAGCAACGTTAATAACGTCATCTGTTCGTCCTAGAATAAAGAAATAGCCGTCTTTATCTTTAATACCCCAGTCAAAGGTTGAATAGATCAACTTGCCAGGAATAGTTTCCCAATAGGTGCTGATAAAGCGCTTGTCGTCGCCCCAAACTGTTTGCATACAACCTGGAGGCAATGGGCCTTCGATGGCAATCACCCCTTTTTGATCTGGGCCCAACTCTTCGGATGTTGCGTCATCAAGCAACTTCATGTTGTAACCAAAAGATGGCACACCAGGTGAGCCAAACTTATGCGGCATGACTTCAACACCACGTTGGATTGCCAACATTGGCCAACCGGTTTCCGTTTGCCAGTAATTGTCCACGATCGGCTTATTGATGGCGCCATGAATCCAACTTGCAGTTGGTTCATCTAAAGGCTCACCAGCTAAAAACAAAGCACGCAATTTAGAAAGATCATGTTTTGTTAGGAACGCAGGATCTTGTTTCTTCAGAACGCGAACAGCCGTTGGTGCAGAGAACATGACAGAAACTTTGTATTTATCAACCAACTCCCACCAAATGCCCGCATCTGGACGCAAAGGCGTTCCTTCATACATGATGGTCGCCATTCCAGAAAGTAATGGCGCATAAATAATGTAGCTGTGACCAACAACCCAACCAATATCAGATGTACAGAACATCGTCTCGCCCGGATTGCCAGTGAAAATATGTTTCATGGATGCAGCAAGTGCTACGGCATATCCGCCGGTATCACGTTGAACGCCTTTTGGTTTACCAGTCGTACCAGAGGTATACAAAATATAGGATGGATGAGTTGCATCAACCCACTCAACAGGAACAACATCATTGAGGTGCTTCTGACGCTCAGTTGCATAATCCAAATCACGTCCAGCAACAGTTGTGAACTCAGTTAAGCCGCGATTCACAATCAATACTTTCTCTGGCTTATATTCAGCCAAAGTAATTGCCTCATCTAGCAAAGGCTTGTATGGGACGGCCTTTCCGCCGCGCGCACCGGCTTCTGCAGTTACGATGAGCTTTGGTTTTGCATCATCAATACGTGAGGCGAGGCTATGGGATGCGAAGCCGCCAAAAACAACAGAATGGATAGCGCCAATACGAGCACAGGCTAGCATTGCAAAACAAGCCTCAGCAATCATTGGCATATAAATTAGGACTCGGTCGCCCTTTTGAATGCCGTTTGCTTTATAGATTGCAGCCATACGATTAACTTCTTCATATAGCTCTTTAAATGTGTAAGTCTTCTCTTGATTGGTTTCTGTTGAGACCGCAACTAGAGCGATTTGATTTGGACGATCCTTAAGATGGCGATCTACAGCATTGAAGCAAAGATTCGTTAGGCCACCTTCAAACCATTTTGCAAATGGAGGGTTATCGTAATTTAAAACTTTATTAAATGGTTTTTCCCAATGAATTAATTGCGCTTGCTCGCCCCAAAATCCATCTGGGTCTTTAATTGAGCGTTCGTGGTGTGCTTTATAGGACATGGTCAACCTGATTTCTTAAAAAAGTTACTGAAATTACTGACTTTTGCTCGCCCCTTTACTGCTGTTATTGCTGCTAGAGGCGGCTGAACTACCATTTTTCGCAGATTTTGCAAGTCCTGTCGATGCGGATTTATGCTGAGATGCAGCATCTTTTTGAGAAGAATTACCCTTAGAAGTCGGTTTTCCAGTTGATTTGGCAGTTGTAGTGGGGGCACATTTTGCTGTCTTGCCACCCTTCCCTGCACTTGCAGGCTTAGGGCATTTGGGGGCTGGCGGCGCTGGTTTTTCCAAGCTTAAGCTGGCATTTTCTGCCATAGAAGAAGATACATCTCCAGGGCGGCGATTATTTTTAGGAATAAGCACGGTAGAACCTGCGCGAATCCGCATTCCTCGCGGAATACCATTGACCTCTCTAAGAGTATCAACATCTACGCCCAAGGTTTTTGCTGCCTGATCAACACTTTCCGTTTTCGATACCTGAACGGCAGTCCATGAAGAAAGTGGTTTGTCGTATTGCTTCAAGTTAGATTGAAAGATTTCTGCATGGGCAAATGGCAGCAGAATTTGCTGGTTTGCATTACTTAAGATAACCGGCTTATTAAATGATGGATTTAAGCTATGAAATTCATCTGAGGGGATTTCGGCTAATTTAATTACTAGAGACACGTCAATATCACTGCCGACATCAACGGCAACAAAGTACGGGTGATTTTCAAGTTCTGGCAAAACTATTCCATAGGCCTGTGGATCCAAAACGATTTGACGATATGCCATTAGTTTGGGAACGTAATTTCGAGTCTCTCGTGGCAACGTCAAACTCTCATAGTCAGTTGGCAAGCCAGCAGCTACATTGCGCTTCTGCGCTTTAGCAATATTCCCGGCCCCCCAGTTATATGCAGCCAAGGCCAACTCCCAGCTGCCGAATTGATTATGCAGACGCTGCAGATAATCCAAAGCCGCATCAGTAGATTGCACGACATCACGACGCTCATCTCTAAACACGTTTTGCGTTAAACGAAAATCTTTACCTGTAGCTGGCATAAATTGCCATAAACCTACTGCTTTAGCGCTCGACTTGGCATGAGTTACAAATGCACTCTCTACAAATGGTAGTAGCGCTATCTCTGTAGGCATATTTCGCGCATTAACTTCTTGAACAATGTAAAACAAATAACGCGATGAACGCGTCATCGAGCGATTGACATAATCTGGCCTCGCAGCCAGCCAGCGTACCTGTTCAATTTCAAGCGGAGTATTCATGGGCTCCATTTGAAAGCCGTCACGAATGCGGATCCATAAATTATCCGAAGGCGCATAAATCTTGCTGACAGATTGATTTTTAAGATTAACGCGGGTGGCCTTAGAGGACTTAGGATTAGCCTTAGTCGGAGTATCTGAAGACCAATCCCCAGTACTCGCGCAGCCACTCAAGAAAGCGGCAATGACTACCGCCGCATACAAAATGCGCATCAGAAACGATCTTTCCAGGCGCGAATTACTGCTAGCACATGGGCTGGGGATGGTAAATCTGATTGCCCAGAGACCTCTTTGGCCATTGCAATAACTTCCGGCTGATCACAGCGCATGAAAGGATTAACTTGTAGCTCCTGACCAATTGTTGTGGGGAGTGTTGGTAAGCCTTGTTCGCGGAGGGATTTTGCTTGCTCTGCCCATGAAACTAAATTGAAGTTATTGGGCTCAACTGCTAAAGCAAAGCGAATATTAGATAAGGTGTACTCATGAGTGCAGAAAACCAAAGTGTTTTTTGGCAAGGCAGCAAACTTAGCGAGCGACTCACTCATTTGCGTTGGCGTACCCTCAAATAATCTGCCGCAGCCAGATGCAAATAGCGTGTCGCCACAGAACAGCATTGGCTCTACTACGTTGGCCTGCATGTTGGCAAAATAGGCAATGTGGCTGAGGGTATGACCTGGAACCTCAAAAACTTTAAGACTAATTCGAGGGGCGGTAATTTCAACCTTATCGTCCTGCATGACTGCAACAGTTCGACCTGGAATGTTGTCGCCTACTGGTCCATAAACTGGAATATCAGCCCCTAAGCTTTCCAACAGGGAAAGAATTCCACCGGTATGGTCTGCATGGTGATGGGTAATTAAGATTCCCTTGAGGGTTAATTTATTTGCCTTCAGGTATGCCAGGGTGGGTTGCGCATCCCCTGGATCCACCACTAAAGCAGAGCTGCCATCGTGAATGCACCAAATATAGTTATCATCAAAGGCCGGTATGGGCCAGACCTGCAATAAAGTATTCTTATCCATAGACTCATGATACCAACCCCACCCATCCCCTCTCAGATGCCTGCACCCTCTTGGGAAAAATGGCTGCAATCTCCGCCGGGGCGCTATGTACTTAATTGGGAGCAACAATGCTTTGATCAAATCGTTGCGGATGTCTTTGGATTTCATGCCGTCCAAATTGGGTTACCTCAGATTAATACACTATCTGAAAATCGGATGCCATTACATGCAGTTCTCATTCATTCAAACGATAGTCTCGCCACTGCGAGCCGCCAAAACTGGCATTTAATTGAGGCTAGTTCGACTGAACTCCCTTTTGCAAGTGAGAGTCTAGATTTAATTGTTTTGCCTCATGTACTGGAGTTTGCTTCAGACCCCCATCAGATATTGCGCGAAGTAGACAGAGTCCTTCGACCTGAGGGTCGCCTGATCATTTCAGGCTTTAACCCTGCAAGCCTATGGGGCGCCAGACAATACCTCAGCAGATTAATAGGCAGCCCCTACCTCCCTAGAGATGGTCAATTTATCAGCCTCATACGCATTAAAGATTGGTTAGAGCTACTCAATTTCTCTTTAGATCGCGGTCATTTTGGTTGTTACAAATTCCCACTTCAGGGCGAAGCAGTCATGAAGAAAATGAATTTCCTTGAAAAAATGGGCAACCGATGGTGGCCTATATTCGGAGCAGTTTTTCTGGTCTCGGCAATCAAGCGCCAACAAGGCATGCGTCTCATTGGCCCAGCTTCACTAGTCCGCATACCAGCAATCAATCAATTGAGCCCCGCAGCGGAGCGCAGTAATCTGCAAAACCAACTCAACAGTAGCAATACCAAGTAAATTATTGCTATGCCGCATAACAAACTCCCTCATATCGTCATTTATACCGATGGCGCCTGTAAAGGTAACCCTGGCCCTGGTGGCTGGGGAGCGGTGCTGCGCTCAGGAGGTCATGAAAAGCATATTCATGGCGGCGAAAAGCTCACCACCAACAATCGCATGGAAATATGCGCGGTGATTTTTGCTCTAAGAGCCCTAAAGCAGCGAAGCACTGTTGAGCTATGGACCGACTCACAGTATGTCCAAAAAGGGGTAACTGAATGGCTTGAAGGATGGAAAAAACGTGGGTGGAAAACGGCCAACAAGGATCCCGTTAAAAACGCGGATTTATGGCAAGAATTAGATGCCCTACTTCCAGACCATGACATCTCTTGGCATTGGGTTAGAGGGCATAACGGCCATCCTGGGAATGAATTGGCCGACCAATTGGCCAATAAGGGTGTCGAGGAGTTTTTGCCCTAGGACCAGCGCCTGCCTCTAGTCACCAATAAAGGCATCTTATGAGAGAATGGTTCTGCCCTAGATGCCCTAAAAACAGCATATAAACCCCAGAAAACCAAGAAAAACGAGACTGTGTCAAAAATAGAATCCTCCCTTGATAAATTGCTAGTCAAGATCGTACAACTGAAGGGTGCTGCTAAATCTCGCTTATGTGCCCTTTGGAGTAAATATTTGCCACCGTTTAGCATGCTAAAAGGCATCAATTACGGCTCTACCAAATCATTTATAAAGCAGTTTAAGTGGCGCATTTTGATTATTTTGATTCTGCTGTATGCAGGCTCAAAAACATACGATTATTTTTTCCCGGCAGGCAAGAAAGCCGGCGGCCCCCAAACGATCACCAGCATTGTGGTGGAAAAAAAGGATGTACCACTGATCATCGAGGCAACTGGCACGATTGTCTCCAATAGTATTGTTGATATTCGTCCGATGGTGACCAATACCGTTACCAAAATTCACATCAAGGATGGGCAAGAGGTAACAGAGGGTCAACTTCTGTTCAGCCTAGACGATCGCAATGACAAAGCCAACTACGAAAAACTCAAGGCTTTAGCCGATGATGCTCAGAAGCAATATTTGCGCGCCAAGGAATTGGTGGCTAAAAATTTCATTTCCAAGGCGGGATTAGAAACCTCTTTAGCTAACGCTAAGTCAGCCCAAGCAGCTGCACGTTCTGCAGAGGTACAACTTTCCTTTGACTCTATACGCTCGCCTATTAATGGTCGTGCAGGCATCATTAATGTCTTTCCAGGCTCATTCGTGCAAGCAAGCAATGCAGTAATTAGCTCAACGAATGCTTCTGCTACATCCACCACTGGATCGATGGTGACTATTACACAACTGAATCCTATTAACGTTCAGTTTGTGGTGCCTGAAAAAGATATTCCAATAATTTTGGAAAACAAAAAGGCAGATGAACCTCTAAAGGTAAAAGTTACTGTTGGCAACACCGGAAAAACCGTTTACGAAGGTCAGGTGCTGGTGATAGATAACCAAGTAGATCCGGCGATTGCAGCAGTGAGAGTGAAAGCACAAATTCCTAATGAAAAGATGGAGCTCTTGCCTGGTCAGTTTGCACGCATTTCTCTGAATGCCAACACTCTAAAAGATGCCTTAGCGGTACCAACCCAAGCAATCGTTATTAGTCCATCGGGACGACTTGTCTACGTAGTGGACAAAGATGACAAAGCAGTAGCTAAGCCAGTCAAAGTGACTTATGAATATCAAGGCACTTCTGTGATAACTGGTATTCAGGCTGGGGATCGAATTGTGGTCGAAGGCAAGCAGAATTTACGAACTGGCAGCAAAGTACGTGAGGCTAAAGTCAGCAAAGGCCCTGCTCCTGCCGCCCCTGCTAACAACACCCCCGCTGCAGAGCAAAAATGACGCTTTCTGAGTTATGTATTAGACGTCCCGTCATGACGGTGTTGCTATCTATTGCAACCGTTATTGCTGGAAGCGTAGCGTATTTCAAAATTCCAGTAGCTGCACTACCTAGTTTTAATACACCAATTATTTCTGTAACGGCAAGTCTGCCTGGAGCTGCGCCAGAAAATATGGCATCCGCAGTTGCTTTGCCGCTTGAGAAAGAATTCTCAACAATCGATGGCATTAAGGTTATTAGCTCTACGAACTCCCTTGGTTCAACCAGCATCACTCTGGAATTTAATAACGACCGCGATATTGATAAAGCCGCGGTAGATGTGCAAGCGGCACTGTTGCGTGCGCAAAGACGCCTACCCATTGAAATGACGATACCTCCGTCATATCGAAAAATTAATCCAGCAGATACACCAGTACTCATTGTCAGAATGAGTTCGCCATCAATTAGCCTCTCGGAAATGAATGCCTATGCTGAGAATTTAATGGCGCCTAATTTATCGACTATTACAGGCGTATCTCAAGTTTCTGTGTATGGCGCTAAACGTTACGCTGTTCGCGTTAGCGTAAGACCCGACGCCTTAGGCAATCGCAACATCACGATGGATGAAGTGGCAGCTGCGATTAATAAAGCCAATACAAATAGTCCTGTTGGTACGCTGGATGGCCCGCGACAACTTATTACTATCTATGCCAATCCTCAGTTGGTTAAAGCTGAGGAGTTTGGCAATCTCATCATTGCGCAGCGCAATGGCTACCCAATTTATCTTAAAGATGTAGCGGATGTTCAGGAAAGCTACGAAGATGTCAAAACTTTTGCCTCTGCAAAAGGTGAGAGATCAATTGCGATTGGCATTAATAGACAACCTAATGCCAATACGGTTGAGGTAGTGGATTCTATAAAGCGCTTGCTGCCTTCACTCAAAGCGCAAATGCCAGATTCGATTCAGCTAACGCTTATCAATGACCGCTCACTCTCCATTATTGAATCTATTCATGATGTGAATATCACCCTGCTATTCACTATTGCGTTGGTTATTCTGGTGATATTCCTGTTCCTTAAGCATGTTTCCGCCACTGTCATCCCCTCTATCAGTCTACCAATCTCTTTGATTGGCGCTTTTTTTGTTTTCTACTTTCTTGGGTACAGTCTAGATAACATTTCCTTGCTGGGTATTACGTTAGCCGTTGGTTTGGTTGTAGACGATGCCATTGTTGTTCTTGAAAACATCATGCGTTACGTTGAAAAAGGCATGGATCCCCTCAAGGCTGCCCTCAAAGGAAGTAGAGAGGTGGGCTTCACTATTGTTTCTATTTCTTTATCTCTAGTTGCTGTATTCATACCCCTGTTCTTTATGGCCGGTCCAATTGGCCTCCTCTTTAGAGAGTTTGCAGTTGTAGTTACGCTTTCTATTTTGGTCTCTGCAGTTGTGTCCCTAACAATTGTGCCAATGTTGTGTAGTCGCTTTTTGCCTAAGCCGGATCACAAGCCAAAAGAATATGAAATTACTAAGAAATTTGATCGCCTCTTTGATTGGACGTTAAAGTCATACGTTCACTATTTGGACTTAGCTTTAGTAAATCGTAAAAAGGTACTCTGGGGAGCGATTGCTAGCTGCGTCATTACAGTTGCTCTATTCGTCTATAGCCCAAAGGGATTCTTTCCCGAAGAAGATATTGGCCAATTGCGAGTCACCGTTGAAGCTTCTGAGGACACATCTTTTAAAACAATGATTGCCTTGCAAGATCAAGCAGCCAAAATCGTTGATAGCGATCCCAATGTCGCAACGTCGATTTCTATTTTGGGTGGCGGCCAAAGCTCAGGACGTAATACCGGGCGGTTCTTCATTATTTTGAAGCCGAAAGGCGAGCGTCAAAAAATGAGTAAGGTCATGGAAGGTCTTCGGACCAAGTTCAGAGAAATTCCTGGCATCCAGGTGTATATGAGTCCGGTGCAGAATCTACAGTTGGGTGGACGAAGCAGTAAGAGCCGTTATCAATTTACATTGCAAAGCGTTGGCTTTGAAGGCGTGAATGAGTGGGCTGATAAGTTATTGCAAAAAATGCGTACAGACCCTATTTTTAGGGATGTCACAAGCGACTCTCAATTAAAGGGCCTTAACGTCAAAATCGAAATCGATCGTGAAAAAGCAGCTAGCGCTGGTGTATCGATTGCTGATATCAGAACGGCACTCTACTCTTCATTTGGTGAGCGTCAAGTTTCCACTATC
Source organism: Polynucleobacter sp. MWH-Jannik1A5 (assembly GCF_018881795.1). Taxonomy (GTDB): domain Bacteria; phylum Pseudomonadota; class Gammaproteobacteria; order Burkholderiales; family Burkholderiaceae; genus Polynucleobacter. The sequence goes on along the minus strand of NZ_JACVPQ010000002.1, from coordinate 52,376 downwards.
TACACACCCGTCAATACTTACTATGTCATTCTAGAAACGGCAGAGGATGATCGGCAATTTGAAACAGACTTGAACAAAGTGTATGTAAGGGGTCGAGCAACCGACAAGCTCATACCCTTATCTAGCCTAGCAAGCTTTGTGAGAACAGTGGGTCCAACCGCGGTAAACCACCAAGGCCAAATTCCAGCCGTGACAATTTCTTTTAACCTCGCGCCAGACGTCTTCTTGGGTGATGCGACTAAGGCAATCGATACGTTTGTGAAAGAAGTGGATTTACCGCCCTCAATCATTACCAGCTATGGTGGCGATGCTGCGGTCTTTAAAGACAATCAATCCGGCCAAGTGATCTTGCTGTTAGCAGCATTAGGGGTCATTTATATTTTGCTCGGCGTTTTATATGAGAGCTACATTCATCCGCTTACTATTTTGGCCGGCCTACCTTCTGCTGCTATTGGTGCGATATTAGCTCTACGTATTTTTGGCTTTGAACTTACTATTGTTGCGTCAATTGGCATCCTGCTTTTAATTGGTATTGTTAAGAAAAATGCGATTTTGATGATTGACTTTGCCTTAGATGCGCAACGAAATCAAGGAATGAGTCCCGAGAAAGCGATCCGCGAAGCTTGTATTTTGCGCTTTAGACCGATCATGATGACAACGATTGCTGCTTTGATGGGCGCACTTCCAATCGCGCTTGGCCTTGGTGCCGGCGCAGAGTTGCGACAACCACTTGGCATTAGCGTTGCTGGTGGACTTATTTTTTCTCAGTTTGTGACACTGATTATTACGCCAGTCATTTATCTATATCTGGATAAATATGCGGGTAATGGCCCTATGGACATTCCAGCTTCTGTTTTAGAGGGAACCTAATGCGTCAAGTTATTCTCGATACCGAAACTACCGGTTTAAATCCTGCTACAGGAGACCGCATCATTGAAATTGGATGCGTTGAGATGGTTGGCCGCCGTTTAACGGACCGAACCTTTCATTACTACATTAATCCGGAGCGCGATATTGACGCGGGCGCCTTTGCTGTTCACGGTCTCTCAAGAGAGTTTTTATCTGATAAGCCAATCTTTGCAAACATTGTTGAGCAACTGATTGAGTTTGTCGATGGCGCTGAAATCGTGATTCATAATGCAGCTTTTGACTTAGGCTTTCTGGATAATGAGTTCGCACTCTTAAAACGTCCGCCGTTCAGAAATCTAGCATCAAAGGTTACTGACACCTTGCTCGATGCTCGGCAAATGTTTCCTGGTAAACGAAACTCTTTAGATGCTTTATGCGAGCGTTTCTCTATTAGCAATAAACATCGTACTTTGCACGGCGCGCTTTTAGACGCCCAACTATTGGCCGAAGTATATGTAGCAATGACCAGGGGTCAAGAAGACCTTTCCATTGATCTCATTGATTACACGGTTGGAGCAGATTCCTCTGGCCATACGAAGGCTCTACCAACTAATTTAAAAATACTATCAGCATCAGATGATGACTTGCAAAGTCATGAAAAAATTCTCGCTGAGATTGCTAAGGCAAGTAAAAAGGACTCCGTATGGAGCCCTTTAAGTACAGCCAGTTAAGCATTCAATTAGATTGCGTCAGCAATCGCCTTACCTAAATCATCAGTTTTTGCAGTGCCGCCTAGATCTGGCGTCAAAGGTGCATTTCCGGGACCAGAGGCCAATACCTTTTCAATAGCATTAAAGATAGCTTTGCCAGCTTCAGGGTAACCCAGGTGATCTAACATCATCGCCCCACTCCAAATCTGACCAATTGGGTTTGCAATCATCTTGCCAAAAATATCAGGCGCAGATCCATGTACTGGCTCAAATAAAGAAGGAAACTTGCCTTCTGGATTAATACTTCCAGATGGAGCCACTGCAATTGTTCCAGTACATGCAGGACCCAGGTCAGAAAGTATGTCGCCAAATAAATTACTTGCAACAACTACATCGAAGCGATCAGGGTTCATGACAAACTGCGCTGCAAGAATATCAATATGGTATTTATCAGCTCTTACGTCAGCATAATTCTTTAACATTGCTTCAACACGCTCATCCCAGTAAGGCATCGTAATCGCAATGCCATTTGATTTGGTTGCAGATGTAATGTGCTTCTTGGGACGAGATTGCGCTAGATCAAAGGCGTATTTCAAAATGCGATCAACGCCCTGTCTTGTAAATACGGATTCTTGAATCACAATTTCACGGTCTGTATCGGGGAACATTTTTCCACCAACACTAGAGTACTCACCTTCAGTGTTCTCACGTACAACAAAGAAATCAATGTCGCCAGGCTTGCGATTTGCCAATGGGCAAGGAACGCCTGGCAGCAAACGCACTGGGCGCAAATTAACATATTGATCAAAGCCGCGACGGAACTGAATCAAGCTTCCCCATAAAGAGACGTGATCAGGGAGAATATCTGGCATTCCAACGGCACCAAAGAAAATGGCGTCGTACTTCATCAAAGTATCAAACCAATCATCAGGCATCATCTTGCCGTGCTTGAGATAGTAATCACAACTTGCAAAGTCGAAATGATCGAACTGCATTCCGAGATTAAATTTACGATTAGCGGCCTCGAGTGCACGAACACCCTCTGGCATGACTTCTTTACCAATACCATCGCCAGGAATGACGGCAATCTTTGGATTCTTAAAAATTTTCTTTGCGTTCATGGGTGATTAGTCTCTTTATATTTTTTTGTGAGTATTCATTTTACAAATTTCTAGCTAATGGCTCTGCGGATCTGATCAGGCGCTTTTTTCCCACCCTTTTCAACAGACTCACTATCGTAATCAGTTGTATTTTCAATGGTCTCTGGTACGGCCTCTAGCATGCGA
>NZ_JACVPQ010000002.1:0-49394 GCF_018881795.1 Polynucleobacter sp. MWH-Jannik1A5 | reverse complement strand
GTCCTTAGGGCATATTGGCGCCCCATAACTAGCCCATTTTTTGAGTAAGGTGACTTCATAGCCACATTGGCTGCACTTGGCTTTGCTGCGACTGGCATTGCTTGGTCTAGGGGGTGGGAAAACAATTGCCTGATGCGGATATGGACCCAGTTCTTGGCTGATCATCATCAGCTTGACTGTTAACTCCTCAGTGGCATGCGCCATTCTGGCGGGACCTTCCAATCCTACGGTCTGAGCGATACCCTTGAAATCTTCACCATGGCCACTAAAGCAATCATCCACAGCATGACAAAGCTCATGAACCAAGGTATCTAAAAGCTGTACTGGTTCATCTAATTTTGGGGAGATAAATATCTCATTGACACCGCCACCAGATCGCTCGCGAGGCCAACATTGACCAAGCGTGGTTCTAGGGCTGCTGGAAGCCGGAAATCCGCAAGAAACCCTCACTGGAGGGATCGCATAACCTGCTTTTGAAAATACTGGCTCTAGATGCCTTACAGCGTCTTCAAGCCATGCTTCACGTACCGTATGTTGCTTCATCTAACTTCTCTTTTATTGAATTTCTAGTCCAAAACCTTAAATTGCGATCATACGCCACCAAAAGTAGAATGGGGCAATGAAAGATCTCGAAAGTCTCAGCGCCACCCAGGCCATTAAAGCCCTCTCTAGAAGAGAGATTAAGGCAACCGATTTGCTGCTCTCCTGCCTGGACCGCATAGGACAGAGGGAGAGCGTTGTCAAAGCTTGGACAAGCCTTGGCAAGGAGAGCGCCCTAGCCAAGGCTAAAGAGCTTGATAAGGGTGCATTTAAGGGTATTTTGCATGGGCTACCTATTGGCGTAAAAGACCTTTATGACACTTATGACTTGCCAACTTCTTATGGATCTCCGATCTATGCCAATCACTATCCGGCAGCAGATGCTGTATCCATTGCATTAATCCGACAAGCGGGCGGCATCATCCTTGGTAAAACAGTCACCACAGAGTTAGCCTCTTTTAAAAGTGGGCCAACCACCAATCCCCATCTTTCAAACCACACGCCGGGAGGATCTTCCAGCGGTTCTGCTGCAGCAGTAGCTGACTTCATGGTGCCCTTAACAACTGGCAGCCAAACAGCAGGCTCCATCATTCGTCCAGCGTCTTATTGTGGCGTAGTAGGCTTTAAACCCAGCTTAGGAAAAGTCAGTACAGCGGGGGTAAAAAGTCTCTCCACTACCCTGGATACATTGGGATGCTTTGGCAGAACTATTGAAGATGTCGGACTAGGTGTAGCAGCGATGAGTGGCGATCACCGCTTTACAAAAGTAGAGGCTTTGCACAATAAGCCTCGTGTAGCCATATGTAAAACATCTGATTGGCCTCTTGCGCAACAAGAAACCGTGACTGCAATGGCTGTTGCTCGCCATGCAGCAGAGCTTATCTCCAAAACAACCGTTTCTGATCTAAAGCTTCCTCATTCTTGTGATGGTATTACGCAAGTACAAACGCGCATCATGCTCTCTGAGATGTCTCGCAGCTTTGTATTCGAGCGAACCCATTACCCAAAGAAACTAAGTTTAATTTTGAGTAAACAACTTAGTGATGGTGCAGCAATTAGTTATGAGCAATATGCAAAAGATTTACTTTTTACCGATAAAGCAAAAGCATCCATCATCGAGCTATTTCAAGATGAGGTTGATTTATTGATTGCTCCTAGCGCACTAGGAGAAGCACCCAACATTAAAGATGGGACTGGAGACCCGGTCTTCTGTCGTGGATGGACACTATTAGGCCTACCCTGCATCAATATCAATGTGGGCAGCGGCCCCAATGGATTACCTGTCGGAGTGCAACTGATTGCTGGGCCAGGAAAGGATCATTTTCTTTTAAGCGCAGCAAGGGCTTTCGTACTTGCGCTGCCTGATCCCACTTTAAGAGATCAGGCTTAAAACGCATATTTAATCTAAAGTAATGTTCGCCGCTTTAATCGCTTTACCCCAGAAAGGAATCTCTTTTTTCACTAGTGCATCAGTTTGCGCCGGATTGAGATAACGAAGCTCCACTCCAGCGGCATCTGAACGCTCTTTGACTTCAGGTAATGCCAGACTCTGTTTTACAGAGTTCGTCAGTTTTGTAATGACCGGCGCTGGCGTGCCTGCTGGAGCATACAAAGCAACCCAAGACTCTAGCTGAAATGAAGGAAGCCCTGCTTCTGCAGTGGTTGGTACATTGGGCATGCCTGGATGACGGTTTTTCCCTGTTACTGCCAAACCTTTTAGCTTGCCACTTTGCACATGTTGCATCAAAGAAGGTGGCGTACTAATAAATACTTGAACCTGCCCCGCCAATACATCCTGAATGGCAGGACCAGATCCCTTATAAGGAACGTGCACCATTTCTACACCAGTAGTTTGCTTGAAGATCTCGGTACCGATATGAGAAACAGATCCGTTACCTTGTGATGCGTAATTTAATTTACCTGGATTTGCCTTTGCATACGCAATGAACTCTTTCAAGTTGTTCACGGGTACTGAAGGATGTACAGCAATCACATTGGTTGAAACAGTGAGCAAAGCTACCGGCGTAAAGTCCTTGATTGGATCCCAGGAGAGCTTGTCAAATAACGCAGGGTTGCCTACGTGATAACCGGAATAAGAAATTAATAAGGTATACCCATCAGGTTTTGCATTCGCAACATATTGATAGGCGATATTACCGCTGGCACCCGGCTTGTTATCTACCACTACCGTTTGGCCAATCACTCTAGTTAAAGGCTCGCTCAACAAACGCGCAGAGGTATCAACCAGGCCACCTGGTGGATTTGGCACTACTAGGGTAATTGGACGATCAGGAAAAGATTGTGCAGAAACTGTGCCTGTTAAACCCAAACTCAATACTGCTAAAAAACAAAATAAAACCATATTCTTTTTCATCGGTGTCTCCAGATTTTTATTATTGAAAATTATCTTTGCCCTATTTTTACACTACCAAATACCGCTTGAGCCTCACGTGGCAAGCAACGCCAGTAACGCTCATTTGCGGTAACTGTTCCGCCTAAAGCAGCAGCTGCTTCCCAGCCCCAACGGGGTTTATATAAGAAAGCTCTTGCCAGTGCTATCAAGTCTGCATCGCCTGCCTGCAAAATATCCTCCGCCTGTTGCGGCTCAGTAATTAAGCCAACTGTCATGGTAGGCAGGCCAGATTGATCTTTCACAATCTTCGCAAAGGGCACTTGATAATTTGGCCCAATGGCAATTTGCTGTTTTGGTGAAATGCCGCCAGAAGAGATATGAACAAAATCACAACCTAAAGGCTTTAGTCGTTGTGCAAAAACTGCCGTCTCTTGCGGGGTCCAACCCCCTTCTATCCAATCACTAGCAGAAATTCGGATACCGAGAACGCCCTGATAGGCTGCTCTTACAGCAGCAAATAGTTCTAGCGGGAAACGAATCCGATTTTCAAAAGAGCCGCCGTACTCATCGCTACGTTGATTGGCAATGGGTGATAAAAATTGATGTAACAAATAACCATGAGCGCCATGAAGTTCAATGCCATCAATACCAATACGATCTGCACGTTTTGCGGAAGCAACAAAATCAGCAATCAGTTTCTGGAGTTCATCCGTGCTTAATTCGTGTGGCAAACGCTCTCCGTCTAACTGCGGAATAGCTGAAGGCGCTAATGTCTCCCACCCGCCCTGATGTTTTCCAAGCAATTGGCCACCATTCCATGGGGTAGCACTGGATGCCTTGCGGCCCGCATGAGCCAGTTGAATAAAAACTGGCATAGCTGGGGCCAAGGCACGTGCACGACTTAATTTATCTTTTAGCGCAGCTTCGGTACGGTCATCCCAAAGGCCTAGGCATGCCGGCGTAATTCGAGCTTCTGGACTAACACCCGTGGCTTCAATAATGAATAAAGCGGCACCGCTATTGAGCAAATTACCCCAGTGCATCAGGTGCCAGTCAGTCGCCTCACCGTTATTGGCCGAATATTGGCACATTGGCGCAACCACAATACGATTTGCTAGCTCTAAGGGCCCTCGAGGGGAATTCAGGGTATAGCCAGTAAATAAAAGACTCATCGAATGCCTTAAAAATGCCCCAAAGGGTTCAAAAATACGAAATTTGCCGTAAAGCGATAGAATACTTAAAAAGTAGAATAAACGAGACCGCGAAGTCGTGCAGGCCAGAAATAGCCTAGCGGCTTGTTTAACTAAAAACCCCTAAAACACTCACTACAAGAGACTATGAACGCACCTCAAGCCTTTAAATCAAAAGAAGATATTGGTCACTATGTTGGCGGCAATGTTGTTAATCCTAAAGACGGCCGCTTTGCCGATGTTTACAACCCAACTAAAGGGTCTGTAGCCCGTCGTGTTGCCCTTGCTAGTCGCAAAGAAGTAGACGCTGCAGTCGCAGTTGCTCAAAAGGCTTTTGAGACCTGGAGCCAAACCAGCCCCCTGCGTCGCTCGCGTATTCTGTTTAAGTACCTTGAGCTCTTGAATGCCAACCGCGATGAATTGGCTGCGATCATTACAGCTGAGCATGGCAAAGTATTTACCGATGCGCAAGGTGAAGTTACTCGTGGAATTGAAATTGTGGAATTTGCCACTGGCATTCCAGAGTTGCTCAAAGGCGATTACACCGAACAAGTTTCTACCGATATTGATAACTGGGTAATGCGTCAGCCATTAGGCGTTGTTGCTGGCATTACGCCATTTAACTTCCCTGTCATGGTGCCAATGTGGATGTTCCCTATGGCAATTGCTTGTGGCAACACTTTTATTCTCAAGCCAAGCCCTACAGACCCATCTGCCTCATTATTCATGGCTAAGCTACTCAAAGAAGCCGGACTTCCAGATGGCGTATTTAACGTGGTTCAAGGCGACAAAGAAGCCGTTGATGCTTTGATTGAAAACCCAGATATTAAGGCAGTAAGTTTTGTAGGCTCTACACCTATTGCCAACTACATCTACGAGCGTTGCGCTCACTTTGGCAAACGCTCACAAGCTTTGGGCGGGGCTAAGAATCATATGGTCATCATGCCTGACGCCGATATTGAAAAAGCAATTGATGCATTGGTTGGCGCCGCTTACGGCTCAGCTGGCGAACGCTGCATGGCGATTTCAGTGGCAGTCTTAGTTGGTGATGTTGCAGAAAAAATCATGCCAAAACTAATCGAGCGCACCAAAACACTGAAAGTGAAGAACGGTATGGAGCTCGATGCAGAGATGGGTCCTATCGTTTCTAAGGCAGCTCTAGAGCGCATTACTGGCTACATTGAAAGCGGTGTGGCTTCTGGAGCAAAGCTGTTGGTAGATGGTCGCGGTCTTAAGGTGCCTGGCAATGAGAATGGCTTCTTTATTGGCGGCACATTATTTGACAATGTCACCCAAGATATGAAAATCTACTTGGAAGAAATCTTTGGGCCAGTGTTATCTTGCTTGCGCGTAGCAAACTTTACTGATGCACTGAACCTAGTGAATTCTTGCGAATTTGGTAACGGAGTTGCGTGCTTTACTAGCGACGGCAATATCGCCCGTGAATTTGCACGACGTGTTCAAGTTGGTATGGTTGGTATCAACGTACCTATTCCTGTGCCAATGGCCTGGCATGGCTTTGGTGGTTGGAAGAAATCGATCTTTGGCGATATGCATGCATATGGCAAAGAAGGCGTTCGCTTCTATACCAAGCAAAAGAGCGTGATGCAGCGCTGGCCTGAGAGTATTGCTAAGGGTGCAGAGTTTGTCATGCCTACCTCCAAGTAATACTAGGAGTAAATAGCAAAAAAGCGATCTTCGGATCGCTTTTTTATTGACTGGATTTTATTAGGCTATTACTGAAGGGTATTTTTCAACGCAGGAATCACTGGCATTGAAAGGACATCAATGCCCTCTTCTCTTAAGGCTTCAGCCTCATCCAAAGTAGTCTGACCACGAATGCTTCTTTCAGGGGACTCTTTATAGTGAATCTTTCTAGCCTCATCAGCAAAAGAATCGCCAACATCTTCTGAGCGACCCATGAGCTCTCGCATGCCTTTTAAGAACGCTGCCTGGACCTGGGCTTCTAACTGGGAATGATCGCTACCAGTAAGCGCAACCACGCCTCCACTAAGATTCTCAGATTCAGCTTTAGGGATTGCTAATTCTGTAGAAGATGATTTGCCAATATGCGGTGCTGAAGGCATCCGGGTAATTTCTGCGCTGTCACAAACCGGACAAGCAAGCATCCCCTTGTCTTGTTGGGCAAGACAATCCTCTTCCGAAGCGAACCACCCTTCAAAACGGTGATTTAACGGGCAAGCTAAGTTATAGACTTTCATAAAACGTATATAGGGGTAAAAACGATAAATTCAATACCCCCATTTTAATCGGGTTTGGGAGCGCCCTATTCGATCGGGGTTGGCTTGACTAAGCCTCTGCGATAACGATCGAGCCAATAGGCTGAAATCGTTGTTTTAACGTCCGTAATCTCACCTTCCTCAACCCAGCCTAACAATTGCTCCAAAGGGGCTGCAAAGACATCTAAAAACTCTTCATCATCTAGATGACTCTTGCCAGGGACCAAGTCTTCAGCAAAGTAAATATCAATGAACTCCGTTGAGTAAGAAATCACCGGATGAATACGCCGGATATAACTCCATTTTCTTGCCGTGTAGCCTGTCTCTTCTTCTAGTTCACGCTTGGCACAAACCAAATGGTCTTCGCTTGGATCAAGTTTCCCAGCGGGTATTTCAATGCATGCTTTTGCAATCGGATAACGATACTGTCGCTCTAGAAGTACTCTACCGTCATCTAAGATAGCAACAATGGCTACAGCACCCGGATGAGTTAAGTATTCACGTATAGCCTCTTCACCATCTGGCAAAGCAACTTTGTCACGCTTCATCTTCAGGAATATTCCGCCATAGATATCCTCGCCAGAGATCCACTCTTCACGTAAATGAGCATCCCCTAGTGGTAAATCTTGAAATGATTTTTCAGTCATGCGCTTATTCCTGTTTCATTCAGTTGCTTCATCATACAAAAGAGTCATGACATTTAAATGTCATAAACAATAAAGGCTCCCTAAGGAGCCTTTAGTTATGTTAGATCTCGTATCAAGAGCCCAGCAAGGTGCGACGCATGGCATCTAAACATAGACTCATTAAGCCAGCTGGAACAATACCGATCGCCAATACCAAAATGCTATTGAGGCCTAAGATACCTTTAGCAAATCCAGAGCCACTCACAGTGATCTCATGCTCAGGCTCATCAAAGTACATGACTTTAACAACTCTGAGATAGTAGAAAGCGCCAATTAATGAAGCAATCACAGCAATCACAGCCAAGAATGTGTGCTCTGCATCAACCAATGCTTCTAGAACGCCTAACTTAGCAGCAAAGCCAACAGTTGGCGGAATGCCAGCCAAAGAGAACATCATCACTAGACCAATAAAGGCAAACCAAGGATGCTTCTTATTGAGGCCTTTTAAACCATCTAAAGTCTCGCAGTCGTAACCCTTGCGTGACAAGACCATCAATAAGCCGAAAGTACCTAAAGTAGTTAATACATAAGTAATCGCGTAGAACATCGCTGCGCTAAAGGCATGATCATCGAATACAGACAACATGCCTAGTAACACAAAGCCCATTTGCGCAATAGCTGAATAGGCCAACATACGCTTGATATTAGTTTGCGCAATCGCCGTCACGTTACCAACAACGAGAGATAGCACTGCAAGCAATACCAACATTGGCTGCCAGTCACCTAGCAATGGCAACAAAGTGTTCACCAATAGACGGAATAACAAAGCAAAGGCAGCTAACTTAGGCGCGGCAGCAATCATCAATGTGACTGCAGTTGGAGCGCCCTGGTAAACATCCGGCACCCACATGTGGAATGGGACCACGCCTAATTTAAATGCCAAACCAGCAACAATAAAGACTAATCCGAAGGCCATGACCAAATGATTTACACGTGGGTCAGCTACAACCTTAAAGATTTCAATCAAATCCAAGGATCCGGTGACGCCGTACAACATAGACATGCCGTAAAGCAAGAAGCCGGAGGCTAAAGCACCTAAGATGAAGTATTTAATACCCGCCTCAACACTCTTTTCGCTGTTGTGACGCATGGCAACCAAAGCATAGGTTGGCAAAGCCATCAATTCCAAGCCAAGATATAAGGTCAGTAGATTTGCGCCAGAGATCAATACGAATTGGCCTAGCAAAGCAAGCAAGGCTAAGACAATAAAGTCAGGGCGAAATAATGCTCGATCAGTTAAATATTGCTTGGAATAAATCAAGCTTACCAATACAGCAATACAAGAACACGCTTTAAGCAAGTTTGAAAAAGGATCGGACTGGAATAGTCCATTCATTGCCACTAGCGCTGGATCAGCCATGCGACCAGCAAAAGCAAAAACGAAGTATACCAATAAGATGATTGTGAAGAAATAAACAAATCCTACGCCACGTGGAGTGTGGAAAATATCTTGCTCTACACCTGGTGTAGAAGTAACTCTCTCAGGAACATAAACACTTGCAACTAGTAGCAAACAAGTTGCAATTAGTAAAACAAGTTCCGGCAGGATGGCGTATAGGTCGAATGCTTGCATTTGTGCTTACTCAGAGTTTGCTAACAGCAACATGCTGTAGCAGATTAATCACAGCTGGATGAATAATGTCGGTAAATGGTTTTGGATAAACACCCATACCAATAACGCAGATAGATAGAACAGCCATCAAGAAATACTCACGACCGTTCAAGTCCTTTAACTCTTCAACATGGGCATTATTGATGGTGCCAAAAAATACCCGCTTCACCATCCATAAAGAATATGCAGCGCCTAATATCAAAGCAGTTGCCGCCAAGATACCAATCACAAAGTCGTAATCCACAGCAGCCAAAATCACCATAAACTCACCCACGAAACCAGAGGTCGCAGGTAAACCGCAGTTAGCCATTGCCATTAAAACTGCGAATGCAGTGAATGCTGGCATACGGTGTACAACGCCACCGTAATCAGCGATCTGACGAGTATGCATACGGTCATAGAGCACGCCAATGGACAGGAACATTGCTCCGGCAACAAAGCCATGAGAAATCATTTGCACAATGCCGCCCTCAATACCCAAAGGACTAAAGAGGAAGAAACCTAAGGTTACAAAACCCATATGCGCTACAGATGAATAAGCAACCAACTTTTTCATATCCTTCTGAACCAAAGCGACTGCGCCAACATAGATCACAGCAACTAAAGACAAGAAGATTACAAATGGACCTAAATATTGACTTGCGTCTGGCGCAATTGGTAATGAGAAACGCAGGAAACCATAAGCACCAAGTTTCAACATAATTGCAGCCAATACAACGGAGCCACCGGTAGGCGCCTCAACGTGCACATCTGGCAACCAAGTATGCAGTGGCCACATTGGCACCTTCACAGCAAATGCCATAAAGAAAGCGGCAAATAACAAGATTTGTTCAACGATATCTAAACGTGCATTTTGCCAGGCCAAGATATCAAACGTATTGGTTACGTTGTATAGGTAAAGCATGGCAATCAAAGTCAATAATGAGCCAAGCAATGTATACAAGAAGAACTTAAATGCAGCGTAAATACGATTATGACCACCCCACACACCAATAATGATGTACATCGGGATTAGCGTTGCTTCAAAGAAGACGTAGAACAGTAAAGCATCCAGCGCGCAAAAGACGCCAATCATTAATCCAGATAGGATCATGAAAGAAGCCATGTATTGAGATACCTTAGTCTCAATTACCTCCCAAGCTGCTATCACCACTATGACATTGATGAATGCTGTGAGAACAATGAACCAAACAGAAATACCGTCGATACCGAGGTAGTAATTGATGTCGTAACGTGGAATCCAGCTAATCTTTTCAACAAACTGCATACCAGGATTTGCAATATCAAATTGCAGAATCAAAGGCAAGGTCGCAATGAAGCCGAGTACAGCACCAATAAGGGCTAACCAGCGTACACCTGCAGTTGGCTTCTCAGACCCATAAAACAAAATGATGAGTCCAAAGACAATTGGGGTCCAGATGGCGTAAGAAAGAATCATAGTGGCTACTTAAGTAACAAAGGCCTAGCGAACAAAAGGCAGATAAGCGTACAAAACCCAAGCTAACAATACCGCTAGGCCCGCAATCATTGCGAAAGCATAGTGATACAGATAACCGGATTGCAAATGGCGAATAACTCCAGCAAAGCGCCCTACTGCATGCGCACTACCGTTAACAAAGAAACCATCGATAACCTTTTGGTCACCGCGATGCCATAGGAAGCCACCGATCCAAATGAGGCCCTTAGCAAATACAGCTTGGTTGATTTCATCGAGATAATATTTGTTATCAAACAATTTCTTGATTGGTGCAAATGTTTCAGCAACTTTGCCAGGCAATTTTGGTGCCCACAAGTACCCAATTGCGGCAGTTAATACGCCCAACACCACCAAGAGCAATACTGGAGAAGTGAACGCATGAATCGCCATAGCGATAGGGCCATGGAATTCATCTTCTAATTCTTTCATCACTGGATGACGCGCCAAATCAATAAAGATGGAATCGCCAAAGAATGTTCCGAACAACAATGGTGAGATTGTGTAAAAACCGATGATCACTGATGGAATAGCTAAGAGAATCAAAGGCAATGTCACCACAAACGGTGATTCATGTGGCTTTTGACCAGGAGCTAATCCGTGATGCGCGTGATCGTCACCCTGCTCTGCATGATCATGGTGATGGTCATGTGCGTGTGCATCATCATGACCCCAGCGAGCTTTACCGTGGAATACATAGAAATACAAACGGAATGAATACAAGGCGGTTACGAATACGCTCGCCATAACCGCAAAGTATGCAAATCCAGAACCAGGAATATGGCTTGCAGCTACCGCTTCAATAATCGAATCTTTAGAGTAGAAACCTGAGAAGAATGGCGTACCTACCAGCGCTAAGTTACCGAGCAACATCATGAGGCAAGTAATCGGCATGTATTTCCAGAGACCGCCCATCTTACGCATATCTTGTTCATGATGCATACCAAGAATCACGCTACCAGCAGCAAGGAATAATAAGGCCTTAAAGAAAGCATGTGTCATCAAGTGGAAGATAGCTACCGGGTAAGCAGAAACACCCAGAGCAACAGTCATATAACCCAATTGAGACAAAGTGGAATATGCAACTACGCGCTTAATATCATTTTGGACAATACCAAGGAAGCCCATAAAGAGTGCTGTGATGGATCCAATCACTAAGATGAAGCTCAATGCAGCATCAGATAATTCAAACAATGGAGACATACGTGACACCATGAAGATGCCAGCAGTAACCATCGTTGCAGCGTGAATCAACGCAGAAATTGGGGTTGGACCTTCCATCGAATCTGGCAACCAAACGTGCAATGGAAATTGAGCAGATTTACCCATCGCACCAATGAATAAGCAAATACACGCAACTGTCATCAAATTCCAGCCAGTACCTGGCAGCGTTTGCGCAGCCAATGCAGAGTTTTGAGCAAAGATGACGTCGTATTGCATCGAGCCAGTGCTGGCCAACAAAATACCGATACCAAGGATGAAGCCAAAGTCACCAACGCGGTTCACCAAGAAAGCCTTCATGTTGGCAAATACTGCAGATTGGCGCTCAAAGTAGAAGCCAATTAATAAATAGGAAACGACTCCCACTGCTTCCCAACCGAAAAAGAGTTGCAACAGGTTATTACTCATCACCAACATCAACATGGCAAAGGTAAATAAGGAAATATAGGAGAAGAAGCGGTTGTAACCCTCTTCACCATGCATATAGCCAATGGTATAAATGTGAACCATCAGCGACACAAAGGTTACTACGCACATCATCGTCGCAGTTAGAGGATCAATTAAAAAGCCGATATCTAAATTGAGCTCACCCAGTTGCATCCAGCGGTAAACGGTGCCATTGAAATAGAAACCGTCCATCACCTGCACCAAGACATTGCAGGACAAAACAAAAGCAATTGTGACGCCTAAGATGGTTACGAATTGACTTGCGCCATGTCCGATGCGATTGCCGCCTAATTTAGTACCAAAGAATCCGGCAATGATGGAGCCAATCAATGGCGCCAAAGGAATTGCGCAGAGTACGGGGATATTTAAGGTCAATTGCATGACTAGCCTTTAAGGTGGTCAAGATCTTCGGCATTAATGGTGTCAACCTTACGGAAGAGCACAACCAAGATTGCCAAGCCGATAGCCGCTTCAGCAGCTGCCACAGTCAAAATAAAGAATACGAATACTTGACCTGCCATATCTCCCAAGTAATGAGAGAAGGCAACAAAGTTCATATTGACCGCAAGAAGCATCAATTCGATTGCCATCAGCAATACGATCACATTCTTGCGGTTTAAGAAAATTCCAATAACGCTAGTTGCAAACAAAATTGCACTAAGCACTAAATAATGAGCGAGAGTGATAGTCATTTCTTCTCCCCTCTTGTATCTTGTTTTGCCGCCATATCAGAACCCATTTTCACCACACGCATACGATCTGCGGCAACTACGTTTACTTGCTCGTGAATATTCTGTGACTTAGAGTCTTTGCGATTACGCAGTGTCAACGCAACAGCAGCAATAATCGCCACCAATAAGATCACTCCAGCCACTTCAAATGCATAGACGTAATCAACGAAGATCAACACACCTAAAGCTTGAGTGTTATTCGCCATCATCTCTTCTGGCATTGGCTGCACTGGGACATTTGTACCGATGAAGCTGCGAATAATCACAATCGAAAGTTCTAAAACAATGACAGCACCCATTAAGAAAGCAACGGGTAGGAATTTTTTGAAATCACGACGCAGATGTTCTAAATCCAAATCGAGCATCATGACTACGAAAAGGAATAAAACCATTACGGCACCAACGTAAACCAAAATCAAAGCCAAACTCAAGAATTCGGCCTTGAGTAGCATCCATAAGCCAGAAGCACAGAAGAATGCCAATACTAAGAATAAAGCAGCATGGACTGGGTTACGGGCAGTAATCACACGCAAAGCAGATATGACTAGCAGGCCTGCAAAGCCGTAGAAGAAAACAGCAAACAAAGTAGATGGATCGAATGTCATATTTAGTTCAGCTCGATTCGATTAACGGTAAGGTGCATCAGCTGCACGGTTAGCGGCGATATCTTTTTCATACTTATCGCCAACAGCTAATAGCATGTCTTTAGTGAAGTACAAGTCACCACGCTTATCGCCAAAGTATTCAAAAATATTCGTCTCAACAATCGCATCTACTGGACACGCTTCTTCACAGAAGCCGCAGAAAATACACTTTGTTAAGTCAATGTCATAACGGCTGGTACGACGGGTACCGTCATCACGCTCAGCAGTTTCGATAGTGATTGCATATGCTGGGCATACGGCCTCACAGAGTTTGCAACCAATACAGCGCTCTTCACCATTCTCATAACGACGCAACGCATGCAAACCGCGGAAGCGACTGGATAAAGGCGTCTTCTCATCCGGATACTGAACAGTGATTTTTGGCTTGAAAAGATAGCGGCCTGTAATCGACATGCCCGTAAGGATGTCTTTGAGCATCAAGCTATAGAGGAATTGGGAAATTTTCTTAAACATGATCGATCAACTTATTTCCAAATATTCCATGGGGATACAACCCACGCGCCAATGACAACCACCCAGAACACGGAGATGGGAATAAAAATTTTCCAGCCTAAACGCATGATTTGGTCATAGCGATAACGTGGCAATGTTGCACGTAACCAGATCACACAAGACAAGAGGAAGAATGTCTTACCGAACAACCAGAAGAAGCCTGGAATATCACGCAAGATTGGTAAATCAACAATGGGCAACCAGCCACCAAGGAACATGATGGATGCAACAGCAGCGATCAAAATCATATTGGCATATTCAGCCAAGAAGAACATGGCAAATGACATGCCTGAGTACTCAACCATGTGACCGGCAACGATCTCAGACTCGCCCTCAACAACGTCAAATGGATGGCGGTTTGTTTCGGCAACGCCTGAAATAAAGTAAATCAAGAACATCGGCAGCAATGGGAGCCAATTCCAAGACAGGAAATTAAGACCCATATCCGCAAACAATCCTTGTTCTTGTGAGGCAACAATTGCGCTTAAATTTAAAGAGCCGGAAGTCAGCAACACAGTAACTAAAGCAAAGCCCATTGCAATTTCATAAGAAATCATCTGGGCAGATGCACGCATTGCTCCAAGGAATGGGTATTTAGAGTTAGAAGACCAGCCGGCCAAGATAACGCCATACACACCAATGGAAGAAATAGCCATGATGTACAAAAGACCAGCATTGACATCCGCTAACACCATCTTGGCTTGGAATGGAATCACGGCCCATGCAGCAAATGCCGGCATGATCACCATCACTGGCGCTATGAAATAAAGGACCTTGCTAGCTTGCGCTGGAGCAATGATTTCTTTTAGCAATAGCTTCAGTGCATCGGCAATCGGCTGCAATAAACCTAATGGGCCAACACGGTTTGGTCCAAGACGTATATGCATCCAGCCAATCAGCTTTCTTTCCCACAGTGTTAAGTAGGCTACGCAACCAAACATTGGCAATACGATAATGACGATGCGCACCAAAGCCCAAACCAATGGCCACAATGAACCAAAGATGGCTTCGCCTTGGGTGGTAACGAGGTTCAGGAAATTATCCATCTCTGACCTTATGCCTTACTAACAGTTACAGGGCCAAACATAGAACCCAATTTCGCACTAGCCATAGTTCCAGCAGAAATTCTGACGGCGCCTGGCGCTAAATTTACTTCTAAAGTTGCTGGCATATCCACTGACTGGTTAGCTTGAGTAACGCGCACAGCATCACCCTCTTTCAAACCCAATTCAGAGAATGTTTTTTGATTTAAGCCCACTTGATTGCCGCGTTTTGCATCGCGAGTTAGTTGCAATGCAGATGAACGACGAACAATTGGATCGCCAGCATAGATATTGACATCCGCCAAACGCTCAAGACCATTCAAAGGAGCTACATTTCCGTTAGCGATGGAAGTACTTATAGTCTTATTGCTTAAATGAGTGCAATAGTTTTCTGGCAATGCCTCTCCGAGAACTTCCTCAGGAAGATTAAATAGGAAACCATCGAGACCTAAAAGACCGCCAAGAACACGGATTACTTTCCATGCTGGACGTGAATCACCTAATGGCTTCACTGAAGGTTGAACGGTTTGCGCTCTACCTTCTAGGTTTACAAATGTAGAAACTGTTTCTGTGAATGCGGAGATTGGCAGAATGACATCAGCCACCTCTAGCAAATCTGAACTCTTGTATGCGCTCAATGCAATCACGGTATTTGCTTTAGCCAAAGCAGCGCGTGCCGCAGCAGGATTTGGTAAG
This sequence comes from Polynucleobacter sp. MWH-Jannik1A5, assembly GCF_018881795.1. Lineage (GTDB taxonomy): Bacteria > Pseudomonadota > Gammaproteobacteria > Burkholderiales > Burkholderiaceae > Polynucleobacter. The sequence continues at coordinate 34,004 of NZ_JACVPQ010000002.1, read as the reverse complement.
TCCGCGTCAGGTTCGATATTCATCAAGATCACAGCACGACGATCGCCGGACAGGACAGATTCCACACCAACGCCGTTAGCATTAACTAAGGAAGCGCCTACTGCATTGCCGCCCTCAGGCAAGAAACCTAAAGTTGCGTTAGTTTGGTCAGCAATAAATTGGGCCAGCACATGCAAATCAGATGCATATTGATGAGCAATGGCAGCAGAGCCAAGGAGTACTGCTGCTGATTCACCAGAAATGAGACTGTCTGCAATTTTTTGTGCTGCAGGAGAAACTGTTAAGTTAGCCGTTCCAGCTGGTGCGCTAACTGATTTGGCTTTGGCGACCGCCTGTGCCACTTCACTTAATGTGCTTAACCAAGCGCTTGGAGCTGCAGCAATACCGCTACTTGGAATTAGCCAATCATCACCACCCGCATCAATACGAGCAACTTGTAAACCACGCTTGCTAGCGGTGCGAATACGAGCCGCCAATACTGGCTGATCCTTACGCAAGAAGCTACCAATAACCAAAACGCGATCTAATTCACTGACCTTTGCAATAGGCATACCGAGCCATGGTGCAGGTGCTGAAGACTTCACATCAGTTTGACGTAAACGAGTCTCAATTTGTTGAGAACCTAATCCGCGAACCATCTTCTGTAAGAGGTGCAATTCTTCTGCGCTAGAAATTGGGTGAGCCAAAGCGCCGATCGCTTCAGGGCCACTTTCAGCTGAGATAGTCTTTAATGAATGTGCAACGTAATCTAGTGCTGATTGCCAATCTGTTTCTAGCCACTGACCGCCCTGCTTCACCATTGGTGTTGTGACGCGGTCAGCGCTATTTAAACCTTCATAAGAGAAGCGATCGCGATCGCTAATCCAGCACTCATTAATTGATTCATTTTCTAAAGCAACAACGCGCATCACTTTATTGGCTTTAGTTTGAACGGTAGTGTTTGCGCCTAAGCTGTCGTGCGGACTTACAGAACGCTTGCGACCTAATTCCCAGGTACGGGCAGCGTAGCGGAATGGCTTGCTGGTTAACGCGCCTACTGGGCATAAGTCAATCATGTTTCCAGAAAGCTCTGAATCCACTGTCTGACCTACGAAAGTAGTAATTTCTGAATGCTCACCACGGTTGACCATTCCTAATTCCATCACGCCAGCCACTTCTTGACCGAAACGAACGCAACGCGTGCAGTGAATGCAACGTGTCATCTCCTGCATAGAAATTAATGGGCCAACATTCTTATGGAAAACAACGCGCTTTTCTTCATCGTAGCGAGAATTGGATTTACCATAGCCTACAGCCAAATCTTGTAACTGGCACTCACCACCTTGGTCGCAAATTGGGCAATCCAATGGGTGGTTAATGAGCAAGAATTCCATTACAGAGCGCTGCGCTTCTACAGCTTTAGCAGAATGCGTAAATACCTTCATGCCTTGAGTAACTGGCGTTGCACAAGCTGGCAATGGTTTTGGTGCCTTTTCAACTTCAACTAAGCACATACGGCAGTTAGCAGCAATTGATAATTTCTTGTGATAGCAGAAGTGAGGAACATAAGTGCCGAGCTTATTCGCGGCGTGCATCACCATCGAACCTTGCGGAACTTCTACGGCCTTACCATCTAATTCGATTTCTACCATGCTCACTTTTAGATATCCCGTGCTCTAAATCTTTATAAAGGTTTCGCAGAATCTAAGCAGCGCTTATGCTCTACGTGATACGCAAATTCATCCATGTAATGCTTCAACATGCCGCGAACCGGCATCGCCGCTGCGTCACCTAAAGCGCAAATCGTACGACCCTGAATATTGGCCGCTACGTCATTGAGCAAATCCAAATCCTCTGGACGCCCTTCTCCATGCTCAATACGGTGAACAATGCGCCATAACCAACCGGTACCCTCACGGCATGGGGTGCACTGACCACATGACTCTTCGTGATAGAAGTAAGACAAACGCTCCAATGCACGAACCATGCAACGGGTTTCATTCATCACAATGACGGCACCAGAACCCAACATCGAACCAGCTTTAGCAATGCTGTCGTAGTCCATTGTGAGTTCCATCATTTGTGCGCCAGGCACAACAGGCGAAGATGAACCACCTGGGATAACCGCTTTTAATGCCTTACCATCGCGCATACCACCAGCAAGCTTCAATAAATCAGCAAATGGTGTGCCTAAAGGAATCTCATAGTTACCTGGGTGTACTACATCCCCAGAGATAGAGAAGATTTTTGTTCCACCGTTATTTGGCTTACCAAGATCCAAATAAGCCTGACCACCAATTGCCAAAATGAATGGCACAGCAGCAAATGTTTCGGTGTTGTTAATTGTCGTAGGTTTGCCATACAAACCAAAACTAGCAGGGAAAGGAGGTTTGAAGCGAGGCTGACCTTTCTTGCCCTCTAATGACTCAAGCAGAGCAGTTTCTTCACCACAAATATAAGCACCCCAACCTGGAGAGGCATGTAATTGGAATGAAAAATCACTGCCTAAAATTTTGTCGCCTAAATAACCTGCAGCGCGTGCTTCTTCCAAAGCTTCTTCAAAGCGTGAATACACCTCCCAGATTTCGCCATGGATATAGTTATAGCCAGTTGTAATACCCATGGTGTACGCACCAATAATCATGCCTTCAATCAAAGCATGCGGGTTGTAGCGCATGATGTCGCGGTCTTTAAAAGTACCAGGCTCGCCTTCGTCGCTATTACAAACTAAATATTTTTGTCCTGGGAATTGACGTGGCATAAAGCTCCACTTCAAACCAGTCGGGAAGCCTGCACCGCCACGTCCACGCAATGATGAAGCTTTTAATTCAGCGATGATGGCATCAGGCGCAACTTTATCGTTGATTAAACGACGTAATTGCTGATAACCGCCACGGCTTTCGTAATCTTTTAAACGCCAGTTATCACCATTTAATCCGGCAAGAATCAAAGGCTTGATATGACGATCGTGCAAGCTGGTCATGCTGCTTTCCCTTCTGCACGCAATTCATTTAACAATGCATCAATCTTTTCTTTACTCATGAAGCTGCACATACGTTTGTCATTCACGAGCATGACTGGTGAATCACCACATGCACCCATGCACTCGCCCTCTTTCAAGGTAAAGGTTCCGCATGGAGTGGTTTCGTTATAGCCGATACCGAGTGTTTCTTTGAGGTATGTCGCTGCTGTTTCACCGTGTGTTAGTTGGCAAGGCAAATTTGTGCAAATCACTAATTTGTATTTACCAATCTTTTTAGTGTTGTACATGTTGTAGAAAGTCGCCACTTCATCAACTGCAATGCTTGGCATCTCTAGAATTTGTGCAACAGTCTCGATCACTTCGGGCGAAACCCAACCCACTTCAGTTTGGGCAGCAATCAAACAAGCCATCACAGCAGATTGTTTGTGCTCTGGCGGATACTTGGCGATATTGCGACGAATATCAGCCATTGTTTTATCGGATAGTTGAAGAGTTGTAGTCATTAAATAATCCTTGGCACGCTTATTAGCGGTCAATCTCCCCGAACACGATATCTTGGGTACCGATGATGGTTACCGCATCAGCCAGCATGTGGCCACGTGACATCTCATCCATTGCAGATAAATGCACGAAACCTGGTGCACGAATCTTCATGCGGTATGGTTTATTGGCGCCATCTGAAATCAAGTAAATACCAAACTCACCTTTTGGATGCTCAACAGCAGAGTAAGCCTCGCCATCAGGAACGTGGATACCTTCAGTAAAGAGTTTGAAATGGTGAATCAATTCTTCCATATTGGTTTTCATATCCACACGCTTTGGTGGAGAAACCTTATGGTTATCGCTCATGACAGGACCTGGATTTGCTTTTAACCAAGCTACGCACTGTTTGATGATGCGATTGGATTGACGCATTTCTTCCATACGCACCAAATAACGATCATAAGAATCGCCATTCACGCCCACTGGAATATCAAAGTCGAGGCGATCATACACTTCATACGGTTGCTTTTTACGCAAATCCCACTCGATACCAGAGCCGCGCAACATTGGGCCAGTAAAGCCCAATTGCAATGCACGCTCAGGCGTTACGATACCGATGTTCACTAAGCGTTGCTTCCAAATACGGTTATCTGTAAGGAGGTTGCAATACTCATCAACATTAGCATCAAAGCCATTGGTAAATTGCTCAATGAAATCTAATAATGTGCCACTGCGGTTTTCATTCAAGCGCTTGACAGCGGAAGCGCTACGAATCTTAGATTTATCGTATTGAGCCATTTGATCTGGCAGATCACGATAGACTCCACCCGGACGGTAGTAAGCCGCGTGCATACGCGCACCAGAAACTGCTTCGTACATGTCAAAGATATCTTCACGATCACGGAAGGCATAAAGGAATACCGCCATCGCGCCAACATCTAGACCATGACAGCCAATCCAGAGCAAGTGATTCAATAAACGGGTTAACTCGTCATACATCACACGGATGTACTGAGCACGCAAAGGAACATCTACCTGCAATAACTTTTCAATGGCCATGACATAGGCATGCTCATTGGACATCATCGAAACATAATCCAAGCGATCCATGTAAGGAACGTTTTGAATCCAAGTGCGCGTCTCAGCTAATTTTTCCGTAGCGCGATGCAATAAGCCAATATGAGGATCGGCGCGCTGGATCACTTCACCGTCAAGCTCAAGCACTAAACGTAAAACGCCGTGTGCAGCCGGATGTTGAGGACCGAAATTGAGTGTGTAGTTCTTAATTTGTGCCATGACTTAAACCGGACCTCCGTACTGCTCTTCACGAACAATGCGTGGAGTAATTTCGCGAGCCTCAATCGTTACCGGCTGGTAAACAACACGCTTTAACTCTGGGTCATAGCGCATTTCAACATTGCCGCTGATTGGGAAATCTTTTCTAAATGGATGACCAATAAATCCGTAGTCAGTCAAAATGCGACGTAAATCGTCATGACCATCAAACAAGATGCCGTAGAGGTCAAATGCTTCACGTTCAAACCAGTTTGCAGAACTCCATACCGGAGTAATTGATGCGACCAATGGATAGCTATCGTCTGGCGCAAATACGCGTACACGCAAACGCCAGTTATGCGCCAAAGACAATAAATGACTTACTACGCCAAAACGTTGACCAGACCAGGCTCCATCACGAAAGTCTTGATAATCCACGCCACACAAGTCAATCAATTGCTCAAAAGCAAGTGATGGGTCATCGCGCAATAACATGGCAGATTCAAAATAAGTATCTGCATTCACGACTACAGTGACTTCACCCAGAGCGATTTCAATAGACTGAATGCGCTTACCTAAAACTTTATCTAAATTAGCGGCTAATTGATTTAAACGATCTGACATGATTTAAGCCTTCCGCGCGATCGTGCTGGTTCGTGCGATCTTGGATTGCAACTGAATAATTCCGTAGATCAGCGCTTCTGCAGTTGGAGGGCAACCAGGAACATAAATATCCACCGGCACAATGCGGTCGCATCCGCGAACCACTGAATAGGAGTTATGGTAGTAACCACCACCATTGGCACAAGAACCCATTGAGATTACCCAACGTGGTTCAGGCATTTGATCGTAGACCTTACGCAAAGCTGGAGCCATCTTGTTGCATAAAGTACCAGCCACAATCATCAAGTCAGACTGACGTGGAGATGGGCGGAACACCACGCCAAAACGGTCTAAGTCATAACGGGATGCGCCAGCATGCATCATCTCAACTGCGCAGCAGGCCAGACCGAAAGTCATTGGCCATAAGGAGCCATTACGTGTCCAGTTAATCAACTGGTCAGCTGTAGTGGTAACAAAACCTTCTTTGAGAACGCCTTCTAATGCCATATCTATCACTCCCAGTCGAGAGCGCCCTTTTTCCAGATATATACAAATCCCACAATGAATTCCAATAAGAAAATCACCATAGAGGCGTAGCCAAGCCATCCAATATCACGTAGAGCTACACCCCATGGGAATAGGAATGCGGTTTCTAAGTCAAACAGGATAAAGAGAATGGCAATTAAGTAGTAACGCACGTCAAACTTCATACGCGCATCTTCGAAAGCTTCGAAACCACACTCATATGGAGATAGTTTTTCAGCATCAGGCTTCGAAGGAGCCAAAATTTTTCCGAGGAACATGGGGACTAAACCCACCCCAATACCTACGAGGATGAAAAGCAGAACAGGAAAGTAATTAGCGAGATTCAAAATAGCCCTGATTCGTTTATCTAGTAAATCCTAAAAGCAGCAAATTATTAATTATTCCACTACATAAAGAGTTGATTTAGAGCAAAAACCCTTATCAATACTTGTTTTTGGTGCCGACGGCGAGACTCGAACTCGCACAGCCTAAGCCACTACCCCCTCAAGATAGCGTGTCTACCAATTTCACCACGTCGGCATCTTGCAAAACCCATCAATTCTACTGCATTGCACCACTGCACTACCCCATTTTTGGGGCATTTAAATACGTAAAAACCTACTTTTTTACTTAGGAACTGCTGGCTTACTTGGGTCTTGAACTGGAGCAACAGGAGCAGCTGGAGCCACTACTGGGGCTACCGTTCCAGAAAGCACACCAGGACTCACTTCTTTCTTATTACCAATCCAGGTAATACCCAGGGTGCTGATAAAGAAAACAGCAGCAAAAATAGCTGTCGCATGAGAAAGGAAGTTGGCTGAGCCACTAGCGCCAAAGAGGCTGCCAGAAGAGCCAGAACCAAAGGCTGCACCCATATCGGCGCCTTTGCCCTGCTGCAACAGAACCAAGAGAATCACAGCCAACGCTGAGATTACCTGCAATACGATCAATAAAGTCTTAAACCATTCCACAGCTTATCTCCAAATAAAAAATCTATGCCTGACAGATGGCTAGAAAGTCTTGAGGATTCAGTGAAGCACCCCCAACCAATCCACCATCAATATCCGGCATGGCAAACAATTCAACGGCATTGTCAGGTTTGACACTGCCGCCATACAAAATTCCTACATGCGAAGCGACGTCCTCATTAAATTCAGCTAACTGCTGACGAATGGCGCGATGCATATCCTGCGCCACCTGAGCGCTAGCAACCTTACCGGTACCAATCGCCCAAACTGGCTCATAGGCAATCAGGCAGTCGGCAAGTCGATCTTGAAGAACGCTAACCTGCTTGGCAACTTGTGAGCAAACAATCTCTTCTGCTCGACCAGAATTTCTTTCATCAGCCGTCTCACCAACACAAATGACCGGGGTCATGCCGTTATCTAAAACCTGAAGAGCTTTAGCAGCTACAAGCTCATCAACCTCATGATGCATTTGACGACGTTCTGAGTGACCAACAATGACGTAAGTACAACCTACTTCTTTGAGCATTGATGCCGCTACCTCACCGGTATAAGCGCCGGACCCAAAAGCTGAGGCATCTTGTGCCCCTAAGCTTAAAAAGGCCATTGAATGCGCTTTGATTAGCTCAGCACATTGCGGCAAATATGGAAATGGGGGACATACAGCATATCTACGACCTGATGGCATTCCACTCTCCATGCCACGAGCAACGGTCTTGATCCAGTCTTGATTGCTTGCAAGACTGCCATTCATTTTCCAATTACCGATAACGATGAGTGGTCGCATAGAGGTGATGAAATTTCTAGACAGTTAAAACGATTTTGCCAACGTGCTCAGACGACTCCATTAATGCATGAGCATCGGCAGCCTGATCTAGCGTAAATGTCTTATAAATAACTGGTTTGAGTTTGCCCGCATTCAGCAAAGGCCAAACATTTTCAAAGAGCTGCTTGGTAATTTGCTTCTTAAAAGAAACGGGACGCGGACGCAATGTTGAACCAGTAATAGTCAAGCGTCGGCGCAAAATCTGATTCGTACTCACTTCAGCTTTAGAGCCACCCTGGATGGCAATGATCACGATGCGGCCATCATCAGCCAGGCAATCGATTTCTTTTTGCACGTAAGCGCCGGTAACCATATCCAGAATGACGTTTACACCCTTGCCATCTGTAGCTTTTTTGACTTCCTCAACAAAGTCTTTTGTCTTGTAATTGATGGCAAGATCAGCACCTAAAGCCACGCAAGCAGCACACTTTTCATCAGTACCGGCCGTTACAAATACTTTGTGCCCCAATGCTTTTGCAATCAAGATCGCAGTAACACCAATGCCGCTAGAGCCGCCTTGAACCAGCAAAGTTTCGCCTTCAGCTAATTCACCACGCATGAAGACATTGCTCCAAACGGTGTAGAACGTTTCAGGTAAAGCTGCTGCCTCTTGGTCGCTGAAGACCTTTGGATATGGCAAGCATTGGGCAATTGGTGCGGTACACAACTCTGCGTAACCACCGCCTTGCACTAGTGCGCAAACTTTGTCACCCAGCTTTAATCCAAATACATTGTCAGAGTGAGATAAATCACCGCCGACAATCTCACCTGCAACTTCAAGACCGGGAATATCAGATGCACCTGCTGGAACTGGGTAATGCCCTTTGCGTTGTAAAACGTCTGGACGATTGATTCCAGCAGCTAAAACTTTGATCAAAATTTCACCTGTTCCAGCAGCCGGAGCTACTGGATCAGGGCGATTGGTTGGCACCAACATTTCTGGCGCACCAAATTCTTTGATTTCAATTACGCGCATAGATATTCCTACTAGCTAATGTAATTAAGCAGACTCGCCAGATGCAGGAGCAACTTCAGCCACTGCTTCAGTTGCGCCAGCTAAAGGAGCAATCGTGCCACCTTCATCAGCCATCGCAGCTTTCAATGACAAACGTAAACGGCCACGCTCATCAGCAGCCAATAATTTCACGCGAACAATTTGACCTTCAGCCAAATAGTCCTTCACTTCTTTTACGCGCTCATTTGAGATTTCAGAGATGTGCAAGAGGCCGTCTTTGCCTGGAAGAATATTGACCAAAGCACCGAATTCAAGCAATTTCACAACTGGACCTTCGTAGATCTTGCCTACTTCGGCTTCAGCAGTAATGCCTTCAATACGTGCTTTTGCTTCTGCCATGCCTTCAGCAGATGTAGAAGCAATCGTTACAGTGCCGTCATCTTTAATGTCGATGCTGCAACCAGTTTCTTTAGTCAACGCTTGAATTGTTGCGCCGCCTTTACCGATTACTTCACGAATCTTGTCTGGATGAATCTTGAAAGAAACCATACGTGGAGCATGTGCGGATAATTCTGTACGAACTGAACCCATCGCTTCTTGCATTTTGCTCAAGATGTGCAAGCGACCTTCTTTAGCTTGCGCCAAAGCTACTTGCATAATTTCTTTAGTGATACCTTGTACTTTGATGTCCATCTGCAAAGCAGTAATACCATTCGCTGTACCAGCAACTTTAAAGTCCATATCACCTAAGTGATCTTCGTCACCCAAGATGTCTGTCAACACAGCAAAACGATTGCCATCAAGGATCAAGCCCATTGCTACGCCAGCAACGTGCGCTTTAACTGGAACACCAGCGTCCATCATTGCCAGGCAGCCGCCGCAAACAGAAGCCATTGAAGATGAGCCATTGGACTCGGTAATCTCTGAAACCACACGAATGCTATACGCAAAATCTTCTGCGCTTGGCAATACTGGAATCAATGCGCGTTTAGCTAAACGGCCGTGACCGATTTCACGACGCTTTGGGCTGCCTACACGGCCTGTTTCACCAGTAGCAAACGGAGGCATGTTGTAGTGGAACATAAAACGATCGCGATACTCACCCTCGAGCGCATCAATAATTTGTTCGTCACGTGCAGTGCCCAATGTTGCAACAACCAACGCTTGAGTTTCACCACGAGTAAACAAAGCAGAACCGTGTGTGCGTGGCAATACGCCGTTACGAATTTCAATCGGACGCACTGTACGTGTGTCACGACCATCAATACGTGGCTCACCATTCAAAATCTGGCTACGAACAATCTTTGCCTCGATTTCAAACATGATGTCGCTTACAGCAACAGCATCAACATCGCCTTCTTCAGACAATTTAGCCATTACTTCTTTAGAAATTTCCTTGAGCTTGTCTGAACGAGCGCCTTTTTGACGAATCTGATAAGCCTCACGCAATGGCGCTTCAGCCAATGCGGTTACCTTAGCGATGAATAGCTCATCTTTAGGGGCTGCAGTCCAATCCCACTCAGGTTTGCCAGCTTCACGAACTAAATCATTAATAGCGTTGATCGCTGTTTGCATTTGGTCATGACCGTATACAACTGCGCCCAACATCACTTCTTCAGACAATTGATTTGCTTCAGACTCAACCATCAATACGGCAGCCTGTGTACCAGCAACAATTAAATCGAGTTCACTGGTAGCTTGTTCTGTACGAGTTGGGTTCAAGAGGTATTGGCCATTTGCATAACCAACGCGTGCTGCGCCAACTGGACCGGCAAATGGGATGCCTGAAACAGCTAAGGCTGCAGATGCAGCGATCAAAGCAGGAATATCAGCAGGAACGTCTGGGTTGATAGACAACACGTGCACCACAACCTGAACTTCGTTCAAAAAACCTTCAGGGAATAAAGGACGCAATGGGCGGTCAATCAAACGGGAGATCAACGTCTCGCCTTCAGATGGACGACCTTCGCGGCGGAAGAAGCCGCCAGGGATCTTGCCTGCTGCGTAAGTTTTTTCTAGGTAATCAACAGTCAATGGGAAAAAAGACTGGCCTGGCTTTGCAGACTTAGAGGCAACAACTGTACCCATCACTACTGTGTCATCTACGTTAACGATAACGGCACCACCGGATTGACGAGCGATCTCGCCTGTCTCCATAGTGACTTGATGATTGCCCCATTGAAAACTTTTAACTGCTTTTTTAAACATAGTCATTCTGATCTTCTCCAAATTGTTCACGCAAAACTCACATGAGCATTGCGCTTGTCGTGGGATAAAGCAGTGTCACGACAACACTGGAGCGATTTAAGATCACAAGGGATGCCATTCCAGGGAGGCTCTGAATCATATTCAGAAGCTCATTGGAATGACACAATCCCCTACACAAATAATCTTGAAACGCCCAAAAAACATGCCATCTGCTTAAGACTGATTCTGTGAAGAAACAACCCTAAGAAAGATGGCATTGCATACCGATAAGAATTACTTACGGAGACCTAATTTCTCAATCAATGCGCGATAGCGATCCAAATCTTTGCCTTTGAGGTAATCCAAGAGGCGACGGCGACGTGAAACCATCTTCAACAAACCACGACGGCTGTGATGATCTTTAGCGTTAGCCTTGAAATGGGGGGTTAATTCATTGATGCGGGCTGTAAGCAATGAAACTTGAACTTCAGGGCTACCCGTATCGTTTGCGCTGCGCGCGTTTTCTTTGACGATTTCCGCCGTTTTAATATCAGCAACTGCCATTTTTAATACTCCTAACTTGCGAACACGTGAGCTTTCACCCAATATGTGTCGTGCGTATTTAACAAAATAAAACAAAAAAGCTTTACAAATCAAAGCCCTCGAATTGTAGCAGACAGCAGCCCAAAAGAAGGAATTGCCCCACAGATATTGTTATTCTCTAGGGGTACATGAATCTTCTAATTATAAAAATATCTATATTAATCAATAACTTACAAAAATGATCTCTATTTTCCGCGCTTTCAGCCCCCTCCTTTTCCTAGCTTTTTGCATGAACACCCCTGTTTTTGCACAGTTTTCAAACCCCTTTGCTTCAGACAAGACGGTTGCCCAGCAACAACAGGACATTTTGACTAAGAACGAACAAACCCTAAAGCGGCTGTATTCCGTTGAGCCAAAAGCTAAAGAGTTAATCGAGAAATCTGCTGGATACGCGACGTTTAGTAATTTTGGAATGAAAATTTTGATTGCCGGCGGTGGCACGGGCAGCGGCGTAGTCATCAGCAAAGATAAAAAGCCGGTTTATATGAATATGGCTGAGGTCCAAGCAGGACTGGGCCTCGGCATCAAGTCCTTTCAGAACATTTTTGTTTTTCAAAATGATGCAGCCATGAATGAATTCGTGAATTCAGGCTGGACTTTTGGCGGTCAAGTAACTGCTGCTGCCAAGTATGAAAAAGATGGTGGTGCTTATCAGGATGCAACGGTTGTTGCGCCTGGGGTCTTAATGTATCAACTCACTGACTCCGGCCTTGCCGCTGAAATCACCGGCAAGGGCACGAAGTACTATAAAAATACTGACCTAAATAAGTAATTGATGATGACGCTTATGGCGTCATCTGCGCATTGAGCTTCGCCTGACTTGGATCATGCAATTTATTCAAAGCTGATAAATAGGCTTTCGCAGAAGCGGCAATGATGTCAGGGTCAGTGCCAACACCATTCACAATACGGCCACCTTTTGCCAAACGCACAGTCACCTCACCTTGCGATTGAGTTCCTGAAGTAATTGCATTAACTGAGTAGAGTAATTGCTCTGCGCCACTCTTAGCTACACCTTCAATGGCATTCAAACTGGCGTCAACTGGTCCATTACCTTCCGCTTCCGAGCTAATCTCTTTGTCACCCATGCGAAAAGTCACGCGTGACTTAGGACGTTCACCAGTTTCAGAGTGTTGACTCAATGAAATAAATTTGTAATGCTCGCCCTCTTCTGCCGCAGCAGAATCAGACATAATGGCAATAATATCTTCGTCAAAAATCTCTGACTTCTGATCCGCCAATGATTTAAAACGAGTAAATGCTTCGTTCAAATCAGCTTCAGCTTCAACCGTAATACCCAATTCTTGTAAGCGTTGCTTAAAGGCATTGCGGCCCGACAATTTACCCAAAACAATTTTATTTGCAGACCAACCCACATCTTCTGCACGCATAATTTCATAGGTATCGCGGTTTTTTAAGATGCCATCCTGATGGATGCCTGAAGTATGTGCAAAAGCATTTGCACCAACCACCGCCTTATTAGGCTGCACAACAAAGCCGGTAATTTGAGAAACCAATTTAGATGCCGGGACAATTTGAGTAGCATCAATACCGCAAACCATATCAAAATAGTCTTTACGAGTACGCAATGACATCACAATTTCTTCTAATGCAGTATTGCCTGCACGTTCACCCAAGCCGTTAATCGTGCACTCGATTTGACGAGCTCCACCAATCTTGACGCCAGCCAAAGAGTTAGCCACCGCCATACCTAAGTCGTTATGGCAATGCACAGACCACACTGCTTTATCTGAGTTTGGCACTCGAGTACGCAAGGTCTTAATAAACTCTCCATACAACTCAGGAGTTGCGTAACCTACGGTATCCGGAATATTGATTGTTGATGCGCCTTCATTAATGACCGCCTCAACTACTCTGCATAAGAAATCCATTTCTGAACGATAGCCATCCTCAGCAGAGAATTCAATATCGGAAGCCAAATTACGTGCAAAACGAATAGAACGTTTCGCTTGCTCCAATACCTCTTCTGGAGACATGCGCAACTTCACAGCCATATGCAGAGGGCTGGTTGCCAAGAATGCATGAATTCGTTTGGCATTGGCGGCATGCAATGCGTCAGCGGCACGGGTGATGTCCTTATCATTTGCTCTTGCTAAAGAACACACAATAGAGTCCTTAACTGCAGCAGCAACAGCAGATATCGCCTGGAAATCACCTTCAGAGCTTGCTGCAAAGCCAGCCTCGATTACATCAACCTTTAGACGCTCTAACTGACGGGCAATCCGCACTTTTTCGTCTTTAGTCATTGATGCGCCAGGTGACTGTTCGCCATCACGCAAGGTGGTATCAAAAATGATTACTTTGTCGCTCATTACTACTCTCCGGTTTTAAATACTTCTGAACTCATGAATTCAATCTTAGAAAACAAAAACCCCAGCAATTTGCTGGGGCTGGTATGTGTTGGCTAATGAATTTCTTTTATCTCATTAACTCAGGCCTTACCCGCCCCAAGCTTTAGGCTTAGTGCTAGCAGAAGAAGGCTAGATAAAAGTGAGAAATTCGTAGTCATGGAATTACTATACCCCAAAATGATGGAATTAGCTAAAACGCTTTCCACTGAGTCGTTCCCAGGCCCAAATCACATAGCCGGATATGGAATACACCACAAACAAACCAAATAGGGTCAATGGCGGGTTAGATGAGATCAGAACAAAGGTCAAAATCATTAAAACCATCACGCCAAAGGGCACGCGGTAGCGAACGTCTAAGGCTTTGCCACTATAAAAACGGGCATTGGAAACCATCGTTAAACCGGCATAGACCGCAATAAAGAAAGTTACCCAAGGAATCGCAGTGTCACGCACCGGAATCTTGTTGTCATCAGCCAACCAGATAAAGCCAGCCATTAAAGCCCCAGCTGCTGGGCTTGGCAAACCTTGGAAAAACTTCTTATCCACGACGCCTGTGTTCACATTAAAACGCGCTAAACGCAAAGCAGCGCCAGCGCAGTATGTAAATGCAGCCAACCAGCCCCATTTACCCAAATCTTTTAAGGCCCACTCATATGCGACCAATGCAGGTGCAACACCAAAGGAAACCATATCTGCCAAAGAGTCGTACTGCTCGCCAAAAGCACTCTGAGTATTAGTCATACGCGCTACACGGCCATCCATGCCATCCAAGACTAAAGATGCAAAGATCGCGATTGCCGCCATCTCAAATTGATGGTTCATCGCATTCACAATGGCAAAGAAACCGCAAAACAAAGCTGCGGTGGTGAATGCGTTTGGTAGGAGGTAAATCCCCTTGCTGCGTAAGCGGGGCTTTTGAGGGTGCAACTCTTCTACTTCGTAATCAATTCCATCACCCAACTCCTCTGCCCATTCCTCGTTGGAAATGGGTGTATGTTTATGGGAGAGACGGCTACGGTCTATACGACCACGACGGCGAAATGTTGTCAAAAAATATCCTAGTGAATAATATTTCGAATCAATCTAAACCAGGCAAACGCGCCAAAGCGGTATTTGTTGCAAATACTTTATCACCAACACTCACTAAAGGTTCGGCTGTTAGGGGTAAATACACATCAACACGCGAACCAAAGCGAATAAAGCCATAGCGCTCACCGGCTTTAAGGCGGTCACCAACATGGATATAGCAAAGAATACGGCGGGCAATTAAGCCGGCAACCTGAACCAAAGTCACGATTTGACCATTGGCATCGATTACTACGGCATTACGCTCATTCTCTGTAGACGCCTTATCTAAATCAGCATTGACGAACTTGCCAGGGAAATATTGCACTTCCTTCACCAAGCCATTCACCGCGCTGCGATTAGAGTGGACATTGAATACGTTCATGAATACGCTAATTTTGAGCGCTTCACGACCAGCATAAGGATCATTGGTTTTTTCAACCACCACAATGCGACCATCAGCCGGGGACAAAACAAGATCGCGGCCCATAGCAGGAATACGTTGTGGGTCGCGGAAGAACTGCAGAACAAAGATAAAGATAATCCACAGAGGCCATGACCACGCTATGCCACCGAGATAGTGAACAAGTAAAGTCACTGCCCCCACTAACGCTAAATACGGCCAACCTTCTTTCGCAATAATGGGGTGCGGATACATCATCTTTGTTCTGAGCCTTTTTATTTACTGCTATTGGTTAATTGCTTTGCTTTTTAGCTTAGTTCTTAGTTTGGTCAACCAATTTGTTCTTCGCAATCCAAGGCATCATAGCGCGCAATTTAGCGCCAACCACTTCGATGTCATGCTCTGCATTCAAACGACGACGTGAAATCAAAGTAGGCGCACCTGCTTTGTTTTCCAAAATGAAGCTCTTTGCGTACTCACCAGTTTGAATATCTTTCAAGCACTGACGCATTGCATTCTTAGTGTCTTCTGTAACAACGCGTGGGCCAGTGACATACTCACCGTACTCAGCATTATTAGAGATTGAATAGTTCATGTTGGCGATACCACCTTCGTAGATCAAGTCAACGATCAACTTGAGCTCATGCAAGCACTCGAAGTAAGCCATCTCAGGAGCGTAACCAGCCTCAACCAAAGTTTCAAAACCAGCCTTGATCAACTCAACCGCGCCACCACAAAGAACAGCCTGCTCACCGAACAAGTCAGTCTCAGTTTCTTCGCGGAAGTTGGTTTCGATGATGCCAGCACGGCCACCGCCGTTAGCAGTTGCATATGACAAAGCAACATCGCGCGCTGAACCAGATTTATCTTGGTAAACGGCGATCAAATGAGGAACGCCGCCACCTTGTGCGTATGTGCCACGAACAGTGTGACCAGGCGCTTTTGGAGCGATCATGATGACATCCAAATCAGCGCGTGGCTGAACTTGACCGTAGTGAACGTTAAAGCCGTGAGCAAAAGCAAGAGCTGCGCCCTGTTTGATATTGCCGTGAACTTCTTTGTTGTAAACATCAGCGATTTGCTCATCAGGCAACAACATCATGACTACGTCTGCGTCTTTAACAGCTTCGCCAACTTCTTTTACTGTCAAGCCAGCATTTGCGGCTTTGCTCCAGGAAGCGCCATCTTTACGCAAACCAACGGTAACGTTAACGCCAGAATCTTTGAGGTTCAATGCGTGCGCGTGACCTTGTGAACCATAACCAATGATGGTGACTTTCTTGCCCTTAATAAGGGACAAATCAGCGTCTTTATCGTAAAAAACTTTCATGCTCTTTCCTTGTATTGAAAATGTAATTAATGCAGTAATTAGTTAAAAAAATTAAACCTTGAGGATGCGTTCTCCACGACCAATTCCGGAACCGCCAGAGCGGACAGTTTCCAAAATCGATGCGCGATCGATCGAATCAATAAAGGCATCCAACTTGGCACCATCACCCGTTAACTCAATGGTGTAACTCTTGTCTGTCACATCAATAATGCGACCACGGAAGATATCGGTAGTGCGTTTGAGCTCTTCACGCTCTTTACCTACAGCGCGCACCTTGATCATCATGAGCTCGCGCTCAATATGAGGACCTTCACTCAAATCAAATACCTTAACAACCTCAACCAAGCGGTTTAAGTGTTTAGTGATTTGCTCAATGACATCGTCGGAACCAAAGGTAACGATAGTCATACGGGACAAAGATGGATCTTCAGTTGGCGCCACACTTAAAGTATCAATGTTGTACCCGCGCGCAGAAAAAAGACCTACTACGCGTGACAATGCGCCCGGCTCGTTTTCAATCAGTACAGAAATAATATGGCGCATTAGAGATCCTCACTACCCAAAAGCATTTCAGTAATACCCTTGCCTGCTTGAACCATAGGCCAAACGTTTTCTTCTGGGTCAGTCTGGAAATCCATAAATACAGTGCGATCTTTTAAGCGAATGGCTTCTTTGAGCGCGCCCTCTACATCGGATTTCTTTTCGATGCGCATACCAACGTGCCCATAAGCCTCAGCCAACTTCACAAAGTCAGGTAATGAATCCATATAAGAGCTGGAATAACGCTTGTTATAAGTCAGTTCTTGCCATTGACGAACCATACCGAGATAACGGTTGTTCAGTGACACGATCTTGACCGGGGTGTTGTATTGCTTACAGGTTGATAGCTCCTGGATACACATCTGAATAGAGCCTTCGCCAGTAATAGCAAATACATCCTTATCAGGGAAAGCTTTCTTGATGCCCATAGCGTATGGCAAGCCCACGCCCATAGTTCCCAATCCACCAGAGTTAATCCAACGGCGTGGTTTATCAAACTTATAGAACTGAGCAGCCCACATTTGATGCTGACCTACGTCAGATGTAATGAATGCATCACCACCGGTGAGCCCCCATAATTTCTGAACAACGTATTGCGGCTTCACAATCTGGGAAGCTTCATCGTATTTCAAGCAATCTTTTTTACGCCACTCATTGATCTGATCCCACCAGGCGGCAACTTTGTCACCATTCTTGCGTGGACCTGCTGCCTTAATTTGCGCAGTCATCTCAACCAATACTTCTTTGAGATTGCCAACAATAGGAACATCCACCTTAACGCGCTTAGAAATCACGGAAGGATCGATATCAATATGAATGATTTTGCGTGGATGGCTAGCAAAGTGTGATGTATTTCCAATCACGCGGTCATCAAAGCGAGCACCAATGGCAATCAATACATCGCTGTGTTGCATTGCCATGTTTGCTTCATATGTTCCATGCATACCGAGCATGCCCACAAACTGTGGACTGGTGCCAGGGAATCCACCCAAGCCCATCAAGGTATTAGTCACTGGATAGCCCAAAAGATCAGCGAACTCTTTTAACTCAGCAGCAGCATCGGACAGGATCACGCCACCACCGGTGTAGATGTATGGACGCTCCGCCTCTTGCAACAAAGCAACTGCTTTGCGAATCTGGCCGCTATGGCCCTTGATAACTGGGTTGTAAGAGCGCATCTCCAGTGTTTCTGGATAAACGAACGGGCCTTTAGCCGCTGAGACATCCTTAGGGATATCAATCAACACTGGGCCTGGACGGCCGGTCTGCGCAATATGGAAAGCCTTCTTCAAGACCAAAGGAAGATCCTTCACGTCTTTCACTAAGAAGTTGTGCTTAACAACTGGACGAGTAATACCTACAGTGTCTGCTTCTTGGAAAGCATCTTCACCAATTGCATATGTAGGCACGTTACCGCTGATGATCACCATAGGGATTGAATCGGTATACGCAGTAGCAATACCAGTCACCGCATTGGTTACACCGGGACCTGAAGTGACCAGCGCTACACCAACCTTACCGGTTGCGCGCGCATAGCCATCGGCCGCATGAACCGCTGCTTGCTCATGGCGAACAAGAATGTGCTCAAACTTGTCTTGCTTAAAAATTTCGTCATAAATGAAGAGAACGGAACCGCCTGGGTAACCCCATACGTATTCAACACCCTCTTTGTGCAATGCATGAACGAGCATCTCTGCGCCAATCATTTCTGGAGGCGCTGCATCATTGTTTGTATTTGTTGAGTCTTTGTTAGCTTTGCTAGCTAAAAATTCGGCGCTGCTTGTATTCATTTTCTTTCGTCCTTTGCAATTTTCGGCAAAAAATTGATTGGTCTGTTCTGTCTCCTGCTTATGGCCTGAGTTCGAACGGCGCTGCTACCGGAAAAAACCACTTCTTGAATGAGATTCTAGGTAGTAAGCCCTATATTCTATAGCAATCCCCTAAAATGGCTGAATTCTTACAGATTCAGGTCTAATCCATTGCATGGCATCAGCCCAAGAACTATCTGACTTTCTGAGCAGTGTTGAGCAGCGCGCCTTTAAGCAGGCGGTCTACGCTGTGCGTGACGACGATGCTGCGTTAGATATCGTTCAAGATGCCATGATCAAGTTGGCCGAAAAATATGGGGATAGACCTGCTGCAGAGCTACCCCTGGTTTTCACCAGAATTTTGCAAAATCGCATTCATGATTGGTTTAGAAGGCAAAAGGTAAGAAATACCTGGGTCACCCTTTTTTCCAATATGGGCAAAAAAGCCGATGAAAGCGATGATTTTGACCCCCTGGAGTCCCTATCCGCTCCCGATGACAGTGAAATTCACCAAGATGGGGCTCAAAAGCTTGAAAAAAGTCAGCTTTTACAGGCTCTGGAGTCAGAAATATCTAAATTGCCTGTACGTCAACGAGAAGCCTTCCTGATGCGTTATTGGGATGAGCTAAGTATTACTGAGACGGCACTGGCAATGCGTTGTAGTGAAGGTAGCGTCAAAACCCACTGTTCTAGGGCCACCCAGACATTAGCTAAAGCATTGAAATTAAAAGGAATTACGCTGTGAAACACTTTGATGACCAATTTACCCAGACTGAAGTCGACCAATTTGGCCAGGCTAGCGCTGCCCTGCTTCGTCAAAGCACTCAGAACATTCCCCAAAGCATTAAGGATCGCCTGTATTCAGCGCGAATGAAGGCTCTATCAGTCAAAAAACCAGAAAAAGTGCGTCTTCAGAAACAGGTGTTGGCTGGCGCCTCTCGGAACTGGACGTCTGGATCCAATGGGGTTTGGGATACCGTAGGTTGGATGGCCCCCCTCGTAGTTTTAGTGTTTGGTCTGATTGGTATTGCCCAGTGGCAGGATGACTCCCGCATTAATGACATCGCCGAAGTTGATGCCGCTTTGTTATCCGATGACGTTCCACCAGATGCCTATGCTGACAGCGGCTTTATGGCGTTTCTTAAAAATGGTCCTTTAACTGAGTCAGATAACTCATCAGACTCCATCCAAAGCAAATAATCCCGACTCATTTGATGTCATCAACAATGAGAACGAATACGGTTGGCAACCTTGCGCTGATAGTCGCCTTGCTGGTCGCTCCAGCGAGTCATGTACTTGCGCAAGCTCAACCGAATAGCCCACCCGGCAAAGTTGCAGCCCTCGCTGAAAAAAAGCCTGACGGCACATGGGAAGGCCTCAAGCCAGCCCAGCAAAAAATTCTGGCGCCACTAGAAAGCGATTGGGATTACATGTTGCCCGATAGCCGCAAGAAATGGATTCAGGTTGCCAATATTTATCCCAAGATGAGCGTACAAGACCAAGAGCGTCTTCAGTCTCGCATGACTGGCTGGTCAAACCTCTCCCAAAAAGAGCGTCGTCTTGCGCGTGAAAACTATCTCGCTAGCCTTAAATTCCCTGCTGAGAAAAAAGCAGAGGCTTGGACTGCCTATCAAAAACTAACTGATGATCAGAAAAAGAAACTCGCAGAATCAGAAGCCAAGAAAAAACCGACGGCTGCCAATGCACCCACACTGCAACAACATCCCATTTCTCCAAAAGCATCGCTTCCGCCTGCCGCCTTAACTCCAAGCACACCTGCATCTCCAGAAAACACAGGGTCTGCAGTAGAAGGCAGCACATCGGGTAGTTCTTCTAGCAACTCATCAAATAACTAAGCAGTCTATGACGCCTGCTGAACTCAACGTATTACCTGCCCCTCAATTTTGGCGTCGTGTCTCATGCTGCCTCTATGAACAGCTCGTTTTACTGGGTGTCATTGCTTTTACTTTTTTATTGCCCAACCTTGGGTTAGGTATTCTTTTTGGCATTTCATTGCCTAGCTGGCTGACTTTTCTTTACCTCTATGCAGTCTTAGGCATTTATTTTGTTTGGTACTGGACCAAGTCGGGTCAAACGCTAGCCATGCAAACTTGGCGAGTTCGTATCATTGGTCGCGGTGGTTACACCCTCACCAAACGACAAGCCTTCTGGCGTTACATCTATGGCTCTCTATGGTTAATTCCTTGCGTGATATTGCAATGGGCATTTCATTTAGAGAAGTGGCAAATTATCGAGATGCTCTTTGCGGTAGCCCTATTTATTTGGCCATTGAGTATTTATTTAGACCGTCAAAATAAATTACATCGACAAAGCCTGCCAGATCGATTGGCTGGTACCCGCTTAGTTGAGCTTCCTAAGAACCTAGTAACCTTGACCTAAGAACTTGGCCTTAGGCTTCACGTAAACATTCAATAGCGGTTGCCTTCTGAATCCTCTTCTGAAAGCGATATCCAGAAGCCAGGCAGGCGATGATGCCAAAGCCAATCCCCATCAATAGGGCCTCGCCAAATGCATTGAATTGGATCTCCATCACATAACGGCCCAAGGCCCAAGCAGCCATTCCAGCGGCAAGACCAGCCAACACACCTGATAAAAGACCAATCATAAGCAACTCAATATTGGCAATATTGGATAAGGTATTTCGAGAAGCTCCTAAAGCTTTTAATAAGGCAGCATTTTTATAGCGCTCATCTTGGGTGGCTGCAATGGCAGACATTAAAACCAAAATTGCAGCAATGACAGTGAATGCCAATAGCAATCCTAAGACGGAAGAGAGTTTATTCAGCACTTCCTGAATTTGCTGCAAGGAAGCTGATACGTCCACAATCGTCAGGTTGGGATAAGCTTGGCTCAACTGAAAATCCAGAGACTCTTGTTTGGGTGCTTGATAGTAGGAAGTAATCCATGACTGGGGTAATGCCTGTAACTGAGCGGCAGGCATGATGACAAAGAAGTTCACCCGCATGGAGCCCCAATCCAATTTGCGCAATGAGGTAATCGGGGCAGTTATTTTTTCTCCTGCCACCTCAAACGTGAGCTGGTCGCCCAATTTCAATTTCAAGGTCTTGGCTATGCCTGTTTCCATTGAAATCTGTGGTGCATCACCCTCTATCCATTTACCAGTCAACAGTTGATTGCCTGGTGGCATTTGATCTGTGTAAGACAAATTGAACTCGCGATCTACAAGACGCCTTGCATTTTCTTCTGTGTAACTGTTTGGCGTAACGTCTTTCCCATTGATCTCCGTTAAGCGACCTCTCACCATTGGATAAAACTGGGGAGCTAATACACCTGCGTCTTGCAAAGATTGTGTAAGGCCTTTCTTTTGATCTTCTTGCACATTAATCATGAAACGATTCGGCGCGTCGGCAGGTATATTACCCTGCCACGCACTCAAGAAATCTGCGCGCAATAAAAGAACCAATAGAAGCGCCATCAAAGCTATTCCAAGAGCGGTAATTTGGACGACTGCTAATCCCGTTCTACGACCCTGGGAGAGAATGACAAAGCTTAGAGCAAAGCGTTTAGTAGGTATTGAGCAAATCAGCCTTAAAAAGCCCCAAGAGACAAAACTGAAGATCACAATGGCAGCAGCAAAGCTCAGGCTAGTCCATAAGGCCAATTTCCAATCGCGCGCTGCAATCACAATTAACACAACTGCTGTTGCTAATCCAAAAGCCGCCGTCCAAAATGTAGAGACATCAACACCATTAAATTCTTTTCGAATCAAACGAATTGGCGAAACCTTGACCAGGCGAAATATAGCGGGACCTGCAAAGCCAAACAGTAAACACCAGGCAACCAGAATGCTCCAAAGGACAGGCCATAGCGATACCTGCGGCAATTCTGATATGACCAAGTTACCCAAGAGCAACGTTAAGACGTATTGACCGAAATAGCCCAGCAGCGAACCCAAAATAGCCGCAATCAGACCCAGAGTTAAAAGTGTTTGGCCCTGACGCATCAGGATGGCATTGGATTTGGCTCCTAAGCATTTGAGAACCGCACATGCATCCGCTTGTTTACGCGTGTAGCGATGCGCAGATAAGGCAATAGCAACGGCAGCTACCATCGCTGTCAGCAAGGCGATCAAGGATAGAAAACGATCGGCACGTTCCAGTGTTTTGCGCATCATGGGCTGAGCATTCTCTAGGGTTTCAATACGCACACCCTTTAGCGCTTCTTTCTCAATATATTGAGTTGCCCATGCTCCATATGCAGTAATTTGCTCGTCTGATCCAGCAAGCAATAATCGATAAGTCACCCGACTACCAAGACCAATCAAACCGGTTGAACTTAAATCCGCCAGTGACATCATCACTCGAGGAGCAAAATTCATAAAGCCCGCACCTCGATCAAGCTCACGCTCTAAGACTCCGCCAATGACAAAGGCTTTGTCGCCAAGCCGGATGGAGTCACCTTCTTTTGCAGCCAAGCTAGCTAACATGGCAGGATCAACCCAAACAACACCTTGTTGGGGCCCAGAGCTGAGTGTGTTGCTGGTGGCTACCGACTGAACACGCAATGATCCGCGTAAGGGGTATTGAGGACTAACCGCTTTTAGGGATGCAAGTTTACTATTTGCACCGACAGTAGCCATGCTGGGAAACACCACTGTTTGCGCAATCTTTAAATTCTTGCTTTGGGCTTCCTCTATAAACAAGCTAGGTAAAGGCTGATCAGAAACTATCAGCAAGTCTGATGCCAAGAGTTGACGAGCATCGAATGCAAACGCTCTTTGCATGCGATCCGCCAGAAAACTCACACTAGAAAGTGCTGTAACGGATAGTGTTAATGCTACAAACAACCAAGCTAATTCAGCTGAGCGCAAATCACGCTTCAGATCACTGAAGAAGCGAAGTATCAATTGACTCAAACCGCCTGAATTTGACCGCCATCAACACGCATGACAGTGCCTGTAATAAAGGATGCGTTTTGACTAGCTAAAAATGCCGCGGTATCGCCGTATTCCTTAGGGTCTCCATAACGTCCCATCGGAATCTGACCCAAGCTGAGCTTCACCACATCCTCGTAGCTTCTGTTCTCCCGTTTTGCTCGAGCTTCATCGAGCTGACGCAGGCGATCCGTCGCCACCCTGCCCGGCATGATGATATTGACAGTAATACCATCGGCAGCTACTTCAGCTGCTAAGGTCTTAGACCAAGCTAGGAGAGCGGCACGCAATGTATTGGAGATCGCTAAATTTTTGATAGGTGCAATCGCGCCTGAAGTAGTGCTGGTAATAATACGACCCCATTTACGTTGGCGCATACCAGGCAATACTCGATCTGTAATGGCGATTAACGAAAGCACCATATCGTTAAAGCTCTTTTGCCATAGCGCTGGATCTTGACCGGCCGCTGGTGTTGGTGGCGGACCACCAGTGTTATTAATGAGGATGTCAATTGGCCCTAATTCTTTTTCTACTTTGGTGATCAAGGAATCAATGACTGATAAATCCGACAAATCCCAGTTAAGCGCCAATGCTTTACCGCCAGCAGCCTCAATTAACTTAACAGACTCCTGTAAGCCTTCAGCGTTGCGTCCAGTGACAGCCACTTTCACGCCCTCACGTGCCAGCGATACCGCCATGGCTTGACCTAAGCCACGACTTGATGCCATCACTAAGGCTACCTTCCCCTGAATTCCTAAATCCATGTTGTCTCCAAAAACTTATTTCTATATTTTTTAGTCAATCTGTAATTTTTGCTTTGCAACCACTTCTTTATAAACGGTGTACTCCGCTTTAATTTCTTTTGCAAAGGCATCGGGACCATTCACATTAATAATGGATCCGGTATCTTCAATGCGCTTCTTCACTGCTGGATCTACAACCACTTTTTGGAGTGCTGCCGTATATTTATCCACGATCTCTTTTGGAATACCGGCCGGCCCCAAAAGTCCATAGTAGGCCATGCGATTCACTGGTGCTAAACCCACTTCAGCAAAGGTGGGGACATTGGGCAACTGAGCTAAACGCTTGGGTGCGGCTATAACAATCGGCACTAGCTTGCCATCTTTGATAAATGGCAAAGAGGAAGGCAGGTTATCAAAAATCATCGACACTTGGCCACCAACAGTGTCGGCCAATGCAGGACCAGCACCACGATAAGGAATATGCACAATAAATACACCCGTCAAACTTTTAAATAATTCAGTTTGCAAATGCCCAATGCCACCGGTACCAGAACTAGAGTATGAATATTTACCTGGGTTCGCCTTTAAGACCTCCATAAACGTTTTAAAGTCTTTGGCTGGAAATGACGGATTCACCGCGATGATGTTGGGTGTCGCAGCAATATTACTAATAGCCGTGAAATCAGTAATGGGATCGTAGCCAATCTTGGGATTGATCGCTGGATTAGCGGCCGTAGTCGATACCGTTGCCATACCAATGGTGTAGCCATCTTTAGGTGCTCGCATCACCTCTAATGCACCAATAGAACCACCACCGCCTGCCTTGTTCTCAACAATGACCGGCTGTCCTAATTGACGCCCTAAAGCATCTCCTACAGCACGCGCAATGATATCGGTGCTTCCACCTGGCGCAAACGGCACTACTAAGCGAATTGGTTTAACTGGGAAATTTTGCACTTGCGCTATAGAAACTGAACTCGCAGCTAAAAGAACAGTTGCACTGAAAAGTTTAGTGAGGACAAAAGATGAGATTTTCATAAACTTACTGACCCAAAGGTTTTGGTAAATTGGCCGCATACTTGGAAAGCTGAACTTCATACTCACGGAAGATTTCAGCTAAGGCTTGCTGCTGACCCAAAACAAGTGCCTCAGGGGTATTGTCTTTAAGTGCTACGCGTTTTGTATATCGATTTGCACCAATCAAGGGATTGGTTTTTCCTGCGGTAGCTGCAGATAGGAAAAACTCCACACTAACTACTGCCTCAGGCTTAATGCGGTAATCCCCATAAAACTCATTCACTGTTAGCTGCAAGGTATAGAAAGGGAAAAAGGTATTGCCCTGACCAACCGTCGCAGAAAAGATATTGGCTTGGTTAAACCATTTGCGCTCCGCATTAGAGATCATCTCCGAAGGGATCACGGTGTAGATGTTATAAAAGTCCTTCTCATACCGTTGATCGCCGAGACGGTAGACCAAAGACTTTGCATCAAATGGCGGCGCTACCGTGACTGGCCCAATCTTGAGCCAGAGATCTGAACGGGTTGGTAGCGCTGCTCCGGTTCGCTCAGGGGCCACCATCCAACTCGTTGACGCAACTGGCGCCCTAGTAGGCAAAGAGCATGAGACTAATCCCAGAATTGCTGCAATAAAGAGAATTCGTTTCATCATTTTTGTGCTCCTGAAGCGCCTGTGCCATTCAGCGGTGGTGTAATTTTTGCGGGAGGCTCACCCCAAATTAAGCTTGACGGCGATTGGCTAGCAATTCGACTAAATTCGTTGAGATTTTCGCTAACCTGCTTCAGGTTCTCAATTGTGACACTCGTATCGCCTTGAATGCTAGAGACTGTTTGACGCAAGGTCACCATCGTACCCACAAGCTCACGCATCAGAATGCCCAGCTCATCTTTGTCAGTTACCTTAGCAATCCGAGCCATGATGAGGTTTAGCTGCTTAACGGACTCAATCATGCCATTATTGCTTTTGCCATCACCAGCCATTAACACATTCAGATTACCCAACAAGGAATCTAACTTCTTCTGGGTGCCATCGATATCCATATGATTGAGGGCGCCAATCAGCTTTTGAATACCGGAAATGATTTCATCAGCCTGATTAGGCAAAGATGGAATGACTGGGTATTCAGGCTTCCAACTATACGGAAGCTCTTCTGTCCGATTGGCTTCGCCAACAAAATCAAACTCTACATAGTTCACACCAGTGATACCCATCGACTTAACGCGCGCACGTAAATTATTTTTGACGAAAATATTCAGGTGGTCCATATCCACTTGCTCACCATAAATTTGCATGCGAACGATCACATACTGACGACGCTCTTCAAAGGGAACATCTTTTTCATAAATATCCCCTGTTAAACCAATCATGGTGACCTGACCTACCTTTACACCCCTAAAGCGCACTGCAGCACCAGCATCCAAGCCAGTAACGGACTGCTTAATATAGGTTTCAATATAGAAAGATTTTTTAAAAAACTGTCCGGATCCAAAGATCAGTATCACTGCCAATAGCACCCCTATTCCGGCAAGAACAAAAATGCCTAAGCGGAAATAATTCGGATTTGAGTTATTGCTCATGCTGCGTCCTTACTCATAATGCGATTGAAAAATTGATGCACTCTAGGATCCTTACTGGTATCTCTTAATACTTTTGGATCGCCCTCAGCAATGATGCCTTTTGCGTCCTTATCCAACATGATGACTTTGTCAGCAATGGCATAAATACTTGCCAACTCGTGAGATACGATTACAAAGGTAATGCCGAGGTTTTTTGATAGATCCTGGATGGTGCTGTCAAGATCTGCTGAGGTGATTGGATCAAGGCCTGCAGAAGGTTCATCCAAAAACAATATTTTAGGATCCAGTGCCATTGCTCTTGCAATCGCAGCACGCTTTTGCATGCCACCACTGATTTCGCTCGGCATATAAGTCTCGTAAGGCAAGAGGCCAACCAAGTCGAGCTTACAGCGCGCTAGAAGATTCATTTGAGCCTGCGTCAGCTGGGTGTATTCCTGCATAAACAGTGTGACGTTATCCAGCAGATTCATTGATCCAAATAGAGCGCCCTGCTGATACATCACCCCAAAGCTGGTCATGATCTTTTGACGTTCAGCTCCAGTAGCCGTGGTGATGTTTTGCCCTTCAATCAGGACATCGCCTCCCAATGGCTGATATAAACCAAACAGGTTTTTAAGAAGGCTCGATTTACCGCAACCCGAGCCCCCTAGAATGACAAAAATTTCACCATTATTGACGGTGAAGTTAAGGTTCTGCATCAAAACCTTGGAGCCGTACCCGACTGTCAAGTTCTGTACGTCGATGGCGTAAGGAGAATTATTAGGAGTAGTCGGCGCGTCCATCAGAAACCTGTTTTATAGGAAATGAAGGCAAAAATACCGTCAACAATGACAATCATGACGATACTACTGACCACTGCACGGGTAGCAGAGATGCCCACCGCTGCTGCGCCATTACCGGTTTGCATGCCTCGCAAACAACCCATTGCCGAGATAACCACGCCAAAGAGAGTTGCCTTTAATAATCCAGAAAGAATATCTTCAACATCTACAGCAGACAACATTCCATTGTAAAAATTGATAAATGGAATGCCATAGATCAACATCGTCAACATCGAAGAAAAAATACTGACGATGTCGGCAAATAAAGTCAAAATCGGCGCAACTAGTATGCCCGCAAGAACACGCGGCACAACCAAGAAACGCATGGGGCTTAAGCCGCCTGAAACTAAAGCATCTACTTCGCTGTTCACCGTCATCGTGCCAATCTCAGCTGCAAAGGCTGCTGATGAACGACCAGCCAACAAAATAGCGGTAATTAAGGGGCCCATTTCGCGAACAATGCCTAGCGCTGCCAGCGGGCCTACAAAAGATACTGCGCCAAACTGTTTCATACCAATTGCAGCCTGGAAAGATAAGATCACACCAATCAAGAAAGCTACTAATCCAACGATTGGCAATGCCGCTATACCTGCCTCAACAGCAGCATTGATAAAGTCACCCCATCGCACGTGCTTTGGGTTTCTGACAGACCACACTAAATCCGAAAACAGATGACCCATGAATTCAATTAAACCTACGGTGTCATCAATGATGTTTTGAACTGCCATCCCCAGGCTCACCACAAAACTTCTTTTGGGTTTTTCCAATGGTGTCGGAAATAAATTATTGATGGGATCAAACTCTTTTAATAGAGGTTGATAACGTGAGTTCAATCCTGTTAATTCATATTTGCCGCCAGCAACAGTCTGCGCTTCTTCTATTGCAATCAAAAATGCGATGCCAGCACCATCCAAAGAAGCAACGCCTGAAGAATCGACGCTGAGTGATTTCGCCTTGCTATCGCCTTGCTTTAACCAAGCATCTTGAGAATCGCGAATTTGAGTCCAGATTCCGCCCAAGGAGTAAGCGTTAATAACTCCGGAAAGTGACACCTTCGCAGAAGTAGCGCCTATTTGCGACCAAACAGCAACTGGGGCCTCAGAAACGGCAGAAATGGTGTCAGAATTGCTCATAACCCAACTATAAGGGATACAGGTTTAAGTGATGTAAAAGGCTTAAAAATGAAAAGGGCCCAGTTTTGCAACTAGGCCCTCATATAAGTTGGTGCGGCTGGCAGGAATTGAACCCACGACCCCTTGGTTCGTAGCCAAGTACTCTATCCAGCTGAGCTACAGCCGCAACAGCCATAATTATGCCATGGAAGAGAAGAACTACATCACCCCTGCTGGTCATGAGCGCATCAAAACCGAGCTCCTACAGCTCTTAAACCTTGATAGACCGGAGGTTGTCAAGGTGGTGCACTGGGCCGCCAGCAATGGCGACCGATCGGAAAATGGCGACTATATCTACGGAAAAAAGCGTCTCAGAGAGATCGACAGGCGTATTCGCTTTCTCAATAAACGCCTCGAATTTGCGGTAGTTGTCGATAATTCCGCCCGAAAATCCGGGGAAAATGACGCCGACCAGGTCTTCTTTGGGGCAACTGTCACCTACTCCGCGCTAGCGGGTGCTCAATCCGGCAAAGAGACTGTTATCACGATTGTGGGGGTGGATGAAGTCGACTTAGATAAAGGGCATGTCAGCTGGGTATCACCGATTGCAAAAGCACTCATTAAGGCGCGCATTGGTGATTGTGTTTTCATTCAGACGCCAACCGGTCCTGCTGAAATTGAAATCTTAGACGTTCAATATTTGCAAAACTAAACAGCGCGCGTTCTCGTCACCCTCATCACATCTGGATTAGCGCGCAAACTACGCATCACTTTAGAGAGATGCAAGCGATCATAGACTTGGATCGTAAAGCGAATGGTTACAGAATCCTCTTTAAAGCGGTCTTCCATCGAAACATTCATGATGTTGGAATCGGCTGCAGTCACACTACTGGCAACTCTAGCCAAAACACCTTTACCTTGGCGTGTATCAATGGCCAAATCAAGCTCAAACTCGCGATTGAGTTCTTTGCCCCACTCCACCTCTACCCACTTATCGCTATCTTTGGAGAGCATGCGTAAGGCTATAGGACAGTCATTGGTATGAACCTGTAATCCCTCACCCTTACCGAGATAACCAATGATGTTATCGCCTGGAATTGGATGGCAACAGGTTTGAAAATGAATTGAATTACCTTCACGGCCATCCACCAAAATAGCTTGACGTTGATGGTGATTGATTTCTTGATTTGGCGCAACCCAATCAGTGGCACCCAAGCGCATCTGCTCTGATCCGCCTTCATCATCAATCAAAATTTTGAGGCGTATGGCCAACTCTTGGGGTGATCGTCTTCCCAAGGCAATATTGACGCAAGCCTCTTCTCTGGTTTTGTCGCCCGTCCAATGGGTAAGCTTTTCCCAAATCTCGGGGCTCAGCAATGCAGCATCTACACCTTGCTGGCGCAATGCATTTGCTAATAGGCGTTCACCCAGTTGTAGAGATTCGGAATAATGCTTGGTCTTTAAAGAATGGCGTATAGAAGCGCGGGCTTTGCCAGTTCGCACAAAAGCGAGCCAACCGGGATTAGGCTGTGAGCTTGCGGAAGTAATGACCTCAACAATGTCACTATTTTTAAGCTCGCTACGCAAGGGCAATTGCAGACCATTGATCTTGACGGCTACACAAGTATTACCAAGATCGCTATGGATGGAGTATGCAAAATCAAGTGCGGTAGCGCCCCTTGGTAAAGCCCTAATCTGTCCAGTAGGTGTGAATACATACACGGCATCTGGGAACAAATCGATTTTGACGTGTTCTAAAAATTCTTGTGAATCGCCACTACTATCTTGAATATCAATCAAAGACTGCAGCCATTGATGAGCTCGGTTTTGTACTTCGCTCATATCGGGCGAACCATCTTTATAGGCCCAATGCGCTGCCACCCCTGCCTCAGCAACGGCATGCATATCAGTTGTGCGAATCTGAAACTCAACCGGCACGCCCGATGGGCCTAATAAGGTAGTGTGTAAGGATTGATAGCCGTTCAACTTAGGGATGGCAATGTAATCTTTAAACTTGCCAGGCATTGGCTTATATAAAGAATGCAAAATACCTAGCGCGCGATAGCATTCGTCGATCGAATGAACGGTAACGCGAAATGCATACACATCCAATACCTGCGAAAAGCTTAAATGCTTAGAGCGCATCTTGTTATAGATGCTAAAGAGCGTCTTTTCACGACCGCGAAGATCGACTTCTAAATTGGCTTTAGCGAATGCCATACGAGAAGCTTGCAAAATCTTCTCAACCATTTCCTTGCGATTACCACGCGCCCGCTTGACCGCCCCTTCAATCACCCTAAAACGCATTGGCATCGAGTAACGGAAGCTTAGATCCTGGAGATCGCGGTAAATGACGTTCAGGCCGAGACGGTGAGCAATGGGTGCATAGATTTCAATGGTTTCCGCTGCTACACGACGACGCTTCTCCATCGGCACTGCATCGAGAGTGCGCATATTGTGCGTACGATCAGCCAGCTTGACTAAGATAACGCGAACATCGCGTGCCATCGCCATGAACATCTTGCGAAAGCTCTCCGCTTGCGCCTCAGCATGACTCTGAAACTCTAATTTATCGAGTTTAGTTAGACCTTCAACCAGCTCGGCCACTTTGTTGCCAAACTTTTCAACTAAATCTGCTTTTGTGCAACCGGTATCTTCAATCACATCGTGCATTAATGCCGCCATGATGGAAGGTGCATCTAAGCGCCAGGTAGCGCAAAGCTCAGCAACAGCAACTGGATGGGTGATGTACGGTTCACCGCTATGGCGGTATTGACCTAAATGCGCTGCATCCGAAAACTGAAAAGCTTTTTTGATTTGCGCAATTTCTTCTGGTTTGAGATAGGTCAACTTTGATAGCAACCCCTCTATCGAAACTACCTGATGCTTGAGGGGTAGATTGGGTGCTGAGGTAGGCCCAAACAAATGACGACTCGATTGCGCTAACAAACTCGCAATGATAGATTTTTTACCGCTTTGAGATGTGTTGGATTCGATATCCAACAATTGCGCTTGAGCTGAGTCAAGCGAAGCATCTTTAGGCAAGATGCTTCCTACTTTTTCCGATGTTTTGACTTGTCCAAGAGGGAGCTCCACACCGGAACTCCTAAATTACAGAGGTACTTTGGTCAACATGTCACGGTCGGTTACACCAGCAGCTACTTCGCGCAATGCAACTACAGTAGCTTTATCTCTGGACTCAACACGTGGGGAGTGACCTTGCACCAATTGGCGCGCACGATAAGTGGCAGCCAAAACCAATTCAAATCGGTTTGGAATCGTTTTAAGGCAATCTTCTACAGTAATACGGGCCATGCTGAACTCACTTAATTTAGCTTCAATACCTATAGGATAACTGATTAGACCCCAAGGCGCTTCAAAAGCGCTGGATTTCTGGCCATACTGGGCCCAGAACGCAGGCGGCTAGAAGCCAAAATATGCTTCAAATCCACTAAAGCCTGATCAAAGGAATCGTTCACAACGATGTAATCCGCCTCATGGGCATGCGTGAGCTCGATATGAGCAGCTGCCAAGCGCCGCTCAATGGTGGCCTCATCATCTTGACCCCGTTTACGTAAGCGCTCCTCTAAAGCCTCAATAGATGGCGGGAATATGAAGATCCACTGCACTGAAGGAATTAATTTACGAATCTGTTGGGCGCCCTGCCAATCGATCTCTAACATGACATCGCTGCCTGCTTGCATTTGCGACTCAATCCACGGCTTGGATGTGCCGTAGAAATGACCATGTACTTCTGCCCACTCCAAAAAATGGCCTTGATCACGTTCTTGCAAAAAATCTTCTTTGGTCAAAAAACGATAGTCTTTGCCGTCTACCTCTCCCGGTCTTGGGGCACGAGTGGTAGTCGATAAAGAAAGTTTTAATCCCTGGTCATCTTTTAACAAAGCATTCACTAAAGATGATTTACCGGCACCCGATGGTGCCACGATCATCAACATGCTGCCTTGATAGGATGGAGTCAAAATAGCGTTAGTCATGAATGAATTAATTACTCAAGATTTTGAACTTGTTCACGCATTTGCTCAATAAACAGTTTGAGCTCTAGCGCTGCTTGGGTGCACTCTTCCGATACAGATTTGGAACTTAAGGTATTGGCTTCACGATTGAGTTCTTGCATCAGAAAATCCAAACGCTTGCCTACTGGGCCCTTGCCTGTGAGCGCTGTATCTACAGCCTGGAGGTGGGTTTTTAAACGAGCGAACTCTTCAGCGACATCAATACGTACTGCGTACAAGACAACCTCTTGACGAATACGTTCCATAAGTTCAGCCCCTGCCTTAGCCTGCTCTTGCGCAGCCAAGGCTTCCGCCAATCGCTCAGTCAACTTCTCTTGGTACTGTGCTACATATTCAGGAACTTTAGGTTCAATCACCTTAACAATCTCACGCATCTTGCTGGTAATACTGGTGAGAACGCCAACCAAGGCTTTACCTTCAGCGCTGCGACTTTCCATGAGAGCTGCAAGAGCTGCACGCCCTGCTTCAACTGCGGCAGTAATCCAACTATCTTCTTCGCCCCGCGGCTCAGAAACAACACCGGGCCAACGCAATACTTCAGCAATACTCAGTTCTTGCGCTTTAGGAAAGGCGTCTTGGGCTTTTTCTTGTAGGGTATACAAAGCGTCTAAACGGTCTTTATTAATAGCGCCTAGTGCATGTGGATTGGATTTAGCCGAGCTAGCTGCCCCAGCATTGACTCGCCAAGCAGCCCGGAACTCTACCTTGCCACGCGAGAGGCTTTGAGTGGCCATTTCCCGCAAGGCAGGCTCAGCCCCTCGACATTCGTCCGGAAGACGAAATCCCAAATCCAGAAAGCGGCTATTTACAGCCCGACATTCCACCTGCAGATCAGCAACTACACCCGCTCCTAAGGAGACTTGGCGAGAAGCGCTGCCA
>NZ_JACVPQ010000001.1:1811021-1850054 GCF_018881795.1 Polynucleobacter sp. MWH-Jannik1A5 | reverse complement strand
TTCCTTCTTTTCCCCCCGCCGTGTTGGCTCTAGCTGACGGCACCATTTTTCCCGGATTTAGTATTGGCGCCCCTGGCGAAACTACCGGCGAAGTTGTCTTTAATACTGCGTTGACTGGATATCAAGAGATCATCACTGATCCCAGTTACTCACGTCAAATCGTGACATTGACTTACCCACATATCGGTAATGTTGGCGTCAATACCCAAGATGCTGAATCTGATCAAGTACATGCAGCTGGCCTGGTTGTCAAAGATCTGCCAAAGCGAGTATCTAATTTCCGCTCAGAAGGCTCCTTGGATAGCTATCTGTCTAAAGCGCGTGTTTTAGGCATCGCCGGTATAGATTCGCGCAAACTCACCAGAATTCTTCGTGATAAAGGTGCTCAATCAGGCGCAATCGTTGCTGGCAAGCTGGGCGATGATTACGAAACTTTGAGCAAGAAAGCTCTTGAACTTGCTAAGGCTTTTCCAGGCATGTCGGGGTTAGATCTTGCTAAAGTAGTAACAACTAATCAGTCTTATGAGTGGCGTGAAGCCGAATGGGATCTTCATGGCCCTGAAGGTAAGCCAGCGTACAGAGCCCTAGATACAAGCAAACCAGTTAAGAAGGTAGTTGCTTATGACTTTGGCGTCAAACGCAACATCCTACGCATGCTTACTGAGCGTGGCTGTCAATTAACTGTTGTGCCAGCTCAAACTAGTGCGGCAGAAGTCTTGGCTATGAATCCAGATGGTGTTTTCTTCTCGAATGGTCCTGGAGACCCTGGCCCTTGTGATTATGCAATTGCTGCTGCAAAAGAAATCATCGAAAAAGGTGTTCCAACTTTTGGCATCTGCTTAGGACATCAAATTATGGGTCTTGCTGCTGGCGCCAAAACTTTGAAGATGAAATTTGGTCACCATGGTGCCAACCATCCAGTAAAAGATTTAGATACTGGTCGAGTAGCGATTACCTCTCAGAATCACGGTTTTGCTGTTGATGCTAATACGTTGCCAGACAATATTCGTGTAACACACGTTTCTTTATTTGATGGATCCTTACAAGGTTTGGCTTGGAAAGATAAGCCAGCACTGTGTTTCCAGGGGCATCCTGAGGCCTCGCCAGGTCCTCATGACATTGCCTATTTATTTGATCGATTTGTGGAGCTCATGAATGCTGCCAGTAAGAAGGAGGGCAAATAATGCCTAAGCGTAGCGACATTAAGAGCATTCTGATTATTGGTGCCGGACCAATTGTGATTGGTCAGGCTTGTGAGTTTGACTATTCTGGCGCGCAAGCATGTAAAGCTCTCCGTGACGAAGGTTATAAAGTTATTTTGGTGAATAGCAATCCTGCAACCATCATGACTGATCCTGAAATGGCTGATGTTACATACATTGAGCCAATTACTTGGGAAGTAGTAGAGCGCATTATTGCCACCGAAAAACCGGATGCGATATTGCCAACTATGGGTGGTCAAACTGCGCTGAACTGTGCGTTGGATCTGCATCGTCATGGCGTACTCGAGAAATACGGGTGTGAATTGATTGGCGCCTCACCAGAAGCGATTGATAAAGCAGAAGATCGTCAAAAGTTTAAAGAGGCTATGACTAAGATTGGTCTTGGCTCTGCGAAATCCGGTATCGCTCATTCGATGGATGAAGCGCATGAAGTTCAGCAACGCATTCAACAAGAGACCGGTAGCTCTGGTTTCCCCGTGGTTATTCGTCCTTCATTCACCATGGGTGGATCAGGTGGTGGTATTGCTTATAACCGCGAAGAATTTGAAGAGATTTGCAAACGCGGTTTGGATTTATCGCCAACGCGTGAGCTCTTGATTGAAGAATCACTCTTGGGCTGGAAAGAGTTTGAGATGGAAGTGGTGCGCGATCGCAATGACAACTGCATCATTGTTTGCTCGATTGAAAACTTAGATCCGATGGGTGTGCACACTGGTGATTCCATTACCGTTGCTCCTGCGCAGACCTTAACGGATAAAGAATATCAAATCATGCGTAACGCATCGATTGCAGTTCTGCGTGAAATCGGTGTTGACACTGGTGGATCAAACGTTCAGTTCTCGATCAACCCAGTTGATGGTCGCATGATTGTTATTGAGATGAACCCGCGCGTGTCACGCTCATCAGCTTTGGCCTCAAAGGCAACGGGTTTCCCTATTGCAAAGATTGCTGCCAAATTGGCAGTCGGCTATACATTGGATGAGCTCAAGAATGACATTACTGGCGGTGCTACACCAGCATCTTTTGAGCCATCAATCGACTATGTAGTAACAAAGATTCCACGCTTCGCATTCGAGAAGTTCCCACAAGCTGACTCGCGCTTAACTACTCAAATGAAATCTGTTGGCGAAGTGATGGCTATTGGCCGCACATTCCAAGAGTCATTCCAAAAGGCGTTGCGCGGCTTAGAAGTCGGTGTTGATGGTCTTGATGAGGTTTCTACAGATCTTGATGACATCATTAATGAAATTAATGAGCCAGGTCCAGACCGTATTTGGTATTTGGCCGATGCTTTCCGTATGGGCATGGGTCTTGATGAGATTTATTCTGAAACCAAAGTTGACCCTTGGTTCTTGGAGCAAATTGAAGAGCTCATTACGATTGAAGCTGAGTTAAAGCAACGCAAAATTGACAGTCTTACTGCGCCAGAGCTACGCTTTGTGAAACAGAAGGGCTTCTCTGATCGTCGTTTAGCAAAGTTACTTGGTATTGATGCTGCCTCCGTTCGAGCTGCACGTCACCGCTTAAAGGTGGTCCCTGTATATAAACGTGTGGATACCTGCGCTGCTGAGTTCTCAACAAATACTGCGTATTTGTATTCAACCTATGAAGCTGAGCATGGTGAGTGCGAGTCCAACCCAACCAATAAAGACAAGATTATGGTTCTGGGTGGTGGCCCCAACAGAATCGGTCAAGGCATTGAGTTTGACTATTGCTGTGTACATGCGGCCTTAGCAATGCGCGATGATGGTTACGAAACCATTATGGTCAACTGCAATCCTGAAACAGTTTCAACTGATTACGATACGTCTGATCGTTTGTACTTTGAACCATTAACCCTTGAAGATGTTCTAGAGATCGTAGCCAAGGAAAAGCCAAAGGGCGTCATCGTGCAGTACGGTGGCCAAACTCCTTTGAAGCTGGCATTGGATCTTGAGCGTAATGGTGTTCCAATTATCGGCACATCGCCTGACATGATTGATGCTGCAGAAGATCGTGAACGCTTTCAAAAATTACTGCAAGACTTAGGTTTGCGCCAACCTCCTAACCGCACTGCGCGTACTGAGGAAGAGGCTCTTAAGCTGGCTGAAGAAATTGGTTATCCATTGGTTGTTCGTCCATCTTATGTTTTAGGTGGTCGCGCCATGGAGATTGTTCATGACGGTCGCGATCTTGAGCGTTATATGCGTGAAGCCGTTAAAGTTTCACATGATTCACCGGTTCTATTAGATCGCTTCTTGAATGATGCGATTGAGTGTGATGTTGACTGCATCAGTGATGGTGAAAAAGTCTTCATCGGCGGTGTCATGGAGCATATTGAGCAAGCCGGTGTGCACTCTGGCGATTCAGCCTGTTCATTGCCGCCATATTCCTTATCCGAGAACACGGTAGAAGAAATCAAACGTCAAACCGCAGCAATGGCTAAAGGCCTGAATGTGGTTGGCTTGATGAACGTGCAATTTGCCATTCAGAATGTTGATGGCAAAGATGTTATCTACGTTCTTGAGGTCAATCCTCGCGCTTCACGTACCGTACCTTTTGTATCTAAAGCTACTGGCCTGCAGCTCGCTAAGATTGCTGCTCGTTGTATGGTGGGTCAGACTCTTGCTCAACAGGGCATTACCGCTGAAGTGAAGCCTCCATACTTCTCAGTCAAAGAAGCGGTATTTCCGTTTAATAAATTCCCAGGTATCGATCCTATCCTTGGGCCTGAGATGCGCTCTACTGGTGAAGTCATGGGCGTTGGTAAAACCTTTGGCGAAGCCTTATTTAAGTCTCAGCTAGGTGCAGGCATTAAATTGCCAAAGAGCGGCACAGTGCTTCTAACTGTAAAAGATAGTGATAAACCAAAAGCGATTGAGGTTGCTAAGTTATTGCATCAATTGGGCTTCCCTATGGTGGCTACCAAAGGTACAGCTGCCGCAATTGAAGCGGCTGGCTTACCTGTGAGAGTTGTGAATAAGGTTAAGGATGGACGTCCGCATATTGTGGATTTCATCAAAAACGGTGAAATTTCACTGGTATTTACGACTGTCGATGAAACCCGCACTGCAATTGCGGATTCTAGATCGATTCGTACCAGTGCTCAGGCTAATGGCGTGACTTACTACACAACAATTAGTGCGGCACGTGCAGTAATGGATGGTTTATTGGCTTCTCAAAATGGCAAGTTGGAGTCACTCGAGGTCTATTCATTGCAAAACTTACATCGGACGCTTATTTAATCTAAAATCAACTTTTATGCGTAATTTTGCGCAGGATTTTAAGTTAGGTTAGCAGCATGAGCACAATTCCAATCACTAAACGCGGCGCAGAACTTCTTAAGGAGGAACTGCACCGCTTAAAGCATGTAGAGCGTCCTGCGGTCATCATTGCTATTTCTGAGGCTCGCGCTCAGGGCGATCTTTCTGAGAATGCAGAATATGATGCCGCCAAAGAAAAGCAGGGTTTTATCGAAGGCCGCATCCAAGAGTTAGAGGGCAAGTTGTCTGCAGCCCAGATTATTGATCCTTCCTCTCTTGACGTTACTGGGCGTGTCGTTTTTGGCGCTACCGTTGACCTCGAAGATCTTGAAGATGGCACGAAGTTGACCTACCAAATTGTGGGTGATGACGAGGCAGATATCGCTTTAAACAAAATTTCTATTAGTTCTCCAATTGCCCGAGCTTTAATTAGCAAAGAAGAGGGCGATGTTGTTGCTGTGCAGGCCCCTGGCGGCAATCGTGAAGTAGAAATTTTGGCAGTGCGTTACGTTTAATGCTCTCTTTGGCAACTCAGAGAATTTTTAGTTTAATTGCAGGTCTCTGGGTTGGTGGTTTATTGACCATTGGATTCTTGGTCGTTCCCATTCTCTTTTCCAGTCTGGGAGATCGACAAGTGGCAGGAATGGTTGCTGCCAACTTATTTAAATCAACTGCTTATATTAGTGTTCTCACCAGTATTATTTTGATGCTGATGGCCAATCATTTTGTACGCCTTGGCCGATCCTATTATCGAGTTTCACGCTGGATTTTGTTGGGTATGCTGGCGTGTGCCATTAGTGCGGCATTCATCATTATTCCCTGGATGAATTCCCTAAGAGATCAAGCTCTATATTTAGGCTTATCAGTCCGTGAATCTACCTATGCCGTTCTTTTTAGCCGGTTGCACGGTATTTCAAGTGCGATCTATATGCTCCAAGCTATATTGGGTATTGCCTTGGTGTGGCGAGCAACAAAAAACGCCGACTAGCGGCGTTTTTAATCAATTAAAAGAAGTCCTATGAGCCCAAAGATTTTTTCTTGGTACTACTCATGCGGACTTTACGCTTCTTAATTGGTGCTGGAGCAGCAGCAGCCTTTCTATAGCCTGGTGAAGACCAGCCAATCTTTGACTCTGCAGCTTCGGAGCGCAAAACTCTTTTCTTCGGTGTTGCTGTCTTCACAGCAGCGGCTCGTTCAAAAGGTGATTTATTTGAAGCAGAGCGACGATCAGACCGTTCTGATGCGCTAGTACGAACACCTGTTTTAGTTACAGTGCGATTTGGCTGGCGCTTAGTGCGTGGTGCCTGTAATGATTTTTTGGTTTGCTTGCTGGAGCGACCTAGATTGCTAAAGGCTTCATCAATAGCATCCTTTGGTTTCCAAAGTACGAGTAACTTGCCGATATGTTGAACTGGTGCAGCATCCAATTTATCGCAAAGCTCTTCATAAATGGCAGCACGCGCATCACGGTCATCTCCAAATACACGAATCTTGATAAGGCCATGGTGATTAATGGCGAGTTTTGCTTCTTTAATCACAGCAGGAGTTAAGCCATCGCCGCCGATCATAACCACTGGATTGAGGTCGTGTGCGTCAGCTTTGAGAGATTTACGTTGTGCGGGGGTAAGGATGAGTGCAGTCATGGCCTCGATGATAGAGCATTCATTATAAAAATCGGCTCATTACAGCTAATTTGTGGCTATTTTTCTTAATTCCTTTTGCTTTAGACGACAGAAACTAGGAAAATAGCAGGCGAAAGTGGGTAAGTTGTGGCAAAGAATAAATTTAATAAAAGTTGGTTACAGGATCACCTAACCGATCCCTACGTGAAGATGGCTCAGAAAGAGGGCTATCGCGCTAGAGCGGTTTATAAGCTTAGTGAAATTGACGAGCAAGATCACCTCATCAAAGCAGGCATGACCATTGTCGACTTGGGGAGCGCTCCAGGGAGCTGGTCTCAGTACGCTCGCAATCGTCTAACTGAATTGGGTAAAAGCAATCCAAGCATTGAATCTGGCAAACCAGATGGACAGATTATTGCCATTGATATTTTGCCTATGGAGGATATAGCTGACGTCAGCTTTATTCAGGGCGATTTCCGGGAAGATGAGGGGCTCGCAGCCCTAGAGGCGTTGTTACCAAAGGACGCCCAAGGCAAGGTTGATTTGGTTCTATCAGATATGGCTCCCAACTTATCAGGCGTTGGTGTGGCTGATGCTGCCAGAATGGCCTTTTTAGCAGAAATAGCCTTGGATTTTGCTGTATCTCATTTGAAGCCAGAAGGTGCGTTATTGATTAAGTGCTTTAACGGTAGTGGCTATAGTCAAATTGTGGAATCCTTTAAAAAGGTCTTTAAAACGGTAGCCTCCCGCAAGCCCAAGGCATCAAGAGCCCGCTCTTCGGAGATATTCCTTTTGGGTAGAAACCTCAAGCAGCCAAAATAAGCCCTAAAAACCCCCTCAATAACCCCAATTTATAGGGGGTTTATTAAATAAATATGCCAATAGCTCTTGAAAAAGGCTGGTAGTAGAATCAAATACTTAGGAAGCGATTTGCTTTAACTCCTGGTTCAACCCAGAAAAGGACTCATTTTGAACAGCAATATGTTCCAAAAAATCGGTGTGTGGCTCATTGTGGGCTTGGTGCTTTTTACTGTTTTTAAGCAGT
This sequence comes from Polynucleobacter sp. MWH-Jannik1A5, assembly GCF_018881795.1. Classification (GTDB taxonomy): domain Bacteria; phylum Pseudomonadota; class Gammaproteobacteria; order Burkholderiales; family Burkholderiaceae; genus Polynucleobacter. Next base: position 1,842,922 of record NZ_JACVPQ010000001.1, on the reverse strand, counting down.
TTGATAAGCCTAAGGACCAGAATCAGGTTACGTATTCCCAATTCATGGATGACGCAAAAGCAGGAAAAGTGAAACGCGTTGATGTGCAAGGTCGCACACTGCAAGTGACGCCTGCCGATGGCGCTAAATATTCCATCATCTCTCCAGGCGATCTCATGAAATACGGCGTTCAGGTTACTGGTAAAGCTGATGATGAACCCAATATGTTGGTTTCGGCTTTGTACTATCTAGGACCAACACTCTTAATCATTGGCTTCTGGTTTTTCATGATGCGCCAAATGCAGGGTGGTGGCAAAGGCGGAGCATTCTCTTTTGGTAAATCAAAAGCTCGCTTGATTGATGAAAATAGCAACACAGTCACTTTTGCAGATGTTGCCGGATGTGATGAAGCCAAAGAAGAAGTCTTTGAGTTGGTTGACTTCTTAAAAGATCCTCAGAAATTTCAGAAGCTGGGTGGACGCATTCCGCATGGCGTATTGCTGGTAGGCCCTCCGGGTACTGGTAAGACCCTTTTAGCGCGTGCTATTGCGGGCGAAGCAAAAGTTCCATTCTTCTCCATTTCTGGATCTGATTTCGTTGAAATGTTCGTTGGTGTTGGCGCATCTCGTGTACGCGATATGTTCGAAAACGCTAAGAAAAATTCTCCTTGCATCATCTTTATTGATGAGATCGATGCGGTAGGACGTCATCGCGGCGCTGGTATGGGCGGTGGCAATGATGAGCGTGAACAAACATTGAATCAAATGTTGGTTGAGATGGATGGCTTTGAAAGTAATAGCGGTGTGATCGTAGTTGCTGCTACCAACCGCTCGGACGTATTGGATAAAGCATTGTTGCGTCCTGGCCGTTTCGATCGTCAAGTGCATGTTGGCTTGCCTGACATTCGTGGTCGTGAGCAGATCTTGCAAGTGCACATGCGCAAGGTTCCTATTGATCCGGATGTAAATGCAGCTGTATTAGCACGCGGAACACCTGGCTTCTCTGGTGCTGATTTAGCAAACTTAGTTAATGAAGCTGCATTGTTTGCTGCGCGTCGCAATAAACGCTCTGTCGACATGAAGGACTTTGAAGACGCTAAAGATAAGATTTATATGGGTCCGGAGCGCAAGTCTGCCGTCATGCGCGAAGAAGAGCGTCGCAATACTGCTTATCACGAGTCCGGCCATGCTGTTGTTGCCAAGGTATTGCCTAAAGCGGACCCTGTTCATAAGGTCACCATCATGCCTCGCGGTATGGCTTTGGGCGTTACTTGGCAGTTACCTGAATTTGATCGTGTGAACCTGTATAAGGATCGCATGTTGGAGGAGTTGGCTATTCTGTTTGGTGGTCGTGCTGCTGAGGAAGTATTTCTCAATTCCATGAGTACTGGCGCATCCAATGACTTTGAACGTGCTACTAAGATGGCGCGGGACATGGTTACGCGTTATGGCATGAGTGATAGCTTAGGAACGATGGTTTATGTTGATACTGAATCTGAAAGTATTTTTGGTCGCAATAGCACTAAGACTGTTTCTGAATTAACTCAACAAAAAGTGGATGCAGAAATTCGTACATTGATTGACAGTCAATACGCTTTAGCAAGATCGATCCTAGAGCAAAACCGTGACAAGGTTGAAGCTATGGTTGCAGCATTGCTTGAGTGGGAGACTCTTGATGCTGAGCAGATCACTGACATCATGGAAGGCCGTCCGCCACGGTCACCTAAACCTCCACCAGCGACCCAATTTGGCAATTCCGCAGGTACGCCTGGCCCTGCTACTGGCAGCGCACCGGCAACTGCATAATTAGGAATAGCTTTAGCCTTTGATGTCACATCAAAGTCATCAATCTCTGCCCACAACATGGCGTTGTGGGCGTTTTCTTTTTGACTTTACTAAACGTCAGCGCCCGGTCGTGATGGGCATTCTGAATGCCACTCCTGATTCATTCTCAGATGGTGGTCAATTTAGAACCCCCAAGGATGCAGTTGCGCAAGCGGAGCGTATGCTTGCCGACGGAGTTGATCTCATTGATATTGGTGGTGAATCGACCAGGCCGGGCGCTGAACCAGTTGGACTGCAAGAAGAGTTGGATCGAGTGCTGCCGGTCATTGAGGCCCTCAAAGATTGCGGTGTCCCACTATCGATTGATACCTACAAGTCAGAAACTATGCGCCAAGCGCTCCATGCTGGCGTTGATTGCGTCAATGATATTTGGGCACTCAGACAAGCTGGTGCTGTAGAAGCCGTTTTAGAGAGTGAATGCTGCGGCATTGTATTGATGCATATGCAACGTGATCCTCTTACGATGCAATTTAATCCAGAATACATAGATGTGATCGCAGAGGTAAAAAAGTTCTTAATGGATCAAGTCAATGTATTGGCATCCTCAGGAATTCAGAGGGATCGCATTGCCATTGATCCCGGCTTTGGTTTTGGCAAAAGCTTAGGGCACAACCTTAATATGTTGGCAAACTTTGCTGATTTTTCAACATTAGGCCTACCTGTACTGGCAGGCATTTCTCGTAAATCCATGATCGGGAAAATTACTGGCAAAGATACCAATGAGCGGGTGGCCCCAAGCGTTGTAGCGGCAATTATGGCGGCAGATCGAGGTGCCAAAATTGTGAGAGTTCACGATGTCGCTGAGACGGTAGATGCTTTAAAGCTCTGGGAAGCGGTTCAAGTGGGTATGTCGATCTAAGTTTTATAATTACTCTCATGAAAAAACAATACTTTGGAACCGACGGTATCCGTGGAGAGGTGGGACAATTTCCTATCGTTCCAGAATTCATGACTCGTCTTGGATATGCAGCTGGCAAAGTATTAACTCGCAATGCAAAGCCTGGTGAACGTTGCAAGGTTCTCATTGGCAAAGATACCCGAGTATCTGGTTATTTATTAGAGGCGGCATTAGAGGCTGGCTTCGCTGCTGCTGGTGTGGATGTGATGCTTTGCGGCCCTATACCAACACCTGGTGTTGCTTATCTCACAAGAGCATTGCGATTAACCGCTGGTTTAGTTATTTCAGCCTCGCACAATCCTTATCAAGATAACGGCATTAAATTTTTCTCTGCAGATGGAGATAAATTTTCGGACGATTTCGAGCTCGCTATCGAGAAAGAATTGGAAAGTCCAATAGGCTGCGTTAGTTCCCAAGATTTAGGCAAAGCCTTTCGCTTAGATGATGCTGCAGGTCGATATATCGAGTTTTGTAAATCCACCGTTCCGAGCGATCTCAATCTCAAGGGAATCAAAATCGTAGTAGATTGCGCCAATGGTGCTGCCTACCATACAGCCCCTCATGTGTTTCATGAGCTAGGCGCTGAAGTCATCTCAATTGGCGTTCATCCAGATGGGCGCAACATCAATGATGGCTGTGGCGCCACAGCACCAGCCGCCTTAATTGCCAAAGTACAGGAAGTCAAAGCAGATATTGGAATTGCATTAGATGGAGATGCTGATCGCCTGCAAATGGTTGATGCAACCGGCAGATTATTCAATGGCGATGAATTGCTTTACGTACTTGCAAAAGATCGCATAGATCAAGGGGAAAAAGTCGGTGGAGTGGTCGGTACTTTAATGACAAACCTAGCCATTGAAAATGCAATTAAAGATCTTGGCATCGGTTTTGAACGCGCTAATGTTGGTGATCGTTATGTATTAGAGCTGCTTAAAAAGAACGGCTGGCATGTAGGGGGCGAGGGCTCAGGCCACTTGCTCTGCCTGGATCGTCATTCGACAGGAGACGGCACTATTGCTGCTTTACAAGTATTAACTGTAATGAGTCAGTCCAAGAAAAGTCTCGCACAACTGTTGGCGGCGGTCACTATTTTCCCGCAGGTTCTTTTAAATGTGAAATATAAGCCTGGTTATGACTGGAAATCTGATGAGTCCCTCAAAAAACAAATCACTCAGGTAGAAAATAATCTTAAAGACATTGGCAGAGTCTTGATTCGCGCCTCTGGCACCGAGCCACTTTTGAGGGTGATGGTAGAGACTAAGGACGGCGCTGTTGCCATGAGCGCCGCCAAGAGCATTGCAGACTTAGTACCTACGGCTTAATATGCCAACACTAATTTAGAACGTGCCTCTTAGTCCAACCATGAAACTTCTTCCTGGTTGAGGGGCATAAAGCCTCACAGCCATTGGAGTGGTTGCATAGCGTATTTGCTCATTAAGTAGATTTTTCATATTCAGATAGACAGTCCAATTCACTTGTTGAATCTTTTCTGTGTAAGAGATTCCAGCATTTAATAGGTTGTAACTTGGTGCGGGGCCCTGTTCCCAACTTGCTAACCGATTTTGTTGATAGCTGTAGATGTAGCTAGCATTCGTTAGCCAACCATTTTTTTGATGAGCGATCTCTGCGCCTAGGCGAGGTGCTGGCTGCAGCGGCAAGTTCCCACCAGCATCAAAGGTGCCTTGTGAGGCATCACCAAAGACTCTTCCATCAAGTCCTTGTTCACGCCAGTTATAGGTCAATTCACCCTCAACGCCTTTAATAGTCGCTGCAGCTTGCTGGGCAGTGACAACACTAAATCCATCTCCTTCCTGACCGCCATTGTTAATAGCGTTGCCAGTGTAGTAGCCATAGATATAGTTATTAAAGCGATTAGCGTAAACGCTCGCTTTGCTACGAAGTATTCCGATACTCTTTTGAAAATTGAACTCGAGATTATGAGAGACTTCTTTGCTTAAATTGGGATTACCAATATCAAATGTTGCCGTAGATTCATGAGCACCGTATGAATATAGTTCCTGAGCGCTAGGTGCACGTTGCGACACTGTATAGGCGACACCCAAACCATGGCCTTGAATAAAATTCCACAAGCCACCTGCGGAATAGGACATCAAATTGAAGTTACGGTTTTGTAATGTAATTTGTGGGGTAAGGGTGCCATCAGTCGTATCTTGTGCCTCTAGTGCCGTTCCGGTATTCGGGTTTTGAGCGACGTTGTTATAACGCAGACCTAAGCTGCCTTGTAGGCTATTCCATTTGCCTTCCTCAATCCAAAATAGGGCATTCGAATTGGTTTTGGTAGGCGGAACAATCGCATAGTTTCCAGTGCCGACTTCGGATGCGTTCAAAGATGCAGCGGTAACTTGTGCGCCAAATGTGCCTTTCCAACCAAAGATAGGATTATGAGTTAACTCAACCCGGGCTTCATTGGCAATATTTTTCCAAAGTGAAGCAGCTTCACCAGTATTAGTAAATTCTGTATGGTTGTAATTAGTATTAGCCGCACTAAATTTAAAGGAAGAAAATCCGCTAAAGGGGTCGCGCGTTTGGTGTTGCAAATCATAGCGATTTTGCGACTGATTGATTGATCCACCCTCAGGAGTGGGTATGCCGTAGTTATTATTTAGCCGCTCAACAGATACGCCGGTATATCCGGATTTGCCGATATATGAAACACCAAAACCTAGATTGTTTTGATTGCTATAAGTATTGGGTAGCTTGCCTGTGTAGTTATTGCCGCCATTGCCTTCTGGGGGAACTGTCCACCCACCAGGAGGTTCGCCTTGTGATTGCGTTGAGCTACCAGGTATCGAATAGTTATTGGCGTTATTGATAGCCGTATCTACATGAACAGCGACTGATCCAATTGCGCCATCAACCTCCAAAGATCCAGCTCTACCATTATTAACGGTCTCATAACTGGTATTAATTGCTCCAGTTGGGCGATCTGGGAGGCTGGTCAAAATGCGATCATTCACTACATTAACTAAACCACCGCTCGATCCAGAGCCGTAGAGGAGGGCGGCGGCACCGCGCAAAATTTCAACCTGATGCGCATTTTGCATATTGTTACCAACGGCATGATCTTGAGAGATATTAGATACATCACCTACAGACAATCCATTTTGCAGAATTTGCACACGGGAACCTTCGAGACCTCGAATCACTGGTCTAGATGAGCCAGCCCCATAGCCAGTAGCAGAAACGCCAAGCTCATTTGCGAGGGTTGCACCCAAAGTGCTACCCAATTTATTCGCCAGCTCGTCCCCCTGAAGAATCTTAGTTGGGGTCAAAATACTTTGCGTTGCTTCCTGGCTGCCAGTAGCAGTTATCTCAAGGCTTGGTGTTTGATTTTGAGCAAACGCAAAAGAGCTGCATAGACTAGAAATTAAGACGCAAAGTACTCGCGGCTTAAATATTTTTTTACACTTCATTTGAAATCCTTCAATGCTTGCAGCCAAATCAATGGCGCAAATAAATCCTTGACTAGCTATTAAAACTAGACGCTATATTGATTTATGAAAGAAGGATGGGTGGCGCTCTCGATTGATAGTTTTCAATGCGAGCTATAGAAATGAATGCGCTATTGAATGTGCTTGATTGCTCAGAAACATTGTTATAGACAATCGAGGTGACTGGATCAGATCCAATGAATCCAGCTAGCGTTAGGGCATCAAATAAATGACACACATCTGAGCTATGATTTGCTGAAGAAAAGGTATCCACAGCAACTGAGCTTGCTTCAGTTTGGCTGTGCACATGAGCATGAGAAATGTGATGTGAAAGGCCAACCCAGCGAGTGCCAAGCAAGCAAAGAATCAGCAAGGCCACGCTTAGCGCAACTTGTATTTGCTTTGTAAATTTGCTTGAAAAATAGGCACTCATGGCACGAATCTTACAGGATTTGCCTGCAATAGCCCTCTCGGTGTAGAATATCGGTTCCGTCGGAGTGTAGCGCAGCCTGGTAGCGCACCTGCTTTGGGAGCAGGGGGTCCAAGGTTCGAATCCTTGTACTCCGACCACTTTCTCTTAGTTTTACGATTTTCAGTCCCAGTACTCACTGCCTATAGCTCAGCTGGATAGAGCAACGCCCTTCTAAGGCGTAGGTCGCACGTTCGAATCGTGCTGGGCAGGCCAATTCTTCATTCCACGATATGCCCTAGATTGCGGCCTATCACGCTTTTAAAGCGTAAGTCGTAACTTAGAATGTACTAATGAAGATACCTTTAGCCGGCCCCAGCTTAGCCCTAATTATTGCTATGATCCTTTCAGCTTGCTCCGCCGCAAAATTAGAGGCGAGACTTGAAGCGAATCCCCAATGCAAGGATGTAGCAAATCCAAAGACGGGTGCTCTAATGCCGTGCCCTGGATCGGACAAAGCCTTTTATAGGGCGGCGGGCTTAGTTCCAGCTGCGCCATCTGCTGTTGTAAATAATTCATCTAATAAAGCGCCATTACCCGTTGTTTCTGGTGAACCAGCCGCCTCAACCAAGGCAGCCCCATCAGCAACGGATTGCAAACCCCAGATTCATAAAAAAACGGGTGGCGCTTTGCCCTGTCCTTCGCCTGACTGAATTGAAATAGGTATGATGTTTCTTATTGCCAGTCACCATTTACTCAACATCCGGGAACTACTATGAAAAAACTGAATTTAGCGTTGGCCTCTTTGGTCGCAGCAATTGCTTTGGTAGCTTGCAGCAATGCACCCAAATTAGCTACAGAGTCAATGCCAAGATCCGGTTTCTTGCCTGACTACAATCTATTGGTGCCGATGGCAACAAGTGAAAAAGATACTCGCATATGGAGATATCGCGTTTCTGGTGTTAACCCAGGCGTCTATACAGCAGTGATTTTGGACCCCATTTATTTGAACCAAAACGCCACTAAGGACGTAAGCCTCGAAGTTATCAACAAAGCAAAAGCAGCCTTACAAGACTCTATGGTAGAAGCAGTCAATGCACGCGGTAATATTCGTATTGTGACTAAACCTGGCCCTGGTGTTGCTCGTATCTCCGTTGGTATTACGGGGGCGGAAAGTTCGGCAGATAGTTTGCAACCTTGGAATCTCACGCCGATTGGTTTGGCCATGAATGCAGCAGCTTATGCTGGCGGCGTCAATTCTAAAACGCCAGCACTATTAGTCGAGAGCAAGATTACTGATAGTCAAACAAAGCAATTATTGGGTGAGGGCTTAATCACCGTCCAAGGTGAATCATTCCGTACAAGCTCTGGATCAGTGGATTCATTTATTGCGATGGCAAAAAAGGTAGTTCGTTCAGCGCTTGAGACATCAGCCAATCCAACCCCTACGGGTCAGTAAGGCGATCTGATGATGAGGCTTTTTAAGACATCTATTTTTATTGGCTTTTGTTCATTGATAACATTATCTTCATTGGCCGTGGCGGATGAAGCATCTCGCAATAAGGAAATTGCGGCACGCTTTGCAAAGTGCGATACCAATAAAGATGGGAAGTTAACTCCCGAAGAGGCTAAAGGTTGCATGCCTCGCGTTTATAGCCATTTCAGTTACATTGATTCGTCAAAAAAGGGTTACGTAACGGTCGCTGAAATTCAAGCAATGGCTGATAGGTAAGTCGATAGTGATAAGAGCCTCTTTGAAGGCTCTTTTTTATTAGGTGAATGATGTCTATTTCTTTTCCGGGATTTGCAGAAAATAAAGTAACCGTTCAGTCTGATGATGGACCAATTGAAATTGCTTATCTAATTGGTGGGAGTGGCCCGCCATTATTGCTACTGCATGGTTTCCCGCAAACTAAAGCAATCTGGAGTCAGGTCGCTCCCGAATTAGCAAAAAACTTTACAGTGATTGCTGCGGATCTTAGGGGGTACGGTGCCTCATCTAAGCCCCATGGAAAAGCTGATCACTCTACTTATTCAAAAAGATCTATGGCAGCTGATCAGCATGCCTTAATGAAGTCGCTAGGATTCAATCAATTTTTCTTGCTTGGTCACGATAGGGGTGGACGTGTTTCTCATCGATTGGCAATGGATCACCCAGAAAGCGTGCTTCGTCTAATGGTTTTAGATATTTCCCCTACGCTGGCGATGTATGAGAAAACCACTATGGCATTTGCCAAGGGATACTGGCACTGGTTTTTCTTAATACAGCCGGAGCCAATTCCTGAAACTATGATCAGGGAAAATCCAGAATTTTGGTTAAAAAATCATATGGGTCGCCATGCTGGAACGGGTATCTTTTCTGCAGATCACTGGGCTGAATATTTAGCTGGTGCAAGCAATTCAGAGAGCATGCATGCTATGTGTGAAGACTATCGAGCAGCAGCTTCAATTGACCTTGTGCACGATCGTGCAGATCGAGCTGCAGGTAGTCAATTAACAATGCCCATGAGGGTTCTTTGGGGGGAGTACGGATTAGTCAATCAGTGCTTTAAGCCGCTGGATGATTGGATGCAAGTAGCATCTGACGTTACTGGAGAGGCTGTCCCCAGTGGCCACTACATTCCTGAGGAGGTCCCAGAGCAGCTGCTGGCCGAAACCAGGAAATTCTTTGCTTAATGCACTAGAAGCACTACGACAAAACAAAAAACCCTAAGTAAATCAACTATTTAGGGTTTTTTTAATCACTCTGGGTGAAAATTATTACTAGCCATGAAGCTGATAGTGCGTTCAAAGCCTAGGATGCGGATATAACGCCAAGCAATATCGCGGTATTTGCTATCCAAATAGCCTATAGCGACTTCAGGCGTCCTTTTGGACAAGTCTATCTGTTGAATTGCGCGGGCCCAACGTTTGAGTCTTGTTGACATATTTGTCACCTCCATGACCATACAACGCATTGAAAAGGCGGCGAGATGACAGGAATAACAAAATATTTAACAGAAAAAGGGTAATTTCTTTAAATTGACACCACTTTGTGTGGATTGAGGATATTTTGAGGGTCTAGAGCAGTTTTAAGGGCCCTCATCAGCTCGTGGGCAACTTCTCCCTTATGGGCCCTGAGACCATCCAATTTAAGCTGGCCAACCCCGTGCTCAGCAGAAATAGAGCCCTTACAGCGTTCTACTTGGCCATAAACCAGTTCGTGGATCTGTTTTTCGTTCACTTCATTAAAGATTTTAGGATCAACTCCCAAAGGCGGGGCGATGTTGTAGTGAAGATTGCCATCACCCAAATGTCCAAAATTAATGATTCTGACGCCAGGAAACTTGTCCCGCATCAAGGCGTCCGTCTGCTGAATAAAACTATCCAATGAGGAAAGGGGAATAGTGATGTCATGCTTCAAATTAGCACCTTCCTCAGCTTGCGCTAACGTAATGTGTTCGCGCATGTGCCAAAACGTGTTTGCTTGAGCGAGATTGCTAGCGATGACAGCATCGCTGATGAGTTTCACCTCAAATGCTTCTTCCAAAATAGCTTCAAGGAGTTGTCTTACATGCTCCTCACTTTCGTGATCTGATAATTCAATCAAGACCGTAAATGGCGAATTACCTTGAAGTGGATTTGCCATGTGCGGAAAATGTTTTTCATTTAAATCTAACGATTCACGGGTCATCATCTCAAAGCCTGTCAGCAAAGAGCTTGCCCTTTTTTGGAATAGGTTTAGCAGCGCAATAGTGGAGGCAATGTTTTCGCATGCAACCAACGTTGTCCACTGAGAAACGGGCAGGGGATACAACTTCATTACGGCGGCCGTAATGATGCCTAAAGTACCTTCGGAGCCAATGAATAAGTCACGCAAGTCATAGCCAGTGTTATCTTTACGTAGGCCTTTAATGCCATTCCAAATTTCACCCTTAGCTGTTACCACTTCAAGCCCCAGGCAGAGGTCTCGCGCATTGCCATATCGCAGCACATTAGTGCCACCTGCATTCGTTGCTAAGTTGCCTCCAATCATGCAACTCCCCTCGGCACCAAGACTGAGTGGAAATAAAAAACCATGTTCAAGAGCTTTTTCTTGGAGCGCCTGCAAGATACATCCCGCTTCAATCGTGATTGTTTGGTTGGCAATATCAATCTCACGGATTTGATTCATCCGTTTAAGATTAAGGACGACTTGCTTCCCGCTATTGTCAGGAGTGGCGCCGCCACAGAAGCCGGTGTTACCGCCTTGTGGGACAAGTGCAACTTGGTTCTGTGCGCATAATTTGACGATAGCTGCAACTTCATCGCTAGTGCTTGGCAACAGAACTGCTAAAGCCTTGCCTATATAGCGCTTGCGCCAATCGGTGAGATAAGGCGCCTTATCTTCATCCTGAGTCAGGATGTATCTTTGTTCAAGAATCTTAGATAGGTGTTCGATGAAGGCTTGCATTTTTATTCTGCATTACGCTTTTTCAGTGCTTTAGCCTCTTTTTTGATTGGCTTTAGATACATCAATAAGCAAACAAAGCCAGTTGTAGCAAGAGCGGTTTCAAGAACAGCAAGCCAAAAGTTAGCACCTGTTTCTAAAATACGAACTAAGCCTTCGGTGACATAGAGCAAGATCAACATCGATGCCCATTGCATCGTATAAACCTTGCCCTTCCAAAGGCCTGGAATAGCAAACAACAGGGGGATGCCCTTCAGAATCAACCAAGAGCCGCCAGGTCTTAAGGGAGAGATAAACCACTCCCAACTCACACAAAGAATAAATAGGTCAACAAAGGCGGCAGTGGCTATCAGTTGATAGGGATTTTTATCGAGAATCTTTTGGATCATGATGCGCTTTGCATGCCTTACGTTTTATTCAGATGGAGCATTAAAGCGGTTTCAGCCAATCGCTTACCTTGTGCTTTAGCGAGACGCTGTTCTTCAGAGCTAATAGGTGCTCGACCGTCGGCATGGGCAAGGTGAGTAACACCATATGGACTGCCACCCGTGCTGGAAGACATGAGATCAGGCTCGCTATATGGAATACCCATCAACATCATGCCGTGATGCAGAAGCGGAATCATCATCGTTAAAAGAGTACTTTCTTGTCCGCCGTGTATGCTGCCAGTACTTGTAAATACACAGGCTGGTTTACCAATTAAGGCGCCGTTCATCCATTCGGATGAGCTGCCATCCCAAAAGTATTTCATGGGTGCTGCCATGTTGCCAAAACGGGTAGGTGAGCCTAAGGCAAGGCCTATACATTCCTGCAAATCTGAATATTCCGCGTAAGGAGCGCCATCTTGGGGCACGGCCGCATCCGTTGCTTCGCAAACAGTGGAGACAGGGGGTACGGCTCTTAGCCGGGCATTTACGCCTGGAACGCTTTCAATGCCCTCAGCAATTAGGCGCGCCAAGTCCTTGGTTGCACCATAACGGGAGTAGTACAAAACTAAAATATCGGGTTGGCTCATATTGATCTCTTATGATACGGCGATGCGCTTCATTCGTAACCCCCAATTATGGCTCTCTCTTGGAAAAGAGATCTGGGAGCGCAATCGCGGTCAAAATTTAAAGCAAATTGCCGCAAGCCTAGCCTTTACCACCACATTATCAATGGTTCCCATGGTGACCATAGCGACCATGCTTATTGGCTATTTGCCAAGCGTTATTCAAATTAAGAATGCTTTTAAATCCTGGCTTCTAGAGACCTATATGCCGGGTGGTATCAATCAACAAGTTTTTGTGTACTTGGATCAATTCTCATCTCAGGCAAAAGGCTTAACTTTTGTCGGTTTAGCGGGCCTCATCATTACAACAATTATGACCCTGGCTGTGATAGAAAGTGCCTTTAATCAAATTTTTAAAGTCACTACTAGTCGACCTCTTCATAAAAAAATTGCAATCTATAGTGCAGCAACAATTCTGGGCCCAATACTGTTGGGCTTTGGCATCTACCTCAGCGGCGTCTTGTTTAGCGCATCAGAAGGTTGGATCAGTGCAATTTCTTTTGGCTTTCAATTAGTTGCAACCATAGTACCCATCTTCCTGGCCGTTCTAGTTTATGCAGTGGTCTACAAAGTCCTCCCATATGCCAAAATTTTATGGCGGGATGCCTTCACTGGCGCTTTTGTAGCAGCGTTGGCTTTTGAGATAATGAAATTTGGCTTTGCCATCTTCTTAAGTCATACCGCCTTCTATAAGACGGTATATGGGGCTTTTGCCATTTTCCCTTTGGGGCTGATGTGGATTTATATGACCTGGTGGATTACCTTGACTGGAGCGGTGCTCGTGGCTAATTTGCCAGAGATCCGCAGCGGCGTCATTAGGGTTATTCGTTACTAAAAGCAATTACTTAACCCTTGATTCAGAGTGGTCTTGAGTCTATATTGAGCCTATAACAGCATCGTTTTTTTGGAGATCAAATGAAAGTTCGTGACATATTGCGCGTTAAGGGAAGCACCCTTTTTACGGTAGCTCCAGATACAGCTCTGCAAACTGCGGTTCTGGTTATGAGCGAACACGATATTGGCTCCTTAGTGGTGATGGAATACGACAAGCTGGTTGGAATTCTGACTTTCCGAGAAGTTATTGCGGCCTTGGCAAAACATCATGGCAAGCTTGAGGGATTACAAGTTAGCTCGGTAATGAATCAGAAGCCTTTGACCTGCAATATGGAAACCGAGATAGATGAAGTGCGACGCATGATGTTGGTAGACCACGCTCGGTATCTGCCGGTAGTGGATCAAAAGATGTTGATGGGCGTGATTTCTTTCTATGACGTTGCAAAATCCGTAGTGGAAGCCCAGGATTTTGAAAACACCATGCTCAAGGCTTATATCCGCGACTGGCCTGAAGATACTGAAAAAGCTGCTCCCTAGGCTATTCTGACCATGATTTTCTGACAAATGACATAATGTCGGTATGTCAGGAAATACTTTAGGCCTCCTTTTTACTGTCACTACTTTTGGTGAATCCCACGGTCCGGCTATCGGAGCTGTAGTTGATGGCTGTCCTCCAGGTTTGCAGCTATCTGAAGCAGATATTCAGCTGGATTTGGATCGTCGCAAACCAGGCACCTCAAGACACGTTACTCAGCGCAAAGAAGAGGATAGGGTAGAGATTCTTTCTGGTGTATTTGAAGGGAAAACTACAGGCACTCCCATTGCTTTGTTAATACGCAATACCGATCAACGTAGCCAAGACTACGGCGATATTTTGCAAACCTTTAGACCAGGTCATGCAGATTACGCATATCAATCTAAGTATGGAATTCGTGACCCCCGCGGTGGCGGCAGATCTTCAGCACGCTTGACAGCCCCAGTTGTGGCTGCGGCTGCAATTGCCAAAAAATGGCTGCATGAAAAATATGGCACCGAGTTCTATGGTTATATGAGCCAACTGGGGGAGCTTGAAATCCCATTTAAAGACGCTGCAGAGATCGAAAAGAATCCTTTTTTTGCTGCAAATGCCGAAATGATTCCTCAGCTTGAAACTTACATGGATGCGTTACGCAAAGCAGGGGACTCTTGCGGGGCTCGCATTGAAGTTCGCGCACGTAATGTTCCCGTAGGTTTAGGTGAGCCTTTATTTGATAAGTTGGATGCGGATATTGCGCATGCCATGATGGGAATTAACGCGGTGAAAGGCGTAGAAATCGGCGCCGGCTTTAAATGTGTTGCTCAACGTGGTAGCGAGCATGGTGATGAGCTGCATCCAGATGGTTTTGCATCGAATAATTCTGGCGGCACTCTTGGTGGCATTAGCACAGGTCAAGATTTGCGTGTTTCTATCGCAATTAAACCTACCTCAAGCATCATGAGTCCAAAGCAATCTGTGGATTTAAATGGAAATCCGATTACGGTTCAAACTAAGGGTCGCCATGATCCTTGTGTTGGTATTCGTGCAACCCCTATTGCTGAAGCAATGTTGGCTCTCGTATTAATGGATCACGCCTTGCGTCATCGCGCTCAGTGCGCTGATGTTCCCGCATCTGCAGCATCCATTCCAGCAGCGCAGCCCGGATCTTTTCGCGATTGATTTGGCTTTTTAAATGACGCCATCACTTCGCTGGGCCTTCGGGTCCTTTTTCTTTTTATATTTTGCCTATGTTGGCCTTGTATCGCCTTATGCGAGCCTCTTCTTTTTTGATCGTGGATTTAGTGTCATCGAGATTGCGGCACTAATGTCCATGCTACAGATCACCAGAATCGTCGGCCCATTTTCTTGGGGTTGGCTGTCAGACTATCTATCAAATCGTATTGGCATTATTCGTTTTTGCGCTTGTTTAGCTGCCCTCGTTTTTCTTTGCATCTATTTTTTAGATGGCTACATTGGCTTTTTCATATGGATGTTTGTTCTGCACACCATCTTAAGCAGCCTCATGCCTCTTGGTGAATCCGCTACCATCCATGCTTTATACAAAGACAATTCATTCGATAAGCGCTACGGAAGGCTACGTCTTTGGGGTTCTATCGGCTTTATCGTTATGGTCCTTGCTGCAGGAGAATTATTTCAGCGCAAGTCGATTGAGTTATATCCCATTGTGGGTACCGTTGTTTTGTTCGCCTTAGCCATCATTACTTTTTGCCTGCACGAGCCAAAAATGGAGCGCCGCAAGATGGTGAAGGGAGAGTTATTGGTAGTGCTATTTAATCCTGATGTTCGCTGGTTTTTGCTGTCTGGGTTCTTCATGATTTTTGCCCATGCTGCTTTGTATGTTTTTTACTCTCTCTATCTTGCTGATCTGGGTTACAACAAACTACAAATAGGTCTTTTCTGGGCGCTCGGTGTTGCTGCTGAAGTTCTCTTCTTTTACTTCCAAAGTAAAGTGCTTAGCAGATTAGATGCAGAGGTCATTTTGCAAGCTGCATTTGGGATAGGTGTTATTCGGTTTATCTTGATTGCATTTCTACCCATTACATCTGTCCTGATTGCGGCGCAAATCATGCATGCTGGCACCTTTGCTGCACACCATAGCGCTGCTACCAAATTATTGCAGCGCTGGTTTACAGGTCCTCTACAAGCAAGAGGTCAAGCTTTGATGGCCACAATTTCCTATGGCTTGGGAGGTACGCTAGGTGGGTTGTGTGCTGGCTGGATTTGGGAAGCTTCTCAGCCCAGAGATGTATTTGTCATGTCCGCATTTGCATGTGGACTGGCGGGCATGGCGATCCAGAAACTCAGGCCGCGACGTTATCCCGCCAGATAAAACTTAAAGACTACTTTATTGAATCTTTGCTTTAGTACGCAATTTTTGCATCAACTCCGCGAACTTAGCCTTCTGCCAGTTCTTATCTGACATGATCATTTGCTTTAATTGATCCTTTAATTCTTCCATACTTGGTGCTTTTACATCACGTGAATCAATCATCTTGATAATGTGCCATCCAAATTGAGATTTAACGGGCTTATCTGTAATTTGGCCATTCTTTAGCTGAACCATTGCTTTAGAAAATTCTGGAACCAAGGCTTTATCGCTTACCCAGCCCAGATCACCACCATTCTTGGCAGAGCCGGGATCCAATGACTTTGCCTTGGCGATATCTTCAAAATTTGCGCCAGCTTTTAGTTGTGCAATGATTGCTTTTGCATCTGATTCTTTTTCAACAAGGATGTGCTCTACGTGATATTCCTTGCCAGTGTATTGCGCCTTGACTGAATCGTAAGCAGCTTTGAGCTCGGCATCAGCCACGCCTTCCTTTTCGATAAAGTCTTCAAATACTGCGGATACCAATACGCCCATGCGTGCCTGCTCAAGCTGTTCACGAACGATTTCTTTTTGCAGGACGCCACGTTTATCTGCTTCTTGCAAAATTAGTTCACGAGTTACAAGCATCTCCCGAGCCTGGTCGCGTACTTGAGGATTGTCTGGCTGTCCTGAGCGTTGAACCAGCTTATCTAGCTGCGCTTTTGGGATTGATTTGCCATTCACGATGACTGCATTTTGTGCGTTAGCGTTACCGGTCAGAAGGACTGCTCCGAGAAGGCTGATTGATAATAATTGACGTTTATTGAACATGGTATTTAATGAATTATTGAAATGGAGCTATTTTAAGGTAGGCTCAGGCAAGAACCTCATCAGGAGCCAAGGCGGAAATGGTTAAAGCATGAATTTCCTTGGGAATGTGTTGATTTAGAGCGGCATAAATAGCCCTGTGCCGAGCCACTAGGTTTAAACCCTTAAACTCCGGGGCGACAATTTCCAGCTTAAAGTGTCCGCCACCGCTTGCGGCTCCAGCATGCCCAGCATGAAGGTGGCTTTCATCCTCAATCTTGAGAGACTGAACTTGAAAGGCTCTGCGAAGATCTTCGTCAAAGGCTGCAATACGTTGTTGATTGATATTCATTCGTTAGGTTGCTCTATATGTTTAGCAAGCCACAGGCCCTGAAGGATGACAAAAACCACTAACAAGCCAGTACTACCGAACAATTTAAAGTTAACCCAGGTTTCCTCAGAATACTCAAAGGCAATATACAAATTAAGAGCGCCCATTGCAAAAAAGAAGGTAGCCCAGGCCATATTTAGACGATGCCAAACAGAATGGGCACTTTTTTCTTTCAGCGTTACCTGTTTGCCCATCAGCACCTGTATCCAATTCTTTTGAAAAAACTGTGCACTAATAAAAAGTGCTCCGGAAAATAGCCAGTAAAGAGCAGTGGGCTTAAGCTGAATAAAAGTCTTGTCGTGCAAAAAGATCGTTAAGCTGCCAAAGACGATGATCATCACCAGGCTGATCCATTGCATGGCATCAATTTTGCGATGGCGGTAATAGACCCAAAGAATCTGAACAATAGTCGCTACCATCGCAACAATAGTGGCCGTATAAATATCACCGAATTTGAAGGCCACAAAAAACAGGATGATGGGGAAGAGGTCGAATAAGAATTTCATAGGTCGATTATCCAACTATTTAACTAACTATTCACCTGACTTTACGGGTGTCGCGTTAGAGCTAGGCTCAAAGCTCAAGGAAGCTGAATTGATGCAATAACGTAAGCCCGTAGGCATAGGCCCGTCTTCAAATACGTGGCCTAAGTGAGCATCACAATGAGCGCAGCGGACCTCAGTGCGAATCATTCCATGGGTCGTGTCGCGAATTTCTTTAATTGATGATGGAACTTCAGGGGCGTTATAGCTGGGCCAACCGCAACCAGCGTCAAATTTAGTTTCAGATAGAAAGAGGGGGGTGTCGCAGCAGATGCACTTATACCGGCCCTGATCCCAGTGATCCCAATACTTACCGGTAAATGGTCGTTCAGTTGCAGCTTCACGTGTAACGCGATACTCAATGTCGCTGAGCGCTTGTTTATATTCTTGATCTGTTTTTTTCATATTGACTCCTGATATATCAGTTTTCTTATGCTCTAGGATGAACAGCTAACTTCAACTGATTGGGCATTTGGGGGTGGCGCTAATGAATATGAGTGATACTCATCTTGCTCTTCATAAGGATGGCTCAAAATTTTTAGAAGCTTGATGACTTCTGAGAAATCTTTATTCTGAGCCATTTCAATTGCAGATTGTGCCAAGTGATTTCGCAATACATATTTAGGATTAATTCGATCCATTTCTTTCTGGCGCGCAATGTCAGAGCTTGATTCCAGCTGCAATCGCTCTACATAATCGGCAAACCAGCGATCGATAGACTCTCTATCCAAAAACTCATCACGCAATGGATTTTTAGAACTAGTTGAATTGACCTGCAGCTTGCCAAGATTTCTAAAGAAACTCGTGAAGTCTACTTTTGAATCATGCATTGCCTGCAATAGTCTTTCGATGAGGGGGATATCTCCCTCTTGAACAGTGGTAAAACCTAGCTTTTTCCGAAAGAGGGATTGCCATTTATGTGCGTACACCACTGGAAATTGTTCAAGAGCGCCGCGTAGTTGTTCTTGTGCTTTTTCTTCCCCTCCTGAATAATTTGCTAGCAATGGAATCATCGCGCTGGCAAGGCAAGCCATATTCCAATGCATGATCTGAGGCTGGCGATGATAGGCATATCGTCCGCCTTGATCGCTATGGTTGCAAATATGATCGATTTGAAATTGATCCAAGAACCCAAATGGCCCGTAATCTATTGTTAAGCCAAGTACGCTGATGTTGTCACTATTGAGAACGCCATGACAGAAGCCAACTGACTGCCACTGCGCCACAAGACTTGCATTGCGAGAGCAAATTTCTTTAAAAAGGCTTAAGTAAGGATTCTCTGTATTTTGAGACTCTGGGTAATGGTTCTGAATTAAGTAATCGGCAAATTCCTTCAGACGTCCCAAATCATCTAATGAAGCGAAGTGTTCAAAATGACCAACCCGCATAAAGCTAGGCGCGAGCCTTGCGCAGACTGCGGCGGTTTCCAGAGTTTCTCTTCTAATCGGCAAGTCAGAACCAATAATCGATAAAGCTCGAGTAGTGGGAATGCCTAATGCATGCATTGCCTCGCTGCAGAGAAACTCTCTAATAGAAGAACGTAGTACCGCTCTCCCATCCCCCATTCGTGAAAACCGAGTAGTGCCAGCACCTTTCAGCTGTAATTCTTGCCCTGCAATATCACCCAATAAAATTGCGCGCCCGTCCCCCAGTTGTCCAGCCCAAACACCAAATTGATGGCCGCTATAGGCTGTTGCAATTGGATTGGAAAACTGGTGGGTTGCTACATTTAATTGGTTTCCAGATAAAACAGCCAACCAAGCCGAATCAGTAGGTAGGTGGTTTTTATCCAGTTCAATGCCGATTAACTTCGCAGAGGAGGGCGAAAATGCAACCCAATAGGGTTCGGGCAAGGGAGTGGGTTGGGTCGCTTGGCAAACATCATCGCCGCTGAAGGTAAAGGCCATGAGTCCTATTCTAGGGGGATTTACCAAAACACGTACATGCCTCTAAAATTATTCTATGAATAAACAAGTCCAAATAAATCCACAAACCCAACTAGCCAATTTAGGTGAGGAATTAAATGTCCCCTTTTTAAAGCTTCTTGGCGTACGTTGCTTAAGCGCAGAAATGGGTAAGGGCGAGATTTTGCTAGCCCTGAAACCTGAGCACAACAATACTTGGGAAGTGGCTCATGGCGGCGTCTTATTGACACTCATGGATGTTGCCATGGCAGTTGCAGCAAGATCGGGTGACCCCAGCGACAGAAGTGTCGTGACTATTGAAATGAAAAATAATTTTATGCAGGCCGCAACCGGAGTACTCAGGGTCAAGGCTGATACCGTCCGAAGGACTGCAACCATGGCTTTTTGCGAAGCAAAGCTATTTAATGATCAGGGTGAGATTTGCTGCATGTCGACCGGGACCTTTAAGTACCTGAAGCGCTTAGCAACTAAAAATGCTGACGGAATTCGCGTAGTGAATGACGATGGTCGCGTCGAATAATATTAGACAGATAAATTAGAGTCTGATGATGAACTAAGCGCACCCGTTACAACATCGTGGCCAACGGTACCGGATACATCAAAGCGACGTTCAACCAATTCAAAATGCCCATCTTTGCGAACCCTTAGAACCGTACTGGAACGTGTACCGTAGGCAGGGGTTTTAATAAAAGCAGAGGAGAGTGCCTTCTCCCATTCTTTGCTTACACCCGTATTCGGCAGCTCATGATCGCTTGCATGATGACTATCTGCGAGCAATTTTAGATATTGATCTGCATTTTTAAGTTGCCCTTGATCCATAGCCAAGGCCTGAGCAAAGGCAGCTACGCGGTGGTTTACTTTGGGCCAAGGGGTGTCCAACATCGCATTGGAGAGTCCATAGACACCTGGCTCTAGGGGTTGCTGAGGAAATACCTTGCGGGGGCGAATACTTTGACCCAACATCATTCGATTGCTAACCCAATGCATTTCTCCATTAGCTGGATCACTAAGATCGGCCATCAGCAAATTAAAGCCGTTGTATTGTGTAAACCGTTTTGAATGACTTTGAATAAATTGTGTTGGGCGATCTTTGCTGGTGAGATACATCAAAGATAGCTCGCCACGCGTTCTTGCATCTGGATTTTTTTCGCTCGGCGCTCTTACGTTAGTCAAGGCCGCAAATTTTCCAGTTTTAGTAATTCCCAACCATGTGCCAGGACTTCCCAAAACATCAGCACGATCTCTTCCGGCCAAAACATGTGGATGCTCTGACCACCAAGAAACTCCTTCAGTATCGCGCTCATAAAATTCATCGCGATTGGCTGCAACCACCAGAGAGTAGTCTGGATGGGAGTTCCATGCGAAAAGAATGAGGCACATAAAAGGCGTTAAATTTCTATTAAAGGGTATGGCAATGAATCTATTTGTAACACAGGTCCAGTAGGGCTACCCAAGTGAATATCCCCATTTTCAAGAGCCTCGAGCTTGCACTCAATTTGAAGAGTGGTGCGCGCTGGATCTGCGTGATCTTGGGAGGATAAAACAACCATTCCAGCTGGCTGATCCGAATCCTTGCTATGAAAAATTTCGGTGCCTGGCATGATGGGATTTTGATCTAACTCAGAATCAATTACATTGGCCAGTTGAAGTCTTCGTTTAATAGCGCCGCGATATTGACTGCGGGCTACGATTTCCTGGCCTGGATAACATCCTTTTTTAAAATCCACGCCCGCAACGGATTCAAAATTAATCATCTGTGGCACAAATTGCTCTTGTGTGGCTGCAACAATTCGAGGAATGGCGCTTAGCACCTCAAGCTCGTTCCAGATATTTAAAGCTGTGCCAGAGTCTTGAGTTTCGATAGGGGATTGATTTGGGAACGCTAACAAAAGGCGTGCAATTGATTGAGTTCCAACCAATACATCGGGCATCCTTAGGGCAATAGACTGCTCGGAAGATTGGTAGCTACTGATAGTTTGATCAGTTCCATAAAGTCCTGCTACTGACCAACTCGCAGAAAGATCTGTCATCTTCACTTTTGAACGCAACACATACATTGATAATCGTTTCGCTGTACTTGCCGCGATATCTTTTGAGATAAATAGGGCAAAGCGGTCTTCAGATTCATTGGTGGATGGGAATAAGCCAAGCCAAGCGCTCGCCAATAATCGACCTTTTGGGCTACAGTAGCCAACGAGACGAGCTCCTGAGAAACCATAGGCCTTGGATCCTGGCATGGTGCGATTGAGCCCCAAAACAGAATTTGTTAATTGATTTTGCAAAAAGCCTGCTGCATCAGCACCCTCAATTTGAATACAACCCCAATCAGGAAGAATGGAGGGTAGAGATGAATGGTTATTAAGCCAATTTTGCTGATTTTGAGTGTTATTTGTCATGACCCTTTTATCATAGCCCGATGAGCAGAAAAATTCAGAAGAAGGTCTTTTTTTTAAAAAGGTGGCTTGCTGTAGCTGCAGCTCTCTTGAGCTTACTTTATGGCGTCATTTTTTTACTTCCAGTTGTACCAAATCAATCAAATGGTGCAGATGGCTCAGTCTATAAGGTCAAAATCAACCCAAATTCTGGCCTAACAAGCATTGCTGCCCAGCTCAGCACCCAAGGTTTGGCTGCTAATTCCATTGTTTTACATATTGCTGCAAGAAGTTTATTTATTGGCTCAAAATTAAAGCCAGGGACATATTTATTCCCCAATGGTGCCAGCCTTGGAAAAGTACTTTTACAAATGGCTCGCGGAGATCGCGTTAGAGAGAGTATTGCCATCATTCCAGGCATGACTATTTGGCAGCTGAGAACGTTGATGAATTCTCACCCATCAATCGTTCACAGAACTAAGGGGATTAGCAATAAGGAGTTGCTACAGCTTTTAAATCTCAGCTATCCAAGTGATGAGGGAATATTTCTACCCGATACTTACGTTTTTGACCCGGATGAGCTTGACCTGAATATTTATCGTAGAGCAGCACAAGCAATGCAAAAGCAACTATCCCAAATTTGGGATCAAAGAGCCGAGGGATTACCGCTTAAAACGTCTTATGATCTTTTGATACTGGCATCCATAGTTGAAAAGGAAACTGGGCGTCAGAGCGATAGAGCTATGGTGTCGACTGTTTTTATCAATCGCCTAAACAAAGGTATGCCGCTCCAGACTGATCCGACGGTGATCTATGGAATAGGGCCTAAATTTGACGGAAATTTACGGAAAGCGGATTTACGCAAAGACACTGCCTACAATACCTATATGCATAAAGGTTTACCGCCAACCCCCATAGCTATGCCTAGTAAAGAATCAATCATGGCAGCCGCACATCCAGCTAAAAGTAATGCTTTATTCTTTGTTGCTAAAGGGGATGGTAGCAGCCATTTTTCACAATCTCTAAAAGAGCATGAGGCTGCGGTAGATCAATATCAACGCAAAATTACATCTAAAACTAGCGCAAACTAATTTTTTTATATGACATCAGCACACACAGGATTTTTTATCAGCTTTGAGGGAATTGATGGGGCAGGCAAGAGTACGCATGTCGATGCTTTTCGCAACCTGATGCAAGAACGCTACCCCAATAAAGAAGTGGTTATGACTCGTGAACCTGGGGGCACTGCCCTTGGTGAACAACTTCGCAATTTGTTGCTTGATGCCCCCATGAATCTAGAAACGGAAGCATTACTCATGTTTGCGGCTCGTCGTGAGCACATTGCTCAAGTTATCGAGCCAGCGCTCGCTGCCGGCAAGATAGTAATCTCAGATCGCTTTACTGATGCGAGCTTTGCCTACCAAGGCGGAGGTCGCGGTTTGAGCTTAGCTAAATTGAATGATTTAGAGCGCTGGGTACAGGGTAGGAGCGACGGCTCTCTTTTGCAGCCTAACTTAACCATCCTATTTGACTTGCCTGGTGAAACTGCTGAATCACGCCGCTCAAAAGTGAGGGCACCAGATAAATTCGAAAAGATGGACTTATCCTTTTTCGAAAGAGTTCGTCAAGAATACTTACGTCGGGCAAAGGATGATCCTAAACGCTTTCATTTGGTAGACGCTACACAAACGCCTGAAGCCATCTGGGATGGCTTAAAACAAATTCAGATTGCGGTTCAGTGAGACAAAAGACTCAAATAGCGCCTTGGCTTCAACCTCTTTGGGAGGGCTTGGACTTTGGACAGTTTCCCAATGCGATATTGCTACATGGTCAATCCGGCATTGGCAAATTCGCCTTTTCTATTGAGCTAGCCAAAGCCTTGCTTTGTGAGACCGCAAATGGATCTCCAAAGCCTTGCAATCAATGCGAAGCTTGCCATTGGTTCGACACCGGCAATCATCCTGATTTTATTTCCCTTGTGCCGGAGACTCACCGAAAGCTAATGCCTCATGCTGATTACGATAGTGATGAGTCCCCCAAAAAAGGGAAGGTAGTGCGCGACGATGAAAGCGAATCAAGCGAGAAAAAAGAAAAGAAGAATATCTCCATAGAAGAAACTCGAAGTGCAATAGAAAATCTGGCTATTGGCTCTCACCGTGGTGGGAATCGCGTGATCTTGATTTACCCATTAGAGATGCTACGGTCAGATTCTGCCAATACATTGCTGAAATCTCTAGAAGAGCCGCCAGCTAATACAATTTTTATATTACTGGCCGATCGAGTTGATCGTGTATTGCCGACGATTCGTTCTCGTTGTCGCCTCTTAACGGCTCCACGCCCAAATCGCGAGGAAGGTATCGCTTGGCTAAAGGCTCAAGCAAATGAAATCAAGGGATTAAAGGCTAGGGATGCTGATATTGAGAGCATCTATGACGAGCAGGGTGGGGCACCTTTCTCAGTCCTCAACTCCCTAATTGCTAGGCACAATAAAGATGAGAAGGATGAGCTAACGATAGCCATTCAGGCATCACGTTTTTTACTTCAATCGATGGCTCAAGGGGTCAGAATCAACTGGCTTGAAACGGCTGAGAAAACACATAAGGCGCAATACGGATTTCTTTTGGCAAGCATGCAGCGATGGGTCTCGGATTTACAAGCAGTAGCCCAAGGTGGACATCCACGTTATTACCCCAAACATTTATCTTCACTAGAAGGATTATCTAAATTAGCGAATATTCAAAAGTTGCATCAATTTTGGAAATCTCTAGTACAGGCTCGTCGCCATGAAAATCACCCTCTTGCCACCAGAATTCAATTAGAGGGGCTACTTTCACAATATCAGCAGATATTTGGGCCATAAATAACTCGCAGGCAGACTAAAATACGAGTCATGTTCATAGACTCACATTGCCACCTCGATTTCCCAGAATTTCAAACGAGATTGCCCGAAGTTTTGGCTAATATGCAGGCGGCCAAGGTCAGTCATGCTTTATGCGTTTCAGTAGATTTGCCAGATTTCCCCAATGTATTGAAATTAGCGCAGGATCATCCAAATCTTTATGCCTCAGTAGGCGTTCACCCAGATTACGAAGATACGCCCGAACCAAGCCTTGAGTTTCTAGTTGATACCGCCCAAAAGCATTCCAAAATTGTCGCTATTGGTGAAACAGGGCTAGATTACTACCGCATGGGCGATCGTAGCTATGAATCCATGGAATGGCAGCGAGAGCGCTTCAGAACTCATATTAGGGCGTCTATAGCCTCCAAGAAGCCTTTAATCATTCATACACGCTCAGCTTCTGAAGACACCATCAAAATCCTTAAAGAGGAGGGCGCTCAGAACATTGGCGGGGTTATGCACTGTTTCACGGAATCCTATGACGTGGCTAAGGCGGCTATGGAGATGGGCTTTTTCATCTCCTTCTCCGGAATTGTGACCTTTAAGAGCGCCAAGGAACTGCAAGAGACCTGCAAACAAGTACCTTTGGATCGAATGTTGATTGAGACAGATTCACCATACTTAGCCCCAATTCCTTATCGCGGCAAGATCAATGAACCTGCCTGGGTATCTAAAGTAGGTGAATTTATTGCTGACTTGAAGGGGGTTTCTATTGAAGAATTAGCGCTCCAAACCACCAGCAATTTTTATGAATGTTTTCAGATAGATAGAGAGTTAAGATGAGATTTAAGTTTAAATTAATTGCTGCTTTTATGACCATTTCTGCAGCTATTTGTACATCATCTTTTGCCCAAACAGAGACACAAATTCTAGACTTTACTAAGGCAGCTAAGTTTAATGATGTGGCAACAGTGAAAAGCCTGCTTGCTAAAGGTGTCAGCCCCAATACAACCGACTCTAAGGGCGACCCTATGCTAAATATAGCGATTAGAGACAAATCTGATGATGTGATTACCCTGTTGCTGGCCAATAAATCTACTGACGTTGATCTCTCCAATAAGTTTGGTGAGACGCCCTTAATGATTGCTTCTATTGATGGCAATCTGCCCGTGGTAAAGGCCTTGGTTGAGCAAAGAAATGCACAAATAAACCATATTGGCTGGACGCCGTTGCATTACGCCTGCGCCAGAGGTCAATTAGATGTAGCCAAATATCTCATTTCCAAAGGAGCCACAATTGATGCATTAAGTGTTGGTGATAACACGCCATTGATGATGGCAGTTCAAGCCGGCAATGAAGATCTAATTAACTTGCTTTTGTCTAAGGGTGCAGATTTGAGATTAAAGAATTCTCAAGGCTTTACTGCAATTGATATTGCCGTTATCTACGAGAAGCCATGGATTGCAGAAGGCCTAAGTTCACGTTGGTTAAAGCTTTATAAGCAGCCTTATGTGTATCC
Source organism: Polynucleobacter sp. MWH-Jannik1A5 (assembly GCF_018881795.1). GTDB lineage: Bacteria > Pseudomonadota > Gammaproteobacteria > Burkholderiales > Burkholderiaceae > Polynucleobacter. The sequence continues at coordinate 1,816,785 of NZ_JACVPQ010000001.1, read as the reverse complement.
AAAGGCTCTTATGCAGCCTAAGCCATAATATACATATCTGCGTATAATCATTATTATGTCAAATAAGATATTTTTGTAATATTCGCTACAGACCCCTAATGGCAATTAACTTCTTTCACGACCATAAACTCCCTGTTTTGGATCTTTTCCAGAATGCCGATCTGCCCAGCTTCACCACTCTTTTTTCAGAGATCAATACTGATATGGGCAATAGTCAGATCTGGGTTGTGCTGTTACTAGCATGTTTAATGTTAACGCTGCATGGTGTTGCCGTTCTGATGATCGCAGGAGCATTTCACTGGATTGATCACAAGTTAGAAAACAAGAAAATTTACGGCGCAAACTTTCTTTCATACTTCGTGGCTATTCTTTTGATTATTGCGAGCCACTTCATCGAAATTATTGCCTGGGCATATATCTGTGTGGCGCTCAAGGTATTTGCCACTAATCCTCAGACTTTTTACTTTGCTGGTGAAATGTATACAACCGTTGGATATGGTGATTACACGCTTTCTGAGCACTGGAGAATCCTGCCGATCATCATTTCTTTTTCAGGAATTTTTGCAGTCTCCATGTCTGGGGCTGCTTTATATTCCATGATGGGTGCATTACTAGGACGGTCTAATCAAAATCCAAAATCTGGATCAGGGTTCTAGTTTCAGGGCTGAATTGTTTTGGGCACAGGGTTCTTTTGCTTGAAAACAAGTTCAAGCACCCTACCATTTGACTCTAGGGAGCGTATGCGTCCAGGCAGCCAATCCAAGTCCTTCGCAAGCCAAATATCAACTTGACGCTTGTAAGGGCTACTCTCAAGCTGCATCAAGGCATAGTGACGATTGATCGTTTTACCCATGCTTGGAATGTCTTCAGAGACATTTTCTCCATAGCTTTTAAAGTTCCACATCTCCAGGGTGTTGTAGTCAACCACCGGAATGCTGCGTATCGTGCCAGCCTCATCCATTTTGCTATTGCCATTTAACAGCGAAGCTAGCTGGAAAATTAGACTAAAGCGATCTTGAGTGCCAGGTAATATTGTTGGCGTGTATTCAGGTTTTTCAGAAAAGAACATCTGCCCTTCCCCTTTTTCATTTCGATCAAATCGAGAGTAGCGCGGTGTTCTTGTTCCGCGTTGCGACCAATAAATGCTGGGAGCAATCCCATAGGCGTCTACCGAGCCGCGTGATTCAAATACAAAAGGGCCAACAAAAGCATAGGGAATATTGATATAGAGACGATAGTTATTGCCGTCGACAATCCAGTCAATTTCTCCGGTTTGATACTGCTGGCCATCGACATAAGCATCGTAATAAATAATCCCAGATTCCGGTAATTTGAATGCCGCCCCAGATTGATCTCCTATAGCGCCGTTTGCTCCAACCCCGTCAGACTTGACCCCTGTCTGCGCATTTGATGATGAGGTCTGTTTGTCAGCTACCTTTTTAGCGGACTTAGTCATCTGGATTTTCTTAGGCGTTTCCGCTTTTAACTCAGTCCTGATGATGAGATCTTCAGCAATTGGTGGCAGCTCATTAAATGAAAAAAAAGGAAGGCCAAAAAATAATAGGAGATGCCCAACCACTGAAAGTAGCAAAGCAGCAAAAATTATTCGCAGCGATTTCAACTTGGGGCAACCAAAATAACTACCCCACCCTGTCTTTACATTCAGGACAAACCCTCCAAAAGGCGGCTATTTTTGGGAAGATTGGCGGCCAAGAAATCCATCTGGTCTGACAAAATATTACGTCCTTTAAGAATCATGTCCTCATAAAGGCTTGGTAAATAAGGCGTGTATAACAAACCCATACCAGCTTGCTCAGGTGTACGGTTGCCTTTGCGTTGATTGCAGGGTCTACAAGAGATCACTAAATTCATCCAACTATATTGACCGCCGCGACTGTTAGGGATGATGTGTTCTGCCTCTGCGTGATTTTCATGAATTGCATCGCCACAATAGGCGCATAAACCTCTATCGCGTTTATAAAGCTTGTGCTTCGTGATGACGGGCACAACATCAAAAAGATTGATTTTGGCGCTACCCTTTACTGCAATGATGGAGTGAAGCTCAATAACAGATTGCCTGCCGGTAGCACGAGAAATGCCACCACGCATTTTGAGTATAGGATCACCTAGAGTCCATATGACGCTGCTATCAGCATATTGCTTTGTAGCTTCTTCTGGATTAACCCAACCCTGGGGAATTCCACCTGCGTCTAATTTCAAGATGCTCAGCACAAACTCTCCTTTCTAGGCTTCATCATGCAGATAAAAGTCGTTTGGATCATCTTACAGAAGAAGATGTCGGCAATCAATTGACCCTACTGTGAGATGAACTGTATTACCTTAGGTAAGTGCTCTGGATACTCAGCAATGCCATGGTCGCTGCCTTCTAGCACTAGTTGCTCTGCACCTTTGTAAAACTCCACCATCTCACGCCAATCTAACAATTCATCGCCTTTTGCAGCCATTAAAAAATAACGAGAGGGCTTGGTTATTGACTCCACTTGAAGCGCATTTAGTTCATCGATATATTCTGGACGAAAATCAAACGGCTCATCTGAGTCATAGGAAGTCAACATGCCAACATGAGGAGCTAGCTCTCTTGGGGCTCTTACGGCAGGATTTAAGGCTACCGCTTTGCAGCCATACTTCTCGGCAAGATAATTGGCGTAGAAGCCGCCTAATGAGGATCCGACAACCACCAAACGATCATGTTTTGAGTCATGGATATGTTTTTCTACTAGATCCATACTCGCCTTAGGAGATGCTAAAAGCTGTGGGCAAAACCACTCAATGGGATTTTCTGGTGTTGCTAAAGCCTGAATTGCCTCACCTGTAATAACAGCCTTACTAGATCGAGGCGATGATCGAAAGCCATGAAGATATACAAGCAATGTTGAAGGCATATGAAAATCCTAAAGTCTATTGAGTGATTTGATCCAATCCAACCCTGATTGGGTTTGGGTAGCCGGCTTGTATTCACAGCCAATCCAGCCTTGGTAGCCTATCCGATCTATCAGTTTAAAAAGATATGCGTAATTAATTTCTCCAGTACCGGGCTCATGTCGACCCGGATTATCAGCCAATTGAATGTGGGCAATCCTAGAGATATTTTCCTCTAATGTTTTAGAGAGCTCACCCTCCATGCGTTGGGCATGATAAATATCGTATTGAATATACACATTATCAGCGCCAACTTCATTCAGAATATCTAAAGCTTGCTGGGTCTTTGATAAATAAAATCCGGGGATATCAAATGTATTGATTGGCTCAATCAGTAATTTAATATTGACCTTTTTGAGCTCAACTGCCGCATATCGTAAGTTTGCAATCAATGTTGCTCGCAACAGCTCTTGACTCAATCCAGTGGGTGCTTTTCCTGCTAAGCAATTGAGTTGACTCACCCCTAGCACTTTTGCGTATTCAATTGCTTTGGCAACACTTGCTTTAAATTCATCCATGCGATCTGGAAGACAGGCAATCCCTCGCTCCCCCTCATCCCAATCTCCAGCAGGCAAATTGTGAAGCACCAGGCGCAAGTTATTTTGATCAAGTTTTTGACGGATTTCACTTGCCTTATAGGCGTAGGGGAAAAGAAATTCAACGGCCTTGAATCCAGATTCTGCTGCTATTTCAAAGCGATCCATAAAGGGATGCTCATTAAATAGCATGGTGAGATTTGCTGCAAACTGGGGCATTTCACATCCTTTAAAGTGAATCAATGTATTGGTTGATCTTAACAAACCCCGAGCAGCTCGGTCTTACAGGGGCCTATACCTCTTAATAGGTCTAATTGACCTTCAAAATAGGCTAAGATTGAATTTAGTAGTTATTTAAATAAGGAAAACTAATATGAAATTTGCCCCGATTGCTATGATGCTTGCTGTGCTTTTCGCAGGTACGACGGCGGTTAATGCCCAAACATCCTCCACAGCTGGTGCCGCTAAGCCAGTTGTAATCGATGCAGCTGTTACTGACAATGTCTATCAGCTCTATGAAGGTGAAGTCGTTAAGGTCGATAAAAAAACCCGCACGATTACATTTAAAAACAAAGAAGGCGAATCTAAATTTGTGGCTGGTCCAGATATTAAGAACTTTGACCAAATCAAAAAAGGTGATCGCGTTAACGTTAACTATGAATTGGCTGTAGCTATTGAGTTGATTAAAACCAAGAGTGATGGCGTTCGTACAAAAGTAGAAACCAATACAGTGACAAAATCAAAGGCAAATGAAAAGCCTTCTGAAACAATCACCAATCAGACAACCATCATTGCCGATATTGTTGAGGTAAATCGTGAGAAGAAATTGGTTTCCGTTAAGGGCCCCAGCGGCAAAATCACCACTGTTACTGTAAAGAACCCTGCCCTTTTGGCTGACGTTAAAGTCGGTGAGCAGGTAAAAGTCATTTACTTTGATGCAATGGCAGCCTCTATTACCACTCCTAAGAAGTAATCTTTTCAACTAACTCTGCGATATGTAGAGCTAGTTAGTCATTAAATAAAAAGCCACCTGCGGGTGGCTTTTTATTTAGCAATACTAATTTACTTGATCAGATCCAAAAATTGGACATTATTGTTGATGTTCCCGAAAGAGGATGAGTCATAGGCGAAGTTACCATTAGTGGTGAACAAGAACATATAGGTCTTCATTGGGCCATCGCCACCTGACCGTTCCTTTCCGTTGACATCACAGACCACCATCCAACCAAACTTTGGAGTCTCAAAAGCCAGCGCTCTTGCCCAGGCCTTACGTGGAGGCGAACATTCTTTTTTTGCCATATCCGGGTTATTCACGGCAGACTTAAGATAAGTATTCACTTCTTTATCTACTGCTGCCTGATTAGGTTGAGGCGGGAATTTGGCTTGCGTAATTTCTTGTTGGGTCACAGGAGCGGCGCAAGCGACTAATGCCACTGCTGCAACGAGACCTAATAATTTGGTTTTCATAAATGATCCTATTGAGAGAAAAGTGAATTTGAGAGTAATTCTTGCTTGATTCATTATATTTGCTCGGCTTTGTATCTTTAGTGAATCAATCCTGAAACGATGGGAACCTCATTAAAAAAATCTATAGAACAAAATTAGTAAGGATAAAAAAAGCCACCCCGCAGGATGGCTTTTTGGTAACAAGGGAGATTAATTGTCACAAACCCTTGTGACACCTGTTGTCTTGGCGGAACGGACGGGACTCGAACCCGCGACCCTCGGCGTGACAGGCCGATATTCTAACCAACTGAACTACCGCTCCAAATACATCGAGTAACGCAACATCATACCTCTTTACTGCTACCAGAAGAATCTGGCGTCCCCAGGGGGATTCGAACCCCCGTACTCACCGTGAAAGGGTGATGTCCTAGGCCTCTAGACGATGGGGACCTGGACTACAACAAACTATTTTAAATGCTTGGTGGAGATAAGCGGGATCGAACCGCTGACCTCTTGCATGCCATGCAAGCGCTCTCCCAGCTGAGCTATACCCCCGAAATCTCGCGATAAAACTACAAGACATTCAAAACAATCCAAGATTTTATCCTATTTTTGTGCAGGTGCGCAAATTCCCTAGCGGACCACCTTAGAGAGCCTTTGTATAGCCTCTTTCTTGCCCAATACCACCAAGACAGAATCAATGGCTGGGGTTTGTGTTGTGGCAAATAATGCGTATCTGACAGGCATTGCTAGAGCCGGCATTTTGAGTTGATGCTTGGCCAATACTTGCTTAAATACCGCGCCATAGGCCTCTTTTGTTGGCTCAGACTGTGAAATGGCAT
>NZ_JACVPQ010000001.1:1710962-1810899 GCF_018881795.1 Polynucleobacter sp. MWH-Jannik1A5 | reverse complement strand
TCGGCAATTTCTATCAAAGTATTAGCGCGGTCTTTTAGCAACCCAACCACTTGAATAAAGTCTGGTCCAGATTCGGTATCAATACCAAGTTCATGAGCAAAAGGTTTTGTGGATTCAGCTAACTTCGCTGGATCTGCATTTTGAATGTATTGATGGTTGAGCCAAAGCAATTTTTCTGGATTATGTTGTGCTGGAGAACGCCCTAAACTTTCCAAATCAAACCAACCAACAAATTGCTCTTTGGTGAAAACTTCAGCATCGCCATGAGACCAGCCCAGGCGCGCTAAATAATTCAGAATTGCTTCAGGTAGATAGCCTGCCTTTTGGTAATCGCGCACGCTCATAGCGCCATTACGCTTACTCATCTTCTCGCCTAAATCATTCAAAACTGTTGGCAGGTGGGCATATACGGGCGGGGTACCGCCAAGCGCTTTCATGATGTTGATTTGTCTAGGGGTGTTATTGACATGATCATCGCCGCGGATGACATGGGTAATCTTCATATCCATATCATCGATCACAACGCAGAAATTGTAAGTAGGCGTACCGTCCGGCCTTGCAATGACTAGATCATCCAGCTCATCATTGCTAATCTCAATCTGCCCTTTTACTGCATCATTCCAGATGACTGAACCGCCAATGGGGTTCTTAAAGCGAATAACCGGATTAACTCCCTCGGGAATTTGTGGCAATGTTTTTCCAGGCTCCGGTCTCCAGAGTCCGTTGTAGCGCGGCTTTTCTTTATTAGCCATTTGTTGATCGCGCAATTGATTGAGCTCTTCCTCGCTCATATAGCATGGATAAGCCAATCCGGCATCAAGCATCTGCTTTACCACTTCTCGGTAGCGATCAATCCTCTGCATTTGATAAATAGGGCCCTCATCTAAATCTAAGCCCAGCCAAGACATGCCTTCGATAATGACGTCCACTGCTTCTTGTGTGGAGCGCTCAAGGTCAGTATCTTCAATGCGAAGAATGAAGTCACCCTTATTGTGACGCGCAAATGCCCATGGATAGAGCGCGCTGCGAAGATTTCCCAGATGAATAAAGCCCGTGGGACTAGGGGCGAAACGTGTACGAATATGCATAAATCACATTATCTCAGGTCGGCAATCCCGGGACTAAATCTCAAAAAAAGTGGATACTTTGCCTTATGAATGAATTGCTTGTATTTATGTGTGATGGTGCTCCAGTTAGGGGTGAAATCGTCTCAATTGGAAGTGCCTGGCAGGCCGTTTTAGAGCGCCGCAATGACCCCCCGGCTGTGCGCCGAATTCTGGGTGATTTTGTGGGTGCTGCCACCCTATTAAGCGCCAGTCTCAAGTTTGATGGAACTTTGATTATTCAGGCGCAAAGCAAAGGACCGATACAGCTGCTGGTAGTGGAATGCAAATCCGATCTATCGATGCGAGCTACCGTCAAATTATCGGTAGATCCTTCTGAAATTGCAGCCGATGCAACGCTTGCTGAACTTCTCGATGTCACCCAAAGCGGAAGACTTGTCATCACGCTAGATCCATCTGATCGCGAACCAGGCCAAGCCCCCTACCAAGGCATTGTAGCCTTGCAAGATCATCAGGGCTCTGTGATTAAGCCGGTCTCAAGCGCGGCTGAAGCTATTGCCTTATATATGCAGAACTCCGAGCAATTAGATACACGAATTTGGCTTGCATCTAGTGATACGCATGTCGGTGGTTTATTGCTGCAGCGCTTGCCTAATTCAGGGGGACATGCCCACCTTGATCCGCAGGTGGCGGCCGAAGGTTGGTCCCGCATTCAAACACTTGGTGAAACCATTACTGACGAAGAGCTACTAACCCTTCCCCCTGAGACAATTTTGAGGCGCTTATTCCTGGAAGAGTCTGCTGAAAACGGCGTACGCAGCTTCCCTGCTCGTCCTATTCGGTTTTCCTGCAGATGCTCGCGCAGTAAGGTGGCCGATATCTTGCGCATGCTTGGTGAGGAAGAAGTTCAAAGCATTCTTGCTGAACAAGGCGCTGTCGAAACTGTTTGTGATTTTTGCGCAAAACCCTATCGCTTTGATGCGGTTGATTGCCTGCAAGTGTTCAAAACAGATTTACTTAGTGACGCTACTCGTCCGCCCTCTAGCGGCCACTAATCAGTATTACTGCTTAGTAGCTTTTGCATCACCTGTTTTATCCGCAGGCAAAATTTGCACGAAGAACTCGCCCTCTTTAATGAGGCCATGCTCAACACGGGCACGCTCTTCAATTGCTCGGGTTCCGTCTTTGAGATCTTTCACATCGCCAGCTAGCTTGGCATTGCGCAGAGCTAAGAGGCTATTTTTAGCCTCTTGAAGCTCTACCTGACGCTCCATCTCATATACCTTAAGCCATCCACCCTTACCCAGCCAAAGCGGGTACTGGATTGCTATTAGCAATACCAGCATGGAGTAGATGACAATCCGCATCGCTATAAAATCTTAAAATTAGCGCTTCAGGTTATAAAAAACAGACTTACCAGGGTAGGTTGCTACATCACCCAAGTCTTCTTCAATACGCAACAATTGATTGTATTTAGCAATACGATCAGAGCGCGATAAAGAACCGGTCTTAATTTGACCTGCATTGGTTCCTACTGCAATGTCAGCGATAGTGCTGTCCTCAGTTTCACCAGAGCGATGTGAAATCACAGCAGTGTAATTTGCACGCTTAGCCATCTCAATAGCTGCAAATGTTTCTGTCAGGGTACCAATTTGATTAATCTTAATCAAGATTGAATTAGCAATACCCTTTTCAATACCTTCTTTCAGAATGCGTGTATTGGTAACGAATAAATCATCACCAACTAATTGAATTTTCTTGCCAAGTTTTTGGGTGATATCAGCCCAGCCGTCCCAGTCGCTTTCATGCATACCATCCTCAATTGATACGATTGGGAATTGATCAGCCAAGTTACCAAGGTAGTCGGAGAACTCACTTGAGCTCAATTGCAGGCCTTCCCCAGCCAAATGGTATTTGCCATCCTTGTAGAATTCGCTGGCAGCGCAATCAAGAGCTAATAAAACATCTTCACCTGCTTGATAGCCTGCGCCTTCAATAGCTTTCATAATGGTTTGCAAGCATTCATGATTACTCTTAAAGTTTGGAGCAAAACCGCCTTCATCACCTACGGTAGTTGGCATTCCTTGTGCACCCAAAATCTTTTTGAGCTCATGGAAAATTTCTGCGCCACAACGTAATGCATCACGGAAATTTTCAGCGCCAACTGGCATCACCATAAATTCTTGAATATCCAAACTGTTATTGGCATGTGCGCCACCATTGACGATATTCATCATTGGGACAGGCAATTGCATGCCGCCAGAACCGCCAAAATAACGATACAAAGGTAGGCCAGCCTCTTCAGCGGCTGCTCTCGCAACAGCCATCGAAACAGCTAATGTTGCATTGGCACCTAAACGCGCCTTGTTATGAGTACCATCCAATTCAATCAGAGTGCGATCTAAGAAGGCCTGCTCGCTTGCGTCAAGACCAAGAATCGATTCAGCGATTTCAATATTGATATTTTGAACGGCTTTGAGAACACCCTTGCCTAAGTAGCGAGCCTTGTCTCCATCACGCAATTCAATCGCTTCGCGTGAGCCTGTAGATGCTCCTGAAGGAACAGCTGCGCGACCCATAACACCAGATTCAAGCAAAACATCGCATTCAACTGTTGGGTTGCCGCGTGAATCCAGAACTTCTCTACCGATGATGTCAACAATGGCGCTCATGCACCTTCTCCTTAAAACAATATGAAATGGGTTTAAATAACTTACTTAAAGCTATCTTCTAAAAACGTTCCGGTTGATTTAACAACATCGTCAATTGCAAGCAATGATTGCAGCAGGTCTGTCATGCGGTCTAACGGCACCGCATTAGGGCCATCAGATAATGCTTTCGCAGGATCTGGATGGGTCTCCATGAAGAGGCCGCTGATACCAACAGCCACTGCTGCACGGGCTAAAACGGGTACAAACTCACGCTGACCACCACTAGAGCTACCTTGACCGCCAGGCAATTGAACCGAATGAGTAGCATCAAAAACTACAGGCGCCTTGGATTCACGCAAAATTGCCAAGCTACGCATATCAGAAACAAGGTTGTTGTAACCAAAAGAAGCGCCGCGCTCACAAACCATAAATTGATCCAGAAGATTCATTTCCGCTGCTGCAACACGAGCTTTTTCAATCACATTAAGCATCTCGTGTGGAGAAAGGAACTGACCCTTCTTAAAATTTACAGGCTTACCGCTTTGGGCGCAGGCCCGTATGAAATCGGTTTGTCTGCAAAGAAAGGCAGGTGTCTGCAAAACATCCACAACGCTAGCTACATCTGCAATCTCGCTGATGTCATGTACATCTGTGAGAACCGATACACCAACTTGTTTTTTGACTTTAGCCAGAATCTCCAATCCCTTTTCCATTCCTAAACCACGGAACGATGTGCCCGACGAACGATTGGCTTTATCAAACGAAGATTTATAGATAAAAGGAATTTTTAAAGTCGAGGTAATTTCTTTTAACTGACCGGCAATATCAATCGCAGACTGCTCAGACTCAATGACGCAAGGTCCAGCAATTAAAAAGAAGCGACGATCTAAACCAACGTCATACCCGCATAGCTTAAATGTGCTCATATTTTTCCTTTATGCAGCCTGCTTTTCAGCAACGTTTTGATGCTCTAGTGCAGCTGTAATAAATGCCGAGAACAAAGGATGTCCATCTCGCGGAGTGGAAGTGAATTCTGGATGAAACTGAACACCAAAGAACCATGGGTGGATAGATGCTGGTAATTCCATCATCTCCGGCAATTCTTCATTAGGTGTTCTGGCAGAAATAATCAGGCCAGACTGTTCAAGCTGAGGAACGTAGGTGTTATTTACTTCGTAGCGATGGCGATGGCGCTCATTGACTTCAGATCCATAAATGCGGTGGGCCAGAGTGCCTGCTTTAACAGGGCAACGTTGCGAACCAAGGCGCATCGTGCCACCTAGGTCGGAATCATTGGTGCGTTTCTCTACACGCCCTTCTCTATCTAGCCACTCTGTAATAAGAGCAACCACAGGCTGCTCTGCCTGTTGATCAAACTCGGTGCTATTCGCCTTACTGAGATTTGCAACGTGGCGGGCAAATTCAATAACAGCTAATTGCATTCCAAGACAAATACCTAAATAAGGCACATTATTTTCTCGAGCAAAACGAATTGCCGCAATCTTGCCCTCTGTACCGCGCTTACCAAAGCCGCCAGGAACCAAAATAGCGTCTAGCTGCTTCAAGCAATCTACGCCATCTTTTTCAATTACTTCTGAATCAATGTAGTTGATATTGACACGCGTATGCGTGTGAATACCTGCATGACGCAACGCTTCAATTAGTGACTTATAGGATTCAGTTAACTCAACATATTTACCGACCATGCCAATAGTCACTTCATGCTGAGGGTTGGCCATTTCGTAAACCAGATTAGCCCATACAGAAAGGTCTGCCGGTTTTGCTTTAAGGTCAAGTTGTCTGCATATCAACTCATCCATGCCCTGTGCGTGCAGCATTTCAGGAATCTTATATATCGTATCCACATCCCAAACTGAAATGACAGCTTCTTCACGGACATTAGAGAAGAGAGAAATCTTCGCACGTTCATCTTCGGGGATCGGGCGATCTGCGCGGCAAAGCAATACGGTTGGCATGATGCCAATCTCGCGTAACTTTTGCACTGAATGTTGGGTAGGTTTAGTTTTTAACTCGCCGGCGCTGTTGATATATGGCACGAGAGTCAAATGAACAAAGGCGCAGTCGTTGATCGGCAAGCGTAAGCTCATTTGCCTTGCTGCTTCTAAAAACGGAAGAGATTCAATGTCACCGACAGTCCCGCCAATCTCGCAAATAGCCACATCTGCTTTGCCATCGTGACTTGCTTTAGCGCCGCGCTCTACAAATGCTTGAATCTCATTAGTAATGTGCGGAATCACTTGGACTGTTTTTCCTAAGTATTCACCACGACGTTCTTTGCTAATGACAGATTCATAAATCTGTCCAGTAGTGAAGTTATTGCTTTTGCGCATCTTGGCTGATACGAAGCGCTCGTAGTGACCTAAGTCCAAGTCGGTTTCTGCACCATCTTCAGTTACAAAAACCTCTCCGTGTTGGAGTGGGCTCATAGTGCCCGGGTCAACGTTGATATATGGGTCTAATTTTAGGAGGGTGACTTTCAGGCCGCGGGATTCGAGAATCGCGGCAAGCGAGGCAGCTGCGATTCCTTTCCCTAAAGAAGAAACCACACCACCAGTGACAAAAACGTATTTGGTCATCGCTTAAGCTCTGTTGGAAAAAGTAATTATAACGACAGAGGATCAATCCACGACAAAACTGGAAATCAGTAATATGGGCTTTCTTACTTCAATTTGGCTATTTTTTGACCCTATGCGCCTTCTATTTACCGTTCTCTTAACCCTCCTTTCCCTCTTTTATTTCCTCCCATTTGCCATCGCTTTTAATAAGAAAAGAGCCAATTCAGGCGCTATCTTTGCCTTAAATCTATTCCTAGGCTGGTCGCTGGTTGGTTGGGTCGTCGCCTTAGTTTGGGCCATGAAGGATGAGAAAGTCCTTTAAAGCGGGTCCGAATAACCCTATCCCGAGCCTATGGAATATAGGATTTATTGCGGAAAAACCCTTATTTTTTAACAATTTAACCCTTTAAGAGCAATTTAGCCTTTCAAAGTCTTATATAAGACTTAAATAAGTAACTATAATTACCCTAATCGGGAGAAAATTCCCTTTTGGCCTTTCTATTGACCACTTTTACCTCATAGGAAACACAATGTTAGAAGCCTATAACGCCCAAGTTGCTGAACGTGCCGCCCTTGGCATCCCTGCTCTACCTTTGACCAAAGATCAGACTGCTGAATTGGTTAAATTGCTAATAAATCCACCTGCTGGCAAAGAGGCTGAGCTTATTGAGTTAATCACAAACCGCGTTCCTGCTGGCGTTGACGAAGCGGCAAAAGTAAAAGCTGAGTTTTTAGATACGGTCGCTAAAGGAACGGTCAAATCCCCTTTAATTACACGAGTCAAAGCAACTGAATTGTTGGGCACCATGCTCGGCGGTTACAACATTAAACCGCTAGTAGAGTTATTGAGTGACGCCGAATGTGGTGCAGCAGCTGCAGCTGCACTCAAGAAAACATTGTTGATGTTTGACTACTTCCATGATGTTCAAGAGATGGCGGAAAAAGGCAATGCTAATGCTAAGTCAGTATTGCAAAGCTGGGCTGATGCCGAGTGGTTTACAAGTCGTCCAGCTGTTCCAGAGAGCATGAAGCTCACTGTATTTAAAGTAACCGGTGAAACCAATACTGACGATCTATCCCCTGCTCCTGATGCTTGGAGCCGTCCTGATATTCCTTTGCATGCAACAGTGATGTTGAAGAACCCACGTCCAGGCATTGAACCGGATGACACTGGCGTTCGTGGCCCAATGAAGCAAATCGCTGAGTTACAGAAAAAAGGCAACCAAATTGCTTATGTAGGCGACGTTGTTGGTACTGGCTCATCCCGTAAATCAGCTACCAACTCTGTGTTGTGGTGGACTGGCGTTGATATTCCTTTTGTACCAAATAAACGCTTTGGCGGTGTTTGCTTGGGTACAAAAATTGCTCCGATCTTCTTTAATACTATGGAAGATGCTGGCGCATTGCCGATTGAGCTTGATGTTTCTGATATGAATATGGGCGATGAGATTGAACTCCGCCCTTATGAAGGTAAAGCCTTTAAAAATGGTAAAGAAATTGCTTCTTTCTCACTCAAGTCACCAGTGATTCTGGATGAGGTTCGTGCAGGTGGTCGCATACCTTTAATCGTAGGCCGTGGTCTTACAGCTAAAGCACGCGCAGCACTTGGTTTGCCAGCTTCTACTGAATTCCGCATTCCTGTTAGCCCTCCTGATAACAAAAAAGGTTTCAGCCTGGCTCAGAAAATGGTTGGCCGTGCTTGTGGATTGCCAGAGGGTCAAGGCGTTCGCCCTGATACGTATTGCGAGCCACACATGACTACAGTAGGCTCACAAGATACTACTGGTCCAATGACCCGTGATGAGTTGAAAGACTTAGCTTGCTTAGGATTCTCTGCAGACTTGGTAATGCAATCTTTCTGCCATACATCCGCATATCCAAAACCAGTAGACATTCGCACGCACCATGAGTTGCCAGCATTTATGACTAACCGTGGCGGTGTTGCATTGCGCCCAGGTGATGGCGTAATTCACAGCTGGTTAAACCGTTTGCTCTTGCCTGATACCTGCGGTACCGGTGGCGATAGTCATACTCGCTTCCCAATTGGCATCTCCTTCCCTGCTGGTTCAGGACTGGTGGCATTTGCTGCCGCTACTGGCGTTATGCCTTTGGATATGCCTGAGTCTGTATTGGTTCGCTTCAAAGGAAAAATGCAGCCCGGCATCACATTGCGTGACTTGGTTAATGCGATTCCTTTGTATGCCATCAAAAAAGGTTTGTTAACTGTTGAAAAACAGAACAAGAAGAACGTTTTCTCTGGCCGCATCCTGGAAATTGAAGGTCTACCTGACCTGAAGGTTGAGCAAGCATTTGAATTATCTGATGCTTCTGCTGAGCGTTCTGCAGCGGGTTGCGCGATTCAATTAAGCAAAGAGCCAATCATCGAGTACATGCGTTCAAACATCACATTGATGAAGTGGATGATTGCAAATGGCTACGAAGATAAGCGCACTTTAGGTCGTCGCATTAAAGCAATGGAAGCTTGGATTGCCAAGCCGGACTTACTTAAGGCCGATGCAAATGCTGACTATGCTGAAGTAATTGAAATCGACATGAGCGAAATCAAAGAGCCGATCTTGGCCTGCCCTAACGATCCAGATGATGTGAAATTCCTGTCTGAAGTTTCTGGCGAGAAAATTGATGAAGTATTTATCGGCTCTTGTATGACAAACATCGGGCACTTCCGCGCAGCAGGTCAAGTTCTCCAAGGCAAAAAGGATATGCCTACTCGCTTGTGGGTAGCTCCTCCAACCAAGATGGATCAAATGATTCTGACCGAAGAAGGCTATTACGGCATTCTGGGTGCTACAGGTGCTCGCATGGAAACTCCAGGCTGCTCACTTTGTATGGGCAACCAGGCGCAGATCCGTAAAGGCTCTACTGCAGTCTCTACATCAACGCGTAACTTCCCGAATCGTTTAGGTATCGATACTCGTGTGTATTTGGCTTCTGCTGAGCTTTCAGCTGTTGCAGCACTCCTGGGTCGCCTACCAACGCCGCAAGAGTATTTTGAGCAAGTTGAATCCTTGAATGCTAAATCTGGTGAAGTTTATAAATACATGAACTTTGACAAGATCAAATCATTTAGTGATGTTGCAGATACAGTAACTGTGTAAGTTGGTATTTCAGCACTCCTTCGTGAGTGCTGAATATAAAAAGGCGATCTGTTGATCGCCTTTTTTGTTGCCTTAGATTTCTGATCGTTTAAATAGAAAGCTTTGATTCTTGGCGCGCATTCTCGCGACTGATACCAGAAACCCACTTATTGGTAGGCAATCCGGTCTTCTCAAGAATTAATTTTGCTCGCTTGGAGACATCTTTCCATTCAGCCTCAAGCCTAGGCCCCTTAAAAGCGATGGCAACAACGTTGCAATCATGAGACTCAGGAAATAGCAGTACCCTGTTATCAAATGCTTCGCAGATGTTCTTTAAATTCACTTCAAAACTTTTATGACGAGAAAATAAATTCACAGTCAATACGCCTGGACCTTTCAGAATATCAAAGCAGCCTTTATAGAACTCTAAAGAACTTGCCGCAGGACCATCGCAGATAGCATCATACAAATCCACCTGAACAGCATCAAACTGACCGCGGTACTTTTTATCCTTAACAAACTTTTTCGCATCCGTTTGGAGAGTTTCTAATTTACGGTCGTCATCGGGCGTAAAAAACATGGATCTAGCCGATACGATTACTGCAGGATTGAGTTCTACTACAGTTGTCTTCACGGCTGGGCAATAACGATGCTGAAATTTGGTCAATGCACCAGTACCTAAACCTAATTGGGCAATCCGCATCCCAGGCTTGGTTTCCAAAAACAATAACCAGGCCATCATCTGCTGGTTGTACTCAAGATAAATCTCATCAGGGTCGCGTAAACGCATTGCCCCTTGAATTAACTCAGTGCCAAAGTGCAAATAGCGTATGCCACCACTTTCAGAAAATGTAACCGGTTCCATCTGTAGCGAGATTATTTCGCCCAATTGCGGGCATTACGGAATAGACGCAACCAAGGGCTAGCGCCGTCTGGCGTGTTCAACCAGTCAGGCGGACACCAACTCATCTGCGCCGCTCTAAATACGCGCTCTGGATGAGGCATCATCACCATAAAGCGACCATCAGGAGTAGTAACACCTGTTAACCCGTCTGGGGATCCATTTGGATTCATTGGGTAGGTTTCCGTTGGATTACCTTGGTGATCAACAAACCGGAATGATGCCAAGCCCTGCTTTTGAATCTGCTCTAAATTACCTTGCTGGATAAAGTTGGCGTAGCCTTCACCATGAGCGATCGCAATTGGAATTTGACTGCCTTCCATGCCTTGAGTAAAGATCGACGGGGAAGACATGACTTCCGCCATAACCAAACGCGCTTCGTACTGCTCTGATTGATTGCGGGTAAATTTAGGCCAAGCTTCTGCGCCCGGAATGATTCCCGAAAGATTGCTCATCATTTGACAACCATTACAGACTCCTAATGCAAAGCTGTCCTGGCGATTAAAAAATGTAGAAAATTGATCACGCAGCTGTTGATTAAAGAGTATGGTTTTGGCCCAACCCTCACCAGCACCTAACACGTCGCCATAACTAAATCCGCCACAAGCGATTAAGCCTCTGAAATCTTCGAGCTTGGCCTTGCTGCTGAGCAAGTCAGACATATGGACGTCATAACTATCAAAGCCAGCCCAGTTTACGGAATAAGCCATTTCTACATGAGAGTTCACACCCTGCTCTCGCAAAATAGCAACTTTAGGGCGAGCGTTTTTAGCTATGAAAGGAGCTGCTATATCATCTGCGACATCAAACGTGAGTTTTGGACTCATGCCTGGATCAGAGATGTTATCTAAGAGTGCAAATTCACTATCAGCACAAGCTGGGTTATCGCGCAAGCGAGCTATTTGATAGCTGGTATTAGCCCACATCTTTTGGAGCACTTCACGCGGCTCTGCAAAAATATTCTTTGCATCACGCCAAATTTCAATACGGCCATTCGTGTTTGGCTTACCAATGACGTGACTGTAAGCACTCAGACCCAACTTCCTGAGCACTGCAAATACGGCATCACGATCTTCTTTTCGGACTTGAATAACGGCACCAAGCTCTTCGTTAAATAAAGCACGCATAGTTTGCTCATGACGACGCCCTGAAACTTGTTGAGCCCAGTTCTTAGCATCGCCGTAGTCGGGCTCTTGCCCTGCATCCATGGCAATCATGTCTACGTTCATAGAAATGCCGCAATGTGAGGCAAATGCCATTTCCGCAACGCAGGCTAACAATCCGCCATCAGATCGATCGTGATAAGCCAACAGCTTGCCTTCTTTACGAAGTTCAATGATTGCAGACGCTAAGGATTTGAGATCTTCTGGATGATCGACATCAGGAGAAGATTTTCCAGATTGATCTAAAACTTGAGCCAAAATACTGCCGGCCATGCGATTTTTTCCACGGCCCAAATCAATTAATATGAGCTCAGTCTCCATGGGAGATCCTGCTTGATTCTTCAATTGCAGAAGCGGTGTTAATGTCTTACGTACATCTTGCACAGATGCAAATGCGGAAATAATTAATGAAACCGGGGCAACCACTTTTTTAGATTCATTACCGTCTTGCCAAGCAGTAGACATAGATAAAGAATCCTTGCCTACCGGAATAGAAATTCCGAGCGCAGGACATAACTCCATACCAACCGCTTTCACAGAGTCATACAGCTTGGCATCTTCACCGGGCGCTCCACAGGCAGCCATCCAGTTTGCTGAAAGTTTTACGCCTTGAAGACTGGTGATATCTGCAGCCAATAAATTAGTAATGGCCTCACCAACAGCCATACGAGCTGCAGCAGGAGCATTGATGACGGCTAGCGGAGTTCTTTCGCCCATAGACATCGCTTCACCACGATAGCCCTTGTAGTCCATCATGGTGACTGCACAGTCAGCGACAGGAACCTGCCATGGTCCAACAAATTGATCACGGGCATTTAGACCGCCCACAGTTCGATCGCCAATCGTAATTAAGAATGATTTGCTAGCGACAGTTGGTTGTTGCAAAACCCAAGCAATTGATTGCGCTAAATCCGCATCAGTCACATTTAATTCTTTAAATTCTTGTGCGACCCGTTTGACATCCCGATGCATCTTGGGAGGCTTACCCAAAAGGACCTCCATCGGCATATCAATAGGCGATGCTGCATCAGTATCAGCAGCTTGCTTAGTATCACTTAATGTCAGTTGACGTTCCGCAGTAGCTTCCCCAACAACTGCGAATGGGCAACGCTCACGTTCACAGAAAGATTTAAACAAATCTAAATCTTTTGCATCAATTGCTAGAACATAGCGTTCTTGAGATTCGTTGCACCAAATTTCCGCAGGACTCATGCCACTTTCTTCTAGCGGCACACTACGAAGTTTAAAAGCAGCCCCCAACCCGGCACCATCAGCCAGCTCTGGAAATGCATTGGAAAGACCACCTGCACCAACGTCATGAATAGAGACGATTGGATTATTCTCGCCAAGCGCACGGCAAGCATTAATGACTTCTTGCGCCCTGCGCTCCATCTCTGGGTTACCGCGTTGTACTGAATCGAAATCCAGATCCGCAGTATTGGTACCAGTAGAAACTGAGCTACCAGTAGCACCGCCCATACCAATTCGCATTCCAGGGCCGCCAAGTTGAATTAGGAGGTGACCTGCTTGAATTGATTTTTTAGCGGTGTGAATCGAATCAATACTGCCTATACCGCCGGCAATCATGATGGGCTTGTGATAACCGCGACGAGTACCATCTAAAGTTTGCTCAAAAACTCGGAAGTAACCACCCAAGATCGGCCTACCAAACTCATTATTGAATGCAGCTCCGCCTAGTGGGCCTTCAATCATGATTTGCAAAGGTGTGGCGATGCGCTCTGGCTTGCCATATTGCTCAGCTTCCCATGGCAAAGCTGTGCCCGGGATATTTAAGTTGGATACGGAGAAGCCGGTAAGACCTGCTTTAGGTCGGCCGCCAATACCCGTTGCGCCCTCATCTCGAATCTCACCACCGGCACCGGTAGATGCGCCAGGAAATGGTGCAATCGCTGTGGGATGGTTATGAGTTTCTACCTTCATTAGGGTGTGAACTAAACGCGTATCTTTTTCATAGCGATGATCTGCCCCCTGCGGAACCCAAGTCTCAGCTTCGCATCCGGCCATCACGGCTGAATTATCAGAGTACGCAACTATCGTTCCTTCTGGTTGTAATTGATGCGTATTGCGAATCATGGCGAATAAAGAACGCTCTTGATCGTCACCATCAATTGTCCAGCTGGAATTAAAGATCTTATGACGGCAGTGTTCGCTGTTTGCCTGAGCAAACATAATCAACTCAACATCAGATGGATTACGTTGAAGACGAGTAAAGCTTTCGGCGAGGTAAACCACCTCATCATCCGATAAAGCAAGACCTAATTCTTGGTTTGCCTTATCAAGCGCCACCCTACCTTCAGTCATCACAGGTATACGTGCTAATGGCTTATCTTCTAATGATTGGTATAAAGCATTTGCTGCGTCTGTTGAATCAATAACTGTTTCAGTCATCCTGTCATGAACTGCAGCAAGCACCAATGCTTTTTGTTCTGGAGTTAGTGTCTTTTTGCTCTTCCAAGAAAACTGTACGCCACGCTCAAGACGCAGAACATCTAAACCACATTGACGAGCAATATCCGTTGCCTTACTAGCCCATGGCGAAACAGTTCCAAATCTAGGAATAACAATCGCACACTGATCTTCTGATTTGCCTGCTCCGAACCAAGACTTACCAGGATTAATTTTTGAATGAAATGGCTGACCATAGGTCAATAGACTGGCCATGACCTCTTGGTTTTTGGCATCCAACTCCGCTGGGGACCAAATAAAATGAAGGTATTGAGCTTCAATAGACTCAAGATCAACCCCTTGGGTGGCCAAAGAAGCTAAAAGGCGCTGTTGGCGGAAGGGGGAAAGCGCATCTGCGCCAGGCAAAAAGTGGAAAAAAGACATCCCTAGATTATAAGGTTTTGCCTACAGTAATCGGCCGCCCTGAAGGTGTAACTGCCGTTGGCACCGATCCGCCAAGGCCTGGTCATGGGTAACCAAAATTAAGGTCGATTTATTGGCCCGATTTAGCTCAAAAAGGAGCTCAATAACCCGGTTTCCACTAAGTTCATCCAAGCTCCCAGTTGGCTCATCGGCAAACAAAATGGAAGGCTTCATGATGAAAGCCCTTGCTAGGGCTACGCGTTGCTGCTCTCCACCAGAGAGCGTTTTGGGGAAATGGTTGGCTCGCTCCTCCAGGCCTACCTGCCCAAGCCAATGCAGGGCATTCTCTTTGGGCAATTCTAGTCCGTTGAGTTCGGCAGGGAGCATCACATTTTCTAACGCAGTGAGGTGCGGCAAGAGTTGAAAGGATTGAAAGACAAAGCCTACATTTTTCCCTCTTAAGAGCGCCCTACCATCTTCGTCTAAATCATTGAGGTTTTGAGAGACTAATTCCACATGTCCGCTAGTTGGCGTATCTAAACCAGCTAGCAGACTCAGTAAGGTACTTTTACCAGAGCCAGATGCTCCCGTAATGGCAACGCTCTCGCCCCGAAAGACATCAAAGCTAATGTCGTGCAAAATAGTTAACGATCCGTCACTAGATAAAACTTGTTTACCTAGGCAAATCGAACTAAGGACCTTTGTTGGAATACTCATAAATGAATCAATATATTGGGTTGAGTTTCTTGAGTAAAAAAATGAGAGCGCTAACATCTGCTATTGCTCTATTTTGCCTGTTTATTTCCTTTGGCACAGTAGCCCAGACAAAGCAGACCATTCTGGTGATGGGTGATAGCCTTTCAGCCGAATATGGTCTCGCACGTGGGACTGGCTGGGTCAAATTACTGGAAGAGCAACTACAGAAACAAGGCAGTCCTTGGACTGTTTTCAATGCCAGCATTAGCGGCGAAACCAGCTCTGGTGGCCTCTCTAGATTACCCAAACTACTAGAGCAAAAGAAGCCGGGTATTGTGTTTCTGGAGCTTGGAGGAAATGATGCATTACGCGGACTATCGATCCAGGAGTCTGAAAGGAATTTGCGCAAGATGATTGCGCTTAGCAAGCAATCTGGCGCAAAAGTATTGCTTTTTGGAATGCAGATTCCACCCAACTATGGGCAGGACTACGCAAAGCAATTTAAGGATATTTATACAAAACTGTCACAACAAGAGAATGTGGAATTACTACCCTTCTTTTTAAATGGTGTTGCCTCAGACTTGAGTCTGTTTCAAGCTGATCGGATTCATCCCAATGAAAAAGCGCAATCCATTCTCTTTAAAAACGTATGGGGCGCTATGGCCCCATATCAAATATTGCTTAAAAGTAACTAACCTAGCTGCCCGATCCTGAGGACATTGGCTTGAGAGGATTGATCACCTTAACGCCAGCAACGTCACGCCAGTAGGACATAAATCCTGCGAATTCAGACTGAGCTGCTAGGGCCTGAATTTGCTGGGCTTGAGCTTTATGTGCCTTTGCATCCACGCCTGTAGGTTGACGGACTTGATCCACTCGATACAAGGTAGTTCCAACGCCTGGATTACTTACGGATACAAGGGCTGGAAATTTATCGGGATTAATTGACATCACTTGATCTAGTGCGCCGCCCACTAAATTGCCAGGTTTATTTCTGGAAACCCAAGTTGGACTAGCAAAACCAGAAGCGCCCTTAGGATCTTTTTCAATAGCAGCATAACGATCGGCAGCTGCTTTAACTGCTAACTTTTCTGCTAAACGCTGACTTACTTGACGCTTCACTTCTGCAGCAACATCTTTATACGGCAAAGTTTGTGCCGGATGGAAAGTCACCACTCGAGCAGAAACAAATACACCTGGAGAAGTTTGTACAGCTTCAATATTGCGCTTGTTCTTAACAGCCTCATCACCAAACAAAGATTGAACTACCTTAGGATTGGCTAGAGGATGGTTTCTGGCAACGCCTGGAGCACCTGAACGCGTTACACCCTTTTGCGTCTGAACACTCAGCTTTAATTTATCCGCCGCCGGTTTAAGGCTATCGGATTGGTCATAAGTCATGTTGGCAAACTGATCGGCCTTCTCGCTAAATACTTTGGCATCTTCCTTAGGGTCAGCCTTAAGGACGATGTACTCGACATCCACAAACTCTGGAGTCTCAAATAATTTAGCATTTGCGGTATAGAAGGCTTGCAGCTCTTCTTCTGTAGGACTTACCTTGGATAAGTATTCTTTGGCATCAAATGACATGGCCTGTACTTGACGTTCAGTCTCATACAAAGTCGAGATAATTTCAGCTAATTTGGGATTGGCAATTTCAGTACGCGCCACTGAGTTAACTAATTGGCTAATTTTTAAATCAAAGGCTTGGCTGGCATAAAACTGCTCTTCATTTAAACCGTTACTTGCTAATAATTGCTTGAAACGAACATTATCAAAGCTGCCGTCTTGTTTATAGAGAGCGCGAATCTGAGGAATATTTTGCAAGCTTTTAATTAAAGCCTCTTTACCAACTTGCAAACGAAGGTCGCCCACAGCAAAACCCAAAATACGTTGCTGTAAAAGTTCATTCAAGATTGCCTGTCTAAACTGCAAGCTTTGTGCGATCTGCGCATTGCCACCAACGCGCTCAGCCTGACGTTTAGCTGCTGATTCAACCTCTTGTGCAGTAATCGGCTTGCCATTAATTTTGACGAGATCCGTTTCTTTATCTAGAAAACTGGAATAGCTGGAGATGCCAAAAAAAGCAAAAGAAGGAACAATCAACAGCATCATTACAAATTGCAGTAATCGTTGGTGCTTACGGACGGTATCAAACATGTAAAAGTTCGCTAGTAAAAAAGATGAATACTAGGAGTGTACTAGGGTAAAGCGGCTTGGCATTGAAATGCCTGAGTAGGCTTGGATAGGAAAAACTGGCAATAATTTGGTGGGCGCTGAGAGGCTCGAACTCCCGACATTCTGCGTGTAAGGCAGACGCTCTACCAACTGAGCTAAGCGCCCCAAAATATTACAAGGTGAGATTGTAACCTAAGCGAGGCTTTGGGGTAGATTTTCCGCTAGCCCAACCTCAATAAATGAAGTCAAACTAGCGAAAAATCGCCCTATTTTCAGTGCTTAAGAACGTCTGGAGCAGCACTTTTTTCGCTAGCCTTACTTGCTTCAGCAGCTTTTTTTGCCAACTCTTCAGGGGTGGGATCAGGCAATGCTTCTGGCATACGTTCTAATGCCAACTCCAGAACCTTATCAATCCAACGAACCGGAATAATCTCAATTGCATTTTTGACGTTATCTGGAATGTCAATCAGATCCTTCACATTCTCTTCTGGGATCAAGGCCAACTTAATGCCGCCGCGATGTGCTGCAAGAAGTTTTTCCTTCAGGCCTCCAATAGGCAAAACCTCACCGCGCAGGGTAATTTCACCTGTCATCGCTACGTCTGATCGAATTGGAATCCCAGTAAACACAGATACCAAAGCAGTTGTAATCGCGATGCCAGCCGATGGGCCATCTTTAGGAGTAGCGCCATCTGGGAAGTGAATATGGATATCCTTCTTCTCAAAAGATTCATCCGCAATGCCAAGACGTTTAGCTCTAGATCGAACCACTGTGCGAGCTGCTTCAACCGACTCTTTCATGACGTCACCAATAGAACCGGTGCGAGTGATAACGCCCTTACCAGGCATCACAGCAGCTTCAATAGTGAGCAAATCTCCGCCCACCTCAGTCCATGCCAAACCAGTGACTTGTCCGACTTGGTTTTCTTTACCAGCCAAACCAAAGTCGTACATACGCACGGAGAGGAACTTCTCCAAGTTATCTGCATTGACAACCACTGGAGCTGCCTCTTTCTTCAAGAGCAAAAGCTTGACTACCTTACGGCAGATCTTGCTGATTTCACGCTCTAGAGAACGTACGCCAGCCTCACGCGTGTAGTAACGGATCATGTTCCGTACAGCGCTATCTTCAATCTTGAGTTCGTCTTTTTTCAGGCCATTATTTTTGATTTGCTTAGGAATCAAATAATTAACGGCAAT
This sequence comes from Polynucleobacter sp. MWH-Jannik1A5, assembly GCF_018881795.1. Lineage (GTDB taxonomy): Bacteria > Pseudomonadota > Gammaproteobacteria > Burkholderiales > Burkholderiaceae > Polynucleobacter. Next base: position 1,792,547 of record NZ_JACVPQ010000001.1, on the reverse strand, counting down.
ACTGGTTTTTTCATCCTCCGTATAGCCAGCTAGACGAATGATCTCAAGGCGATCTAAGAGAGGGCCTGGAATATTTAACGAATTCGAAGTCGCCACGAACATCACATCCGATAAATCAAAATCCACTTCGACATAGTGATCTTGGAAAGTGTGATTTTGCTCCGGATCCAACACCTCCAACAAGGCGCTAGCTGGGTCTCCGCGGAAATCCATACCCATCTTATCAACCTCATCCAAGAGGAATAAAGGATTACGCACACCAACCTTAGTAAGACTTGTCAAAATCTTGCCTGGCATTGAGCCAATATAAGTCCTACGATGACCGCGAATCTCAGACTCGTCGCGCACACCACCTAAGGCCATGCGCACAAATTTTCGATTGGTGGCACGCGCAATGGATTGACCAAGTGATGTCTTGCCAACACCAGGAGGACCTACTAAACAAAGAATCGGCGCCTTCACACGATCAACGCGTTGCTGAACTGCGAGGTACTCCAAGATACGTTCTTTCACCTTATCCAAGCCATAGTGATCTTCGTCTAACACTTTTTCAGCATTGGTGAGGTCGTTGTTAATCTTGGTTTTTTTCTTCCAAGGTAAATTCACGAGCGTATCAATAAAGTTGCGAATAACCGTAGCCTCTGCTGACATTGGTGACATCAACTTGAGTTTCTTAAGCTCTGACTCAGCTTTCTTCAAAGCCTCCTTAGGCATGCGTGCGGCTTTGATACGCTTCTCTAGCTCCTCAAGATCAGCACCCTCTTCGCCCTCGCCTAATTCTTTTTGAATCGCTTTAACTTGCTCATTTAAGTAGTATTCGCGTTGGCTCTTTTCCATCTGACGCTTCACGCGTCCACGAATGCGCTTCTCCACTTGCAAAATATCGATCTCACTCTCTAAATCAGCAAGCAAGCTCTCTAAACGCTGAACGACATCTGTCATTTCCAGCAAGCGCTGTTTCTGCTCAAGCTTCACAGGCAAATGCGCACATATAGTGTCAGCCAAGCGACTTGGATCATCAATTCCACCTAATGAAGACAGGATCTCCTGAGGCACCTTTTTGTTTAGCTTTACGTATTGATCAAACTGCGCCATGATTGCTCGACGCAATGCCTCTGTTTCATGTGCATCAATGGCGTTAATAGCGGTTGGTGTTGCCTCACAATTGAAGTAACCAAGGCTATCTTCAATTTGACTTACTTCAGCGCGCTGCACACCCTCAACCAACACTTTTACAGTGCCATCGGGCAATTTCAACATTTGCAAAATATTGGCAATACAGCCAACCTCGTAGAGGTCTTCAATAACAGGCTCATCCTTAGCGGCCGCTTTTTGGGCTACTAAAAGTACATTTTTGCCAGTTTCCATAGCCGCTTCAAGGGCTTTAATAGATTTTGGGCGACCCACGAATAACGGGATCACCATATGGGGGAACACAACTACATCCCTTAAAGGGAGTAAAGGTAGTTGAATGGGTTCAGAGGGTAGTAATAAGTGGCCAGGCATGGGGCAAATCCTCCAAAGTAATCAAACCTCAAAAGTCCTCTTTAGTAGCAGTTAAACCGCTAGCCACTAAATACAGACATTATTCATGAGTAGCATACTACCTATATGGGTAGGCTTAAGAGAAAAACAAGGGGTAAAAAGACAAAAAAGGGGCAAAAATGCCCCAAAAATAGCGAAAACCCTAAGAATTTAGGCTTTTTTGCTCAAATCTGCCTGTTCAGCGTCTTGCTTGTAGACCAAAAGTGGTTTTCCACCCTCAGCGATGCTGCTTTCATCAATGACGACTTTTTGGACATTCTTGAGTGATGGCAGGTCGTACATGACATCCATCAAAGAGCCTTCAAGAATGGATCTGAGGCCACGAGCACCTGTTTTGCGCGCAATTGCCTTTTTAGCGATAGCAGATAGAGCCTCACGACGCACTTCGAGCTCAGAGCCCTCCATGGTCAACAGAGCCTGATATTGCTTAACCAAAGCATTTTTAGGCTCAGTTAGAATCTGTATTAAAGCCTCTTCATCCAATTGGGCCAAAGTAGCCACAACCGGCAGACGACCAATTAACTCTGGAATCAAGCCAAACTTAATCAAGTCTTCTGGCTCCACTTCGATCAAGAGGTCGCTTACGCCGCGATCATCTTTACCTGGAACGGTTGCATTAAAACCGATGCCGGTTTTAGCGGTGCGTTGTTGAATGGCCTTTTCAAGACCATCAAAAGCGCCGCCGCAAATAAACAAAATATTAGTTGTATCTACTTGCAAGAAATCTTGATTCGGATGTTTGCGGCCACCTTGTGGCGGCACAGAAGCCATAGTGCCTTCAACCAGCTTTAACAGCGCCTGCTGAACGCCTTCACCTGAAACATCACGAGTAATCGATGGATTATCTGACTTACGTGAAATCTTATCGATCTCATCAATATAGACAATCCCGCGCTGTGCTTTTTCTACGTTGTAGTCGCAAGCTTGCAATAACTTTTGAATAATATTTTCAACGTCTTCACCAACATAACCCGCTTCAGTCAATGTCGTTGCATCGGCCATCACAAATGGGACGTCTAACATACGGGCTAGTGTTTGCGCTAAAAGCGTTTTACCTGAACCGGTAGGGCCAATTAAAAGAATATTGCTCTTAGCCAACTCAACGCCATCAACCATTGCTTTGGCGGGAAGCTTAGATTCTTTCTTGTCGGCAGTCTCTACTGGCTTGCCGTCTTTGTCCAACTTCTCTTTTTTAGACTTAGGCAAATACTGCAAGCGCTTGTAGTGGTTATAGACCGCTACAGCTAGTGTTTTCTTAGCGTGATCTTGACCAATAACGTATTGATCTAAGTTTTCACGAATTTGATGCGGTGTTGGCAAGGAGTCATCACCATCTTCCTTGGGGAGCTTGGCAATCTCTTCTTGAATAATATCGGTGCAAAGGTCTATGCACTCATCACAGATAAATACAGATGGGCCAGCAATGAGTTTTTTTACTTCATGCTGACTCTTGCCGCAAAAAGAACAATACAGAACTTTATCTGATGAATTAGTTGTGTTTGTATCACTCAAAATGGGCTCGATAAATATTGGATAAGAAAATTAAGGGCGCTTCTCGATAACTTTGTCGATCAAACCATAATCACGGGCTTGGTCAGCAGACATAAAGTTATCGCGATCAGTGTCTTTAGCAATAGTTTCGATAGATTGACCGGTACGATCAGCCAAAATTTTATTTAAGCGTTCACGTAGGTACAGAATTTCACGAGCTTGAATTTCGATATCAGAGGCTTGACCGCGCGCACCACCCAAAGGCTGATGAATCATTACACGGGAATTTGGCAAGGCATAACGCTTACCTTTTTCGCCGGCGCACAAGAGGAACGCACCCATGCTTGCAGCCATACCCATGCACAATGTGCTGACATGAGGCTTAATAAATTGCATCGTGTCATAAATTGCTAAGCCAGCTGAAACAGAACCGCCAGGAGAATTAATGTACAAAGAAATTTCTTTATCTGGGTTTTCACTCTCAAGAAACAACAACTGAGCAATCACTAAGTTAGCAGTTTGATCATTTACTTCGCCAACCAAAAAGACAACGCGCTCACGCAGTAATCTGGAGTAGATGTCGTAAGCACGCTCACCTCTACCAGAGGTTTCAATCACCATTGGAACCAAGCCCAAGCCTTTTGGTTCTAGATTTTCAGACTGAGAATGGTTATGGATCATTTTGAAACCTCTTATGGGTAAATGGATGACTTAATTTATAACTTAGTTTAGCTTGCTGAGTTCTTCAAAGGTAACGGCCTTATCGCTTACCTTGGCTTGAGACGTGAAATATTTAATCACGTTATCTTCAAGCACTAGGTTTTCGATGTCCTTTAAACGGCTTGGATTGCTGTAGAACCAACGAACTACCTCTTTAGGATCTTCGTAAGTTGCTGCTTGCTCATCAATTTCCGCCTTAATTTGGTCAGCGGTAGCGGCCAAATTTTGCTTCTTAACTAGTTCACTCAAGATCAATCCAAGACGAACGCGCTTCGTAGCTTGCTCCGCAAAGATCTCTACTGGAATTGGGGCATCCTTTGCATTAGGAACGCCGCGCTGCATCAAGTCTTGACGAGCATTCTCAACCAAACGCTCTTGCTCTGAGGCAACGAGAGATTTAGGAACATCCAACTCACATAAGTCATTGAGCTTATCCATGACTTCATTTTTCATTAGAGAAGTAATGCGACGTTTTACTTCGCGATCTAAATTCTCTTTTACTTCAGCGCGCATTTTTGCAACGCCACCTTCAGTAACACCTAATGACAATGCAAATGCGTCATCAACGGCTGGTAGATGGGCCCAATTAACGGCCTTAACCGTGATAGTGAACTCCGCAGTCTTACCGGCAACATCTTTACCGTGGTAGTCAGCGGGAAAGCTTAAGGGGAAGGATTTGCTCTCGCCAACTTTTAGACCTAAGGTAGCTGCTTCAAATTCAGGAAGCATGCGACCTTCGCCCAATACATATTCAAAGTTTTCCGCTTTACCGCCAGCGAATTCAACGCCATCGATCTTGCCAACAAAATCGATCACAACTTGGTCGCCTGCTTGTGCCGCAGTATTAGAGCCGCCGTCGCCATGGGCACCAGCCTCACCGCGCGCGTGGTAATGGACTTGCTGTTTACGCAATACATCTAAAGCGCGGTCAATTTCGGCTTCGCCAATATCTGTTGTGTACTTACTTACTTCAGCTTTACTAAAGTCGCCAATCTTTACTTCTGGCAATACTTCAAAGAAGGCATCAAACACAACCTTCTCTGCTTCGAGCTCACTCTTAGGCTCTAGACGAGGTTGGCCAGCTAAAGCCACACCTTCCTTTTGTGCCATCTCATAAAAGAGTTCAGCTGCTTTATCGAATTGCAATTCGAAATCAATTTGCATGCCGTGTTGTTTTTCAATAATGTTCTTTGGAACCTTGCCTGGACGGAAGCCGGCCATCTTCATGGTCTTACCAACTTTAGCCAAGCGGGCCTCGCGCGCTTTTGCCAAATCGGCACGAGCGAACTCCAAAGTCATTTTGCGGTCTAGTGAACCTAAATTTTCTATCTGCACAGCCATTCTCGTCTCTTAATTGAAGATCTGGAAATGTGAAGTCCAAGCCAAGTAGCAATCTTGTGGTGCGAGGAGGGGGACTCGAACCCCCACACCATTTCTGGCGTCAGGACCTAAACCTGGTGCGTCTACCAATTTCGCCATCCTCGCGAATATCCGCAAACTGCCAAGCCTAGACTTCACTCTAAAGACCGTAATTCTACAATGCCTAGGGTTTTAGAGATTGTTTTAGGCCTTGTAGAGCAAAGCTACTGCATGTACAGCGATGCCCTCTCCCCTGCCCAGGTGCCCAAGGGATTCGTTGGTCTTGGCTTTAAGGTTGACATGGCTTGGGGTAACGGCCAAATCGGCCGCAATATTACGGACCATTTCTGGCAAAAAATCGGCCAATTTTGGCTTTTGGCAGATGATGGTGGCATCAACATTGCCTATTTGAAACCCTGCCGCCTGAACCTTCTGAAGGGCTGCTCTGAGCAAGATTCGGCTATCCATATCCTTGAACTGAGGATCCGTATCCGGAAATAACTGCCCGATATCATTTAATCCAGCAGCGCCTAATAAGGCATCCGTTAGAGAATGCAAAAGAGCATCTGCATCAGAATGTCCCAATAAACCCTTTTCAAAAGGAATATGAACACCCCCTAGGATGAGTTTGCGATCAGGAACTAAGGCATGAACGTCATAACCCTGGCCAATGCGAAACTGTGGAATATGGTGATTGCTTTGGGTCATATTTGATCTTTACTTAGCTCGTGCATTTAACAGTAGCTGCATCAGCTCCCAGTCTGCAGGATGGGTTACCTTGAAATTGCGGGCGACACCTTCAATTAGCAATGGCTTAACACCGACTAACTCTATTGCACTGGCCTCATCTGTTACATCAGCTTCAAGACGAATGGCGCTTTCTAGAGCATCGTGTAACTGCTTTAAACCAAACATCTGCGGGGTTTGTGCTTGCCAGAGATGTTCGCGGGGAATCGTTCTTTCCGAGTGTGGGATGTTTCCAGCTACTACTGAATCCAGATCTGCTTGCTTAAGAGTATCCGCTAAAGGCACGGCCAATATGCCGCCAGCATTTGCTGCTTCAACCGTGTGAATTAACTTCTCTATGAGTGCAGGTGTTATCCCTGGTCTAGCCGCATCGTGAACCAAGATCCAATCATCATCAGGGACGCCTGCTTTGAGCATTGCAGCTAATGTATTTCTAACCGTCTCTTGCCTGGTTGGTCCACCCGTTGGCAAAAATTGAATCTGATGAGCGCCATTAGCAATTACTTGCAAAATGGGGTTATCAATAAACCCAGGGTTCACGCCAATCCAGATTGACTCCACTTGAGGGGTGTTTAAAAAAGCTTCTAGCGCATAGCAAAGCATTGGCTTTCCTGCCAACTGCTGAAATTGCTTAGGGAGCTCTCCACCGAGACGTGAGCCTGTGCCCGCTGTTGGCAAAAGCGCATGACATTTCTTTTTTGAAGGATTTCCTGGAGCCATACCTGATTCTATAATGAGCCTAGATGTCTGATGCATTAAATCTAGCACCCCCTATACCCGCTCCCCGGGCTGGGCAGCGCTTTACCTTTTCAGGTCTGGTTGGGTCGTCAGATGCCGCTTTAATAGCGCAAACCGCCCTTCGCTACCGCGCCAATTTTTCGGTAATGGTGATTTTTTGTGCGCAAGCTCAGGAGGCCCAACGCCTATTAGAAGAAATCCCCGCATTTGCGCCACAGCTAAAAACCAGGCTTTTGCCGGATTGGGAAATTCTTCCCTACGACCATTTTTCGCCACATCAGGATTTAGTTTCTGAACGGCTTGCCACTCTTTACGAATTGCTCAATGGTAGCTGTGACATTGTTTTGGTGCCTGTTACCACTGCACTCCAAAGACTCGGCCCTCCTAATTTTTTATCGGGCCACACTTTTTTCTTTAGGCAAGGCGACAAGCTCAATGAAGCTGCATTAAAGCTCCAGCTACAACAAGCTGGTTACGATCCTGTCAGCGCAGTAATGCGTCCTGGCGAATACAGTATTCGCGGGGGCTTGTTTGATTTATTTCCGATGGGATCTAATCTACCTTATCGATTGGATTTATTTGGCGATGAAATTGAACAAATCCGTGCATTTGATCCTGACACACAACGCAGCCTCTATCCAGTAAAAGAAATACGATTACTTCCAGGGCATGAGTTTCCATTTGATGATGTCTCGCGTACCGCATTCAGAGGCCGCTGGAGAGAAGTCTTTGAAGGCGATCCAAGTCGCTGCTCTATTTATAAAGACGCCAACCTAGGGATACCCAGCGCCGGCATTGAATCCTACTTGCCGCTCTTTTTCGAAGAGCAATCTAATGTATTTGACTACTTTCCTAGGTCGGGCGATCCTGTTTGGCTGGTCAGTATTGGCGATGTTGAGGAAACGATTAAGGGCTTTTGGAAAGACACGCTTTCTCGTTATGAATTTCTTAAGCACGATTTAGATCGCCCTATTCTTCCACCCAAAGAATTATTTTTAGATGTTGATGAATTTTTCACAACTTCTAAATCATATGCTCGCTTAGCATTTGAAAAAGGTGGCTCTGATAAGAGTGAGTTTTGTGTAGTACCCGATATTGCAGTTCATCGTCGTGACGCCGACCCTATTAGCCGCCTTCGGAAGATCGTTGCCACTGAAAAAGTACGTGTACTGGTTTGTAGCGACAGTGCCGGTCGCAAAGAATCGATTCGACAGCTATTTGAAGAAAGCAATTCAGTTGCTGGCTCAGATGGAAAGCCCCTTTACCCATTAAAGCCAGAAGGCTTTGAAGGCATTGCAGATTTTATTAAGAGCGATTCACTATTTGGTCTAGTAACCGCACCACTCTTTAATGGATTTTCTTGGTCCTCAGAAAATCTTATTGTTGTTACTGAGGCGGAATTATTTACTACTACTGCAAGACAACGTCGCAAAGGAAAAGCGAATGAGAATGCTGATCCTGATATGTTGTTTAAGGACCTATCAGAACTCAAGATTGGCGATCCGGTAGTGCACGCAGAGCATGGCATTGGGCGTTATCAAGGTTTAGTCCTCCTGAATCTTGCGCCACCTAAGGAAGCACCTATTTTCGAAGAGTTCTTGCATTTGCAATATGCAGGTCAAGCCACCTTGTATGTGCCAGTACAGCAACTAGAAATGGTGACTCGCTATGCCGGATCCGATCCTGATTCAGCGCCCTTGCATCAGCTAGGCTCAGGCCAGTGGGATAAGGCCAAGAGAAAAGCTGCTCAGCAAATTCGTGACACAGCTGCTGAGTTGCTCGGTTTATATGCTGCCAGAGCCATTCGCAAGGGTCACGCCTTTGAATTCTCGGCCCATGACTATGCCGCTTTTGCGGAAAGCTTTGGCTTTGAAGAAACCCCCGATCAAGCCAATGCGATTGCAGCGGTAATCGGAGATATGACTAGTGGCACCCCAATGGATCGCTTGGTTTGTGGCGATGTTGGCTTTGGCAAGACGGAAGTAGCCTTGCGCGCTAGTTTTGTTGCGGTAATGGGTGGCAAACAAGTAGCTATTTTGGCGCCAACCACCCTACTTGCTGAGCAACATGTTGCCACATGGAAAGATCGCTTTGCAGATTGGCCGGTACGCATTGTTGAACTCTCCCGCTTTAAAACCACCAAAGAGATTAATGCAGCACTCGAAGCGATCGCCAAGGGTGAGGCGGATATCATTATTGGAACGCACAAACTGCTGTCAAAAGAAACGCAGTTTGCCAATTTAGGATTGGTAATTGTTGATGAGGAGCATCGCTTTGGTGTGCGCCAAAAAGATGCTCTTAAAGCACTTCGAGCTGAGGTTGATATCTTGACGCTAACAGCCACACCTATCCCACGAACATTGGGTATGGCAATGGAAGGTTTAAGAGAATTTTCTATCATCGCTACTGCCCCTCAGAAACGTTTAGCTATTAAGACCTTCGTACGTCGTGAAGGTGATGGCGTTATTCGTGAAGCAGTATTGCGTGAAATCAAACGTGGTGGTCAGGTTTATTTCTTGCACAATGAAGTAGAGACTATTCAGAATCGTAAACATGCATTACAAGAATTGATTCCTGAGGCACGTATTAGCGTGGCTCATGGCCAAATGCATGAGCGCGAACTTGAATCCGTCATGCGTGAGTTTGTAACTCAACGAACCAATATCTTGTTATGCACCACTATCATTGAAACGGGTATTGATGTACCCACAGCCAATACCATCATCATGCACCGTGCAGATAAGTTTGGATTAGCCCAGCTCCACCAGTTGCGTGGTCGCGTGGGCCGCTCCCATCACCAAGCCTATGCCTATTTACTGGTTCCCGATCCTGAGGCGCTGAGTAAACAAGCGCAGCTAAGATTAAATGCTATTCAAGCTATGGAAGAGTTGGGCTCTGGGTTCTATTTGGCGATGCACGATTTAGAAATTCGTGGCGCTGGTGAAGTATTGGGCGATAAACAATCAGGTGAAATTCATGAAATTGGATTTCAGCTCTACACCGAGATGCTGAATCGCGCCGTGAAATCCTTGCGCAGCGGTAAAGAGCCAGATCTTCTCTCGCCACTGCAGGCAACAACCGATGTGAATCTCGGTGTACCCGCCCTACTACCAGAGGATTACTGTCCTGATGTACATGAGCGTCTCTCGCTATATAAACGATTTGCAAGCACCCACGACTTCTCTGAATTAATGGGCTTGCGTGAAGAGTTGGTAGATCGCTTTGGAGATCTGCCCGATCAAGCGAAGTCCTTTTATGAAACTCACCGCCTGCGCCTTGAAATGACTGGCTTTGGTATTAAGAAGATTGATGCAACCCCTGCTTCCATCCAGATTCAATTTATACCGAATCCTCCGATTGACCCAATGAAAATCATTCAACTGATTCAGTCTTCAAAGCACATTCAACTCAATGGGCAGGATAAGCTCAAAGTATTGCCACAGAAAGACCGAGAATTTGAGAAGCTAGAGCAACGCCTGGATGCCATTAGGCAAGTCCTCAGACGCCTGAATGAATCTGCTGTTTTAAGCCCAATGAAGACGGGTCAATAATCCGATTATTATTAAGCCATGAGCAATCAAGTACTTGTAGCGATATCCAGAGACCCCTTATCTGAAAAGCTGATTTTTTCACTAAAAGATCAAGCCTTACAGTATGGTGTCTCGCTGCACTCGATTGGCGGTCAACTTAGTAATGGCACTTATTATTCTGAGCGTTTTGAATCCAGCGCACCTCTTGAGATACCTCAACGTGAACAACTTCGCTCTCTTGCAGGAAGCTTTAATACTGATCTCTGCTTCTTAAAGCCAGATCTTGTTTCGCAAGATATACGTGTTCTTGCCATGGACATGGACTCGACGCTCATTAACATTGAGTGTATTGATGAGATCGCAGATTTCACCGGCAAGAAGTCTGCTGTAGCTGAAATTACCGAAGCCACCATGCGTGGTGAAATTAAAGACTTTCAAGAGAGTCTCAAAAGACGTGTTGCTTTGCTAAAGGGTGTGCACGCCGATGCACTAGAGTCTGTATATCGTGAACGTTTACGCCCTAACCCTGGCGCAGCTGAACTTTTAGCTGGAGCATATGAGCGCGGCATTTATACACTCTTGGTTTCTGGTGGATTTACCTTCTTTACCGAGAAGCTGCGTGAGCAATTAGGCTTTAAACAAACTCAAGCAAATACTCTTGAAATTATTGACGGAAAACTGACTGGCAAGGTGCTTGGCGATATTGTTGATGGTGCAGCTAAAGCAGCCTATCTTGATGCTGCATGCTCCCGCCTTGGTTGCACTAAAGCTAATTCCATCACTATGGGTGACGGAGCGAATGATCTCATCATGATGAATGGCTCAGGTATCAGCGTAGCCTATCAAGCAAAGCCCGTAGTCAAAGAAAAAGCCGACGCGGCTTTTGACCGAGTCGGCTTAGATGCTGCTTTACTACTGATCCCTTAAGATTTACCTAAGCGATCAGAGCAATTCTTTTAGAGGCGCTCAAAAATGGTCGCAATACCTTGACCACCGCCGATACACATCGTCACTAGGGCGTATTTACCTTGAACGCGGTGAAGCTCATGTATTGCCTTAGTGGCAATAGCGGCACCAGAACAACCAATTGGGTGACCTAAGGCAATCGCACCACCATTCACGTTTGTTTTGGCAGGATCTAAACCCAAACCTTTAGTAACTGCTAAGGCTTGTGCTGCAAAAGCTTCGTTAGATTCAATCACATCGATTTGATCTAATTTGAGTCCTGCACGCTCAAGAGCTAACTTAGTCGCAGGAATAGGACCTTCACCCATGATGTGGTTTGGAACACCGGCAACCGCATAAGAAACTAAACGTGCGATAGGCTTATGACCAGCCTTCTTGGCAGTCTCGGCATCAGCCAACACAAAGAATGCTGCACCGTCGTTAATGCCTGAAGCATTACCAGCAGTAACAGACCCACCTTCTTTTTTGAACACTGCCTTCATCTTGCCCAATGTTTCCATTGTGGTATCTGGTTTGCAATGCTCATCGGTATCAAACACGATATCGCCCTTGCGAGTTTTGATAGTAATAGGAACGATTTGAGATTTGAAGCGGCCTTCTTTAATTGCGTTTGCCGCACGGCGATGTGACTCAACTGCCAATGCATCTTGCTCTTCACGAGTAAGCTTCCATTTTTCTACTAGGTTTTCTGCAGTGACACCCATGTGACCAACGCCAAATGGGTCAGTAAGAACAGCAACCATGAGATCAAGCATCTTGGTGTCGCCCATGCGTGCGCCGCTGCGCATCGCAGGTGAACCATACATACCTCGAGACATAACTTCAACACCGCCGCCGACTCCGTAATCACAATCGCCCAACATGATTTGCTGAGCTGTGGTCACAATTGCTTGTAAGCCTGAGCTGCACAAACGATTGAGGGCCATTGCTACAGATTCCATTGGCAAACCAGCCTGAATCGAAGCAACACGTGCAACATAGGCATAGCGGCTATCAGTCGGAATCGTATTCCCAACAGTGACGTAATTAATTAATGCTGGATCTACACCAGAGCGTGCAACCGCCTCTTTCATCACAATGCCGCCGAGCTCTGAAGGCTCAAAGCTGCTGAGGGAACCATTAAAGGTGCCAATTGCGGAACGAACTGCACTTAAGACAACGACATCACGACTCATATCAATCCCCTTTACTAAGCCCAATTATTAGGCTGATACTGCACTCAATAATTACTAAATAAGCAATCCAACTGACAGTTTTATTCGATTCGTCAAGTTTCGGCTATTAGGTCATGCCCTTGGGAGCTAATGACCGTGGCCCGGATGATTTCGCCTGCGCGATAGCGTTTTGAGGGCTTATTAGCAGGCAAAACCCTTACCAAACCATCAATTTCAGGGGCATCGCCAATAGTTCTGCCAATTCCGCCGGATTCATCGACGCGGTCAATAATGACTTGGACGCGTTTGCCTATTTTTTTAGCAAGTCGTTTTACAGAGATTTCCTCTGCTTTTGCCATAAAGCGAGCACGCCGCTCCTCGCGAATTGCATCTGGGACGGGGTTATCCAATTGATTTGCTGTAGCACCCTCTACTGGCGAATAAGCGAAGCAACCCGCTCTGTCAATTTGTGCCTCATCCAAGAAGTTGAGTAAATATTCAAATTCTTCTTCAGTCTCGCCAGGAAAGCCAGCAATGAAAGTGCTTCTAATTACTAAATCAGGACAAGCCTCACGCCATGACAAGATGCGTTCTATATTTTTCTCGCCGCTAGCAGGACGTTTCATGCGCTTCAGCACGTCGGGATGCGCATGCTGCAATGGAATATCTAAGTAAGGCAGAACGCCATAGCCATGTTCTGCAAACTCAGCCATCAACGGTAAAACATCATCAACGTGCGGGTATGGATAAACATAATGCAAGCGAACCCAGGCTTGATGTTCGCGCGCAATTTGATTTAAGGCATTTACCAAATCAAACATCTTGGTTTTAACAGGTTTGCCATCCCAAAAGCCAGTGCGATACTGAATATCTACACCATAGGCACTCGTATCCTGAGAGACAACCAACAGTTCTTTTACGCCCGACTCAAATAAGCGTTTAGCTTCTAGCAATACCTCGCCGATGGGACGTGAAACCAAATCTCCACGCATATTGGGGATGATGCAAAAAGTACAGCGGTGATTACAGCCCTCGCTGATTTTGAGATAAGCATAATGTTTTGGGGTCAGCTTTACACCAGCTGGCGGCACTAAATCAATAAAGGGATCATGCGGCTTGGGAAGATGCAAATGAATGGCTTGCATTACTTCATCAGTAGCGTGTGGCCCTGTAACAGCGAGCACTTTAGGGTGGATACTCTGAATGAGATCAGAGCCATCTGCATTTTTTCGGGCGCCAAGGCAACCAGTCACAATGACTTTGCCGTTTTCAGCTAGCGCTTCGCCAATGGCCGAGAGGCTTTCTTCAACAGCAGAATCAATGAAGCCGCAGGTATTAACAACTACCAAGTCGGCTCCGGAATAATCCTTAGCGGTCTCATAACCCTCAGCACTCAGTTGTGTGAGGATGAGCTCTGAATCAACCAGTGCCTTAGGACACCCTAAGGATACAAATCCAATTTTTCCAGCCACAACTATTCTTTTTCAGTTTTGTTGGGCTGAGGCGTAAAAGGAAAATTTCCAAAAATATTTTGTGAGCCCTGCATCTGTTCTTGCATTTTGATGAAGAGATCTTTGCTCTGTTCCATGTAGTTACCCATCAAGCCTTGCATGAGGGGGTTCTGGAGATTCATCATCTGTGACCAGGCCTCTGGAGTGCTTCCAGCTCCCAAACCTTTAGTTTGATCGCCAAGCTTGTTGTGGATATCTACAAAAGATTGCATGGTTTTCTCAAGGTAGTTACCCATTAAGCCCTGCATGGAGTTTCCATAGAAGCGAATGATTTGAGAAAGCATTTGTGAAGAGAACACTGGTGCGCCACCAGCCTCTTCCTCAAGAATAATTTGCAACAAGATGTTGCGCGTTAAATCTTCCTCTGTTTTGGCGTCAACGACTTTGAAGACTTCACTACCCATAACCAAGTTCTTGATGTCAGACAGCGTGACATAGGTGCTTGTTTGGGTATCGTAGAGACGACGATTTGGGTACTTCTTGATGAGCCGATCTTCTCCAGCTCGTTTAGCACGGGTTACCATTTTTTTCCTTACTCTTTACTGCATCGCAACATCAGCGTAGTTTATCCCTAGTTTGACTAAAAGGTAAATACGCTGTGTTGCGTACTGCGCATACTCCTATAATTGCTGCAGTGCAATATTAGCCAGTATGAATACCACCATTCAATGAGAAGTCTGCGCCAGTAGCGTAGCCACCATCTTCTGATGCAATCCAGCAGCAAATAGAGGCGATTTCATCTGGAGTGCCTAAACGCTTCACTGGAATACCAGAAACAATCTTCTCCAAAACATCTTCACGGATTGCTTTAACCATATCGGTTCCAATGTAACCAGGAGATACGGTATTTACAGTAACACCCTTGGTAGCTACTTCTTGCGCTAAAGCCATCGTAAAGCCGTGCAAACCTGCTTTAGCAGTGGAATAGTTACATTGACCAAATTGGCCTTTTTGACCGTTTACAGAAGAAATATTGATAATGCGGCCCCAGTTGTTATCAACCATGCCATCAATCACTTGCTTGGTGACGTTAAATAAGGAGTTGAGGTTGGTATCAATTACTGCCTTCCATGCATCTGGAGTCATCTTGCGGAATACGCTATCACGTGTAATACCTGCGTTATTTACCAAAACATCTACGCGCCCTACTTCAGCCTTGACCTTTTCAAAGGCGGCAACAGTACTATCCCAGTCAGAAACGTTACCTTCTGAAGCGATGAAATCGTAGCCGAGCGCTTTTTGCTCACCGATCCAGCGGTCTTTACGTGGAGAATTTGGTCCGCAGCCTGCAATTACTTTGAAGCCATCTTTAGCAAGACGTTGACAAATAGCGGTACCAATACCACCCATACCACCAGTTACATATGCGACTTT
This sequence comes from Polynucleobacter sp. MWH-Jannik1A5, assembly GCF_018881795.1. Classification (GTDB taxonomy): domain Bacteria; phylum Pseudomonadota; class Gammaproteobacteria; order Burkholderiales; family Burkholderiaceae; genus Polynucleobacter. The sequence continues at coordinate 1,777,412 of NZ_JACVPQ010000001.1, read as the reverse complement.
TTGAGACATTACTTTCCCCTTTTAAAAACCTTCGTTAATTATTGATTGATCTCTGGTGTTGCTTTTTCTTTGACGTACACACCAGGCGCTGCTTCCATTTTTTTGTACTTGGCGTTGCCAAAAGTTGTGCTTGCTGGCTTTTGCTCACCACCAAATTGTTCGAGCCATTTGGTGTAGTCGGGCCACCAGCTACCAGGAATTTGTTTTGCACCCTCTAGCCATTCGTTAGCCGTTGCCGCAATCTTGTTATTTTCAAAGTAGTAACGTTTATTTTTAGCGGGCGGATTAATCACGCCGGCAATGTGGCCTGAAGCACCCAATACAAAACGATTCTTACCCTTTAGGATATGGGTTGATTCATAAGCAGACTGCCAAGGAACAATGTGATCTTCTTGTGACGCATACAAATAGGCTGGGCATTTGATTTTGCCTAGATCAATTTTTTCGCCGCAAATTTTGAGCTTGCCTGGTTTAACTAAATCATTTTGCAAATAGGTATGACGTAAGTACCAGCAGTACATGGCACCAGGTAAATTGGTTGAATCACCATTCCAATACAGCAAATCAAACGGGGGCGGTGAATTGCCTTTTAGATAATTTTCTACAACGTAATTCCAAACTAAATCATTCGGGCGCAAGAAAGAGAATGTATTGCCCAAATCTAAGCCCGACATCATGCCAAACTTGCCGCCCTTACCACCAATGGTGTTCTCGCGCATCTCAACCATACCCTCGTCAATAAAGACGTCCAGAATGCCGGTATTGGTGAAATCCAATAAGGTGGTGAATAGCGTTAAGCTTGCGGCCGGATGTTCATCACGCGCCGCCAACACAGCCAACGCAGAGGTAGTTAAGGTGCCGCCGACGCAGAATCCTAAAATATTAATTTGCTTGGTATCGCCGATTTCTTTGACTACATCAATTGCCTTGATTACGCCCTTACCAACGTAGTCATCCCAGCTCACCTCAGCCATAGCAGCATTTGGATTCTTCCAAGATACTAAGAACACGGTATGGCCCTGGCTCACCATATGACGAACGACAGAGTTATCTGGCTGCAAATCCAGAATGTAATATTTATTGATGCATGGGGGCACCATCAAATAAGGTCGCTCAAATACTTTTTCAGTCAGCGGTGTGTATTGAATTAATTCAAAGAGCTCATTACGAAAAACCACATGTCCTTCAGTAGTGGCAATATTCTTTCCCACCTCAAAGGCAGACTCATCCGTTTGAGAGACCTTACCTTTTTTCATATCCCCCAATAAGTTCACAATTCCCTTTTGAATGGACTGACCTTGGGAGCTGATGATGCTCTCTAATACTTCTGGATTAGTGGCAATAAAGTTCGATGGAGAAAGTGCATCAATCATCTGCTCTGTTGTGAACAAAATCTTCTGCTTAGACTTTTCGTCTGTTTCTACTGCTTTGGCTAATGCCATGAGGTGCTTGGAATTCAGCAAATAAGTTGCCGCAATCACTTTGCTCCATGAGGAGTGCCAGGCTTTACCAGCAAAACGACGATCTTTAACTTCAATCGCTTCAGGATTGGTTGCAATGTGCGCTAGCTCAGTGAAATATTCTTTTTGAATTTCAGATAAACGCTCTGGCGGAATTAACGCCATATGATGCGGCGCCAAAGATGGCGTTGCACCGGTATTCATGCCTGCAAACATAGTAGTCTCTTCAATTAATTAGAGACATTCTCCGCCCTTAAGGGCTATTGAGTTATACGCAATAACCCTAGCCTAAGAGCTAAGCTAGTAGTTACCCTCATAAAATGAAGCACTCAAGATTTAGCAATCCAGATAGCAGAAGCAAATCTACCAGTTATGCCATCGCGTCGATATGAGAAAAACTGCTTACTGTCTTTTACAGTGCAATATTCACCGCCAAATATTGATTTAATGCCACATGCCTCTAGTCGATCTTTAGCCAAACGATAAATATCAGCCAAGAACTTTCCAGATTTGCCAGGAATAGGCTTGAACGCATCCTCTGAAAAAGGTAAGCCTGAATCTCTAAAAGCATTCACTACATCCTCACCCACTTCAAATGAGTTCGGTCCAATGGCAGGACCCAGCCACACCAATAGATCAGACGCTGTAGATTCTTTGGATAAACGCAGCATTTCAGCGACGGTATTTTCCAAAACTCCAGCACAAAGCCCTCTCCATCCTGCATGTGCTGCACCAACGACAGTTCCCATTGAATTAGTAAATAAAGTCGGCAAACAATCCGCTGTCATGATGACTAAGACTTCGCTCGCTATATTGGTGACTGAGGCATCCGCTTCAATCACAGCACCATTGATTGCTTTACGAGTTTCAGGGGTGCTCACTACAACACTATGAGTCTGTTTTAGCCATAAAGGATTGTTAGGTAATGCTTGAGCGAGGATTGCTCTGTTAGCTAGCACATCTTCAATGTCATCTCCAACATGATCACCTAGGTTTAGAGAATCATAGGGAGATTTGCTCGCCCCACCTGAGCGCGTACTCAGTAGTGCATGAATATTAGGTGGGCTGGGCCACTGAGGCTGTATCAAACTCATGTTTGAGATTCATTTTGAATTGAAGCCAAAACGACTGCTTCTTTAGGTAGCACCTCTTCAGTCATGCCCAATTGCGGCAGTAGGTCCAATATGTCCTGTGGCGGGAGGCGGAACCAAGTCATGGTTTCATTTTTTACTGGGTGCAGAAGGCTAAGTGCAAATGCATGTAAGGCCTGACGATTAAAAGTAAGATTTTTAGAGGCACCAGGTGTCTTTTTGCGATACACAGGATCGCCAACCAATGGAAAGCCCAATGATTCCAGGTGGACTCGAATTTGATGGGTGCGCCCAGTTTCAAGCCTGCATTCCAAAAGAGTTACAGCAGATTCTTGAACAAGACCTTTGGCTAAACGTCGAAATAAGGTAGCCGCAGGCTTGCCTTGGGGGCTACCAGCAGCCATTTTGAGGCGATCACGCTGATCTCGACCCACTGAAGCTAGTACCTTGCCTTGGCTTGGAGCCTCACCCCAGACCCAAGCTAGGTAGCGACGCCCAACCGTTCTATCCTGTAATTGGCGCACCAAGGATGTCTGCGCATGAGCGGTTCTAGCCACCACCATAAGGCCAGAGGTATCTTTGTCTAAACGATGAACAATGCCTGCCCTGGGGAGCATTTTTAGCTCCGGATACCGAAACAGAAGCCCATTGAGAAGTGTGCCCGACCAATTGCCAGCTGCTGGGTGCACCACCAAGCCAGGAGGCTTATTAATGACAATCACATCCTCATCCTCATAAACCACATCCAGGGGAATCTCTTCGGGACTAAAGGCAAATTGCTCGGGCATTTCTTGAGGAAATACCTTAATACTCTCTCCCCCTCGCAGAAGATAGCGGGCTTTGGTGACCTTTCCGTCAACCATTACCGCCCCAGCCTCTACCCAAGCCTTTAAACGATTGCGGGAATAATCAGGCAAAGACCCTGCTAGCACCTTGTCCAAGCGCTCGCCAGCCATCTCCAAGGGTATTTCTAGGGAGATGAAATCCTCATCATCGATATAATCAATGGGATTCGAATCAGGAGTTTGCGGCAATGCCACGCTTAGAGAGCCTTTCAGTTATGTCCGACGTAATATCAGACGCCAGTTTAAGGCTTGCCGGGAATTCTTCCGCACAAAATAAGGCTCGCAATTTAAATAGCCTGCCTATTGCACTACTGTTAGCACTGCTTTTTGCCCTGACGCTATTAAGTGGGTGTGCAGGCAGTGATGGCAGCAAAGACGATACCGATATCTGGTCAGAAGCCAAACTCTATTCAGAAGCAACGGAAAAACTCAATGATGCCGACTTTGCTAAGTGCGGCAAGTACTTCGAGAAACTGGAAGCTCGCTTTCCTTTTGGTCCGTATTCTCAGCAAGCTCAAATTAATGCCGCTTATTGTTATTGGAAGGCTCAAGAGCAAACTCAAGCACTCATTGCAATCGACCGTTTTATTAAGTTACACCAAGGCAGCCCAAACCTGGATTACGCATACTACCTAAAAGGGCTCATTACTTTTAACGATGATTTAGGTTGGCTCGGTAAATTTACTGGTCAAGATCTCAGTGAGCGTGATCCTAAAGCAGCAAGGGAAGCCTTTGAATCTTTTAAGGTGGTTGTTGAGCGTTTCCCAAACAGTAAATATGCGCCCGATGCCTTAGATCGTATGCGCTATATCGTGAACTCATTAGCAGAGGCGGATGTCATCGTAGCGCGCTTTTATTATCAGCGCGGCGCCTATTTGGCTTCGGCAAATCGTGCTCAGCTAGTTATTCGCGATTACGACCGCGCGCCTGCGGTTGAAGAGGCTTTATATCTTCTCACCAAGTCTTATGAAAAGCTTGGCATGACTCAATTGAGTAACGATTCTGCCCGTGTTTTTAAATTGAACTTTCCAGATAGCGACATGCTAGAAACTGGTCAACGCGTTAAAAAACAACGTCAATGGTGGCAGTTCTGGAATAAATAAACACCATGTACTCATTAAAAATCCTCCAGCACGGAGGATTTTTTATTTGATAGCTACTGGCACTCTAGGTGCTACTGCGCAAAGCAATTCATAACCTATCGTGTCGCTCATCTGCGCAACATCATCTACTGCGACCTTATCGCCCCAGAGTTGAACAGCAGCTCCTACCTTTGCATTGGGAGCATTACGTAAATCCACCGCCAACATATCCATAGAGACTCTTCCTACCAAAGGACATATGGCGCCTGTATCACCATCAGCAACCCAAACCGGAGTGCCATCTTTAGCGTGACGCGGATATCCATCCGCATAACCACAAGCAACAATACCAATGCGCATCGATTCCGATGCTTGATATCGACCACCGTAGCCAATACGATCACCTTTTTGTAAATCCTGTGTATCAATAATTTCACTATGCAGCTGCATTACCGGTTGAAGATTGGCGTGCTCGATATCAGCATGAAGGCCTGTTGGTGATGCGCCATAAAGCATGATGCCGGGTCGTACCCAATCTCCCAATGCATTGCGATGCCACAATATAGCGGCTGAATTTGCTAATGAGGTCGGAGCATCTAAGCCCTCAATGGTTTGATTAAATAGCTCTTGTTGAGAGCCAACCGAAGGTAATCGATCTACTTGATCCGCATTAGCAAAATGGGTCATGTGATGCATGTGATAGCCAGCAGCGTGCAAACGATGAAAAGCAATCCGATACGCATCTGGCTTTAAACCCAGTCGATTCATGCCGGAATTCATCTTCAGAAAGACATTGAATGGTTTATGGTTTTTGCCTTTAAATCGCTCAAGCCAGCCCACCTGATCTTCACAGTGAACCACCAAATCGCACGCCAACTCTTCAGCAAGAGTTAGTTCATTTTCATGAAAAAAGCCCTCTAAAAGCAGGATTCGACCCTTCCAGCCATGATCACGTAACCATGCCGCATCTTGGATATCTAACAAGGCAAATCCGTCGGTAGATGCCAAACCTTTGAGGGCCGCATCAAAACAATGGCCATAGGCTCTAGCCTTAATGACAGACCATATTTTGGACTCCGGCGCCAATTCCCGAACTCGGTTTAAATTATGTTGAAAGGCGGCTGTATGAATAGATGCCAAAATTGGTCTATTAATCAGGCCGTTAGCTGAATCACCCATAATCACCCCTCCTTTCATGTTTTAATTGTAGTAATGACTAGATTGTACGAATGAACCGTAGCTTTTACATCATTATGGCGGCGCAATTTTTTTCGTCGCTTGCTGATAATGCTCTCCTGATAGCGGCAATTGCCCTCCTGGCCCAGCTTCACGCTCCGGCCTGGATGACCCCTTTGCTGAAATTATTCTTCGTATTGTCCTACGTAATACTGGCAGCCTTTGTTGGAGCTTTTGCTGATTCCCGCCCCAAGGGTAATGTCATGTTCATCACAAATACGATTAAGTTCGTTGGTTGCGTGGCGATGCTTTTCGGAAGCCACCCTTTATTGTCTTATGCGATCGTCGGTTTAGGTGCAGCCGCATACTCTCCTGCGAAATACGGAATCCTAACTGAACTGTTGCCCCCTGAAAAATTAGTTGCTGCCAATGGTTGGATTGAAGGCCTCACCGTGGGTTCCATTATTTTGGGCACCGTTTTAGGCGGCGTACTCATTAGTAGTACTGTTTCGCAAAGTCTGCTGGCATTAGATATGCCGACTTTTGACACCGGCATTGATACCCCGGCTGAGTCGGCAATTATGATCATCATGATGATTTATGTCGTTGCTGCAATCATTAATCTGAAAATTCCAGATACTGGCGCACGTTACGTTTCCCAGAAAACCAATCCTATTGAATTGGTTAAAGATTTTGCCATTTGCTTCAAAACCCTTTGGAATGATCGCTTAGGTCAAATCTCTCTAGCAGTTACCACTCTATTCTGGGGCGCCGGCGCCACCTTGCAATTTATTGTGATTAAGTGGGCTCAAGTTGCCCTTCACATGAATCTTTCTCAAGGCGCAATTTTGCAAGCCATTTCTGCAGTAGGTGTAGCTGGTGGTGCCGTATATGCCGCTTGGCGTATACCTCTGCGCAAATCCTTGAATGTACTACCCTACGGAATTGCCATGGGTCTAGTGGTCTGCGTGATGGCCGTGTATAACTCAGACCTGCTACCAAATACCAGCGTGTTTAGCTTTGGAAAGTTTGACGTTACCCTGAACTTATTGCCAGCTTACTTCTTATTAATTTTGGTTGGTTGGCTGGCAGGGTACTTTGTAGTTCCGATGAATGCCCTCTTGCAACATCGCGGGCACGTTCTCATGTCTGCGGGACACTCTATTGCCGTGCAAAACTTTAATGAAAATATTTCAGTATTGATGATGCTATTAATCTACTCATTGCTGATTTGGTTGGATGTACCCATTCAAATTGTGATCATTGGATTTGGTGTGGCCGTCAGCCTGATTATGTGGTTAGTCATTAAACGTCACGCAAGAAACCAGGCGGAATATGACTCAATGCATCTGATCGGCGAACACAAGCACTAAGCTGATCAGCTGTTTTGCAGTACCGATCTCGCCATCAACAAATCCTGCCAAAGTAAAGCCTTCTCTTTGGGCTTGGTCAGCACTTGATTTAACTCAAAAGAAGCAATCACCGGAATCTCTTCGTCATTGCCTGTGTTTAAGGCAAGGATCGTCTCACGCAACTGCGGCAAAGGATCTCTCTCGCCTGTAATTTTTTGCGCCACTGGCCCGCCAAAGGCAAGTGCCACTACTGGGAGCCCAGGATTTTCAAGCTGGCCTAGATTTGTTGATGGACTCTTCCATGACCACTCATTTGTAGCCAAACCCAGCACACGAATGAGATTTTGAAACAAAATCTGGGCATCACCTTGTGGCTCATTACCAAAAAACCACCAGATGCCATTACTTGCTCTTGGTGATGCTTGCTTCTCTTGAGTATTGGGTTCAGAACTGACTGCGGCAGACACTTCAGCTTGAGCTGAAATCGCATCCCGAGAAGTCCACTCGGTGATCCCCATTTCTTTCAAAAAGCTTGAATGTGTATTGCTCATACCTCTAGCTTAATCGATTTGGCTAATACAAGCGCATCCTCGCGGCCACCCGTCTCAGGACTTGCGGGGTAGTAGTTCTTACGTACGCCAATTTGCTCGTAACCCAACTTTTGGTAAAGCGCTATAGCAGCTGAATTGGTTGGTCTTACTTCTAGGATGATGCGTGGCATTTTTTGCTGGAAAGCCACACCCTCAATGGCTGCCATCATTCTTTGCCCAAGTCCCAACTTGCGCAAATGAGGCGAAACGGTGATATTGAGGAGATGCAATTCATCAACAGCGGGAAATAGGATGCAATATGCCCAAAGAATTGCTGGATCTAAATAGGAACCCTTCACTACTTGATCTGCTTGAGGTCGTATGCAATATGCCCAGTGACCAGCTGCCAATGAATCTGAAAAGTTACCCTTAGTCCAAGGATGTACATGAGAAACAGATTCAATTTTGAGGACTTCATCTAAATCTGCCTGCTGCATTGGCAAGAAAGAAAGTTCTGCAGCGCTTTCTGCTGAGTGATCTGACATTACTGCTTGCCCTCTGCACGCTCGGCAGTAGTAAAAGCGACTTTATTGCGAACGTACATGGGTTCAAGCTGCCGTACTTCGCAATGCACTCCATCAAGTAGAGATTGCTGCGCACATTTCAAAATTCCTAATGCGGAAATAGAGACATCTGGATCGATTGGGCCTGCGAATTGCGGTAAGCGTTGGCTATAGGCATTTAAAGCGCTACCAGCAAGTAATTGCACGTCTTCTAAATTGAGATCTTCTGGCTTGGTCAGGTGAATATCACCAATGCGATTTGGCAAGCGCTTCTCTTGAATACCGTAAGAAGCCCAATAGACCTCTTCCATCCGGGCATCAATTGCAATCATCAATCGCTGAGGATGAGAGGATTTAAATACTGCTGAATCTAAAAGTTGCGCGGCGATGGCATCAAGGCTGCATACCGGCACTACAGGTATGTTTTGCGATACAGCCAAGCCTTGTACTGCAGCCACACCTAAACGAACACCAGTAAACGCACCAGGACCGACACCTACGGCAATCGCATCAAGGTCTTTCAGGGAAGCTTTTGCATCACTTAAGAGCGACTCAATCCATGGCAATAACAATTGACTAGCGCCGGCTGTGACGGCTTCATGCCTGAATTGCACTGCCTGACCCTCTAACGATAAAGCCACCGAACACCAAGCTGAGGAGGTGTCGATGGCCAATATATTTGCCAATTTAAGTCCTGTTAATTTACTTACAAAATCAAATTATCTACTTAATTCGGCAATCACTTCGGGAGGGGCTTGAACCAGCTCAATAAGCACGCCTTCGCCACTAATTGGAAACTCGTCATTTCCTTTTGGGTGTACGAAAGTGATGTCATAGCCAGCCGCACCCTTGCGGATTCCACCAGGCGCAAAACGCAAGCCATTGGCAGACAGCCATTCAACCGCCTTAGGTAGGTCATCTACCCATAAACCAATGTGATTCAACGGGGTTTGATGTACCGCTGGCTTCTTTTCAATATCAAATGGCTGCATCAGATCCACTTCAATCTCATGGGCACCCTTACCGATTGCACAGATATCTTCATCCACGTTTTCACGCTCAGAGACAAAAGTGCTCTTGTATTCAAAGCCCAGCATATCAACCCATAATTTCTTGAGTCGATCTTTGTTCTCACCACCAATAGCAATTTGCTGAATGCCTAAAATTTTGAATGGCTTAGCGCTCATAGTCATCAACCTTTTTATTCGAAGCGAATGATTAACTGATCAACCGCTAAGCTATCGCCCTCTTTTGCGCAAATTTCAGCAACCACACCATCTTGTACGGCTGATAGTGTATTTTCCATTTTCATTGCTTCAATAGAGGCCAACTTCTGACCGGCAGTGACAGCTTCGCCAACTTTGACAGCAATTTTCGTTAGCAAACCTGGCATTGGAGACATCACCAATTTGGAAGTATCTGGTGGCAACTTCACTGGCATGCGACGCTGGAGCTCGGCACCTAATAGGCTTAGCACCATGCACTCGTAATGAACACCATCAAGAATCAATACATAGCGCACACCACGGCGCTCAACCTGTGCAGTAATCTTGTGAGTGCCATTAATGGTGGCGTTCAGGCAAATTTGTCCAGGACGCCAATCGCTCACGATGTCATAGCGGCTTACACCGTCTACCTCATCGATATAAACGGAATAAACCCCATCTTTAAGCTCAACACGAATTGGTACCTCATGCGGGTCATTCATGGAACCCGATTTTTTGCCGGTGACCACCACAAACTTCTTGCCAATGATCATTTCATGGCCAGCTAACTGACCATCAATCATTTGAATATGCTCAAGATAGCGGTAGCGCATAAATGCAGCTAGTGCAGCCAAGCGCTTAGCATCCACAGGCTGAACAGAATCCTTTTTAAAGCCCTCTGGATACTCTTCTGCAATAAAGCCAGTCGTAAAGTCGCCATTTACAAAGCGCGGATGTTGAAGCAATGCAGCCTGAAATGGAATATTGGAGTGAATTCCGCGAATCACGAAATCATTTAATGCGGCGCGCATCTTCTCAATGGCTTCTGTGCGATCCTTACCATGCACAATTAACTTTGCAATCATAGAGTCGTAGTACATCGGGATCTCACCGCCTTCATAGACCCCGGTATCTACACGCACACCATTCACTGACTCTGGTGGACGGTATTTAACCAGGCGGCCTGTAGAAGGCAGGAAGTTGCGGAATGGATCGTCGGCATTAATACGGCACTCCATGGACCAGCCATCGAGCTTCACGTCTTCTTGCTTAAATGAAAGCTTCTCTCCTGCAGCAACCCGAATCATTTGCTCAACCAAGTCAAGACCAGTAATGCTTTCAGTAACTGGATGCTCAACTTGCAGGCGAGTATTCATTTCGAGGAAGTAAAAAGACTTATCTTTACCAACTACGAATTCAACAGTACCCGCTGATTGGTAGTTAACTGCTTTAGCTAACGCAACCGCTTGCTCACCCATAGCCTTACGTGTGGCTGGATCAATAAAAGGTGATGGCGCCTCTTCGATTACCTTTTGATGACGACGTTGAATCGAGCAATCACGCTCGTTAAGGTAAACCACATTGCCATGAGAATCACCCAAAACCTGAATCTCAATATGACGTGGGCCTTCTACAAACTTCTCAATAAAGATACGGTCATCACCAAAGCTATTCATTGCCTCGGTTTTACAGGCTGCAAAACCTTCAGCAGCTTCTTTGTCATTAAAGGCAACGCGCAGACCTTTACCGCCACCGCCTGCTGAGGCCTTAATCATGACGGGATAACCGATACCTTGAGCAATCTTGACTGCCTCTTCATTGGTATCAATTGCTTCGTTGTAACCAGGAATGGTATTGACCTTGGCTTCTAGCGCAAGCTTCTTAGAGGCAATCTTGTCACCCATTGCAGCAATAGATTGATACTTGGGACCGATAAAGACAATACCTTCTTCCTCACAACGCTTTGCAAACTGCTCGTTCTCGGATAAGAAGCCATAACCAGGATGCACCGCCTCAGCGCCAGTATCTTTGCAAGCCTGAATAATTCTGTCCATTACCAAGTAGGATTCACGAGAAGGTGCCGGCCCAATACATACTGCCTCATCAGCCAACTGAACGTGACGTGCCTCTTTATCCGCCTCTGAATAAACAGCAACAGTCTTGATGCCCATCTTTTTAGCGGTAGCCATAACACGGCAAGCAATCTCACCGCGGTTAGCAATCAATATTTTCTTAAACATTTTCGTAGTCATAATTTGTCAGCGCCTTTACAGAGGAATGTTGCCGTGTTTACGCGCAGGATTCTTCAAGTCTTTGTCTTTGAGCATTGCTAGTGAACGTGCAATACGTTTACGAGTCTCGTGCGGCAGAATGACATCGTCAATATAGCCACGACGACCCGCTACAAACGGGTTAGCAAACTTGGATTTGTACTCGGCCTCACGTGCTGCGATTTTTTCAGGATCCGATTTCTCTTCCCGGAAAATAATTTCAACAGCCCCTTTAGGGCCCATCACAGCAATCTCTGCTGAAGGCCAAGCAAAGTTCACGTCACCTCGTAGATGCTTGGAAGCCATCACGTCATAAGCGCCACCATAGGCCTTACGTGTAATCAAGGTTACTTTAGGTACCGTGCAATCTGCGTACGCATAGAGTAATTTCGCACCATGCTTAATGATGCCGCCGTATTCTTGAGCGGTGCCAGGCATAAAGCCTGGAACGTCAACCAAAGTCACTACTGGAATATTGAAGGCATCACAGAAGCGCACAAAACGAGCTGCCTTAATAGATGCCTTGATATCCAAGCAACCAGCAAGAACCAAAGGTTGGTTAGCGACAATACCGATTGAGCGTCCTTCGATGCGTGCAAAACCAATCACAATATTCTTTGCGTAGTCAGGCTGTAATTCGAAGAATTCGCCATCATCCACAATCTTCTCAATCAACTCTTTCATATCGTAAGGTTGATTTGGGTTTGATGGAACCAAGGTATCCAAGGAGAAATCAGGCTCTTCAGTACGATTAGCACCTTTAATCAAAGGCGGTTTTTCACGATTTGAGAGCGGCAAGTAGTTGAAGAAACGACGCAACATCATGATTGCGTCAACATCGTTATCAAATGCGAGATCACATACGCCCGACACTGTGGAGTGCGTTACAGCACCGCCTAACTCTTCGGCAGTGACGTCTTCATGAGTAACAGTCTTAACCACTTCAGGACCAGTCACGAACATGTATGAGCTATCTTTGACCATGAAAATGAAGTCGGTCAAGGCTGGTGAGTAAACCGCGCCACCAGCTGACGGACCCATGATCAGAGAGATCTGTGGAATCACGCCAGACGCAGTCACATTGCGCTGGAAAATTTCAGCATAGCCACCGAGTGATGCGACACCCTCTTGAATACGTGCGCCACCAGAGTCATTTAAACCAATCACAGGTGCGCCAACTTTGAGAGCTTGGTCCATGATCTTGCAAATCTTTTCAGCATGCGCTTCTGATAAGGAGCCGCCTAGCACGGTGAAATCTTGTGAAAACACAAATACCAAACGTCCGTTGATCATTCCATAACCAGTAACCACACCGTCGCCTGGAACTGTTTGATCGCCCATACCAAAGTCATGGCAACGATGCTCAACAAACATATCCCATTCTTCGAAAGTGCCAGCATCTAGCAAGAGCTCAATACGCTCGCGAGCGGTTAATTTGCCCTTGGAATGCTGAGCCTGAATACGCTTTTGCCCGCCACCCAATCGGGCAAGCTCACGCTTGGCTTCCAGTTGTTGAATGATTTCCTTCATTTCCTGCTCCTTAGAAAAATTCATGCCCCATGGACTCCAGTAGTCTTCTTGCTGCTACTGAGGCCGCCATAGTTCCTTGATTTACTTGTGCAACCAAACTTGGTAGAAGTTCTTGCACCGCCACATTGCTACGAAATGCATTCTTGAGTCCGGCATCGATGCGATCCCACATCCATGCGCCTGCTTGATGTTGGCGACGGGAATCAAATTTACCGTTCGCCTTTTGAAGTTTTTGGAAGTGAGAAACCTTATCCCATAGCTCTGGGACGCCCTTGCCTTCCAAGGCACTTAAGGTCATCACTTGAGGGTGCCAAAACTCTTTGTCGTGCGATGCATGATCGGGATTGCCTTGGAATCCCAATAATCGCAATGAACTGGTAATAAAGAGCTGGGCACGCATTGCAGCATCTGGATCTATATCAACCTTATTAATCACAATCAGGTCGGCGATTTCCATCACCCCTTTTTTGATTGCTTGGAGATCATCACCGGCGTTCGGCAACTGCAATAACAAGAACATATCGGTCATACCAGCAACCGCGATTTCGCTCTGCCCTACACCAACCGTTTCCACAATGATGACGTCAAACCCTGCCGCTTCAGCGACCAACATGGCTTCACGCGTCTTCTCGGCTACACCGCCTAAGGTGCATGAGGATGGACTTGGACGTATGAATGCATTTTCTAAAACAGATAAACGTTCCATGCGGGTCTTATCGCCGAGAATTGATCCCCCGGACAAACTAGATGAAGGATCGATTGCCAAAACGGCTACCCGATGGCCTTTTTCTATGAGGTAAAGGCCCAAAGATTCAATTAAGGTTGACTTACCAACGCCTGGCACCCCGGAAATACCGAGACGGAATGATTTGCCCGTTTTAGGCAATAAAGAATTGAGTACGTCATCAGCGCGATGACGGTGATCTAGGCGTGTTGACTCAAGCAAAGTAATGATCTTCGCCAGTGCGCGTCGCTGTTTAAGCGATGGCGCACCAGTGAGATCATTCACTAGATCCTGATCAGCAGCTTCGAGCATGCCTGTGATCCGTATTAAGCGGGTTTAACAGACTTGCGAATTTGCTCAAGCACATCCTTGGCTGATGCCGGAATAGGAGTGCCAGGACCGTAAATTCCTTTTACACCTGCCTCATAGAGGAATTCGTAATCTTGTCTTGGAATCACGCCACCAACAAACACAATGATGTCGTCTGAGCCTTGTTTTTTCAATTCAGCAATGATGGCCGGAACTAATGTCTTATGGCCGGCCGCCAAAGTAGAAACCCCTAAGGCATGTACGTCATTCTCAATCGCTTGACGAGCACACTCTTCAGGGGTTTGGAATAAAGGTCCGATGTCTACGTCAAAGCCTAAGTCAGCATAGGCAGTGGCAACCACTTTCGCGCCGCGGTCATGTCCATCCTGGCCTAACTTAGCAATCATTACCCGCGGACGACGTCCGAAATCTTTAGCAAAGTCAGCGATTTCTGTTTGGAGTTTTGCCCAGCCCTCAGCTGAGTCATAAGCGGCTGCATACACACCGGTCACCTTTTGAGTATCGGCGCGATGGCGCCCGTAAACTTTTTCTAATGCATCTGAAACTTCACCAACGGTTGCACGCAAACGAATAGCGTTTACCGACAACTCTAATAAGTTACCGGAGTTATCTTCTGCAGCCTTAGTTAAAGCCTCTAATGCGGCCTGTACTTTTTGAGTATCACGTTTTGCTTTAATGTCTTTGAGACGTGCGACCTGACCTTCGCGCACCTTGTCGTTATCAATCATCAACACATCAACAAGATCTTCTTTACCAAGTTTGTATTTGTTAACGCCAACAATCACATCAGAGCCTGAGTCAATCTTCGCTTGTTTTTCAGCGGCAGCTGCTTCAATTTTCAGCTTAGCCCAACCACTCTCAACCGCCTTAGTCATACCACCCATGGCTTCTACTTCTTGAATGATTTCCCAAGCTTTATCAGCCATCTCTTGCGTGAGATTTTCCATCATGTAAGAGCCAGCCCATGGATCGATCACGCTCGGAATATGAGTCTCTTCTTGAAGAATTAACTGTGTATTGCGGGCAATACGACTGGAAAACTCTGAAGGAAGCGCAATCGCCTCATCCAATGAGTTGGTATGCAATGACTGTGTGCCGCCAAATACGGCAGCCATCGCTTCAACAGTAGTTCTTACAACGTTGTTGTATGGGTCTTGCTCAGTCAGAGACCAGCCAGAAGTTTGGCAATGCGTACGAAGCATCAAAGACTTTGGATTCTTTGGCTCGAAGGATTTCATGATCCGCCACCATAACAAACGAGCAGCACGTAACTTAGCAACCTCTAAATAAAAATTCATGCCAATCGCAAAGAAGAATGAAAGGCGTCCAGCGAAGCCATCTACATCCAATCCTTTTGCTAAAGCAGTTTTGACATACTCTTTACCGTCTGCCAATGTAAACGCCAATTCCAATACTTGATTGGCGCCAGCTTCTTGCATGTGGTAGCCCGAGATTGAAATCGAGTTGAACTTAGGCATGTGCTTAGCGGTGTACTCAATAATGTCACCGATGATGCGCATGGATGGCTCTGGCGGATAAATATAAGTATTACGCACCATGAACTCTTTCAGAATATCGTTCTGAATCGTTCCAGATAACTGCTCTTGCTTCACGCCTTGCTCTTCACCGGCCACGATGTAGCCAGCCAAAACAGGTAATACAGCGCCGTTCATCGTCATTGAAACAGATACCTTGTCTAGCGGAATGCCATCAAACAAGATCTTCATATCTTCTACGGAATCAATCGCAACACCAGCCTTACCAACGTCACCGGTAACACGAGGATGATCGGAGTCGTAACCACGATGGGTTGCTAGGTCAAACGCAACGGATACACCTTGACCACCCGCATCTAATGCTTTGCGATAAAAGGCGTTCGATTCTTCAGCAGTAGAAAAGCCTGCGTACTGACGAATAGTCCAAGGACGCACTGAGTACATCGTCGCTTGTGGTCCGCGTACAAATGGTTCAAAACCGGGCAAAGTATCGGTGTAATTGAGCCCCTCAATATCCGATGATGTGTACAAAGCTTTTAAGTGAATTCCATCAGGTGTCTTCCAACCCAAAGAATCAACGTCACCATTAGGGGCTGATTTCTGGGCTGACTTCTTCCAGGCATCGAGATTGGTATCTGGAAATGGTGGCCATGAATTGTTTTCTTTAGAACTCACAAAAACTCCCGTTTAATTTTTGTTGCATTGCATCGAAATGTCCTTACATTCTGCTTGACAATTTTCAATTTGTCTACATAATGTATTCATAATTATGAATACAAAACTGAATAATAGACCCCTATACGAAGACGTCGCTGACAGGCTTCGCGAACAGATCTTTAGCAAGCAATTAGCTCCTGGAAGCTGGTTGGATGAGCAATCCTTGGCGGATCAGTTTGGCATTAGCCGCACACCAATGCGTGAAGCGATTAAGGTTCTAGCTTCTGAAGGCCTGGTAACCATCAAAATGCGTCGGGGAGCCTACGTTACCGAGGTTATCCGCAAAGACTTGGAGCAGATTTTTACCATTCTGGCCCTACTAGAGGGTCAAGCAGCCAAAGAAACAGCAGTCAAAGCAACCGAGGCAGAGTTAAACCTTCTGGATCACCTGCATCATCGCCTGGAAAAAGCTGCAGCTGATCGGGATATAGAGCAATTTTTCGAGATTAATGGCAAATTTCATGAGTTAATACAAGAAATTGCTGGAAATCGATGGATGAATGGCGTTATTGCTGATCTGCGTAAAGTGCTTAAGCTTCACCGCAGAGATTCGCTTACCAGCACCGGAAGATTGCAAAACTCTTTAGTGGAGCATCGGGAGATTCTGAGATCCATTCTGAAGCGAGATGAACATGCAGCAGAGCAAACGATGCGCAAGCATCTAGAAAGAGGCCTTGAAGCGCTTCGTTAATTTCATATAACCGATAAAAAACAAAGGCTTAGATGATCAATCTAAGCCTTTTTTGTAAGTAGCCAGAGCTACTAAGAATTACTTTTTCACTACAAAGTTACCGGGTAAAGAAGCAATATAAGCAGCCATATCTTGTAAGTCTGCATCGCTAAAGTTTTGCACTTGAGAACCCATTACCGCGTTATTGCGACCAAACTGGGCATTTCCGTTACCTACTTTATAGGCCTTCAAAGCGTAGTATAGGTAGTCAGCGTATTGACCAGCTAGTTTTGGGTAAGCAGGCAGGATTGGCGCATTAAGACCAGCACCATGGCAAGAAGCGCAATTAGCCTTCTCTACTAATGCCTGACCTTTTTCTTTGTTAGCAGCATTTGCTACGTTTACTAAACCAATGCTCGATAGCAAAACTGCAGTAATGAGGGCAAATTTCATAAAAGTATCTCTATGTATCTTTATTGAATGAATTACTTCAATGGGTTGTTAGGTGAGCTGGCAGTTTGCGCAGCGTAATACTCGCCAATATCGGCCATGTCTTGATCAGACAAGCTGGCAGCAATAGAACGCATCGTAGGATGCTTTCTTTCGCCTTTTTTGTAAGCAGCCAACGCACTAGCGATGTAGGCGGCATTTTGACCACCAATCATAGGCACCTTGTAAACCAATGGGTAATCTGCACGATATTCAGGAATTGAGTGGCAACCAACACAAAGCCAAACCTTGCCGTTACCTGCAGCAGCATTACCTTTAACTTCATCAGCCTGAGCAACAGAGCCAGCAAAAACCAAAGCTGCAGTTACGGCCAATTGAGGAAGAATGGAGAGTTTTTTCATAGAAATCATTATTAATGAGTTTGATTTAGATCAATTTGGGAAGAGTATAGCGGACAGCCGCCCTTCTCGCCATTCTGGAGGCCAAAATCAGTAGAAACACTGAAAATTTTGCCTCATTTACCTATACTTGAACGCTTAAACAAGCACTCCTTAGGCAGGCCATGAGCAAATCGACCCCATCATCCCAAAACCGCTTTTCAGGCAGCCAAAGCTACGTTGCCACTGAAGACCTTAAATTAGCTGTAAATGCCACCATTGCGCTGCAACGTCCTCTGCTAATAAAGGGTGAGCCAGGTACGGGCAAAACCATGCTGGCCGAAGAAGTTGCGGCCGCCCTCAACATGCCGCTCATGCAATGGCATATTAAGTCCACCACCAAAGCTCAACAAGGTCTTTATGAATACGATGCCGTAAGTCGCTTACGTGATTCTCAGTTAGGCGACGAGAAAGTCAAAGATATTCGGAACTACATTGTGAAGGGGGTCCTCTGGCAAGCTTTTGAAGCCAATGAGCCGACCGTTTTATTGATTGATGAAATTGATAAAGCGGATATTGAGTTTCCCAATGACTTATTGCGCGAAATTGATCGTATGGAATTTTATGTTTATGAAACTCGGGAATTAATCAAAGCAAAACACCGCCCTCTAGTTATCATCACCTCAAATAACGAAAAAGAATTGCCTGACGCATTCTTGCGTCGCTGCTTTTTCCACTACATCACTTTTCCAGATGCTGGCACTATGCAAAGCATTGTCGATGTCCATCACCCCAATATCAAACAAGATCTATTGGATGCAGCCCTCAAGGCCTTTTATCAAATACGCTCCCTACCGGGTCTTAAAAAGAAGCCTTCTACATCGGAGTTAATTGACTGGCTCAAGCTCTTGTTGGCCGAGGATATTCCACCGGAAGCTTTGTATAGCAACGATGAAAAGATTGTCGTACCACCATTACATGGCGCCTTACTTAAGAATGAGCAAGATATTCACCTATTTGAGCGCTTGGTGATGATGAATCGCAATCATCGCTAAAGCATTTAACGATAACGCTCTGCGTCTATGTTGATTCAATTCTTCTTAAATCTGAAAGAGGCCAAAGTGCCTGTTTCAGTGAGAGAGTTTTTAACTCTTCTGGAAGCTTTGAAATCTGGCGTCATCAATCCATCGATTGATGAGTTTTATCAGCTTGCTCGTATGACTTTGGTGAAAGACGAGCAACACTTTGATCGTTTTGATCAAGTGTTTGGCAGCTACTTCAACGGTATTGAACAAATCATTGCACTTTCCCCAGATATTCCCTTGGACTGGCTAGAGAAAAAGCTTCAGCGCGTACTGACGGATGAAGAAAAAGCAGCACTTCAGAAACTAGGTGGGCCTGATGCACTTAAAAAGAGACTTGAAGAGCTCCTAAAAGAACAAAAAGAGTGGCATGGTGGCGGCAATAAATGGATTGGTGCTGGCGGCTCCTCACCTTTTGGCCATAGCGGCTATCACCCAGAAGGCATTCGAATTGGCGGCGAGAGCGCTGGCAATAGAAAAGCAATCAAGGTTTGGGAAGCGCGTGAGTTTAAAGACTATGACAGTGATTTGGCTTTAGGCACACGCAATATCAAGGTAGCTCTACGTCGTTTACGTCGCTTTGCTAGAGAAGGCTCTACCCTAGAGCTTGATTTAGATAAAACGATTCATTCCACCGCAGCGAATGCGGGAATGCTTGATATCAAAATGCGTCCCGAGCGCCACAATCAAGTAAAAGTATTGCTTCTCATGGATGTTGGCGGCTCGATGGACGATCATATTCAGCGTATTGCTGAATTATTCTCTGCCGCTAAAGCCGAATTTAAACATCTAGAGCATTATTACTTTCATAACTGTGTTTATGAAAACCTCTGGCAAAGCAATCGTCGCAGACGCGATCAAGCAACGCCAACCCAAGACATCATCAATAAATATGGTCCAGACTACAAGCTGATATTCGTTGGCGATGCAACAATGTCTCCTTATGAGATTCTGAGTCCCAATGGCTCGGTGGAATACAACAATAAAGAAGCTGGTGCCGTTTGGATCAATCGATTAATTGATCACTTTCCCCATTTTGCTTGGCTTAACCCTGAGCCAGAATCTATTTGGCAATATCGTCAGTCAATTGACATCATGCAAAACCTCATGAAGGATCGGATGTATCCAGTGACCTTAAATGGCCTTGAGAGTGCCATGCGTCAACTTTCCAAGTAAGATTTGGATATTCAGTCTTTAAACTCTCTCTTTAATTGAAATCAACATATTGACCATGACTACAAACATTAGCGAACGCCTTAAAACTCTTGGTATTGATTTGCCGCCTCCAGGACCTCCAGCTGCAGCCTATGTCATGGCAGCAACCACTGGCAACACCGTTTTCTTATCCGGGCATATTGCTAAACGCGATGGCAAACCTTGGGTAGGAAAGCTTGGTAAAGACATGGATACCGATACGGGCAAGGCAGCTGCGCGCTCTATCGCAATTGATTTAATCTCGACTTTGCAAAATCACTTAGGCTCTTTAGATAAGGTAAAACGCATTGTTAAGGTAATGGGCTTAGTGAACTCAACCGACACCTATACTGAGCAACACTTAGTGGTGAATGGCTGCTCTGAGTTACTTTTTGAAGTGTTTGGTGATGCCGGCAAGCATGCACGTAGCGCTTTTGGTGTTGCGCAAATTCCGCTGGGTGCTTGTGTTGAAATTGAACTCATCGCTGAGATTTAATTCAATTACATTCATTTAATAGGATCAAGCCCTAGTTTTTGGATGTCGGCCTGGGAGTCGACATCCATTAGATAAGCTGGGTTATTGCTTACAAATGTTTTGACAAGCTCTGGATGCTGATCCATAAAGGGTCTACAGACCATTCCCGGTATTAAGAGAATTTGATCAATCACCCTTCTCGAAAATAGCACTGGGTTGCCGCGCTTTTCATGCACCATGGGCAATACGATCTCTTTTCCCGAACCCGCTTGTTTAAATTGCAATACCAAAGCCTCAATCTCTGGGCTGCTGATATTCGGTTGATCGCACAATGCAATTATCAAAACATCATAGTCAGACTGTAGTGACTCTAAGCCTAACCTCACTGAAGAGGGTTGCCCTGATTCAGGCATTAGATTTTTGACAGTAGACAGCGAATATGGGCAAGCACTTTTCAGACTTTGAACTTCTTGTTCAACTTCTGCAGAATAAAAACCAGTAACAACCAGGGTTTCTATCGGCTGGAGAGACTGGACTGAAGTGATAAAGCGTTTCAATAAGGTGTCACCTTCTTTTTTCAGTAGCGCCTTAGGAAATCCACCCAAACGACTCCCCTCGCCTGCAGCCAACAACAAAATGGCTAGACGCATATTTGGGTTTTTGGAAGATTCACTAAAAATAGTCATTAGAGTGATAATAAATAGTTATCTATAAAGTAATGTCAAAAGTAAAAAAGCATGAACAGCACTGATCTCAGCGTCCTTAAATCTGCCGTGGAATGGCTCCAATCGGGCCAATCTGTAGCGATTGCCACTGTAGTCCAAACATGGGGCTCTGCTCCACGACCCGTTGGCTCTTGGCTGGCGATACGTGCCGATGGACAGGTAGCGGGTTCAGTTTCAGGTGGATGTGTAGAAGACGACCTTATCCGCCGAGTGCAAACTGAAATACTGACACGCGATATCCCAGAAATGGTCGTTTATGGTGTAACCCAACAAGAGGCAGCACGTTTTGGACTTCCCTGTGGTGGCACCCTTCGTTTATTAGTTGAACCCAAACCAGAACTGTTTATTTTAGAAAAGTTGCTGGAGAATATTTCTTCACATCAAATTACCCGTCGCTCAGTGAACTTCCGCACTGGCAAATCTACCCTCAGCACTGGTGATCGTAGCGACGAGTTTGCTTGCACCGAAGAGCTCATGCAAACTACCTATGGTCCGCGTTGGCGCATGGTCATTATTGGCGCAGGACAGCTCTCTCTATACACGGCTGATTTTGCTTTGGCTTCTGACTTTGAAGTCATCGTGATTGATCCCCGCGAGGAATACGCAGAAGGCCTCAATCGCACGGACATTACTTTTTTTAAAGGCATGCCTGATGACGTCTTGTTAGAAATCGGCGTAGATTCTCATACAGCTGTCGTAGCCCTGACACATGACCCTAAGTTGGATGATATGGCCTTAATGGAGGCGCTGAAATCGACCGCTTTTTATGTGGGCGCACTAGGAAGCCGCAAAAATACTCAGAAACGCAAAGAACGCTTACTTGAATTTGATGTGAGCCAGGAGCAACTGGAAAAATTACATGGCCCCGTTGGGCTTTATATTGGGGCCCTCACTCCACCAGAGATCGCGGTATCGATTCTGGCCGAAGTGATTGCCGTCAAATACGGGATTAGCGTTCCCAAGAAAACGTAAGGTCTTAGTTAGCTGTGAGCTTGCCATCTTTTAAGCGTGGCTCTACAAAGTGACCTTTACGTGCACGGTTACCCGCAAACGATTTCAAGGTTTTTGCGTCCAAGCTCAGTTCGGTTGGCTTGCCAGCGCGTCCCGCTCCGGAGTAAGTTGCGCCATCAGGGCCTACAGCAATTGCTGAGGCCAAGAACTCTTTATCGTCTAAGCCCATCAAGATCACTCCTTTGCCGCCAGTGGGCAAGCGTTTGAGCTCATCCAATGGGAAGACTAGCAATTTAGAGGCTTCTGATAAGCAGGCAACTTGCTTCATACCTACTTTGACTTTTGCCGCACCCAAAGGTGCATCACCTGGAACCTTGGCATCCATACTCAAGAATGATTTACCCGCTTTATTGCGAGTAGTCATATCGGCAACATTGGCCAAGAAACCAAAGCCTGCTTTAGTAGAAAGCAATACCAAATCATCAGCCTGGCCTGCATAGTAGGCAACCATTTGTGAGCCTGCAGCTAAATTAACAAAGCTGGTCAATGGCGAACCATCACCTCTTGCGCCGGGTAATTCACTAACGGGTACGGTATACACGCGACCATCACTACCAAATCCTTGAATGACATCAACTGTTCTCACCTCAAAAGTGGCATATAAAGCATCGCCTGCTTTGAAGCTAAATTGCGTTGCATCATGCTCATGCCCTTGACGAACGCGGACCCAACCCTTTTGAGAAACAATTACCGTTACCGGCTCATCAATCACCTTAGTTTCCGCTACGGCACGCTTATCTTCCTGAATGAGGGTGCGACGATCATCACCAAAATCCTTCATATCGGATTCGATTTCTTTGATGATGCGTTTACGCAAAACGGTATCGCTTTGCAGCAATCCCTCTAAGTCATCGCGCTCCGCTTTGAGTTCTTTAAGCTCTTGCTCGATCTTGATACCCTCCAAGCGAGCCAACTGACGCAAACGAATGTCCAGAATATCTTCTGCTTGACGATCGCTTAACTTGAACTCTTTAATCAAATCCGCTTTTGGCTCATCGCTATTGCGAATGATCTTGATCACCTTATCAATATTAAGAAGAACGATTAAACGCCCTTCCAAAATATGCATACGATCTTTAACTTTACCCAAGCGATGTTGTGTTCTACGGGTAACCGTAGCGACCCTGAACGCAATCCACTCAGAAATGATTTCTTTTAAGCCTTTTTGACGTGGACGACCATCATTACCAATCATCACCAAGTTCATTGGCGCATTGGACTCTAATGAGGTATGTGCAAGCAATAGGTTCACAAACTCATTCACATCAATATTTTTGCTCTTAGGCTCAAATACCAAACGGACTGCTGCGTCTTTACTAGACTCGTCGCGCACACCATCGAGCACATTCAGAATGGTTGATTTGAGATTATTTTGCTCGGGTGTTAAGGTCTTTTTACCAACCTTCACTTTAGGATTGGTAATCTCCTCGATCTCTTGCAAGACACGTTGTGAGGATGTTGCTGGTGGCAATTCATTGACCACAATCTGCCATTGGCCGCGAGCCAACTCTTCGATTGACCAGCGTGCGCGCACTTTAATACTGCCGCGCCCTGCCTCATATATCTGTGCAATTTCTGCAGCAGACGAAATGATTTGCCCACCACCTGGATAGTCAGGGCCAGGCATGATCTCTAGCAACTCTGCAGTACTCATCTTCGGAGACTTCATTAAAGCAACTGCAGCAGAGGCGACTTCACGTAAGTTATGAGAAGGAATCTCCGTGGCCATACCGACAGCAATACCGGATGCGCCATTGAGTAATACAAATGGAAGACGTGCTGGTAATAGCTTAGGTTCCTGGAATGAACCGTCATAGTTTGGCGCGAAATCTACAGTACCTTCGTCAATTTCGCTTAAGAGCAAACTAGCAATCTTGGTTAAACGAGCTTCGGTGTAACGCATTGCTGCTGCGCCATCGCCATCGCGTGAACCAAAATTTCCTTGACCATCAATTAAGGGATAACGCAATGAGAAGCTTTGCGCCAAACGAACCAAGGCATCGTAGGCTGATTGGTCACCATGCGGATGGAATTTACCAAGTACATCGCCAACTACACGGGCACTCTTTACTGGCTTCGCATCTGCTCGCAATCCCATCTCGCTCATCGAGAACAATATGCGACGCTGTACTGGCTTTTGACCATCAGCTACATCTGGTAATGCGCGCCCTTTAACGACGCTAATGGCGTAGTCTAAATAGGCACGCTCTGCATAAACCGCTAAAGTTAAGCTGTCTTTACCATCTTCGTTTAAGTCGACAGTCTTAGGATCATGATTACTGGAGCCACCGCCAGAAGAAGCAGCAACTGCTGGCGCCTCATCGACTTCAACAATATCCATTTCGATTGGGTTGGAGAATAAATCCGCCTGATCCGCTGGATTATTTTTTCCAGGAGTCTTTTTAGTTGCCATTAGATATCTGCCTCCACTTCGTTGCCGCGCTCTTCAAGCCAATCGCGACGTGCTCCAGACTCAGATTTACCCATCAGCATATCCATTGTTTTAAAGGTTTCGTCTTCGGTCCAGGTGCCTAGCGTAACCGGGAGCAAGCGGCGTGTATCTGGGTTGAGAGTCGTATCCCAAAGTTGCTCAGCACTCATCTCTCCCAGACCTTTAAAGCGCGAAATCTGCCATGCAGTTTCTTTCACACCATCTTTACGCAACTTATCTTCAATAGCTTGAAGTTCGCTAGCGTCTAATGCATATATCTTTTGCGCAGGCTTCTTGCCACGCGCTGGTGCATCTACCCTGAATAGTGGTGGACGTGAAATATGCACATGACCCAACTCAATCAATTTCGGGAAATGTTTATAGAACAGCGTTAAGAGTAAAACTTGAATATGCGCACCATCGACGTCCGCATCAGACAAAATGCAAACCTTGCCATAGCGTAAATTGGATAAATCAGGATTGTCATTTGGTCCGTGAGGATCAACACCAATCGCAACAGCGATATCGTGCACTTCATTATTGGCAAACAAGCGGTCGCGCTCAGCTTCCCAGGTATTTAACACCTTGCCGCGCAATGGCAGAATCGCTTGATATTCCTTATTACGGCCCATTTTGGCCGAGCCGCCAGCAGAGTCACCCTCGACCAGAAAGATTTCATTCATGCCAATGTCTTGGCTCTCACAATCAGTCAGCTTGCCAGGCAGCACAGCCACGCCAGAAGATTTCTTCTTCTCGACTTTTTGTCCTGCGCGGGTTCTCGCTTGAGCCTGCTTGATTACTAAATCGGCTAGCTTGCGGCCGTAATCCACGTGCTGGTTTAACCATAACTCTAGAGCTGATTTCACGTATCCAGAAACCAAGCGCACTGCATCACGAGAATTGAGACGCTCTTTAATCTGTCCTTGAAATTGTGGATCTAATACTTTGGCAGACAAAATAAAGGATGCGCGTGCAAATACGTCTTCAGGCATGAGCTTCACGCCTTTTGGTTGCAATGCATGCATTTCAATAAAGCCTTTTACAGCATTAAATAAGCCTTCACGCAAACCACTTTCATGGGTTCCGCCTGCGGGAGTAGGAATCAAGTTCACATAACTCTCACGCACAGGTGCGCCATCTTCAGTCCAGCAAACCACCCAAGCTGCGCCTTCACCTTCGGCAAAGGAATCATCATCACCATTACCAGTCGCGTATTGCTCGCCCTCGAATGGCGGAATGACTTCTGCACCATGTCCTGCCTGTGCAATCGCTTCATTTAAATAGCCGCGTAAGCCTTGTGCATATTGCCAAGTCTGGGTATCGCCGGTTTTTTCTTGAATCAGCGTGACCTTTACACCAGGCAACAGAACCGCCTTAGATCGCAAGAGACGAATAAGCTCTGGCATTGGAATAGCCGAGCTATCAAAATACTTACCATCTGGCCAGGCACGAACGCGTGTGCCGTGGGATTTATCTTCTTTTGAGGATGGTCTTGATTTAAGTTTTTCTATTACCTTGCCGTCAGCAAAGGTCAATGTTGACATTTGGCCATCACGCCAAACAGTCACTTCTAATCTTTTGGATAAAGCATTGGTTACTGAAACACCTACGCCATGTAAACCACCTGAGAAAGCATAAGCACCACCAGTGCCCTTTTCAAACTTACCACCTGCATGCAGCTGTGTAAAAACGATTTCCACTACCGGCAATTTCTCAGTTGGATGCATTCCGACAGGAATACCTCGTCCGTCATCTTCGACACTCACACTGCCATCGGTATGCATGGTGACAATGATTTGCTTGCCGAATCCACCTAAGGCCTCATCCGATGCGTTATCAAGGACCTCTTGAATGATATGGAGTGGGTTATCGGTGCGGGTGTACATTCCAGGCCGTTGACGGACTGGTTCTAGTCCTTTTAGGACCTGAATCGACGATTCGCTGTATTCAGAAGTTTTACGAGTAGCCATGCGCGCAAATTGTAGTCATGTCTGAGATCCAGACCGAATTTTTCAGGTATTACCCTGTCATCCATGCCAAAATCGGGGAATGGGAGCCTTAAGTCATATTCGCGTTTTAGACCTTAGCCGAGTCTTGGCTGGTCCTTGGTGCGCTCAGAACCTGGCGGATTTGGGTGCGGATGTCATTAAAGTTGAAAGACCTGGCTCTGGGGACGATACCCGTCATTGGGGTCCTCCTTTTGCCAAAGATGCCAGCGGCAAGGAAACTGAAGAATCTGCCTATTTTATTTGCATCAACCGCAATAAGCGCTCTATCACCGTTGATATTGCCAAGCCCGAGGGCCAAGAACTCATTCGCCAGCTCGCCGCTGAATCAGATGTCGTCATTGAAAATTACAAGGTGGGCGATCTAGCTAAATACGGCCTTGACTATGACAGCCTCAAAAAAGTGAAGTCTGATCTCATTTATTGCTCCATCACCGGCTTTGGCCAAACTGGACCTTACGCACACCGCCCTGGATACGACTTCATTATTCAAGGAATGGGTGGCTTTATGAGCGTCACAGGCGAAGCCCATGACTTTGAAGGTGCCAGTCCACAAAAATCCGGTGTTGCAATCGCCGATATCTTTACTGGTATGTACGCCAGCACCGCAATTTTGGCTGCCATTGTTCATCGCGACCACACCGGCGAAGGTCAATACATCGACATGTCCTTGCTCGATACCCAAGTAGCAGTGATGGCCAATGTATCCAGTGCATACCTCACCTCTGGCGAAGTGCCAAAACGCTGGGGTAATGCTTCTCCCATCATCGTTCCCTATCAAACCTTTCCGACATCTGATGGCTGGATGATTGTGGGCGCTGGTAATGATGGGCAATTTCGGCATTTTGTGAGCGCAGGTGGAGAAGCGCATTTAGCTGATAACCCTCTATATTCCTCAAACCCCTTACGCGTAGAACATCGCAAGCAACTCATTCCGCTCTTAGAGCAAATGACGCGCAAAAAAACTAAGGGCGAATGGATTGCGCTACTAGAAAAAGCTAAAGTTCCCTGCGGACCCATTAATAACTTCAAAGAAGTCTTTGAAAACGAACAGGTCATTCATCGCGGCGTGCAGATCGAGGCTCCACACCCGACGGTTGGCAGCATGAAATTGGTTGCTAGCCCCATGCGGCTATCTAAAACGCCTACTGAAGTTCGGATGGCGCCGCCCACACTTGGGCAGCATACCGAAGAAATCTTGCATGAGCGTCTCAAGCTCGACGATAAGGCTATTGAAGATTTGCGCAACAAGGGCATTATCTAAAGCGTATGACTAAGCCAATCAGCAACGCAGGACTTTCAATGAAACAAGTCCTCATTTATGGTGGACTCATGGTCACCATGTCTATGGGTATTCGTCATGGCTTTGGTCTTTTTAACCTACCGATTACCTCAGCCAATGGTTGGGGCCGTGAAACTTTTGCTTTAACGATTGCACTGCAAAATCTCATTTGGGGTGCAGTACAACCAATTACTGGCGCCTTGGCGGATCGTTACGGCGCATTTAAAATTATGGTTGCGGGTGGCATCTTGTATGCCTTGGGCTTAGCGGGCATGGCCCTATCTAGCGATGTCATGAACTTCACTTTGGCTGGTGGCTTGCTGATTGGTTTGGCGCAAACAGCTACCACTTACAGTGTGGTGTACGGCATCTTGGGTCGCAACGTTCCTGCAGAAAAACGGGTTTGGGCAATGGGTATTGCTGCAGCAGCAGGATCCTTTGGTCAGTTCCTAATGATTCCAGCTGAGCAAGGATTGTTAAGCGCCTTTGGCGCCCAAGATGCACTTCTCATGTTGGCACTCATGGCCAGCCTAATGATTCCAACTGCATTTATGCTGCGTGAGAAGAATTTCACCCACTCTCACAATTTGGGTGATCAAACAATCAAGGAGGCATTGAAAGAAGCGATTAATAATCCCAGCTTTCGTTACCTCACCTTAGGCTACTTTGTTTGCGGTTTTCAGGTGGTATTTATTGCGGTTCATTTGGCACCCTATCTCAAAGAACTATCTACTAACTATCCAGCGGTTGGCGCCCCAGTAGTTGCCACTACCGCTCTAGCCTTGATTGGGCTCTTTAATATTTTTGGCACCTATAGCTCTGGAATCCTGGCTCAACGCTTTCCAAAGCGCTATTTACTTTCTGCAATCTATTTGGGTCGCTCAATAGCCATTACCGCTTTCTTATTGCTGCCACCAACGCCCTTGAGCACTTATATCTTTGCAGCGGTGATGGGTTTCTTGTGGTTATCTACCATTCCCTTAACTAACGGCATCGTTGCACAAATTTTTGGTGTTAAGTATTTAACAATGCTTTCAGGGTTGGTATTTTTCTCGCATCAATTAGGCAGCTTCTGTGGTGCATTCCTGGGTGGATATTTATTTGATCAAACAGGTTCGTATTTAATCGTTTGGGAAATTGCGATTGGATTGGGCGTCTTTGCCTTCCTAGTCAATCTTCCAGTAAAAGAGCGTGCCATTCATAGAGTAGCTAATGCTTAAGAAGAAGTCCGCATTTTGGAAAATCACTTCCTATGGGTTTGCTTTATTGATTTTGTTGTTTATTTTTTCAATGTACTTTGCACCCGATATGATGGTGGCCATCACAAATCAAGTATGGGCTTTGTGTGGTTGGTAATTTGTGGCTGATCATTCATTAGAATTCGCATAACACACTTTTATTTTTATCGCATCTCGCCGTAGCACAATGGATAGTGCACATGCCTCCTAAGCGTGGGATACAGGTTCGATTCCTGTCGGCGGGACCAGAAATTCATCATACTTATCCACAGGCTTTGTGGATAAATCAGCAAAAGTTTTCGTAAGTCACAGATTTGTATAGGCTGACCTAGCTTGCCTAAATTGTGTGCAGACTTGATTCCCCTTCTTTGCGCAATTACTGACCAATATTTAAGTCAGTGCTGCTGCAGTTATGTGTTAAGGAGCCAAGTTCCCTTACACTTAGGGCCATGACCAGTCTTTCAACCAGCACGCTAGCAGCCCTTGAGGAAATGCTCCAAAACACGGCGCGTTCTGCCCCTGCTGATTATTTGCCAATCTATTTATCTCGCAGCGCAATAGACGAGCAGTTGATTGGTCATCTCAATCCTGAATTCATTCCCTATTTGCAGGAATCTTTGCAAAAGGAATCTGTTCCGTACATTTCCATGGGTCATGACAAGCTCACGATTCAATTAAGTAAACCAAGAGATTTATCGAACAGTCTTTATCAGTTAGCCAATCGCATGCGCGTAGCTGGATTTATTCCTGGTTGGCGTAATGAGGATTTTGCTTGGGTCGATCAAAATGGTCACAAGTACTTTCGCATGGAGCGTGCTGCGTTTCGTACCTTTGGCTTTCGGAGTATGGCAACACATATCAATGGCTATACCCAAAGCAATACGATTTGGTTGGGCAGGCGTAGTGAAACAAAACCGACTGATCCCGGTAAGTTAGATAACTTATCTGCTGGCGGCATCACTGCAGATGAAACTCCTTGGGTTAGCGCACGTCGTGAGCTTTGGGAAGAAGCTGGC
This sequence comes from Polynucleobacter sp. MWH-Jannik1A5, assembly GCF_018881795.1. Classification (GTDB taxonomy): domain Bacteria; phylum Pseudomonadota; class Gammaproteobacteria; order Burkholderiales; family Burkholderiaceae; genus Polynucleobacter. The sequence goes on along the minus strand of NZ_JACVPQ010000001.1, from coordinate 1,747,303 downwards.
GTACCCGAGCAAATTGCGGATCAAATTGAGCCCGTAGGTCGTATTCATATGCGTCGCCCCTCTTTAGGTCGAGGCTTTCATGATGAGCAGCTCTATATTTACGACCTAGAATTAGCCGATAACTTTGTGCCAACAAACCATGATGGCGAAGTGAGCGGCTTTATAGAGATTTCCCTGGGCGAAGCTGCTGCCAGAATCTTGGCTGATGAATTTACTTCGGATGCCGCCTTTGTGACAGCTGACTTCATATTGCGTCGCAATAAGTAAGATCCTAAGCCCCAATCACTCCTTGAAAGACCTGCTTGACCGAAGTCATGCATCAAGACCCTAATTCGTGGTTAAATCCTGATTAAGGATGAAACAGGGGTGCCCTTCAGAGGTTTTTAGTCTGAAGGCGCTGAGAAAGACCCTTTAACCCGATCCAGGTAATGCTGGCGTGGGGAGTTACATCAGACCGACACCCGGTTTCGTCCATCTAAAACAGCTAGGAGATGGACATGAGTACAGGCAAGACTTCAACTAAAAACGCTAAACACGAGATTCCGAGCTTAAAAAGCTTGGAGCGCGACTTTGGGCAAAAGTTTGCCTATCCCGCCTCAACAAAAACTTACCTACAAGGCTCAAGAGCAGATATCAAAGCGCCAATCCGCATGATTGAGCAACTCCCCACTCGTGTAGGCGAAGAATTATTAGCAAATCCCCCTGTTCCTGTTTATGACACCTCTGGACCATACAGTGATCCGGATATTGTGATCAATCTTGAAAAAGGTTTGCCAAGACTGCGTGACGCATGGATTGCAGAGCGTAATGACACGATTCAATTGGCTGGCCCTAGTTCTGAATACGGTGTAGCCCGCTCTCAAGATGAAGCTACACAAAATTTACGCTTCTCTCACATCAGCGCGCCACGTGTCGCCAAGCCTGGTCACAATGTGAGCCAGATGTACTACGCCCGCCAAGGCATCATCACTCCAGAAATGGAATACATTGCGCTGCGTGAATCCATGGGCCTTGAGCAACTCCGCAAGGACCCTGCTTACAAGCAACTCCTTAAGCAACATCCTGGCAAAGGTTATGGTGCCAACCTACCTGAGATCATTACCGGTGAATTTGTGCGTTCTGAGATTGCTGCTGGTCGCGCGATTATTCCGGCTAACATTAATCACCCTGAATTAGAGCCAATGATTATTGGTCGCAACTTCCGTGTAAAGATTAACGGCAACTTGGGTAACTCTGCTGTTACCTCATCTATCAATGAAGAAGTGGAAAAGATGGTCTGGTCTATTCGTTGGGGTGCAGACACCATCATGGATCTTTCTACTGGTAAACATATTCATGAAACCCGTGAGTGGATTATTCGTAACTCTCCAGTTCCAATTGGTACCGTTCCTATTTATCAGGCTTTAGATAAAACTGGTGGTATTGCAGAAGATCTCACTTGGGAAATGTTCCGCGATACTTTGATTGAACAGGCTGAACAAGGCGTGGATTACTTCACTATTCATGCGGGTGTATTGCTTCGCTATGTTCCACTAACGGCTGATCGTATTACCGGTATTGTTTCTCGTGGCGGTTCGATCATGGCTAAATGGTGCTTGGCTCACCACAAAGAAAACTTCCTATATACCAAGTTTGATGAGATTTGCGAAATCATGAAAGCCTATGACGTGTCATTTAGCTTGGGCGATGGCTTACGTCCCGGCTGTATTGCTGACTCCAATGATGCCGCACAGTTTGGTGAACTTCATACCTTAGGCGAGTTAACTGCCAAAGCATGGAAGCATGATGTACAAGTCATGATTGAAGGTCCTGGCCACGTACCAATGCAGCGCATTGAAGAAAACATGACAGAAGAGCTCAAGCATTGCTTAGAAGCGCCTTTCTACACGCTTGGACCATTGATCACAGATATTGCCCCAGGTTACGACCACATCACTAGCGGTATTGGTGCAGCCCAAATTGGTTGGTACGGCACGGCCATGCTTTGCTATGTCACACCAAAGGAGCATTTAGGCTTGCCAGACAAAGAAGATGTCCGCGAAGGCATCATCACCTACAAGATTGCGGCTCATGGTGCTGACTTGGCTAAAGGCTTACCGGGTGCTCAAGTACGGGATAACGCTTTATCTAAAGCCCGCTTTGAATTCCGCTGGGAAGATCAGTTCAATCTCGGCTTAGATCCTGAACGTGCGCGTGAATATCACGATGCTACTTTGCCAGCAGAAGGCGCGAAGATTGCGCACTTCTGCTCGATGTGCGGTCCGAAGTTCTGCTCCATGAAGATCACTCAAGAAGTTCGTGACTATGCAGCAACATTAGATGCGGATGGCAATCCTAAAGCGAAGGTCATTCCGATTACTGAAGTAGCGGATGCGTCTAAAGGCATGGAAGAAATGTCTGCGGAGTTCCGCAAACGCGGTAGTGAGATTTATCAGTAACTACTGATTTATACGATGGCAAACAGCTTGAACCTCTCTCAAAGTAAGTATGCAATTGTCGGTGGCGGCCTCATGGGTCGCTTGCTGGCAGTTGCCCTTGCTAGGAGCGGTGCTCAGGTTGAGTTATTCGATAAGGGTGGTGCTGAGGGGGCACATGCTGCAGCACGAATTGCGGCGGCAATGCTGGCGCCATTAGCGGAATCGGCAATTACGGAGGACTCTGTTGTCCGTATGGGCTTGCATAGCCTGCCTCGGTGGAAGGAGCTCATTTCTGAGTTGTCTGATTCAGTTTACTTTCAGCAAGATGGGACGCTTATCCTCTGGCATCGACAAGACGCTAGTGAAGCTGAGCGTTTTGCAGCGCATCTAGAAAAAAACTGCCGCTCTAACTCGGATTTAAGCGCACCACAAAAGTTAAATAGTGATGCTTTACGTGATTTAGAACCAGGTGTTGCCGATCGCTTTACTCAAGGCATGTACTTACCTAATGAAGGTCAGCTAGATAATCGCCAATTACTCAATGCACTTGCTAGTGAGCTCAAGCTATTGAAGGTGAATTGCCATTGGCACACGGAAGTTGACCCGCAAGAGCTACGTCGGCAGTCTAGCTACAAAGCGGTCATTGACTGTCGCGGCACTGGCGCAAAAGAGTCCTGGTCTTCTGGTGACAAGCCTAATACCTTGCGTGGTGTTCGTGGTGAGGTGGTGCGACTTTATGCGCCCGAAGTTAAACTGCGCCGCCCCACAAGATTGATTCACCCACGCTACCCAATCTATATTGCCCCCAAGGAAAACGATATCTACGTGGTGGGCGCTACCGAGATTGAATCCGACGACCTCTCAGAGATGAGTGTGCGCTCTGCGATGGAGCTACTGAGTGCGGTCTATACCATCCATAGCGGCTTTGCAGAAGCCCGTATTTTAGAAATGGCAACGCAGTGTCGCCCTACTTTAAAAAATAATCTTCCAGAAATTCGGGTGAGAAAAGAAAAAGGGTTGGTGGATTTGATCATGATCAACGGCCTATACCGCCATGGTTTTATGATTGCTCCGGCAGTTTTGGATTGCGCTTTGCAGTTGCTGGCAGAAGGTTCTAGCAAGACCGCATTGGAATTGGGTTTAAGCATGACGCAAGATGACAATCAAGTTGAGGCCATATGCGCGTAATCGTGAATCAAGTGGAGTACGACTTACCAAGTCAAAGTCTGGTGAGCGATGCGCTAGCGCTGATTAACGCTAAACCGCCCTATGCTGTTGCTGTGAATCTGAATTTTGTACCCAAGACAAAGCATCAAGAGTTTGTCTTGAATGAGAATGACCAAATTGAAGTGATCGCCCCCGTTACTGGCGGGTGATGCAATAACGAACTGACTTAATATGAACGCCCCATTACCTAGCAATCTCAGTAGCGCTGATACCCTCGTTCTATATGGCGAGAGTTTCGCTAGTCGCTTGCTATTGGGAACTTCACGTTACCCCTCTCCTCAGGTTTTAGAAAATGCTGTGCAGGCATCTAATCCAGCCATGATTACCGTGAGCTTGCGTCGTCAAGGCACTTCCACCGCTGAATCGCATAGTGGCTTCTGGGAATTACTCAAAAAGATGGCCGTACCTGTACTACCTAATACAGCTGGCTGCCATAGTCCGCAAGAAGTCATTACCACTGCACAAATGGCCCGTGAAGTTTTTGAAACGGATTGGATTAAGTTAGAACTCATTGGTGATGACTACACTTTGCAACCCGATGTTTTGCGCTTAGTACAAACTGCTGAGACTTTAATTAAAGATGGCTTTAAGGTCTTGCCATATTGCACTGAGGATCTGATTTTGTGCCAACGTTTAGTCGATGTGGGTTGCCAAGCAGTAATGCCATGGGCAGCACCGATTGGTACAGGCCAAGGACCTTTGAATCCATATGCCATGAAACTCTTGCGCGATCGTTTGAAAGTGCCGCTCTTAGTCGATGCGGGCTTAGGCCTTCCTTCGCACGCATGTACCGTGATGGAATGGGGTTTTGATGGTGTACTCCTCAATACCGCAGTGGCATTGGCCGACGATCCTGTAGTCATGGCCAAAGCCTTTGCAATGGCGGTAGATGCAGGACGTGCAGCCTATTTATCGGGCGCCATGAAACCCCAAGCATCAGCTCAAGCCAGCACGCCTTTGGTGGGAACGCCTTTTTGGCATCAATCGTAGTGAACTTCAGTACACTGAACTGATGAGCTTAATACGTGATCTTGCCGACCAAATCGTTGCAGCGCATCGCAATGCGGATCTATGCATTCCGATTCCGACCTTCAGCTTAAACACGCCACCACCACAGATAGATAACGAGGCGGCAGTTGATCATTACGAATTGGCTGGCGCCTTAGCTGCCATTGACATGGGCTTTATCGAAGCGGATGCCAAAGTTCTTGGTAAAGCTTGGTCACGCATGACTTTGCAGGATGGGGGCTTTAATCCATTTAAGTGGCCCAGCAGACCAGAACATTTTGATTTGCTCCCTTGGACTCGCAATATGAATCCCAATGCGTTTAAGGAGTGTCCAAAACGCTTAGGCTTATATGGCGTGATGCCAGATGCTGATTGGGTGAAGCGCATGGTCGATGCAGAAATTCCGACAGTGCAATTACGATTTAAATCCGAAGATAAGTCCAAGATTCGAAAACAAATCAAAGAATCTGTTGCCGCAGTTAAAGATAGTAAAACACTGCTATTTATTAACGACTATTGGCAAGAAGCAATTGATGCGGGCGCATATGGCGTGCATTTAGGTCAAGAGGATATGGAAGTGGCTGACTTAGATGAGATTCGTGCGGCAGGTTTGCGCTTAGGCTTAAGTACCCATGGATATGCGGAGCTTGCCTATGCAGATCGTTTCTGCCCAAGCTATATCGCCATGGGCGCAGTATTTCCGACGAACTTAAAGAAGATGCCTACAGCACCACAAGGTCTTGGTCGTCTATATCAATATGCCAAGCTCATGAGTCACTACCCGCTAGTGGCTATTGGCGGCATTGATCAAGACAGTATTCATGCGGTCGCTAGAAGTGGTGTGGGCTCAGTAGCTGTAGTCAGAGCCATTACACAAGCCAAAGATCCAAAGGCTTCGGTCAAACACTTGCAAGAATTAATGCAAGCTTAAGTAAAAATAGCTTTAACAATATTTTTTAGTACTTATCTTTCTCATCCAAAAGCGCGGTTGGATAAAAGTCGTGCATGTGCCATAAAGGCCCAGGACCCTCACCAATACTTAAGAAACGACCCGCCTCAAGACCTGCCTCTACATAGGCAATTGCCTTAGCTACTGCGTGGCTGAGGTCATGACCATCAGCAAGGTATGTAGCGATTGCAGAGGCTAATGAACATCCAGTGCCATGGGTATTTACCGTATTTACACGATAGTGTTTGAATTCTTTTGTCTGCACTACTTCCAAACCATCTTCGATGGTGCGCCACATTAGGTAGTCTGTAATTTGGGTATGCGTGCTATCAAGATGTCCGCCTTTAATCAGCACTGCCTGTGGTCCCATATCAAGCAATTCTTCGGCGGCCAGTTTGAAATCATTGGGCCCGCGAATCTCACGACCTAGCAATAAAGAAGCCTCATCTAAATTGGGCGTAATCAATGTTGCAATTGGAAACAATTCAGAAATCATGGCCTGCGCAGTGTCATCACCACCCAAACTTGCACCAGAAGTCGCTCGCAATACAGGATCAAGAACAATACGTTTCACGCCGTGCTTGCGTAAAGATTTAGCTACGATCTTGACTATTTCTGGGCTGGCCAACATGCCAATTTTGACAATATCAGCCCCAATATCCAATAAAACTGCATCAATCTGAGCCTCAACAATATCTAGATCAATATCCTGAATACGCGTGACACCCAAGGTGTTTTGAGCAGTAATTGCGGTTATCACCGACATGCCATAGCCACCAAGGGCAGTGATGACCTTGAGATCGGCTTGGAGCCCCGCCCCGCCGCCGCTATCAGACCCAGCAATCGTCAGTACTTTGGGGATCTGCACAGAAGTGGGAAGAAGTGATTTCATCTTGCTATAATATCGGCTTATTCCTCGATAGCTCAGTCGGTAGAGCGCCGGACTGTTAATCCGTAGGTCCCTGGTTCGAGCCCAGGTCGAGGAGCCAAATTAAAACCCTGTATGCCTAATAGCTACAGGGTTTTTTCTTTGGTGGGCACCCTGCCCAGCCTAAAAAGTCTTTTGTTCTACCTCTTTGTCCAATTTTTGTACAAGGAGAAATGAATGAATCAAACGCATAGGTCGTTAGTCCAAATCTGGCTATCTACGACTATTTCTTGGAAATCGACCCCGAATTCCATACTATCGGATGTGCTTACCAAAAAGGCACATCAATGAACCCACAATCTAGCCAATATAGAAAAGACGATAAGGAGCCTCACCTCTTTCTCCGCTCCCTGAAGAGTGGCGCTAAATCGTGGGTATACAGAAGAACCTTCAAAGGTAAGGCCTGCTTTCTAACATCGGGGCTTAATCCAGATGCACACCCCATTACAGAAGCTAGGAGCTGGGTAAAGCGAATCAATGCAAATCTAGAGCTTGGTAACGAGGTTGAGGGCTTAGATTTCACCGCCAACAATCAAGAAGATGCCAAACTTGGCATTACGCTTGGAGAAGCCTTTAAGCGTTATGCAAATGAGCACACCAGAAAAAATAGAAAAGGTGAAGTGCTTAACCTTTCAGACCGCTCTAAAAAACAAATATTGGGCTTGATTGCCCCAGGCATTACAGCTGATCAGTCCCGAGCAGCATTTGGAAATGCCAAAAAGGCAAGAAAACCCGGCCCTCTATTTGAATTCACCAATACGAAACTTAAGGACCTCGGCGCACAAGAGCTACTTGAATGGTACAAGGACTATTCAAATAAAGCCCCAATAAGATCTGCGTCTGATGCAGCATGGTTAAAGGCTGTGCTATCTAACTCCAAATTTCCCATAGCCAAAAATATATTCGTAAAAGGTCATGAAAGCTATGTGACCCTTAACAAGTCTTCCTCGGATGAAGGCCGGCTATGGAGATCTGGACTACCTGAATTTTGGGCGCAGCTTAACGGACTTAAAGATCAATACCGAGACGCTGTTAATTACATAAAGTTCTTGCTATTGACGGCGAAAAGATCTGAAGAGCCACTTCGCCCTACGGTATCTGACTTCAATCCCAAAATGAAAACATTAACCATTAGGGAAATGAAATCTAGGACGCCTCACGTAATTTATTTGTCCAAACAAGCATTAGCAATCATTCAAGAGCAATGTGCTGGCAGGAGTCCAACTGAAAAGATATTCCAAGTAAACGAGGGGCGGGTTGTACTTACTCAGATCAATAAAGAGCTTGGACGCGAAGGTGAATACGCATATAGACCAAAAGATATGCGGAAATGCTCAGCGTCGATTGCTCGTTATAAGAACATCCCCTCCCATTTGGTCCAAGCAATGCTGGACCACTCACAGACTTCAACAATGGACCGCCATTATTCGGTAGATCCTGAATCCGTAGCCGAAGCATGGCAAACCCTAGCAAATCTTGTTGAAGAAATTGCGGATCAGACAACACCTATGAAAGGTAGTAAAGATGAAAACTGAAGTTAACTTAACTGACCAACCCATGCGTTCGCATGAAGTTGGGTCCATGCTCGGCAAAACCAAGAGATGGGTAGATCGCAACAGAGTGAGCATGGACCCAATACCATGCTCTTGGATTGACAAAAGGACCCCCGTCTACTTAAGGAGCGATGTTATTTCTTGGGTATCAAAACGGAGGATCTCCAAATGATCAACTGGAACCACGGCTGCGGTTTTAAAAGATATTCATCGGATGATTTTGAAAATGGATTAATTCCGAAAATTGAAAAAGATTCTCGCGAATGGGTGAGTATTTATGATCGGATGAGTCCATTTGGCATTTCTGGCTATACCTCTAAATATTTATGCGAGAAGTGCAAGAAAACTGGTGAGGGGCTGATGTCGATCGGCCAAAAATACAAAAGGAGCATCGGAGAAGTAAGGTACGTTTACATGAACATGTGTTTTGGCTGCGCCATCCCATTATGTAAATTTCCGAATGAAGAAGTGAGTTACATGTTGAATAGAATCGACAAGCAAAGTTCGGGCCTTTTATCGGGTGAAATTTGGACCGAAAGCTATTCAAGAAAATCTGAATGGGTAAATATTGAAGGCGGCTTTTATAACGTGGGTCCTTATAAAGGGAGCTCCAAACTATTTTGGGCTCGTAATCCTAGCGGATTCTTGCCTCATAAATTTCCCACGCTCATTCATGCAAAAGCAGCTGTTATGAAAGAAACTATGGAGGCAATACCGATATACAGGAAAAAAATAGTGGCTCTATACGATCCAACCTCAACTCAACCAAAATCCGAGGAGGAGGAACTCTATCTATATAACGATTTGTAGCCACCCTTTTATTTCAGCTGGAAATAAAAACATATGCCCAACTTGACCGACTTGACAGACTAGACCACATACCGTCGAAGCCACAGATGTAATTAGCACCCCCGGTTAGTAAATTCGACACCCATCTCGACGCACAAGCTGCGTGACAAATGGTGATGGTTCCATAACTTTTATTTAGGAACCGATATGTTAAAAAAAATAATTGAAGCATCACAAACAAAAAGTAGCATGGGAGTTAGTAATGCTGACTTTTTAAGCGCCGTATGTGGCGATAAATTCCCGATGGGAAAGTACCCTGCCAGAATGATTTGCGGGAAAGTCCTGGGGAGTTTTGAAGCCAGAGTGAAGGCAGCCGGGATTCGGGGTATCCCCATTAGCAATTTATCCCAGATTCCCTCTTCTCCAGATTCAAATAACTATTTCTGCATTAGCTCGTTTTTGCCGAGCGAAATGAGCAAAATTGTCGGTATTGACGGCCTGGAGCATAAAACAGCACTTTGGAGCAGAAAAAGTGAGTTTTTCCATCAAATGAAATGTATCTCGCTGGATGACCTTGGGAAAAAAGTTAATTTAAATTCAGTTACCCTTCCTCCTTCGGCGATTATCGAAACAAGCCCTGGAAACTATCAGGCCCACTACTTTCTCGCTGGTGACGACACATACAACAGAACGAAGTGTGAGAAGGTAATAAATGGTCTAGCCGATGCAGGCCTTACCGATGGTGGAGCTAAGGGCTTAAATCGATTCATGAGACTTCCCGTGGGCTCGAATAGTAAAAAACATCTTACTGAAAAAAATGGTCAATATTTTCAAACGAGACTTATTCACTGGGAGCCAAAAAAGATTTATGCCCTGGATGAATTGATCTCCCATTACAACTTGAGCTTGAGACCATTTGGAAATCGCCGGATAAAACAGATAGATATCGGGGTTCAGTTAAAACAAGATGTAGATCAATATTGGGAAAACTTACTTTCAAAAGTTGAATCAAAAAATCTTATCGAAGGTGTAAATTTAAACAACGAATGGATAACAGTCGAATGCCCATGGTCAGAAAATCACACTGACAAAGCCGCACGAATAGCTGGGCTAGCTTCTCCAAATATACGTAATGGCTGGATTGGCGCTTTTCACTGCTTCCACAGGTCATGCCGGGATAAGAATCTCAAGGATCTTTTTGCATTTATAGGTCAAGGAGGCATAAATGCCTGCAAATGACAACCTCGAAGAACAAGCAGCTGAAATTACAAAGGCATTGAAGGCTAAACGCAGATCAGATCAAAAACTTGAGAATCAGCTTATCGGCGAGGGGGACGTAGTACCCTTGGCTGAGTTGATCGATCTTGAGGAGGCACTAAGGCGATTTGTCTTCATTTCGGATGGGTCTTTCATAGGAGATTTAAATTCCCCAAATTTTGTTACTAGCAAACAGGATTGGGTTAATGCAATGCTGGCATCAAGTGATGAAGTACCCTCCAAGCGGAATGTGTCTCAATTTGATGTTGTTCAGATCTCTAAGCTATGGCTTTTTTCACCAGAGAGAAAGACTGTTCAAACGCACTCATTTAAAGCAGGAGGTCCGGTTTTCATAAACGACCCTCAGGGGCGACCCGCTCTGAATTCCTGGCGAATGCCATGGAGAGAGGACAATCCTAGTGATTGGGAAGCGCGGATCCAGATTTTTCTTGAGCATATAAACTTTCTCTTTGACTCACAGGCGCCAAGATTTCTGGACTGGTTGGCTCATATCGAGCAACAACCAGAAATTTTGCCCCATACAGCCTGGCTCCATATCTCTCGATCGTTCGGATTGGGGAGAAACTGGGTGGCATCTGTTCTAGTTAGACTGTGGAAAGGCAATGTTGCCGCTAACGTTGACTTGCCTGCCCTACTTAATAGCGGCTACAACGGTCACCTTTCGAGAAAGATATTGGCTATCGTCGACGAAATTCGGGAAGGAGGTGGAGAGGCTAGATGGCGGCATGCCGAGAAAATGAAATCTCTCATTACAGAAGAAACTCGGGTTATAAACCCAAAATATGGGCGCCAATCAATTGAGTACAACTCATGTAGATGGCTGATGTTTAGCAACCATATTGCTGCCATTCCTATTGACCAAGGTGACAGGAGGTTTGAGGTGGTCTATACGGAAAAGGAGCCTAAAGAAGCTCAGTACTATATTGCTCTTTATAAGGCCTTGGAGGATCCACTTTTTATAAGAAGTGTCGGGCACTATCTTCGGATGCGCGAAATTAAGGATTTCAATCCAGGTCAAAAGGCTTCCATGACCGATGCAAAACAGCAAGCAATCGAGGTCAGTCTCTCTGATTCCGATGAGTATGCTCGTCTCATAGCAGAGCATTGGCCTAGCGACCTCATCGACGTCAAAGACATCAAAACGATTTTTTCGGGGTATGAGGATAACGGGAGGCCAACTGCAGCGCAGCATCACTCGCTTCATCGAGCCAATATCAGAAGATATTTAAAAAGGGTTAAGGTGTCAGAAAGAGAAGCTGTAACCGTTTACGTAATTAGAGAACATGAAAAATGGAATGGTCGCAGGCCCTTTGAACTCAAAACTGAATTGGACCGACTCCAAGATATCAAACGCAAAATTAATAGCCGTGAAAAGCTTGACTTGTATGTCGCTGATAAAGAGAGTCTAGGTGAAAAATCTATTGAAACAAATGGTGAATAGATGGGGGGGTCCACCCCCCCCTTTTTTTATCTGCAGGATGATGATCGGGACACCAGTACACATGGGGACACTTGTTTTTAGGGACTATCTTTTTCTTAAAAATTGAATAAATACTTTCTATAAAACTTCAGTACACACGTGTACTTGTGTACCGATTATTACTTCCAAATGTGGTGCGTATTCCATATAGTTAAAGCATCTGAATAGAACGGTATCGAACAATGCAACCAACTACCCTGCCGCCACCGAAGAAAAAAGGTGGGCGAAAAAGAAAGGCAGACGGACAGCCCCTAGGTGAGAGTACCTTAAGAACACGTGCATTTCAGGAGCGGAAACGCTTTGAATCTGTGGCGACTGAAATTGCTCAAGAAGCGCTTGTATATCAGCTAAAGAGCATCGCTCCCAAAGACTTACCTGAATCGGCACTAGAAAATGCCCACTCAAAGGCTCAAAGAGCTCTAGAAATCGTAATTAATAATGCTGAAGGGATTACGCAAGCCCTTGTTGATAAAGCTCTCAGTGGGGATATTCAAGCCTCTCAACTTTTAATAAATCGATTCCTTCCCGAGAGAAAGCAACTCCTAAAATTTAGCATCCAACCTACCGTCGATCAAACAGCTCACTCAATTGTTACGGCTGCTGCAACAGGCCAAATGGATGCTGATGGTGCCTCAAAAGCTATGGCTCTGCTTGAAAAAGCTGGCTCTGTATCTCTAAGCGGTGCGATAGTAGACCGCATATACTCACTCCAAAAGCAAATTGAAGAAATTTCTTCGAGAGAGGCACAGAACAACATCGCTCAAATTGACATCGTGAGCACGCTCCCATGAGCTCGAAACTTGAGGAGCTTACTAAGCTGCTAGATTCGATGCAGGCAGCCCTGCAACAGGCTCAAGGAGGGTCGTTTAAAACAGCCCTAGTTTTTATCCCCATCTTCGGTCCTAGGCCCTCTAAATGCGAATTGGTACAAATGCTCGCAGCTCAAAACTTTAGCGCTACGGAGACCCTCATTACTTTTCATAGGTCACCTGAAGGAAGAAGTGACATCATCCTAGTATCAACACCGGAATCAGATAGAAATGTCCCTGGATGGAAATGGTACAAGTCTGAGGGAATCGACAAGCCAGAAGGTTGCCTTTACAGGTTTAGCCCCGCACTGAATGCAGCATTCAAGGAATGGAGAGAATTAGCACCTACGGATTTGTAATCCGTAGGTTGAGAGCCCTAAAGGCATATACATGAGGGTAAAGATGATACCCGGGCTTATCGTGTACAAGATTAGGTACAAAATCCGCAAGAGTACTACTATAAAAGCACTAAGCCTCAAAGTGATGTCAGCCTGATAAGAGGAGTCTGATTTAAATAATTCTGTATGCTAAACGGATAACCAAACCGTTGGCAGCCCTGATTCGCGCCCTATTAAATATCGTAACTAGGCCTCAAAATGCACTAAACATAGTAAATTTAAGGGTAAAGCAACTGCTTGAGGGTTGGTTTAAGACCTGATAGAATAACGACAAGGACTGGGGATTCTCGGTCGACAACTAGCTCCGGTTTACCGGGGCTTTTTGTTTTTATGGTCTACGGAAATTTCTTAAGACCGTAACCATCAGTCTTCCCATTCTTCTTAAGTAGCTTCGACTGCAAAACATCTACAGCTCTGTTAGATTGACCAGGCCTGAGTACAGATATTCCAATTGGTCTTGCGACTAAATCAGCAATTTGCAATCCAGCGGCATTAGACTTTTTATCCGAGAACACAACTTCAAAATTAAATTTCTCACCATGGAAATTTGAACCATCACAGATTCGGCGAAATTCTAACTCCAGGTCATCATCCTCAGCTTTGCCTCTTTTTTCAACAATGACATGTAATTTTGGATTGAAATGCTCAACCTGACCAAGATGAACGGCAACACTTGGCTCAATCCATTCTTTTTGTTGAATCAGAAAGTTTCTTACCCTTTCAAGCCCAAATTCAAGGCCTAAATGATAGGGGTTTATGGGAGAAGAATACCTCTTTTTATGCCCATCTTTATCAATTACGACGCATGCCAAATGAAATGGAAGTCCAGCAATAATTGTGGTCAATTCATCCAAGAATGATACTTTGATAGCAGGATTTTTAAGACCTGAAAAGGCGCCAATATCCTTACGAATATCACGCTCATGCAAGATAACTTGGTCATGACCAAAGTGTTTGAATTTGAACCTCTGTATTGCTGGTGTCAATGAGCTGACATATTCATCTTTTTTAACAATTAGAAATGCAAGTACAAAGAGTGGGTAATTGGGGTCTATATTACCCATAGATGGAGAGCCGCTCTCATCAACAAAAACCATGTATTCACTTAGACTCATTGATACCCTTTATATATTCAGTCAATAATAATTCATGAATTCACTTACAACAAAGCAAAGATTATTTATCTTAAGATTGAATCATCATCAACCATCGGAGTGGCGCACCGTTGGTAATTTGGCTATCAAAAAAAGGGTTGGTAAAAATGACATTAAGTCATAATTAATACATGTTCATATTGCCTACTACAGCTCCCCTATCCCTCACTTCTGCTCAACTAATGCAGCAGAGATCCTTGGGCAATTAACTGAAAAGCATGGGTTTGCATTAGAGATCCAACAAAGAGTTGCCTGGCAAGAGCAAATTAGACTTCTTAAGCATTCACTTCGGGACCTCGAAGTGGGGTCAATTTACTTCGAATTCTCAACCCCGCGCATGGGAAAAGGGCTGATGTTGTCCTAATTATCTCGGGAGTTATTTTTGTCATTGAGTTTAAGGTTGGGGCATCCGAGCATGATAGAGCTGCCATAGACCAAGTTCATGACTATGCTTTGGATCTGAAAAACTTTCATAAAGGGTCACACAGCACTTACGTCATCCCCATCCTCATTGCTACCAACTCAACTCCTAAGGGATTGCCGTCTATTAAATTAGCTAATGATTTGGTTGCCACCCCGATATGCCTAACGTCAAATGAGTTAATGGAGTTTATTTCAAGCGCCCTACAAGTGCTCCCTCGCACTGAAATCGATCCAGACAAATGGTCACAGTCAGGTTACCACCCTACACCCACCATTATTGAAGCTGCGCAGGCGCTATATCGAGACCATCAAGTGGAAGAAATCACTAGATCAGATGCTAGCGCACATAATCTAACGGTTACTACAAATAAGATTTCCCAAATTATTGAAGTCTCAAAGAAAAACAATAAAAAATCAATTTGCTTTGTTACGGGAGTTCCAGGGGCAGGGAAAACACTTGCCGGGCTCAATATAGCGACAGTGCGCGCCAAGGAACACAACGACGAACATGCAGTCTTCTTGTCTGGAAATGGCCCTTTAGTTGAAGTGTTAAGAGAGGCTCTAGCTAGAGATGAATCCATAAGAGAGGGTATCCCCAAGAAAGATGCGCATCGTAAGGTTGCGAGTTTTATTCAAAATATCCATCACTTTCGTGATGAGGCCCTCAAGTCGGAGCTTGCCCCATATGAAAAAGTAGTTATTTTTGACGAGGCACAAAGAGCCTGGGGCAAAGAACAAGCCAGTAAATTTATGCAACAAAAACGTGGGTATCCTGATTTCAATATGTCTGAACCCGCATTTCTCATAGGCGCAATGGATAGGCATCACGACTGGTGCACCATTGTTTGCCTTATTGGTGGCGGTCAAGAAATCAATACAGGGGAAGCCGGTATCTCCGAATGGTTAATCGCCCTTAAAGAACAATATAAGGACTGGGATATATATGTATCCAATAGACTAAATGATAGAGATTACTTCTGGGATCCTGAACTCAGTGAATCGATCTCCAAAATCGCTTGTCAATATGAACCAGAATTACATCTATCTGTTTCAATGCGCTCGTTTAGAGCGGATGCTCTTTCTGAGTTTGCTAGCCATGTAATTGAGAATCAACCCGAGAGAGCAAAAGAAGCCTATTTGCGTATTGCTGATCGGTACCCTATCGTATTAACCAGGGATATGGGCGCAGCAAAAACGTGGGTGCAATCCCAAGCAAGGGGTACGGAGAGATATGGTTTAGTTGCCTCTTCAGGGGCTATAAGACTTCGGCCCGATGGTATCAACGTAAAAGACAAGATTGATGCTTCAGTATGGTTCCTGAATGACCAATCAGATATACGAACATCGTTTTATTTGGAAGAAGTTGCAACTGAGTTTGACGTTCAAGGGCTGGAGTTGGATTGGATTATTGTCGGCTGGGACGCTGATTTCCGCTATAAGAATAACGCATGGAATCATTACAACTTTAGAGGAACAAGCTGGCAAGGTGTGCATAAGATGCAGCGCAAGCTGTACCTCAAGAATGCATATAGAGTGCTTTTAACTCGAGCACGGCAAGGGATTGCCATATATGTGCCTAAAGGCGAGGTATCGGACCATACGCGACCTCCCGAATTCTACGATGAGACCTTTAACTATTTAAAGGCGTGCGGAATAAAAGAGTTATAGCTATAGACCCCAGGGGGTATCAAACCGACGTGGGGGGTATCCGATTTCCGAGCAGCCTGATATATGAACGGTTTAGAAATTTTTGAATTCGATTTCAAGTGCCTCTAGATGCAAGTATTTTCATCGGATCTATAGTCCATTGCTCGCAGATCTATCCAGTAGATTGATGATTTGCCGAGCATCCAAAAATAGCCCTCCATGTTATGTCGAGTCAACGGGCTGTGCGAATTTTGATACCCCCCACAATTTAAACAGTTTTAATTTTTGTCAACTTGATAGACGTTCTAGAGGCTCCCATACCAGAAACTCCATGGAGATTTAAAGGTTTCACGCTTTATAATTGGAAGATGAAAAAACATGTTTTTGCACTCCTCTTCTCTACTCTATTAAGCATTTCCTACGGCGTCATTGCCGCCCCAGAAGCTAGTAGCTCCAGCGCCTCAAATATCAACTTCTTTGCTACAGTGAATAGCACCATGCTCACAAAAGGCTTGCTGGATCTCAATATCAAAGCAGCTGTTGCACAGGGCCAGAAAAATACTCCCGAGCTCCAAAAAACCTTAAAAGATGAGTTAATTAATCGTGAGCTTTTAGCCCAACAGGCTGAGCGCATGGATCTGGAAAAAGGCATTGATTTAGATGATCAATACACCCAATTACGCCAAACCCTACTCATTCAGGCATTAGTGGAAGCGCACTTTAAGAAGTCCCCTATTACCGACGCCCAGTTACGCGAAGAATACGACCGCCAACGAAAATTAACTGGCGATGCCACTACTGGTTTTCAATACCGAGTTAGCCAGATCATTGTTGTTAATGAATCCGATGCTATAGACCTTATCAATCGCATCAATAAGAGTGAACTTTTTGGTAAATTAGCCCAGCAATACTCTATTGCCGATGGCGCTAAGAGTAATGGTGGACAATTGGGTTGGCTATTCCCAGGACAACTTAGCCCGGAACTGCAGCAGCTAGTATCCAAATTGAATAAAGGGGCAATCTATGGCGCCCCTATTCAAGTACAAGGTGGCTGGGCTATCATCAAACTAGACGATAAGCGCAACTTCAAGCTACCAGGGTATGAAGAATCCAAACCTCAATTACGTCAAGCCTTTGTACAGCAATACTTAGTTGAGACTGTTAAAGACCTTCGTGGACGCGCTAGAATTACCCAGTAAACAAGATAGCCTAGATCATGATGTCCTGAAGACGTCTTGATCCTGGCACAGGCTGAAGCGGCTGTGCCGGCAAAGGATCTACCGGTTTTGGTAGCGTCCTTTTTGCGTTGCCCGCTTCTTGCAATGCTTTCCTCACCGCCTCAAAGCCGCCATTCAAGCTATAGCGAGAGACGCCAAAAGAACCGTTTTGAAGCGGTACTGCAAAGCTCACCAAACCACCGCGCTTAACCTCATCTAGTACCACATTAAATGGTTCGAGGATCTGAAAGAGTACCCCGTTTATTTGAGCGCACTGCATATTAAGAGACGCTGCATTACCCAACCCACTCATCAAGATAGGCGATTTACTCCCCGGATGGCATCTTAAGCTGTCATGAAGGTAGAACATGCACTGGTCTGCCTGACAGTAAATTCCAAAAGAGGTTGAGCCCGCACTTGTTGAGGCCTCAATAGACCCAGGGGAGGTTTGAACAATCCAATTGCCGATAACTACCCTCTCAATTGCCCATAGATATCCACTAAAGAAAGTCAGTAGAAAGGCAAGATAAAGCCTTCTTAAGAAAGACTTCATTACTTCTTTCTCAGAAATTCAGGAATGTAGATATCGTCATCCGGACTATTATTAAGCCCCTCAATATGCTCAAAGCTAACCCCCAGCACTTGGGCATAAGTTTGAATTGCCACAAGGAGATTGGATTGTGAGCGCGCAAAAGCCAATGTGTCACCGCGCTCTATCGCTGTTAATTGCACAACTGAAAGATCGCATTGCCTAGCAAGTATGGCTAAGTTATGACCTTGAGATTCTCGGGCTTCTTTGAGCAGTCTACCTAGATTGCGTCCATGCTTCGGGGTGTTAACTGAAACCATGAAATCACGCCGGATGGTTACTTAGTAACCACCATGATCTTCTGGCTCAACGTCTGTTTACCGCGCATCAAGGTTACTTTTACCGATAGTGGTAATGTAATGTTGCCAAGCTTGGGCACTACAAAAGTGTTAGTTCCCGTATCGTACATAATGCCGGCCGGTAATGCTGCGCCATCTGGCAGGGTTACAACCAATTTACTTCCCTTAGGCAGCAATAGCAACTTATAGCTACCAGCCTGTTTAGCCAATTCAGCATTCTCACCTGACAGGTTAATCAAGTCTTGAATAATTGAATCTGGTACCGGGAATTTGAAAGCACCAGTTGAGGGAACTTCAATCGCTTGCAGGTACTCAGGCAAGTTGTCTTTATCGCGAACATAGATCAACTCGCCTTTTTTGATGTGATCTGTTGGACGATCTTGCACAAAATCTTGAGCAACTTGCTGCTGCACAATCGCCATATTATTGATGGTTTGTGGTGGGGACGTAATATCCGCGACTAATGGGAAAGTCACACCCGCAATGTAATAGTTAGGGTTACCTAAAATTAAGGCATCTAAGATCGCTTTAACCAAAATTCTATCCGCCGGATTCGAACTAGCAAACAAACCAGCAAGCACAGCTCCCGATAGAGTAGAAACATCAGATCCCAATAGCCCTGCAATTACAGGGTTACCAGTGATGACGGCCGCCGGAGTGCCATCAAATACCTTATTCTGAGCAAGCAAACCGCTAATCGTCACGGGCGCTTTAGTAATGTTGGCTGTCGTTGATACCGGTGCCGCCCCTAAGACATAGTTTGCTGCTGCAGCACCAGACAAGGTCACACTATTAAAGGTCACTGTTATGCCGTTATTAGCATTAGGACTAGCAAATGATGCATTTGTGAAATCGGCCGTAACAACATCACCGGGGAATAAACCAGTCATCGCCAAGCTACCTGTTGCGCCAGTAGTCGTGTTGTAGACCCTATTATTTGCAGAAGGGCTGATTGCTGGGCCACCCACAATGGATCCCAATACGTATGGAGTAATCGACAGATTTGCGTTGATAAAGCTTGTTTGATAGTTTATAGAATCTGCCCCAGTCGTAGCCAATGCGGAGAAATAATTACCGACATTCTTACCGGCCGTTGTATCCACGACTGTTACCAAATCTCCAGCAACAATCCCTGGCGTAGAAGTGGTATTAGCTAACACTCTAACAGTACCGTTGTATACATAAGTGGCAGGTGTTGCAGTAATTGTGATTGCACGTGGGGTTACCGTTAAGTCACCAGTAACCACTGGTGAAATATTAGTAATGTTATTACCAGTAATGGCAAAGTTAGCAGCCGATAGGCCATAGGTCCCAACGCTCACGTTATTTGAACCACTCATGACTGGATTAGTCGGCGCAAAGTTAAAGATCAAGCTTGCGCCTGCCCCATCAGAATAGGTGTAAGTTGTAATGCCATTCACAGTACTACTTGCAGTGAGGTAAAGATTGTTAATAATGGCGCCACCAGAGGTTGCATAAGCCACTGTTGGATTAGCAAAAGTAGGTGCAGTTGTATAAGGCGTCACCGCCCCACTGCTATGAATCAGAAGTTGACCAGCAGGAACAATAGTGTAAGTGCCTGGCACGTAGGTTACTTGGTAGTTACCAATTGCCGCTCCAGTTGCATTAGAGGCGGTAATAGCATATTGGCCCGCTGGTTGGGTATTTGATGCAGCCGTTGCCAGAGTTACAGCAGAAATCGCATCACTACCTAACAAGCCAATAGATGCATATGTTAAAGCGCCAATTGGCTGAGTTACAAATGAAGCTTGATTAATGGCGGTAATGGTTAACGGCGCTTTTGTGATATTTGCTGTTAATGCACTGGTTGGGCCAGTCACATAGTAATTACCTGCAGCTGAACCAGACAAGGTTGCGCCTGCCATGGTCGTATAACTTTTGCCGTTGATAACAGCTGTGGCTGTAGCTTGAGAAACTGTTAATCCGTTGCCAACGTTTGCCTGACTAAAGCTACCCGTGTATGGACCGGATGAGCTTACGGCTAAATTCGCTGCATCAGAGCCAAGGACACCTTCCAATGTTTGTGCGCCAATTGCTGCAATCGTTGCCACAGTTGTGATGTCGTACACCTTATTCTGAGCAAACAAACCAGAGCTAATCGTCAATGGTGCTGGGGTGATATTAGCCGCTAAAGGCGCTGTCAAACCTGTAATCACATAGTTAGGATTACTTAATGTCATTCCACTTAAATCAGCTGCTACTGAAATACTATTGGCAACATTGGGCGATACGAATGTTCCTACAGCAGTGCCAGTAGCTGTTGAGGCATCAGAACCCAAGAGGCCAGTCACAATTGGGGTGCCAGTAATTACAGCATTGCTAGTGGAGGTGTAAACCTTGTTTTGCGCTACTAAACCACTAATAGTTACAGGCGCTGGTGTAATGTTTGCAGTGGCAGTAATCGCCCCACTACCAATGGTGTAGTTATTCGCCGATGCCCCCGACAAGGTAACGCCACTAAATGTAACGGTTTGAGGACTTGATGGTGAATTGACATTGGCGCTAGCAAAAGCGGCGCTGGCGTAATTTACGGCAACAGAATCACCAGCAAACAGATTAATCATCGCCAAGCTACCTGTTGCTGCAGTAGTGGTGTCGTATACCTTGTTGTTAGCTGCGGTTGTTAAACGTGGATCAGTAGGTGAAGTTGATCCAGGGGTTATGACAAACGGAGTGATTGTCAGATTGTTGTTAACCAATGTGATTGCGTAGTTAGAGGTATCTGCCCCACTCACAGCTAGATTAGAACCATAGATACCGACATTCTTGCCAGATGCTAAACCGCTTACATTGACTTGATCTGTACCAACGCCAGTAGTCGACAGAATTGGTGTTGAATAGGTAACAGCTCCTTGATTTTGATTCGTGCCGTTATAAGTTAATGGGCCTGTAATTGGCGCAGTAATTGTCAAAGCCAAAGGTGTCACCACTAAATCACCGGTAGCTACACCTGATGTTGAGCTTAAACCTGTACCAGGAGCAGATACATTGGTTGCTGCGTAGGAGTAAGAACCAACATTAATATTTCCTGATGTGCTGGTGCTTGTGCCAGTTGGGGTCAGGTTAAAGCTGACTGTATGGCTTGAGCCATCTACATAGTTATAAGTAACTACATTGCCTGTAACCGTCTTGCTTACATAGGTCAGGTTGCTAATCACAGCACCGCCAGTAGTTAAGTAAGAAAGTGTTGGGTTTATTGATGGTGTAACAATATTTCCAGAAACCACAGTGCTACCGTAAATAGTGGTCAATCCAGAGGTAGATACCAATAGCTGCCCTGCCGGAACAATGGTGTAGGTAGCTGGAACATAGCTAATGGTGTAGTTATTGGCAATAAATCCACTTGCTCCAGTTGCAGCGCTAATTGAAATTGGGTATGCACCAGCAGAAGAATTCGGACCACTAGTGGCTGCCGTAGTTGCTAAGGTTGCGCCAGTGACTTGTTGTCCGCCTAATAATCCGATAGCAGAAGCCACTGACAATGTAACTAATGGCTGTGTATACAGGGATGCCTGGTCATTGGCAGTCACTGTTAGAGGTGCAGGCGTGATGTTAGCTGTTGCAGTAATAGCGCCAGCACCTATGGAGTAGTTTGCTGCAGACGGTCCAGACAATGCGGCACCAGTAAATGTCACTGTAATGCCATTGGCTACGTTAGGACTTGCAAATGTAGCGCCGGTATAGCTTATCGACACTGAATCCGTACCAAATAAGTTCACCATTGCCAATGTGCCATTGGCTCCATCGGTAGAGGTGTAAACCTTGTTATTTGCTACCGCAGTAATAGCAGGGCCGGTTGTAACGCCAGGCACGATGATATATGGCGTGATGTTAGCTCTAATTGGGGATGTGGTGCCTGTAACGTAATAGTTGCCAGCAGAGATGCCAGATAAAGTGACATCCGCCATAGCGTTATAACTAGCGCCAGCAATCACAGTTGCAGTAGTCGTTGGCGTTACCACCAAATTATTGCCAACATTAGACTGGCTAAAGTTGCCTGTATAGGCTCCGGAAGAGCTCACTACTACATTGGTTGTGCTGATATCACTTCCCACCAGACCAACGAGTGTTTGAGCTCCGGCAACAGCAGTTATGGTTGCGGCAGTAGTGCCGTCATAGGCCTTATTGTTAGCAGTTAATCCAGCGCTGATTGTCAGAGGTGCAGGCGTAATGTTCGCAGTTAAAGTCTGTGGCCCTACTCCAGCAACATAGTAGTTACCCGCTGCAGCGCCAGTCAAAGTTACGCCAGCCATAGTGGTGTAAGTCACACCATTAATCACGGTAGATGAAGTACCTGGGGTTACTGTTAAACCTGAGCCTACGTTAGATTGGCTAAATGTTGCGCCTGTATAAGGACCGGTTGAAGACACAGTTACAGCATCAACACCTAGAACACCCTCGAGCACTTGATTACCAGTTACTGCAATGGTTGCTGCTGTAGTGGTGTCATATACCTTGTTGTTGGCTGTCAAGCCAGCGCTGATGGTTAGTGGTGCTGGGGTAATGTTGGCAGTTGCGGTAATCGGTGAAGATCCTACGGCGTAGTTTGCGGCATCCGGGCCAGATAGAGTTACACCACCAAAGGTTACGGTCAGACCGTTAGCAACGTTTGGAGTGGCAAAGTTAGCGTTTGCATAATTCGCTGCTACGGTATCACCCGCGAATAGATTGGCCATTGCCAAGCTGCCGGTAGCCACTGTAGTTGTCTCGTATACCTTGTTATTGGCTGTTGCTGTAATAGCTGGCGTACCCGCCCCGCCGGAGCCCAAGATATATGGTGTGATAGTTAGATCAGCATTGACATAAGTAATGCTGTAGTTAGCAATATCAGCGCCAGTTGCCGATAGACTTGAGCCGTAGGTACCAACATTTTTACCCAAAGCCGAGCCAGTAATGGTGACTATGTCATTCGTTTTGATCGCTGGTGAGGATGTAGCAGAAGCCTGGATTTGCACGCTACCGTTGTATGCGTGGGTTTCTGGAGATGCTGTAATGGTAATAGCTAGCGGAGTAACAGTGAAGTTACCAGATGGAATTGCCGAAGTTAAACCGGTACTGCCAGCAGATAAATTCGATGTTGCATATGGGTAGCTACCAATATTGATATTGCCAGAACCACTAGTAGACGTATTAGATGGCGTAAGGTCAAAAGTAACGGTTACGTTTGCCACATCCTTGAATACATATCTAGTGACATTGCCAGTCGTTGACGAGCTGACATATGTTAAAGAGCTGTTTGAGCCGCCGAGAATATAGGATGCTGTTGGCAATGCTGGCGCAATGATATTTCCAGAGGTACCGGTACCGTAAGGTGTTGTTACTCCAGTAGTGGAAATCAACAATCCACCTGGGCCAACAATCGTATATGTTGCTGGTACATATGTAATTGAGTAATTCGATAGGCCTGTACCTGTAGCTGAACCAATAGAGATTGGATAGGTGCCCACTGCGGATGTATTTGTAGCAGTTGTTGTGACGGTTGCTCCAGTTACGACATCAGCACCCAAGAGACCAACTGCTGGTGCATAAGCCTGGGTTAAATCAGCGGTAGCTTGGGTATAGAAAGATGCCTTATCAATAGCCGTAATCGTAAGCGGTGCTTGGGTGATATTTGCACTGGAGGTTATCGGAGTATTACCAAGTGCATAGTTGCCCGCAGAAGCACCTGACAATGTAACGCCACTGAAGGTTACTGGAATGCTATTGGCAACATTCGGATTGGCAAAAGATGCACTTGTGAATGTAACGTCCACAGAATCAGTTCCGAATAAGTTCACCATCGCCAAGGTTCCATTGGCAGAAGTCGTGGATGTATAGACCTTGTTATTTGCTACTGCGGTGATATTAGGGCCTGTACCACCCGCACCAAAGTTGATGATGTAAGGCGTAATGCTTGCTGTGATTGGTGAAGTTGTTCCAGTTACGTAATAGTTACCCGCTGCTGATCCACTTAAAGTTACGCCAGTCATTGCATCATAGCTAGCACCCGCGATAGTTGTTGCTGTAGACGTTGGGGTGACCGTCAAACCAGCGCCCACGTTTGACTGGCTAAAGGTCCCAGTATAAGGGCCGTTTGAGCTTACAGAAACATTAGCAGAATCAGATGGCAGTACGCCAGACAATGTTTGTGTTGCAGATGTAATTGTCGCTGCAGTTGTTGCGTCGTACACCTTATCGCTAGCAGTCAAACCAGTAGCAATCGTAATTGGCCTAGGCGTAATGTTGCCAGTTAAAGTCTGTGGCCCTACTCCAGCAACATAGTAGTTACCCGCTGCAGCGCCAGTCAAAGTTACGCCAGCCATAGTGGTGTAAGTCACACCATTAATCACGGTAGATGAAGTACCTGGGGTTACTGTTAAACCTGAGCCTACGTTAGATTGGCTAAATGTTGCGCCTGTATAAGGACCGGTTGAAGACACAGTTACAGCATCAACACCTAGAACACCCTCGAGCACTTGATTACCAGTTACTGCAATGGTTGCTGCTGTAGTGGTGTCATATACCTTGTTGTTGGCTGTCAAGCCAGCGCTGATGGTTAGTGGTGCTGGGGTAATAGTCAAAGTGCCGTTAGTAATAGCGCCAACGGTATAGTCACTAGAGGTGGTCAATACCAAGTTGCTAGTGTAAGTACCTGCGTTGGTACCAGTAGCCGTACCAGAAGCTGCAGCTGCAATATCGCTACCCTTCAGGCCAGTTACAACAAAGCCAGTGGTTTGTGAATTGGCGTTGTACATTACGGTGGCGGAATTTACTACTGCAGTAATAACGATAGGTGTAATTTGCAGGCTACCCTGGACATATGTCACTGTGTAATCAGCTGTATTAGCGGACTGCAAGGTAGCTACTAACGCATCCGGAACAATACCTTGGCTCACATGAGTTGCTGTCGCATAACCCGCAACGGTTGCAGTATCAGTTCCTTTAAGACCGCTTACGGATGCACCTGTATTGGTTTGCAATGCGCCGTTATAGGCATACTGATTGGCTACACCTGTTACCAAAAGGGAGGCAGGTGTAATGGCAATTGAGCCATTGTTATAAGTGATACTGTAATTGCTTGCAGACGCCCCGCTAGCCACTAACACATCAGGAACAATACCTTGGCTCACATGCGTTGCAGTCGCATAACCAGAAACTACTACGCTATCACTACCCTGCAAGCCAGTTACGGTTGCAGCAGCATTGGTTTGAGTGGCACCGTTATATTGTGTAGTTGTTACTGCGCCATTAACAACCAACGGAGCTTGGTTAATAGTTAAAGCACCGTTAGTGATTGTGACGTTGTAGTTTGAGAATCCTGATCCTACAGATCCATTAATTGGATATGTTGTAGCACTTGCATTAATGGCTCCAATGGACGAACCACTAAAAGTTACACCACCCAAATTACCAGCTGTAACCCCTGAATATCCAGATATCGTATCGCCATTTAACAAACCGGTAACGGAAGACAGAGATGCTTGTGCAGCTGTAAATGCGCTAGCGTTATAAGTTTTTGATGTGCTTGCAACAATGATCGCTAGTGGTGCTGGCGTAATCGTTAAGGTGTTGGTAATAGTTGTTACACCAGTAAATGGACTACCAGTTTGGTTGTAATTATTTGTATTGCTTACAGCATTCGTGTATGCACCTACATTCCATGTAGTACTTGCGCCAGTAACTACTGGCGTTACGCCCTGGTCGGTAATCGCTGGAGTAACGGTAATTGAGTATGCGCCATCAGTATAAGTATCCCCAGACTTAGTCAAAGTCACTACGGTTGTATTTATACCTGTACCAGTAGCAAATTGGATAGTAGCAACAGTTGGCGATGCTGCAGTTCCATAGGTCGTTGTTGCCGCGTTCATGGTGATTACAAGAACACCTGCTGGTGTGATTGTATATGCACCTGGAACATAAGTTACGTTGTAATTTGCCAAATTAGTGCTAGTGACCCCACTTGCATTAATTGCTGTTGGGTATGTACCTGTTGCTGCAGTAGTTCCAGTAACGCTACTAGTTACAGCGTTAACTGTAGCCGTATCAGATCCCTGCAATCCAGCAATAGTCGCAGTAAATGCTGGATCTGCTTGTCCATAGAACTTACCTGCGTTATTTGCTGTTACTACCAAATTGGCTTTATTAATCGTCAACACTGGCGTATTAGCTGTAACGGTGTAATTACCTGCATCGACACCACTCGCTGTATAAGTAGCAGAATAGCTACCTACATTAGTGCCGGTAGCATTCCCAGCGACAGTGACGTTATCGCCAGCAATCAACCCAGCAACGGTAGGCGCCGCCAAAGACTGTACTGAAGCGTTATAAGTGGTTGTTAAATCCGCTCCAGTAATAGTCAATGGTGCTGGAGTAATGTTCGCAGTCGTTGCGGTGTTAGCACCTCCAGATAGCTGATAGTTTGCAGAATCTGTGCCGGCTAAAACAACACCACTAATAAGTACGGTTTTGCCATTACCGACATTCTTATCTGTAAACACACCAGATAAAGTGCTGGTTTGGAGTGTGACAGTATCACCTGGCAATACACCAGTTGTAGTAATAGTGCCTACATTCAGAGTGGCTGCTGTAGTGGCGTCATACACCTTGTTCTGGGCAGTAATACCATTAACGGTAATAATTGCTGGAGTAATCGTATGGGTACCGTTGGTGATGCTGACGGAATAGTCGCTTGGGTTTGACAGGCCTACAGAGAGGCTATCTGTATAAACACCTGCATTGATACCAGAACCATATGTACCGCCAATGGTGGCTGTATCGGATCCCAGTAATCCAGTAACGTTTGCGGCAGTATTAGTTTGTGTAGTCTTGTTGTAAACGGCCGTCGTAATGGCGCCAGTCACAGTTAATGGCGCAGGCGTAATGGTGATTGAGCCCGGAGCATAAGTGAAAGTGTAGTTACCAGCGGAAGGACCACTAACAGTAAAGACATCAGGGACAGTACCTTGTGATACGTGAGTGGCGGTAGCTACCCCACCCACTGTCACAGCATCCCCAGTAATAATTCCGGTAGTGGTGTACGTGTTGGTTTGTAAAGCCCCGCTATATTGATTAACGATTGTATTACCGGTAACGGTTGCGGCTTTTGGAGTAATTGTTAAAGCACCATTAGTAGTGGTGATGGTGTAGTTATTTGCTGACCCAGTAGTAAATACTGGGGCTAATACATCCGCATATGTACCAGCATTAGTGCCCATGCCAAGAACGCCCATTGGCAATGCAACTGCGTCACTACCCTTTAAGCCGCTAACAGTAGGAGCAGCATTAGTATGGGCGGCAGCATCATATACAGCCGATGTAAATGCGCCAGTAATCGACAACGGCGCTGGAATAATATTCAATGCTGCTTGTGCACCAGAATAAGTAACCGTGTAATTTGATAGAAGCGCATTGCCACCAGTAATGCTGGTAATTAAATTGGCATCAACCGTGTTTGTATACACGCCTACGTTGGTTCCAGAACCCAAGCCAGTGGTTCCTAAAACCGCAGTTTCTCCATTTTTCAGGCCGCTGATAGTCAATCCAGTTGCTGCATTGAAGGTTTGAGCAGAACCACTGTAGACAACAGACTGTGTAGGTGCTGTCGCGCTAATGGTTATAGGGGCAGGTGTAACAGTCAGCGGACCTGTTGCGTAGGTAACATCGTAATTGGCGCTGCCAAAACCACCCGTTCCGGTAGCTGCGCTTGCCGCGATGGTGTAGCTACCAGCATTGGTCGTGGCTGGGACACTAGGTAAGCCATTGTATTGAAGTGTTGCAGCAGTAATAGCATCGCCATTCGGTAATGTGCCAATGCTATTAGTAAAAGCTGTTGTGCCAAGAGCTAAAGCAGTACCGTAAACAGTAGATTGCGCATTAGCAGTAACTATCACGGCCAATTTATTGACAACTAAATCAGCTGGAGCATAGGTAATCGCATAGTTAGTTGAGTTAAATCCACCAGTACCAGTTGCAGCGCTTGGCACAATTGCAGAGCTGTAAGTACCAGCACCCAATGTACCAGGAACAGTCGTAGAAGTAGATGCACCAACATAATTTACAGTTGCGCCTGTAATCGTGTCCCCTGCTACCAAGTTGTTAGATGCGGTATAGCCAGTTTGAGTAATTGGTGTAGCGCTACCGTAAGTAGTAGTAACTGGTGTTGCGGTAATCGTGATCGGACGAGGAGTCACCGTCATTAGGCCGGGCTGATAAATATAGCTTGCGCCAGCTATTGAAGGTGAGCCACTTGCAGTTGTAATAGATACTGCAGATGGTGTAACAGTGTAAGGACTACCTCCAACACTGGCAGAGGCAATTCCGCCGGCGCTCGTGAATGTCAAACTATCAATGGTGTAAGTACCACCTACCGGCAATCCTGTAATCGTATAAAGAGCAGACGCTGGCCCACTGACAACTGCTACGCCGGATCCGTTGTATGTAATTGAGGATGGTGAGCTAATAGCGCTTGATCCGTAGATCTTTGATTCAGCCAATGCAGTAATCGTAATAATGAGATTGGTTGTCGTTGTTAAAGTACCAGGCGCATAGGTAATGGTGTAGTTACTTGCAGAGCCAGTACTAAATACCGGGGCGCTTGCATTAATTGCATAAGCGCCAGCTGTTGTTTGCCCGGTGTAAGTTGGGGCAGCTAAAGTTACGCCGGAAATCGCGTCGGCCAACACAACTCCGTTTGGCGCTAGTGCCAATCCACTTGTTGTGAATGCAGTAGTTCCAGCAGTAAAGGCATCACCCGCTTGGATCGTTTGGTTAGACGCAGTAATCGTTAATGGTGCAGGAGTAATTACCAGGCCGACTGAACCGCTAGCCGGCTGTAAGTTAACGGAGATTCCAGAACTTACCATGACGCCATGCGTACTGGAAAGGTTATAGGCATAGCTTGAAGTGAAGGCAGTAGAACTTGTACCGTTCACCTGCTCACCAGGAACAGTGCCATATGAAGCGCGTGGAGTTGGCAAAGTTGCTTGCAATGAATTAATGAAATCATCCATTGGCAGGAAGAAATTCAAGCCGTTTACGGTTGTCTTCATGCAACCAGATGGTTGATTCAAGCAACCAGTTGCACCATTGGCTACATACCCTGGATTAACGGTAGCATTTTTAACGAAGAGTGCATTTAACTGGTAATCCAATGAGCCTACGGTAGCTAAGTTACCAGAGGTGGCTAATGGGTCATCCGCTCCATAAACCTTGGTTACGTTTCCACTCAAGTTCGCTTGAACAGATGGTTGAATACGGAATTGAATAACTGGACCGCCATTGGTTGACGTTGTAGCTGAAGTTGTATAGCTTGTATAGCCCGTACCCGGTGCAGCATTGGCTGTATTAAGGGCTGCAATGGCATCAATCGGAATTAATGTTGCCGGCACATTGCCTACCGCATAAGCTTGACCGAATAAGGTATTGGCAAAAGTTAAGTTACCTAATCTGCTATCTAAATAAGACAACATCGACTGCGATGTTAGGGAGTTAATAGTTCCCGTTCCAGGCGAGCCCGCATACAGAAATACATTGCCGTTAGGTGAAGTAATGTTGTTTCCGCTAACTGTGTAAATCTGACCGCAAGACCCTGGTCCGCCGACAGAACAGGAAGTATTCACTGTACCTACTGGAAAATATGTACCGGCCGCAATAACCACAGGACCCGTTCCATTATTGACAATCTTGGGCGGCAAAACGTTACCGTTTTCAGAGGTGGCAATAAAAATACCAGCGTTAGAATTTTGCGTAAACAATGTTCCAGCAACTGTATAAACCTGAGCATTTAGGCCAATAGCGCTGACATCAATAGAACCAGCAGTTGATGCGCTCGTAATAGAGACAATATCCTTATAGTGACCAGAGATGGCCACAATATTGATTTTTCCGTTAATTGAGTTGTTAATAAGGCTGACGTTAGAGCGCAATTCAATTGCATTTTGAATTGTTGTCGCAGTCATATTCGCTATAGGCTGAATACCAATAATTTCAATAGCACTTTCTGTATTACCAGTAGCAAAGCTACCTACAGTTTGCAATGTGAATGTGCCATCCAATGAAACTGCATTACAGCAAGATGCTACTAATGCCGTACTTGCTCCAATAGCTCCACGAATGTAGATGCCATCACTAGCTGTCAAACTGGCACTGACGTAAATCCCTTTGGCTGCTGGTGCAATCGTTGCATACTGCCATGCATTATTGGTATTGATGCCGCCCTGCACCCCATTGAGGTAGGTATTGTCAAAAGTGATTGAGCCGGGCACAGTCAAGGCAGCATTAACGATAATCGGCGCACCGCTCGCAATATTGTTGTAGTTGATGTAATTAGTTGATGTGCCATTAAAGGTCAGTGGGCCTGTATCAATGGACGATAAACGTGTGCCAAATGTGGTGTCGTAACTAATTAAAGAATCAGTCCCGCTGGTATTTTGAGCAATCGTAATTGCCCCACCTTGAGTAATGACGTTATTGGATTTGAAAAGAATGCTTCCACCGTTAGCGTTGGCAGCAATTGCTCCAGTTTGCGTAATACCAGTCGTACTGCCTGTGTTTGTAACAGAAGTCTGAGCGCCACCACCCCACGCATATACCTCTAGATCATGTGATGTGCAATCAACCCCTGCCGCGCAAGCATTGATAGTCATTACACCCAAGCTAACGATAGTTGTAGGTAATCCTGATGCGTTGCCAGTAACAATAATTGCGTTACCAGTAATAGGGGCTGCATCCCATACGGCGTAACCACTGGCACCGGCAATAGAGTTACCAGTGATAGTAACAACACCGTCTTTGGCTAAAATTGCGCCAGTTCCAGCAGGAGAACCGCTAGAGGATATTTTGATGGCTGTTTTTGAGGTAACTTGCGCCGTACCGAGCAAGGTGATGTTTCCAGTGGTGGATGTTAGTGGTACGCCGTTATCCGCAATACCACCCTCACCACCAATACCATGCATCCAAATATTACGAACCGCATTAAAGCCTGTATAGTTCACTCCCCCATCAACATAAGACTGTTGATTAAGGATTTCAATTGCAATGCCACCAGTTGCGCCTGCTAAAGCAGCTGAGTTAGCTGAAGGAGTAGCCACGTTCGGAATGCTTGCTCCTGAAGAATTGGTCTGCGTTGTTAAAACAGCGCCTTCAATAATTAAATCGCGGCCAGCATTGATAACAACACCGATTGTTCCAGAATTAACGCCCAAGGAGATGTTCGCGCCAGTAGAGCCGCCTGTACCACCTGGAATGGAGCCGGCAATAATAGTGTCAAGACCAGACTTGAGATAAACCTTAGATGCTCGAGCGATATAGACTGAGTGAGCTGCAGTAGCACCAGTAGCTGCATCGTAACCGGCAAAGGTCAAAGTACCACTTGCATTAATGATGGTTGGTCCGCCAGTAGCTAAACCGTCGACACGAATACCGTTACCTGTGTTAGCTGTAGAAAGCACGCTACCAGCAATCGTGATATTTCCAGCCCCCACTCCACTAGCTGTCAAGTTTGCAGCCGGCATGATAGCCACGCCCTCTGCAAGGGCAGCAGTTGTGGAAGTGGAACCAGTAATACCAATCAAATTAATATTGCCGTTGGTCGCGGTCATTGGGGCGTAAGCAACAATGCCTTTATCGCCAGTTTTAGTAATACCCGTCA
The DNA here is from genome assembly GCF_018881795.1 of Polynucleobacter sp. MWH-Jannik1A5. GTDB lineage: Bacteria > Pseudomonadota > Gammaproteobacteria > Burkholderiales > Burkholderiaceae > Polynucleobacter. The sequence continues at coordinate 1,715,490 of NZ_JACVPQ010000001.1, read as the reverse complement.
CATTAATACTGCCTGTAGCAGCTGTCAGTGAAGCGCTAGTATTGGTAGTGGCGCCAACCGACACACCGTTAGTAACGGTTGGGCCAGCAGAAACACCAAATACAGTAATAGCCTGTGGACCCGAGAACGCGCCGGTAGAAAGTGCGCCATTAATAGAGATACCAGTGGCTACGGTAGCTAAGGTTGACGCATTGGCGTAAGTAATAAATCCAGAGGTCGGAGTACCGCCTGCACCAGCAGTTCCGCCGTAAGTATTGTCTAGAGAAATGTAACCGGGAATAGAAATTGCACCAACAGTTAATGCAGCTCCAGTAGACTTTTCAATAAAGTTAATAGCATCAGTAGATGCGCTATTAACCGTTAGGGGTCCAGAAGTAATAGTTGAAACATTATTACCCCTAGTTGTGTCGTACGTAACGCTTGATACTGCACCGCTCGTATTGCCTACCAGGGTAACTGGTCCAGTCTGAGAGATCGTTGAATTTGCGGAGAACGTGATATCTCCACCACTTGTATTTTGAATGATTGGGCCAGATAAATTAATGCCGTCGTTTGCCTTATTGGCAACGTTTGTCGTGATAGTAATATCACCATTTGTAGCAATAATTGGCTGGATGGCATTTGCAGAGAAGATTGCTCCAGCAGTAGTTGAAGCATTTGCTGCGGTTGAATATTCATTCGCAGTCAAGGTGACAGAGGCGCCTTGTATAGCGCTTGTACTCTTTCCATCAATGTAGAGGGGGAAGTTACTGGTATTGTAAGCGTTAGCCGTCATAGTTAAAGCGCCGGCAGCTCTTATTGGACCATTCCATATGTTAAGTGAACCGTAAATCGGGCTGTAATTGGTACCGGTTAAAGTAATGTCACCTGCGGTCGAAATCATCCCACCACGAATATCGACACCCGAATTCAAAGATGTGCCAGCACCAATTCCCGTGATTAAGATATCACCTACAGTGGTAATTACAGGCGTTGTATTCCCGAGTTTGCCCAACGCAAATGCAGGGTATGTAACGCTTGTGCTTGTTGGATAGTTGATGGCGTTTGCCGTAAAACTATCAGCACTAATAGATCCACTAATATAAATTCCATTTTCAGCTTGAACTGCCAATGTAGATGCCTCGGTATTTGTGTTGATATATCCACTAACTGGGGTACACCCCACACCAGCACAGCCGTAGGTATTGTCTAAATTTACAAAGCCAGAAATTGTTAGCGCCCCAGCAGTAATGCCAGAACCACTAGATCTTTCTATGTAATTTAATGGCGATGTTCCAGTGGCTGCCGTGAGCACGCCAGCTGTAATCGAACTATTTAAGTTTCCAGTGGTTGTATCGTAAGTAACCGTCTGTGAATGGCCAGAGTTATTGGCTGAGAGAGTTAGAGCGCCCGATTGAGTAATGTCACCGTTAGAGGTAAAAGATATATTTCCACCAGCAGATGATTGATTAACAATTGCCCCAGATGAAGCGATGCCAACATTTCCCTTATTTGCGGCATTGTGATTACCGATGACTGTAATTGCGTCTGTTGCTGTTGATGCACTGGTAATAGTAAGAGTACTTGCACCTAAAACTACTGCATTCAGTGTTGCACTGTTATTCAATCCATTTAAGTAAATATAGTCGCCAGAACTCAGCGCCCCGCTTACAGTGATCGCAGCGGATGTCGTCATTGAGGCTGCAGCTGATGCGGGGGTTAATGGTGTTATGCAAGATGGGCAAGTGTTATCGATATTGATATAACCAGATACTGCAGTTGCGCCAACAGTAAGATTTGAGCCATTGGATTCAACTACATAGTTAACCTTCTCTGTTGCGCCAGTCGCATTGTAAGTAAATGCGCCGGTAGTGATTAGGCTAGTTGTATTACCTGTTCTAGTGTCATACGTAATAGTTTGAGAATGATTGGTTGTGTTGGCGGTAGCAAAATTCACAGCGCCCAAGGCAGTGAGATCACCGGCAGTCACCATCGTTACATTGCCACCATTGGAATTATTTGTAATGGTTGCTGCAGCAGAAAGATTGATGCCACCAGCGATACCTGTTGTTGCGACGTTACCTGTAATAGTGAGCGCATCACCAGGCGTTGTCAGGAAGGAGATACTTGGATCAGCTGTGATCGTAATTGGTGCGGTGCTATTAACTGCCTTACCAGCTGTACTGGTATTCGCACCCGTAATGACTACCTTCGGGGCGCTTATTGCACCCCCGAGATTGACGGCATATTGATTATTTGCCACTTGTTGGGTAGTGCCAGACACCGTGACCGTTCCGGTTGCGCTGGTGAGCGTGCCTAGGGCGGTTGTGATAATGGCCTTAGCCGTTAATGCTCCAGCTACGGAGGTAAGACTTACACCGGCATACCCGCTGATTGCGCCCTCCAAGTTAATACTAGGATTTCCTGCCTGGATTTCAGTTGCGTAGATTGTGACGCTACCTGAATAGGAGGTAATTGGTGAACGTGCCCAGAAATTGGTATTTACGTTGATCGAATTGAGGTAGATATTGATATTGCCCTTAGCGATCATGGGCGATGTATTTACATCAGACAAGAAGCCATAAGCACCGGTTGTACCATTGTTACCACCAACAATATTCATATCCACGCTACCGCCAATATTCAGCGTAGCTAAGTTCATACCAAGTGTGCCTGACGATGCAATATTTAAAACGCCACCAGTTGTTGCTGCGCCTACAGCACCACCATCTGTCGTTGTGTTGATAGTGACAGCAACCGTAGCGGTTGAATCAAAAACCACTCCACCGCCAGCACCGCTCGCACCACTAGGAAGATTTGGAGCGCGAGTAATAGTGGTTCCATTAATAGTTCCACCAGTACCATCCAGAACAATATCGCCTCCACGGGTAGTGATATTGCCGTTCACATTGATATTGGACGAAACTGCAATTTGCTTAGTACTTTGCGCCGTTACATTAATCTTGCCGTTTGTTGAGGTGATTGCGCCCAAAGTAATAGCGCCGCTACTCAAGTAAACGAGGCTTACAGTGCCCGCTCCAGAATTGGTCGTGGCCGCACTGATGGTCATTACCGAGGCTGCAGATGTTCTGTTATCCAAGGTCAAAGTAGCGCTTACGCCAGTTGCTGGTGCGAATGCTAATGCCGCAGACTGTGTGATGGTTCCGTTAGCAACAATGGTGACGCTAGTGCCAGCATTAATGGCATTTTGAATTTGAACAGTATTAACGTTTGACGTGGTGAGTGATGCGTTGTAGTTTGGCAATGTACCGCCAGTAGTCGCCGCCGCTGTAATGGTGACGTTATTTGGATCTAATAACCACTCAAGCGCTCGAATCGTGTTGTTTTCCGTACCCAACCAAGCACCAGATGTTTCCACTCGATTAGCAATCAATGTGGAATTGCTCACTACAGCAAGCGCTGCTAATGCACCAGCTGAATATGCCTCACGGCCAATAGCAATCGTGCCATTTGTCGCTGTGATACTGGAATTGTTTACTTGAATTTGGTCACCGAATACGACGATGTTGCCGTTTGGTGCGTTGATGCCAGTTTGGCTATCAATATTGATGTTGCTGCTAGTGATACTTGTTGCGTTGTTGCTTGTTGCTGCTGCTACTGAATCATGTACAAAAGTAATAAGTGCTGGAGGTGCAGTTGCAGGTGGCGCGAGGATTGTGCCGTTACCGAGGTTGTTGATCTGACCAAGATTGATCATGCCGCCAACATTCAAACCTTCTACACTAATTAATGAACCAATGAGATTGGTTTCAGTTTTGCCAGCAATCATGATATTGCCAGCAGTATTTGATTTTCCGATTGAATCAACAATACCGTTAATAGTTACTTTACCGGCTGTTGAAGTAATCGTAACTACTCCACCATTTACACCGTTGCTAGAAATATAACTATTTGTATCAACGGTAATATCGCCTGTTGCAAGAATGTTAATTAATCCACCATTGCTTGAATATGTATTTGAATCTGCAGTTAATCCATTTTGGCCATTGCGACGATTTGCACCAGTAATAGTATTTGCAGAATTTAAATTGCTTGAGCTGGAATTATTTTGATTATTACCATTGGAATTAATATTTCCAAGAATATTAATAATCGCACCAGCTAAATAGATATTGGAATTAGATCCACCATTCGTATTTACAGAACCATACACATTGATTGATTGCGCAACTGCGTAAACAGATCCAGCAGTGATGTTGCTATGGATATCAATCTGGCCACCAGTAGCAATCAAGTTCAATGAGGTTGCTGTATTGCTTGAATAGATGTCGGCACCAGCCATGATACGAATCAATGCAGACTGGCTATTAGTGCAAGAACCAAATGCGCAGGCACTACCAGTAGCATCTAAGGTAACGCTAGTGGTGTTCAATGCATTGCTAATAGCGGATGCTGCTGCACTATCGATGATCAACGTTATTGGGTCTATAACCCACATACCGCTTCTGCCTTTAGGAGCAGAGGTATCCACAGCAGCGCTTGCTGCAATAGCAACATTGCCCTTAGAGCTAGTCTCGATGTGACCACC
>NZ_JACVPQ010000001.1:1704268-1710734 GCF_018881795.1 Polynucleobacter sp. MWH-Jannik1A5 | reverse complement strand
CGTTTTGGGTTGCTGATGCATCCACAATCGCATTTGCTTCAATTGCAACCGTGTTTGCTAGTGTATTTGCCTGGTTTACGCCAACATTAATGTTGCCACCAGCTGTCGCACCTGTTGCAGTAGTTTTTGAACCGCTTGCAAGAGTAATGTTATTACCCTTAAGGCTAATATTTCCGCCATTTGCTTGCGCAGAATTAGCTTCAATAGTGCCAGTTTGTTCGATTGAATCTGCAGTTAATGAGATTTTTCCACCAGAAGTATTAATATCTGATGCAGAAATCACGCCAGTATTTTTAATTACTGAGCCCATTAATTCTTGCGCAGAATTTGCAGCAATAATAACTTGACCACTACCTGCTTTAATTAATAATTTGTTTGAAATTAATGCATTTACTACTGATGCATCAACTGAAACGCTGACTAATTGACTGCCAGAAAATGTCAAACTTACTTTTTGACCAGAAACTAATGCAACTGCATTATTTCCGCCCATCGTTGCAGTAATTACGCCAGTATTTTTTACTTGAGGCGCCATTAATGCAATATAACTATTAATGTTATTACCGGTGATATTGCCGCGGTTAATAACTTTTCCAGTAGCGCCACCTTCGTAAACTTGGGTCGCATTACCAGCCATAAATTCAGTTGCGGAAATATTCATGGTGGTTGCCACCATTCCGCCGACGTTCACTTCCGCACCTTTACCAAAGACAACGCCATTGTTATTTACAAAAATAACTTGGCCATTGGCATTGACTGCACCATTGATCATCGATTTTGATGCACTGTTGACGTAATTTAAGGTTGCTGCTTGAGCATTTGGTTGATTAAAGTTCACAGTTGCCCTTGAACCGACATCAAAACTATTCCAGTTCACCACCGCACGTTGCGATGATTGATTAATGTTCATGGTGTTACCGGCCGTCGCGATGGTTGCGGCACCAGCCACAACTTGTCCACCCGTTGGCAACGCATTTGGCGCAGGAGCGGCTGAGAAGCCCTGCTGCGCGAAACCAGCAACAGCTAAAGCCGCTAATAGCTTAGCGGCTTTGAACTGCGATGTGCAGTGTTTCCTGTGCGAAGTTTGCGTAATTCGGTCTGTCAAAATTTGTATTTCACTTAAGTGTTAGAGAATTTAACGAATTTTCTCTAACTTAAAAATCCTTCGATCGTATGAGTTTGTATATTTTTTGTAATTTTTTTCAAATATTTTTAAATCTTTAGAAAAAGATCGTGCCCTTGATCCAACCTTGCACTGCTCTGTACTGGTTATCAGCGTTTAACTGCTGGCCATTTTGCGTATATAAAGGATTGTTGCCCACTCGCCACGCTAAAGAGCCTGATAACTGCACGCGTTGGTATTGATATTTCGCTGACAAGCCGGTCGCATACAAAGAATAAGCATTGTTTGCGTTAGTTTGGCCTTGCCAATTGTTGTAAGTAGTGATGTATTGCTGAATCAGGCCGGCATCAAAAAATACACCCACCTGTAAATCCTGAACTAAGGTGTGATTGATCTCAACGGATGCAACTGCGCCTTGAGCACCGCCGCCCTGGGCAACCGGGTAAGCGCGCACACCATAAGGACCACCCAAATAGAGCTGCTCGGCACTATTAAGGTTTTTATTAGCAAGTTGACCGTAAACAGAAGCCACTAAATTGGTTTTATTGATGGGCAATGGTTGGTTAATCGAGCCATTAAAGCTTAGCTTTCCAAAACCGCCTTGTGTGGCAGCGCCTTGTGTGTCGTTATTAGCCTGGTTGGTGTTATTAATCGACAAAGAACCTAGCGTAGCGCTAGCGCCCCAGTTGATATAAGCCGTTTCTAAGAAATTGCTGCCGTTAATACCAGCAGTTAAGTTATTAATTTGATAGTTACTACTCTCAATACCGTTCGTTTGATTGTTGTAGTTCTTATTCTCAAAGTTAACGGTAATGTTTTTATTCGATCGCGCAGTACGCTCTAGCGCATAGTTGGAATAAATGCCGTAAGTTTGCGCGGTACCTTGGGAGATTGTCTGTGGGTTATAGCTGCTTAAGCTTTTGTAATCCAAAATGCTAACGCCCGCAGATACTCTCCAGCCGTCATACCCAGCTGGCAATCCGTATTTGAATTGGCCAAACACAGAGCCTTGTGATCCGATCACATCCAATGTCGCTTGATCACCATAACCACTGGGGTTATTCAAACTTAAACTCGCAACTGCTTGTGCTGGGCCAGTATTAGCTGCACCATAGTTTGATAGATCTACCCTACCTGCAAATAAACCAGTGTCTTTGGCGTTCACTTGAATATTACTGGTCTCTTCCTTATCGCCTTGAGCTAACTCACCATTGACTTGATTGCCTGGGGTTTCATTCAGAATGGCTAAGCTACGCTCTAAGCCCTTCAAGTCAATGAAATCACCAGGCGCGTTATTGCTGGTGATGAATTTCTGAATCACGGAAGACTTTAGGCGGCTAGGCGCCTCTTTATCCAACTCAATAATGACATCGCCGACTTTACCCTCAATGATCTTGATGGTGATCACACCATTAACGACATCTTGCGGAGGAATTACGGCCTGAGCCACACGGCCCATTTGTGTGTACAGATTCGTTACCGCTGTACCTGCTTCTTTAATTTGATCGAGTGTGAGCTGACGATTGGCATAAGGCTTTAGTACCTCTTGAGCCTGCGCTTCTGTGATCAGCGTAATACCTGTCACTTTGAAGCTACTTACTTCAATTGCTTTAGCGCCAGATTTTGGGCGGCTAGGTTGTTGTCTAGGCTTGACTAGCTGCTCTGGCCTTACAACCGGGCGATCCATATCAGCCTCTCGCTGCAGTTGCTGCTGTAAGGCACCAGCATCAGGGCCTGCTTGGGCAAATGCCGATGAGCCATAACCAAAAACTACAGCACCGGTAACCACAGCCAATATCGTACGTGCGGATGGAGGCACGCCATATGAAGCATTTGTAGTTAACTTTCTAAATTGGCGTGTTTGGCTGCGCATCGTGTCATCTCTAATATTTGAGCTGACATTAAAACGCTAAAAGTACTTGGTGAAAATCCTACGAAAGCATGTTATCCATGTAGCTAATATGCCAATAGCAAATCCTATTTGCTATTGTTTTTTAGAGCGATGAGCTGTGCCAACGATCGCAAATTGAGTTTGCGCATCACTTCAGACTTATATTGCTTAGTGGTTGGCAATGAAATTTGAAGTTTTTCTTGGATCTCAGCGTTATTAAAACCCAGGGCCAGCAATTCGAAGACTTCACGCTCGCGAGGTGCGAGGCTCTTGAGATTCTCCTCTAAAGCAGATTGCTCTATATAAGTACGCATATTGAGGGCATCTTGATTTAAACCCCGCACAACAGCCACTAATAGCTGATCCCGCTCAAAAGGCTTGATTAAGAACTCGATCGCCCCCTGCTTCATTGCTGATACGGATTGCTGAACGGTACTTTCACCGCTAATAAAGACAATCGGGATCTGACGTCCACGCTTTGCCAGCTCCGCCTGAAGCTCTACCCCAGACATATCGGGCATACGCATATCGGTAATGATGAGAGCTGGAGCAACATTGATTGGAGTTTTTAAAAACTCTAAGGCTGAGGTGTAGGCCTGAACCTGGTAGCCCATAAACCCAAGTAACCCACTCAAAGTCTCGCGCATAGAAACATCATCATCTATCAAGAAGATATGCTGATGAGCGCAAGTTGTTGTTACTGTATTTGGCATGGCTGCAGGCAAATGACCTTATATATATGTAGTAAGTATTGCGAGTGCCATTATGACAAATCTACTGGATATCCATATCCTACGATCGGAGGATTACCTATGCCCTCAAAGAATCAAGTCCGCTGGGGGGGGTAATGGGCAAACTCAGTATAAATTTCGCTCCACCACCCGGCGCATCCTCATAGGAAATTTTCCCATGAAAATTATCCAAGATTTGAGAGCACAGCCATAAACCCAGGCCCATGCCCTTCTCTTTATCACTGACCAAGAGATTGAATAGATGCGCTTGATGATCTTTGGATATTCCAGGTCCGTTATCAAAAACTTCAACGACACCAAAATTACCCTGCAAAGAAGCGTTGATACCTAAGGTCTTATTTTCTGCATTGATGTGCGATAGCGCTTGGATGGAATTGTTGATTAGGTTAAGTAAGACCTGAAGAAACTGACCTTTATGGCCATAGATTTTGATGGGTATGTTTAGGGACTTCTCAAAAGTAATACCCCTATCCATTAAATCTAGCTTATAAATTGCTAAGGCAGATTCAATTACCTCCTCAACTGAAAACTCCTCAAAGTCAGCCGAGCTCTTAGCAAAAACAGATTGCAGCGAGCGAATAATATTTCCAGAGCGTTTCGCATCCTTTTCCAATTGATTGATTAATTGCTCTAGCAGCTCAGGGGTGAGCCTTCCTGATTCATGAACCATCTTCAAAAATTGAATATTGAGTAAAGAAGCGCCTAGAGGTTGGTTCAGTTCGTGGGCAATTGATGCCGATAAAGCACCAGCAGCGGCAGATTTATTATTTTTTAATAAATTGGCAATTAACGCATCTCGCTCAGCAAGTAATTTGCTTACTCGAATACTATCTTCACGACTATCGTCACTCTCTTTAATCAGTCTTTCAGCCATAATCCCGTTGATGGATATATAAGAAAGCACCGTAAATCCAACTGCAAACCATCTAACCAAAGTACTTATCAGTGGCTCAGAATAGAGAGTGGACACAGACGTAGATGTATTAAATAGGATCATCCATAAACGCAACACACCCAGCACTAATTCTGCGGAAAATGTAAATATTAAAAAATTAACCTGAACCCTAGCGCTGCGCCATTTAATTGAAATCAACTCAACTAAAACTAGTACTATGCAAGCCATTAAAGAGAGAATGACAAGCAATACTCTCCCTTGAAATGTTCCAAACCATCTCAAATACTCAAATGCCAATCCAAAGACCAGCAAAATGAATGGCGAAAGCATTACCAGCCATTTAACAGGTTTATCGCTTAATGCGCGACAAAATATTGCTAGAAAAAAATATGCCCCAAGGAAAAATGTATTTGCAAATGTAAGCAAAATTGGATGAACCGTGGAGGCAGATGCAAAAAACAGAAAAGTTGCTATATTGAGCCCTAAGGCAATGAGCCAATAAGTATTTAACTTACTGGAGATGCGGCCTCTAAAATAGGGAAGAGAAGAAACAAACAGCCCGGCCAACACAAGGGAAAAAACTAAAAAAAGGGCTTCATTTGCATATTGCATGATCGCCATCCTACTACTTTTCTAAAAAATCCTTGATAGGGGATTTATACAAAAAATGATTTTTGCCCAAGAATCCACTTAGAATACGCATTTCCTATGGCAAGCCCACCAGAATTAATGAGGCATTTTTTAAAAAAATCTTACTGTTGTTACTTTCTCCTCTACCCATTAGTGAGTTGGGGAATTGACTTGCAACCTAACGACATCGTGGCACCACTGCCGGATAAGCGCTATGCGCAGATAACCTACTACAACACTGAAAACACCACTTTTTATAAGAATGGAGCTGTAGTTTCTGCTAGCCCCTTTGCCAGCCCTGTAGTTGATGCCCAAAGTGTTATTCCAAAATTTATTGGCACTTATACGCTAGCCAATCTTCCCGCTGCCTCATACATACAGATGCCTTATGGAAGCGTTAAACCTGCAGGCTCTTTATCGGGAACTCCTTCGGATGCTGGCATTGGAGATATTGCTTTAGCAACAGCAATTTGGCCCTACTCCAATCGTGAAACTCGCACCTATCTAGGACTAGCGGCATATCTCACGATACCCACAGGGGGATACTCGAGCATGCAGCCTTTCAATATGGGAGGCAATCGTTACACCACCGCTATCCAAGCAGGCTATCAGCAACCCATCATCGGCAATCTTGATGGTATGTTTGCAATCGATATGATGTTCTATGGTGGCAACAGTCAATGCTCTGTCGCATGCCTTTCATCGACCAATGTTGCTTTAAATCAAAAACCGGTAACCACTACACAGGTTGGTCCGATTTATAAGATTGATCAAATCTTCACGGTATCCGCCCAGTACTTCTACGTCGCTGGTGGCGCTACCACCATCAATAATGTCTACCAAAACAATGTCATCAATACTCAGCGCTTTATGCTCAGCAGCCTAATACATACTGATGTTGGTAGATTTTCTATGCAGTATGGAAGAGATATGGGGATGCAAAATGGGCTGATGCAAACTCGTGTATTCACATTGCGGTTTATGAAAGAGTTTTAGCCCCCCCCCTGCAAACCTCTTTTGATCACTGCAGCCTCTAATTAGTTTTGATTTTCATGATCCGATTTAGTCATTTATTAATGTGAACTTTTGTGTTAAATTGAGTCTGTCGGCGTTAAAACAGCTCTTTTAATCCGTTGGTCATTTAGCCCTCGCTGGAATTTTTCCAGCCCCCCCCC
>NZ_JACVPQ010000001.1:1407304-1704112 GCF_018881795.1 Polynucleobacter sp. MWH-Jannik1A5 | reverse complement strand
AACCAAAAGAGCAATTTTCCCTTTTAAACAAAGAGTTGAATCGCTATTTTGGTTAAGAGGTAAGCAATAAAAGGGTTTTAAGCAATCCTCCATTTACGGACAAAAACAGCTTGAAATGCACTGTTAATCCGTAGGTCCCTGGTTCGAGCCCAGGTCGAGGAGCCAAATAAGTAAGCCCCTAGAGCAATCTAGGGGCTTTTTTATTGCCTAAAACGACTTATAGAGCCCTGACCAGACACATCCATATCTTCAGCAATATTCAGCCTAAGCGCACTAAAATAGCGCCTATGACTAAGATTCCCGAACTCCTCGCTCCCGCTGGCAGCCTCAATATGTTGCGCACTGCATTCGATTTTGGTGCGGATGCCATTTATGCCGGACAACCCCGTTATTCACTACGAGTTCGCAATAACGACTTTGGCAAGATCGAAGTTCTCAAAGAAGGAATTGATACTGCCCATGACATGGGTAAGAAGTTTTATTTAGTTTCTAATTTATTGCCACATGGCGGTAAGACGCGAACCTACATTCGCGACATGTCTCCTGTAGTTGCTCTGGGTCCGGATGCTTTAATCATGTCAGACCCCGGATTAATTATGATGGCACGTGAAGCATGGCCAGATATGCCAATTCATTTATCAGTTCAAGCTAATACTGTAAACGGCGCATCAGCAAAATTCTGGCGCTCGGTTGGTATTAGCCGTGTAATTTTGTCTCGCGAACTCTCTTTTGATGAAATTGAAGAAGTACGTCAAGATTGTCCTGAAATGGAACTTGAGGTTTTTGTACACGGCGCTTTATGTATCGCCTACTCAGGCCGCTGTTTGCTTTCGGGCTACATGTCTCATCGTGACTCCAATCAAGGCGCCTGCACGAACGCCTGCCGTTGGGACTACAAAGTTAAGCCGGGACAACAAAATGGCAGCGGTGATGTGGTTCTTCTGCAAGAGGCTCGCCGCCCCGATGATCTGATGCCAATGGAAGAAGACGAGCATGGCACCTACATCATGAACTCGAAGGATTTGCGAGCAGTTGAACATATTGAGCGCCTTACCAAGATGGGTGTTGACTCTTTCAAGATTGAGGGGCGCACCAAGTCTCCCTATTACGTTTCACGAACTGTGCAGGCCTACCGAGCAGCCATTAATGATGCGGTTGCAGGCAAACCGTTTAACACTGCTTTGTTAGGTCAACTAGAGGGTTTAGCCAATCGTGGTTATACCGATGGCTTTTATGAGCGTCATCACGACAAAGAATATCAACTCTATATGCGCGGCCACTCTTTATCAGGGCGCAGCTTATATGTTGGCGAAACTCTCGACATGGATTCAGCAACAGGCCGCGTTAAGGTAGACGTCAAGAATCGTTTCTCCGTTGGCGATAAGCTAGAGATTATTGAACCAAGCGGTAACACCGATGTGACGCTGACTGAAATGTGGAATATGAATGGCGAATCGATTGATGTAGCCCCGGGGTCGGGTCACTTTGTATGGCTCAAAATACCGATGTCGAGCAAACATGCCTTTATTGCACGCTACACACAAGAGCCTGCCCCAGCAGAAGTCGCAGGCTCTTGCGCTACCTGTGGTGAATAGCCCATCCAATTTTTCTGATTGAATATTTTTAATGACGAACACTACTGTTGGGCAGCCAAACCATCACAGCTTGAAAGAAAAACTCAAGGATGAGGCTAAAAAAGCCTTTGGCTTAACGCTTTATTTTGGCGCCTGGTTCTGTGCGATTACTTTTTTTGCGGCGACCGCTCTTGAGGAGCGACCTATCCCGTTATCGATCTTTGGGTTTGCGCTCATTAAAGCTGGTATCTCAGCAAAATTTATGTTGATTGCACAGGCGGCCTATCCAATCAAAATCAATAAAGAACATGGAATTGTGAATTCTCTCTTGTTCGAATCAATTGTCTATCTTCTTTTCGTTCTTGCCTTGAACTTTATTGAAGCGGGAATTGATGGCTTAATCCATGGCAAAGAATTTATTTCTTCCATGAGAGCATTTGGAAATGGGGAGCCCTTAAGAATCTTTGCGATGTCCATCCTTTATTGGCTTATCGTCTGGCCCTACTTGATTTTTATGGGTGTCAATCAAGCCCTGGGCAATACCGCAACACTAGCCATCTTATTTGGCTCTAAAAAATAATTACCCTGTGAGAATTTTTTGGTTTTGCTTGTTAGCAATATTTTGCCAACAAGTTAACGCTCAAGAAATTGAAGCGCGCATGTATTCCAATGCGCCGATTGGCATTAACTTTATTACTGGCGGGATCGCCCAGGCTAAAAGTGGTTCTTATAAGCTAACCACTGAAGCGATCAATGTCACACGTATCGTTGATGTCTTTGGGCAGTCCGGCAGAATCAGTCTCTTACTTCCCTATGCACAACTTACCGGCAGTGGCAGCATTGGATCTCAGAGCATGAATGCTTCTGCGGAAGGTTTATCGGATCCTGTTGTGAAAGTCTCAGCCAATTTATATGGTGCGCCAGCACTTTCGCTAGATGAATTCAAAAGCTATCAACAAGATCTCATTATTGGTGCCAGTCTTGCAGCTTCTATACCCTGGGGAAAGTACAACAGCGATCAAATGCTGAATGTGGGTGCAAATCGCTCTGTCATTCAACCGGGCATCGGCGCATCCCAAGCGATTGGGCCTTGGCGTTTAGAGCTAGCCGGGATGGCAACCATCTACACTAGCAATACAAGCTTTATGGGCAGCAATACACTCTCCCAAAACCCTATGTACTCCACCGAGTCTCACGTGATTTACTACTTTCAGAACACGGCCTGGATATCTGCGGATGCAACCTACTATATGGGGGGTCAATCCTATGTGAACGGCATGCCCGTCAGTGGTTCCCAAGAAAATTGGCGCTTTGGTAGTACTCTGTCCTACCCCATCAATAAGCACAATTCCATACGCTTAACTGGCAGCACAGGCATTTATTCCAGAACGAACAACAGCTACGATGCCATAGGTATTTCTTGGCAGTATCGCTGGGGTGGCGGCCTATAGGTCAAGTCGGCAGTGAATGGCTACAATAAAACCAAAAGAACATTTAAAAGAGATTTGAGACATTCATGAGCAATAAACCAAAAGACCCTGCCGAGAGTGGTTTACGCAAAGGCCTGACTAGCTATGGCGACAAAGGTTTCTCATTATTTTTGCGCAAAGCCTTCATTAAGGGAGCTGGGTATACCAATAGCGCCTTAGATCGCCCCGTAATAGGCATCATTAATACTGGCAGTGCATACAACCCTTGCCACGGCAATATGCCTCAATTACTGGAAGCTGTAAAACGTGGCGTCATGTTAGCCGGTGGTTTACCAATGGAATTTCCGACCATTTCTATTCACGAAAGTTTTGCGGCGCCAACAAGCATGTATTTGCGTAACTTGATGTCAATGGACACCGAAGAAATGGTGCGCGCACAGCCGATGGATGCGGTTGTCATGATTGGTGGTTGCGATAAAACTGTCCCAGCGCAAATGATGGGTGCAGCCTCTGCAGGTATCCCTGCCATTCAGCTGATTACAGGCTCCATGTTGACAGGCTCACATCGCAGTGAGCGTGTTGGCGCCTGCACCGATTGCCGTCGTTATTGGGGTAAGTTCCGCGCTGGTGAAATTGACGAAATAGAAAAAGATGAAGTAAATGATCAATTGGTAGCCAGTGTTGGCACCTGCTCAGTGATGGGAACTGCTAGCACCATGGCTTGCATCTCCGAAGCGCTCGGCATGACTGTGCCCGGTGGCGCCACTCCTCCTGCAGTGACTGCGGATCGTATTCGTATTGCAGAAGAAACTGGTACTTGCGCCGTGAAGATGGCCAAAGAAGGTTTAACAATCGATAAAGTCTTAACTGCTGACGCCTTTGAAAATGCGATGCGGGTCTTGCTCGCTATTGGCGGCTCGACTAACGGTATTGTTCACCTTGCGGCAATTGCAGGTCGCATGGGATTGGAAATCGACTTAGATGCCCTCGACAAGATGGGTGATGAGACACCAGTTCTGGTGGACTTAAAACCATCCGGCGATCATTACATGGAGAACTTCCATGATGCTGGTGGCATGACCACCCTTCTACGCGAACTCAAGCCATTGTTAAAGCTAGATGCCATGACAGTTTCAGGAAGAACGCTTGGCGAAGAAATTGATGCGGCCCCACCAAGCTTTAAACAAGATGTTGTTCGCCCCTTTGGCAAACCTATTTATCCACGCGGCAGCATTGCGGTATTACACGGCAACCTAGCACCAGGCGGCGCCATTATTAAACAATCTGCTGCTAATGAAAAGCTCATGGAGCATGAAGGACGAGCGGTAGTGTTTGAGGACGCTGCAGACTTAGCTAACCGTATTGATAGCCCTGAATTAGATGTCACCGCAGAAGATATCTTAGTACTCAAGAATATTGGGCCTAAAGGCGCTCCTGGCATGCCAGAGGCTGGCTATATCCCTATTCCTATGAAGCTGGCTCGTGCTGGCGTGAAAGATATTGTTCGCATCTCTGATGGACGCATGAGCGGTACTGCCTTTGGCACGATTGTCTTGCACGTTACCCCTGAATCCGCTATCGGTGGCCCGTTGGCTCAAGTGCGTAACGGAGATCGCATCCGCTTGAGCGTCAAGAATCGAGAAATCAGCCTTTTAATTTCTGATGAAGAATTAGCGAAGCGCATGAAAGAAAATCCAATTACCTCACCTACTGCTGAGCGTGGGTATAAGAAGCTATTCTTAGATACCGTTACGCAGGCAGATCAAGGCGTTGACTTTGATTTCTTAAGGGCGGCGAAGATGGTAGGTAAAACACCTCGCAAGTAAACGATCTTCGTTTAAATATTTCTGAGCTCGCGACGCAGTATTTTGCCTACATTGGATTTCGGTAATTCATTTATAAAAATCACTTTTCTGGGTCGCTTATAGTTCGTGAGATGCTCTTTGCAATACTGCAGCACGGCTGCTTCAGTAATGTGGTGATCTGAGCGGACCGCATAAACCTTCACAATCTCACCTAACTTTCGGTGCGGCTCACCAATGACGGCACACTCCTGAATGCCGGGCATTTGCACAATGACATCTTCTACGTCATTGGGAAATACTTTAAATCCTGCCACCACAATCATGTCTTTCTTGCGGTCAACAATCTGCACATACCCCTCTGGAGTAATCAGACCGATATCGCCAGATTTAAAGTAACCATCAGCAGTCATACAGTTGCGGGTTTCATCCGGCTTGTTCCAATAGCCTGCCATGACTTGCGGACCTTTAATGCAGATCTCCCCTATCGATCCTTGCGGCAAGACTACTTCATCATCATCCAGAATCACCACATCCGTACCTGAAATAGGTGAGCCGATATGGCCTGTAAAGCGATTCTCCAGCGGGCTATTCACACAAACTACTGGCGAGGTTTCTGAAAGACCATAACCCTGCGCAATAGGCACTCCAGTCAGCGCTTGCCAATGATCCGCCGTCTTCTTATGGACGGCCATGCCACCACCAATCGTTACCAATAAATTGGGTAGCTTGACTGATTTAAATTCAGGGCGGTGAATCAATGCATGAAACAAGGTATTCACACCAGGAAAGATATTGATATTGGGATGCTTAATCAGTGTTTTGATAAAACCATTGATATCTCTCGGATTCGGCACCAAGATCAATAAGCCGCCCTTAGCAATTCCTAATAAAGCACAGGCAGTTAGAGCAAAGATATGGGTCATTGGCAAAGCGCACAAGAAAACCAATTGATCATTGCGCTGCTTTTTGAGGCCCGGGTGAAGCCAAGCCTCTATCTGCATCACGTTAGATAGAATATTTCGATGCAATAACACTGCACCTTTTGAAACCCCAGTCGTTCCGCCGGTATATTGCAAAAAGGCAATATCATCCAAGCCTACAGATGGCTTCACAAACGTGAGTCTAGAGCCGATTCGAAGCGCATCCTTCATTTTGATGTGCTTAAAATTCCAGGGCGGTACGATTTTTTTGATGTGGCGCGCGACCCAGTTAATGAGATGCCCCTTGAGGCCCAGCAATTCACCAGGGCTACTAACAATGACAGTCTTCAGATCTACTTGCGGCAAAATTTGCTCATAAGTGGATGCAAAATTTTCCATGAGCACTAGAACTGCAGCGTTACTATCTTTTAATTGAGACTCTAGTTCTCGTGATGTATATAGCGGATTGATATTTACCACTGTATATCCAGCTCGTAGCGTTCCAAGCATTGCAACCACATACTCAATCACGTTGGGATACATCAATGCTACGCGCGCCCCTTTTGCCAGATTGAGACTTGCTAAATAGGAAGCGAAATTTTTGGATAAGCGATCAATATCGGTATAAGTAAAGAAGCTACCCATCGCCTCAATCGCCTTGCGATTAGCAAAACGCATAAAACATTCCTCCATTAAATCACTCAGCGATGTGTGATTTAATGGGCCCAAGTCATGGGGAACCCCCTCAGGGTAATGTTTTAACCAGGGTTTTACGACGCTCACGAATGCCCCTTGATATTCAACGAATGAAGGACCGCAACTTTTCTAAAAATAAATCCTGACCATGATGTACTCTGTCGCTCCAATCAGTTCCAGATGACTCATTAGCATCGTCAGTAATATATTTAAAGGATTGCCAGGGAATGCGATGTTCATGTGCAACCGTAGCTATTGCAAACAACTCCATATCCACGACATCTACACCTTGACTCAATAACCACGGATCTTTGGCGGTCACAAAGCTATCGCCAGAGCCACACAAAAATTGTCCTGTGGAAAGATACTCTTGGGGTCGGATACAAAAAGGAGTATTGCCACGTGGCGCCAATGGTTCCGCGTCCATGTCGCGCTGTATCACTTTACCGATCTCCAATAGTCCATGTAACTCGGGATTAATTTTTCCCACGGTTCCAAAATTTAAGATTCTTTTAGGGGAATATTGATGTATTGCTTTAATACTGGTCATTGCAGCATTAATTTTGCCAATTCCTGAATACACAATCTCCACGCCACTGGGTAGTGCATCGCGCTTGAGCTCAGTCTCTAATGCGGTAATAATGAGTAGTTCTGTTTTCATATTGGTTAGCAATGAATTTATTAGATTATCTACCTGGAGTTCCCGATTTTCCTAAACCTGGCGTTCTTTTTAGGGATATTTCCCCTTTGCTAGCCAATCCAACCGCATTTAAAGAGGCAATTGCACGGCTGCATGATCTGGCCCAGCAATTTGATTACACCCACATCCTGGGCATTGAATCGCGTGGCTTCATCTTTGGCTCTGCTCTAGCACACCATGCCCATAAGGGATTGGCACTAGCCAGAAAGCCCAACAAGTTGCCATTAGCAAGCCATCGTGAAAGCTACGGCCTGGAGTATGGGAATGATTCACTGGAAATTCAGCAGTCCACCATGCCTAAAGGTTCCAAGGTGTTGCTCTTGGACGATGTTCTGGCTACTGGCGGGACTTTGATTGCGGCAGATAAGCTCATTCGAAATGCTGGCTTTGAAGTAGCTGGTGCAATGACCTTGCTAGAAATTACTTTTTTAAATGGCAATACATTGTTGAGCCAGAATGGCATCAAACATCATTCTCTATTGAAAAGCTAGATTAGCTTTTTAGCACTTTTAACAATCTTCATAGCACCCCAACCTACTGCCAAGACTTTGCTGGCAATCTTCGGCTTATAGTGCGCCAATGCTGCAAAAGCACTAGTCCATAAAATGGGATTACTCTTTAGGAAGTGAACTGCATCCATTCCTTTATCCGCCCAAGAGAGTGGCCTCTCCCAAGCTTCAAAATGTTCTCCAAAAGCTTTTCGCTCACGGTTCGCCTGAACTATCAGCTCACGTTGACGGCGCTCTAAAGCCTCTAGCTTCTCACTCATTTTGAAAGCGCTTCGCGATCTTTTGCGAATTCTGTAATTGAGGCTTCAAATAATCGAGGCATTTTGCGTAATGATTGAGTAATGAGCAGAGCCAGAATCAAGCCGATCGATAAAAATGCGCCTGTTAATAAACCAAGAGCTAACATGCGATCAGTCTCCCAGCTATAGATCACAATCAGCAATGCCAGCATCACTAGGCCGAAAAATAAGAAGAATAAGGCGCTGATAATCATCACCAACAAGCTAATGAATTTGCTTCTAGCTATTTGCACATCCAAAGATAAGAGCTCTAAACGTGTTTGCGCAATAGATGCGCCGGTAGCAGCTAGACCCTTGATGGAGGATAGTAAGTTTTCTTGGGACATGACTTAACGGCGTCCAATAAATAAACCAATCAACAAACCTAAACCTGCAGCAACGCCAACCGCTTCCCATGGATTGCGATGGACAAAATCATCCGCACCTTCAGCAGCTACTTTTGCCTTATCGAGCAACTTATCCTCCACACCAGAAAGACTCTCCTTGGCGCCAGCCAAAGTTTCTAAGGCTTTATTGCGGATGGAGCTAATCGCCTCACCTGGATGATCTTCGGTAGCCTTAATTAAGGCCTCGGCATCTGCCATGAGTGATTTGAATTCGCCAATGAGGCTTTCAGCACCAGTTTGCTTGTCCTCATGGACAACGGCATGGTCAAGTTTCTTGGCAGTCATAGAGTTATTCCCAATAAATAAGGCAGTAATTTCACGGTAATCCTATTCTAAGCACTTCTAGCTTGAGAACCTAGCAATAAGACTGTCATACCGGCATTGCCTTCTTTAAATCGCTTGAGATATCGCTTTAATCCGGGGCGGCGCTTAAGCAAGGCATGATAGGCCTCGCTCCCGTAGGCTACATCCTCACCAAAATGATATTCATCAACCCTATCTGAATAGCGATTGTTTTCCAGGGCATCATGAATGGCCCATTTAATTCGTCCACCCTCGCCACTAGATCCATATCCATGAATCAAGACTATGGCCTTGATCCCAATTTCTAGAGATTTTCGTAGGTAGTCTGTAATTCGTTCTAGTGCTTCGTCCACATAGGGACCATCTTGCTTAATATTGAGCTCAATCGTATCGGAGCTCAATATTGGCAAGTTATTAGATCCACAATGCGGGCAATGATCAAACAGTGCCCGCATGTTCCCACAGTCAGGACATTCTGCGTTGTGTGCCAAGGTAATTAACCGGTCAATTAAGAGCAGTACTTACCCTCAAGACTTCTAGCATCAATGGATTTGTCATCCACCATGAGATTGAGCGTCTTTTGCGCAAGATCTCGATTCTCTGGCGTCTTTAAGCTGGCGTTAATGAGCGTCGATACATCCTTGCGGATTGAAGTGTTGCCATAGCGTAAGCCCTTCAACGTAGATACCGCTTCAGCAGAAATCTTGCACTGCTGATTTACTAACTCAGAAGAATCTGACGGCTTTGTATTTGCATAAGCAAATGCAGCTACTGAGATTGATACGGCTGCTAATAGAGTCTTTTTCATCTTAGTTCCTTATTTTGTGACCACACGTTGGACAACAACCTACTTCTTTAGCTCTGGTTTTTCTAAGAGCGGCATACACACTGGATTCTGAAATCTCCATCTTTCTTGCTGCTTGAGCAGCAGTCATGCCTTTGCCTACCCATTCCAAGGCCTGATGTGTTTTTGGTATTTGTCTCTTCATTTCATCTCCCAGTTCGATAACTATATCACAACTTCAGTACTTGTGAAGTTGTGAAGTGTAAAAAAGGGTAGTGAGATACCCTAATAAAAGACATGGATGTTGAACTTAGACGAAAGGAAGCAAGAAACCGTTTTCTCGTCTTTGGTGTTATAAATACTGAATAAATAAAAATTGGGGCTTATAAAGATTGTCTTAAAGCACCCTATAAACCGGGGGAGATCTATGTCTTTACGTTTCACACCCAAAAAAGGCTTGTTGAGTGTTTTTGCTGCCCTGATTACAGCCATCTCGATATCAGCTGTAGCCCAGACATCATCAGCATGGCCAACTAAGCCCATCAAGATTATTGTTGGCTACTCTGCTGGCGGCGCTACAGACGTCCTAACGCGTTTGGTATCCGTTAGCATGAGCAATACATTGGGCCAATCTATCCTGGTTGAAAATAAGCCAGGGGCGAACAGCAACGTTGGAGCTGAATTAGTAGCCCGCTCTCCTGCAGATGGCTACACGCTATATGCCTTCTCTATTGCTAATACGATTAACGCTACGCTCTACCCAAATTTAAGCTACGACCCTATCAAGGATTTTGAGCCGATTGGCATGATTGCTAAGATTCCGAATATTTTGGTAGTCAACCCAAGCCTGCCCGTCAAGACCGTAGCCGACTATGTGCGCTATGCCAAAAATGCAAAAGATGGTGTCACGTTCGCCTCTTCAGGCAGCGGCTCATCTATTCATCTTTCCGGTGAAATGTTCAAGATGCAAGCCAAAATTCAAATGCTGCATATCCCATACAAAGGAAGTGCACCTGCTGTAACTGATTTACTAGGCGGTCAAGTGGAGTCGATGTTTGACAATGCGCCTTCTGCATTACCTCACATCAAGGCTGGAAAACTTCGCCCGATTGCCGTTACCAGCGCTCAACGCTCACCATTTTTGCCAGATGTCCCAACCATTGCAGAATCTGGCTACCCTGGATTTGATGTGCAATCTTGGTTTGCTCTAGTTGCTCCCGCAGGAACACCAAAGCCGATCATCATGCAGCTTAATTCCGCACTCAATAAGGCATTGAACTCACCTGAGGTACGTCAACGCATGCAAGAGTTGGCCGCCACCCCTGAGCCCGGCACACCAGAAAAGATGGCCGCATTTGAGGTCTCTGAAGTGAAACGCTGGCGTGAAGTAGTAAAAGAATCTGGCGCCAAAGCAGAATAAAAGTAATCCCTAGCCCTTCGCAAATCGTCTTTATGAAGATGAATTAATTTATGTTTCCTATCGACTTTTTCTGGAGGGCTGCGCAACGCTGGCCCGACCGCATTGCCATTGACACCCCTGCAGGTCCAATTCATTACTCAACCTTAGCTGCGCGAGTCAAAGCTCTGGCGGCAGGACTTTCGGCTTTAGATCCAGCATTACAAAGTCGCGTTGCAATTTGTGCAGGCAATAGCGCAGATCACATCACTGCTCTCCTCGCGATCTTGGCGTGCGGCAAGGTATGGGTGCCTTTAAATCCTAAGAGTACTCACCCAGAAATTGCGCGCATCATCAATATCACTGAGCCGTCTATCGTTATCCTGGATGCGGCAAACCAGGAATTACTCAATGGCGCATCAGGCGCTTGGATATATACAGGTAGCGACACTAACGCATCAGCCAGAAGCATGGATGAACTCATCCATCTACATGCTGATGCACCTCAACCCACTTTTGAATTGCCTCAAGATGCCATTCAAGCGATTAAATTTACGGGCGGTACTACCGGTGCACCTAAGGGCGTCATGCAACCCTACCGCGCATGGATGGCAAACATTAGCAATCAAATTCAGGTATGGGGATTTGATGAGCATGAGCGCTATGTTGTAGCTGCTCCGATTACGCATGGCACATCCACTTACATTGTTCCCATTCTGGCTCAGGGTGGCTGTCACGTCATCCTAGATGGTGCCGGCGCAGAAGTGGTCAGATCCGCATTTCGGGATCGCAGGGGTACCGTTTGCTTTATGCCACCAACTCTGGTTTACATGCTAATGGCTCTGCCTAATGCATCCAGAAGTGATTTTCCAAAACTGCGCAGACTGATTTATGGTGGCGCTCCAATGCCGCCGGAGCAAGTACGGAAGGTGCGCGATTTCTTTGGTCGAGTTTTAGGAACCACCTACGGTCAAACTGAAGCGCCGCAAATTTTGACTGTCATGCGGCCAGAAGATTTTGAAGATCCCAATAACTGGGCGGCCGTTGGCAGGCCTACATGGTTTAGCGATGTAGCCATCATGTCCCCAGAAGGCAAAATTTTGCCCAGCGGTGAAATCGGCGAAGTCGTTGCACGTGGTGATCTGCTCATGAATGGCTATTGGCGCATGCCAGAGAAAACTGCTGAAACCATTATTGATGGCTGGTTACATACTGGTGATCGCGGCTTGATCGATGAACGTGGATTTTTGTATCTCAAGGATCGCCTCAAAGATATCGTGATTACTGGCGGATTTAATGTGTACCCAGTTGATGTTGAGAATGCGTTAAGCCAACACCCTGCTGTTCATGAATGCCTTGTTTTTGGTCTGCCCGATGAAAAGTGGGGAGAAACTGTTCAAGCTGCCGTGCAATTACACCCAGGACAAAGTGCCGATGAAGCTGAGCTGATCGCATTTGTTCGTAATCTACTGGGGCCTGTACAAACGCCTAAGCGCGTTCACTTCTACGAGAGCTTACCGCGCTCCAATGTAGGCAAGCTACTGAAGAGTGCCGTCATTCAAAAGCTTCAAGCTCATGCCTAGATTTAATTTAGAAAATTATTACTATGACTACTAAAAAAACGCCTGTTACCAGCCTTTGTACACATACCCTGACTAGCTTGCATTACCGCGATGCTGATTTAGTGGAAGATTTGATGGGTAAAAAGACATTCACTGAAGTGATGTTGATGCAAATTTTGGGTAGAGAGCCTCGTGGTGTAGATATTCGGATTACCGATGTCGTGCTGATTGTGTTGATGGAGCATGGCTTAACGCCGAGTGCGATTGCTACACGCTTAATCTATATGAGCGCTCCTGAAAATTTACAAGGCGCAGTATCAGCTGGTCTACTTGCCGTTGGTAGCTCATTCATTGGCACGATGGAGAATTGCTCGGCATTGTTAGATCGCATCATTGCTGCAAAAGACCCTTATGCTGAAGCGCTTTCAATTGCACAACACTACAAGAACATTAAGGGTGCAGTTCCCGGCTTTGGTCATCATCTACATAAACCAGTAGATCCCAGAGCATACAAACTCCTAGAGATGGGTCGCGCCGAGAAAGAACTCAAAGGGGATCATATTCGTGCGTTAGAGACCTTATCTAAAGCAGTTGATGAAGTTGCTGGTAGACCTATCACCATCAATGCAACCGGTGCTGTTGCAGCCCTCCTAGGAGAAATTGGTATACCTACTGCTGTAATGCGTGGCTTTGCGGTAATTTCTCGTTCAGCTGGATTAGTGGCCCATATTGTTGAAGAACAACAAAGCCCATCAGGCCGCTTTATTTGGGATACCGTCGAGCATGCCATTCCATTTGTGGATGGCGCCAATAAGATTGGCTAATGATGAGTCCTAGAGAGTGTGTCTTAGTTACTGGGGCTAGCCGTGGCATAGGTCGTGCAATTAGCGAGCGTCTTATTGCTGATGGCATGCATGTCATCAATTTTGACAAAACAGCACCTGCAGAAATTTCCCCTCATGAAAGCTTCTACGAAGTAGATGTCTCTGACGAACAAGTGTTACGCGCTGCATTAGCTGATGTCGCATCCCAATTTTCGATCACGCGTTTGGTGAATAACGCAGGTACCGTACGCCCCGGCACGATTGAGAAAACCACCATCGCTGATTTTCAGGCGGTGATGACTGTCAACGTCGTCGTCGCCATCATTTGTGTGCAAGCCCTACTCCCCGCTATGAAAGCTGCTCACTTTGGACGCATTGTGAACATCGCCAGTCGCGCTGCCCTGGGTAAAGAAGAGCGCATTGCTTATGCCACCTCTAAAGCGGGACTATTAGGTCTTACGCGTACATTGGCTTTAGAGCTTGCTGCCAATGGCATTACTGTCAATGCTATTGGACCAGGTCCGATTGCTACAGAACTCTTTCAGAGCGCCAACCCACCAGGTGCCCCCGCTACACAGCGTATTCTAGATAGTGTGCCACTAGGTCGTATTGGTCAACCTGAAGAAGTGGCCCATATGGTTGCCTCACTCTTGGACCAACGCGCTGGATTTACTACAGGTCAGGTAGTTTATGTGTGTGGCGGTATGACTGTGGGTCTCAGTCAGTAAATGAATCTAAAGCATCCTCCCGGCCTACCTACTGATCTCACTAATCGTGTGATCTTTGTATCGGGTGGTGGTTCAGCCGGCCCTGGTTGGAGTATTGGTAGAGCCTCATGCGTTACCTACGCTCGCTTAGGCGCTAAGGTTTGTGTTATCGATCGAGATCTAGTGTCTGCAGAAGAAACTACTAAGATCATCCTAGGTGAAGGCGGCATAGCCCAAACTTTTGTGGGCGACGTTTCTGAAGAAGACGATGTGAAAAGACTGTTTAGTGAAGCGCGCAAACAGTTTGGCCCAATTGATGTGTTGCATCACAACGTAGGGATCGGCAAAGTTGGTGGCCCTATGGAAACTAGCGCCGAGGATTTTGATCGCATTCATAAGGTCAACGTTCGTAGTCTTTTGTTAGCAGCGCAAGAAGTTTTGCCTGAAATGGTATCTCGCAATAGCGGCAATATTATTGCTATTTCTTCAGTAGCAGGAATGCGTTATTTGGGCTATCCTCACCTAGCCTATAGCGTGACCAAGGCTGCTAACACGCAATTCATTAGAATGATTGCCCAGCAATACGCTGACAAGGGCATTCGAGCAAATACGGTGGTTCCTGGACTAATTGATACCCCTCGCATTGCCAATACCGTAGCCAAAATGTTCTCTGAAAACGGGCTTGATGAAGCACGCGCAGCCCGCGATCGCCAGGTGCCCCTAGGTCGTTCAGGCTCTGCCTGGGATGTAGCTCACGCCTGCGCCTTTTTAGTGTCCGATGCCGCAGCCTACATTACTGGAACAGAGCTGGTGGTGGACGGCGGCCTAACCGGTAAATACGTATAAGCGCTAGAAATCGAGCTCCGCACCAAGGGATAGTATGATTTGGTGATTCTTAGGGAGCTTTATATGCATCGCATCATCTATCGAGTTGTTTTATTGCTAGCAATCAGCGCCGGACTAGTTGCCTGCAATCAGAATGATAAAAAAATTAGCGGCTGGGAAATTAATGATGTCTATCACTCGACCATCATTACGCCTAATTCAGCAACGGGCGGAAAAATCTATCAAGGCCCTCCTATTAATTCAATGGATGAAACCAATACCTATCAAATGTTTAGCCTTAGAGCTGAGCAAGCAAGACAAGGTGCAAAAACGTATGAGCTCATTGCTCAGCTTACATATTTCTCACAATGGCGTTACTACGATTCAGCATCTCAAGAAGGCAATCCTGCAAGCACGTTTAAAGTAGTTGGCAGAGAAGCTGGCGCTTGTGGCGATCGAGGTTGCATCTTCAGAGAAGTACTATCAGTTCAATTGACTGAAGCATTCCTCAAGGACAAGATGAAGAAAGGTTTCATCATGACCGTTTCATCTAAGTCAGGCATTAAAACTGAACTCTATGTACCACCGCAATACATTCAAGGCTATATGCAAGCAGTTAATGGCTCCAACTAATCTGTCTTGAGTAGATTTAGAAATAAATAAAGGGGCCGCGGCCCCTTTATTTATTTACATCGTCAATATCAGACTTAATCTAGTGATGCGCCGGAGGTTTTAACGATCTTGGCCCAGCGAGCAATATCTTCTTGTAACTGTTTCGCAAATTCAGCTGGAGACATATTTGCAAGCTCTACTCCAGAGGCTTGTAGTTTTTCTCTTAACTCTGGGTTTGCAAGTGTGAGTTGCATCTCCTTTTGCAATTTATCAACCACAGGCTTTGGCGTACCTTTTGGTGCAAACAAGCCAATCCATAAGGATCCAGAGAATCCAGGAACTTTCTCTGAAATAGAAGGAACATCCGGCAGAATGGGTGAACGCTTAGCAGAGCTGACACCAAGTGCAATGAGTTTTTGTGAGTTGATGTATTGCAGTACAGACGGCAAACTCGCAAAGGCAATTTGTACTTGACCACCTAAAAGATCGTTAAGTGCGGGCGCTACACCTTTATAAGGAATGTGTTGCAAGGAGATGCCATAGCTCTGATTGAGCATTTCACCAAGGAGGTGGTTTAAGGTGCCATTTCCTGCTGAAGCATATTGATAGGTTTCAGGAGGCTTTGATTTAACCAACTTTAAGAATTCATCTAAGTTCTTGGCAGGGAAGTTGGGATTGACCACCAATACATTAGGTACTGAGCCGATCATGGCCAAAGGCACAAAGTCATTGACGGGATCAAACCCTGGGTTTTTATAAAGCGCAGGGTTAATGGCTTGAGCACTACTAATGGTCATCAAGAGTGTGTAGCCATCTTTAGGGGCATTGGCAACAAACTGAGTGCCAATATTACCGCCAGCACCTGGTCGATTTTCGACAATCACCGAAGCTTTCATTTGCTCACCAAGACGCTGGGCTACAACCCGCCCAACAATATCGTTTGTTCCACCCGGCGCCTGAGGAACAATAATCGTTATGGGTTTAGTAGGATAAGCAAGTGCTAGGCTAGAGAAAAAACAGAAACAAGTAGCAAACACTAAATGGATGATTCGTTTCACAAGAATCCTTTTTTGTAGTGGATGAAAAATTAATGATACTTGGAATGATGATAATAAAAGTGCTAACCACGGGCTAGAAATAAATAAAGGGGCCAAAGGCCCCTTTATCTTTAAGTACTTGGCGGAGACGAGAGGATTCGAACCTCCGATCAGAGTTTTAGCCCCGATGCTCCCTTAGCAGGGGAGTGCCTTCGACCAGCTCGGCCACGTCTCCGTACTTCTTACTACAACGCCCCACAGTTTAACGGATAACCGCCTCTGAGGGGTTTATTGCACCTTTTGGCTTACTTCTGATCTAACTCAAATGCCTTATGCAAGGCACGCACAGCCAATTCCATGTATTTCTCATCAATGACGACTGAGATCTTGATTTCGCTAGTAGAGATCATCAAGATGTTGATGCCCTCTTCCGACAAAGTACGGAACATCTTGCTGGCAATACCAACGTGGGAACGCATACCAACACCCACTACTGAAACTTTAGAAACCTTTGGATCACCAGAGATTTCTTTTGCCTCAATATGTGCTTGCACAGTGTTCTTCAAAATATCTAATGCTTTTTGATAGTCTGCACGTGGCACTGTGAAAGTGAAGTCAGTCTTACCTTCAACAGATTGGTTCTGAATAATGATATCCACATCAATATTGGCATCCGCAATCGGGCCAAGGATTTGATAGGCGATACCTGGGCGATCAGGAACCCCAAGAACGGTAATCTTCGCTTCATCACGCGCAAAGGCGATGCCGGAAATAACTGCGGCTTCCATAGTGCTGTCCTCTTCAAATGTAATCAAGGTGCCTGAGCTCATCTCATCAGCTAAAGGCATCAATGGGTCTGTCAAAGAAGACAGAACCCGGGTTTTAACTTTGTACTTACCTGCAAACTCAACCGAACGAATCTGCAATACTTTTGAACCCAAGCTAGCCATTTCTAGCATTTCTTCAAAAGTAATTTTGTCTAAGCGACGGGCATCTTCACAAACACGTGGGTCGGTAGTGTAAACACCATCAACGTCTGTATAGATTAAACACTCATCTGCTTTGAGTGCAGCTGCCATGGCTACTGCTGAAGTGTCAGATCCACCACGACCTAATGTCGTGATATTGCCATCAGGATCAACACCCTGAAATCCAGTAACTACAACTGCGCGACCTGCATTGAGATCCTTGAGAATCTTCTCGCTTTCAATACTCTTGATACGTGCCTTCGTAAAAGAAGAATCGGTATGCACGGTTACTTGCCAACCTGCATAGCTAACTGCATCGATGCCCTCACGCATTAGCGCCAGCGCCAATAGGCCGGAACTCACTTGCTCGCCTGTAGAAGCAATTTGATCTAACTCGCGTGGATTTGCATCAGGATTGATTTCTTTTGCTAAGCCTAGCAAGCGATTGGTTTCGCCTGACATGGCTGAAGGTACCACCACCACTTGGTGGCCAGCACGCATCCATTTAGCAACGCGCTTAGCAACATTCGCAATGCGCTCAGTTGAGCCCATTGAGGTGCCGCCATATTTATGAACGATAAGAGCCATAAAAACCGTCTATTTAACTATCTATGACAGGGAAATGAATCCCTGAGGGTCTAAAAAGGGCTTATTTTACAGGGTTTTGCACCCATTCTGGGAGTACACGTCGACCAGAGGTGGTTAGATGAGGATAGCTAAGCCCAATACCGGCTACAGCGATCAATTCATCGTTGATGTAGAGCAAGGGTGCCTGGCGCTCCCAAGGAGGGATATCGGCCTCCTGGTAGAGGTTTTTGAGGGTTTTACGTGGAGTCTTGGCTTTAATCTGAATCTTCTCCGAGCCTTGGCGCTCCCTAAGACGAATTTGATTATTTGCCTGAGCGCTTTTAACCCAATCGGCAGGCAAGCCCAATTGCTTGGAATTGGCTGGTAATGTCTTTAAAACCCAGCGCCCCCCTTCTGAATTAGCAAGCTGCAACATTCCGCGCCATAGGTAGATTTTTCTTTCATCATGCAGCCACTCTAGTTTGGCATCCACTTTAACTTTAGCGAGATCGCGCCACCATGCTTGTAAACGCTCTTGAGATGGCATAGCCAACTGCTGTGTCTGCAACCAATAGCGCAAGACATTATTCGCCGCTGGCAAATCGATTGTTGCTAGTGCTAGTAGCGAATCTACCTTCAACTGACCTTTGCTAATGATGCTTTTGCCGTCTTGCTTTGCCAGCCTATTGAGTAAGACTTGTGCCTCGCTCAATAATTCTGCGCTACGCGCCATATTGGCCAATGCTTCTGGCTGAATCTTTTCAAGCGCAGGAATAATTTTCTTGCGCACTGCATTGCGACGATATTTGGTGTCTTGATTACTAGGATCCTCGATCCACTTAAGCTGATGCTCTTTGGCATAAGCCTCTAGCTCTTTCCTACTTTGATTTAAGAGTGGTCGCCAGAGAGTGATTCCTGGGTTATCTGAAATCCCCCTACTCGCCGGCATGCCCGATAGGCCCGCCACGCCAGAGCCTCGAAGGAGCTGCAAGAGTACGGTCTCTGCTTGATCGTTTTGATGGTGTGCGAGGAGGAGATCTTCAATGCCATACTCTTCACAAAGATCGGCAAGCGCTTCATAGCGCCCTACTCTTGCTCTTGCTTCAACATTACCATTCTCTTGATCTAAGTTGAGATGAAGCAGTCGGAAATCAAAATGGATTTTGTATTTTTTAGCGAGTTTCTCGCAAAAGACTAACCAGTCATCTGCCGGTTTTTGTAAACCATGATGAATATGGAATGCGAAGATTTGGTAGTTGGTTTTGTTCTTGGCTTGCGCTTTGCAAACCGTGTCGAGTAACACAACCGAATCGAGGCCACCACTTAAGGCAACCGCAATTCGTTTTTCCGACTTAGGACTTTGCTGTGATTTCCTTGAACTTGCCATAGCTCATCAAACGCTCATGACGACGATCAAGTAATGCATCAACTTTCATGCCATCAAAGGTTTTTAAAGATTCCGCAAGTGCTTTGCGCATATTGCTCATCATATTGTCGTAATCACGATGCGCACCACCAATCGGTTCGGCCACAATCTTGTCAATCAGGCCCAGAGCCTTCAAGCGTTGTGCTGTGAGGCCCAACTGCTCAGCCGCCTCTGGAGCCTTATCCGCCGTCTTCCAGAGAATAGAAGCGCAACCTTCTGGAGAGATTACAGAGTATGTAGAGTTTTGCAACATCAAGACCACATCACCCATGGCAATTGCTAATGCACCACCTGAACCACCCTCACCAATAATTGTGGCAATGATCGGTACTTCAAGCTCTGCTTGTACGTATAAGTTGCGGCCAATCGCTTCTGACTGGTTACGCTCTTCTGCATCAATACCAGGGAATGCACCTGGTGTATCTACAAAAGTGAAAACTGGAATACCAAACTTTTCTGCGAGGCGCATCAGGCGCATTGCTTTGCGATAGCCCTCAGGACGGCTCATGCCAAAGTTTCGCAGAGCACGCTCTTTAGTATCGCGACCTTTTTGATGACCAATCACCATGCAAGGTTGATTTTCAAAACGGGCTAGGCCACCGATGATTGATTGATCATCTGCAAAAGTACGGTCACCATGTAATTCGTGGAAATCCGTAAATAATGCGCCAACATAATCTAAGGTGTATGGACGCTGTGGATGACGCGCCACTTGAGAAACCTGCCAAGGAGTGAGATTGGCGTAAACATCTTTTGTGAGCTGCTGACTTTTTTCAGCGAGCGTTTTGATCTCATCGGAGATATCTACCGATGACTCATCTTGTACAAAACGCAGCTCTTCAATCTTTGACTCTAATTCGGCGATTTGCTGCTCAAAATCCAGGAAAGTCGTTTTCATAGTCTGATTTTAATATTCAACCGGGATTGGGTCGATACTTCTCCACATATACCAGGTGGCAACCGTACGCCACGGGGCCCAATTGGCAGCCACCTCTCGGGCTTCATGGCGGCTGACAGGCTCTCCACTGAAGTAATTGAGGGAAATGGCCTTAATGAGGCCGACATCGTCCAAAGGGAGAATATCGGGCCTGATCATATTGAAAATAAGGAACATTTCGGCGGTCCAGCGGCCAATACCCCGAATTGAGCTTAATTCCTTAATAACGCTCTCATCGTCCATATCTTTCCACTGATTGGCATGGAGACGGCCGGAATCGAAGTGGTCTGCTAGGTCGCGGATGTACTCCACCTTGCGTCCAGACAATCCAGCACCGCGTAACTCCTCTACTGAGAGGGCTAGGATATTTTTCGGGGTGACTTTCTTTTTACTAGCTGCAACCACCCTATTCCAAACGGATTGTGCAGCCGCTACAGAAATCTGTTGGCCAACAATCGCTCGCGCCAAAGTATTAAATGGATCGCCGCGGGTGACTAAAAAGCCCGAGCCATATTTGGGAATGAGTTTCTTGAGAATGCGGTCTTGCTTCATCAATTCTTTACAAGCTTGCTCCCAATATTCTGGGGCCACTTCTTCAAGAATCGGTTCAGCTTTTACTGCTTTACCTGATTTTTCTTTAACTACTGTCATTAAGCCCTACGCCATTCTGTTAAGCCGCCAGGTTTATCTTCCAAAACAATTCCTTGCTCTAGCAAGGTTTTGCGAATCAAGTCTGCCTTAGCAAAGTCTTTGGCTTGCTTAGCGGCAACCCGTGCAGCAATTTGCTCTTCAATTTGCTCAGGGCTTAGGCTATCTTGATCTTTAGAGCCCGCCTGTAAGAAGGCAGTAGGGTCACGTTGCAAGAAATTCAATGCCGCGCCAAGAGCCTTCAATGTATTAGCAAGTAATTGCTTCTCTTCGCCTTGCGCACGATTAACTTCACTAGCCAAGTCAAACAAGACTGCAATCGCTTCAGGCGTATTAAAGTCATCATTCATAGCGTCAGCAAAGCGCTTAGCCCATGGATTATTTGCATCTAAGGTGCTGGCTTGAGCCTTCGGACTCTGAGCTAGTGCGGTGTATAGCCTTGCTAATCCTGAGCGCGCCTCTTCGAGTTGCGCGTCACTGTAGTTAATTGGACTACGGTAATGCGCCTTCAACATAAAGAAACGCAATACTTCCGGATCAAAACTTTTGAGCACATCTTTTATTAAGAAGAAGTTGCCCAATGACTTTGACATCTTTTCTTCATTGACCCGAATGTGCCCGTTATGCATCCAGTAATTTACAAAGGGAGCATCATCTTCTTTGCGGTCTTTGCCATATAAAGCACCTTCGCTTTGGGCGATTTCATTTTCGTGGTGCGGGAACTGCAAGTCAGCACCGCCACCATGAATATCAAAGTGATCTCCCAATAGATCACAAGACATTGCAGAGCATTCGATATGCCAACCAGGACGGCCTTCGCCCCAAGGGGATTTCCAGCGTGTATCTGCGGGCTCCTCAGGTTTGGCACTTTTCCACAAAACAAAGTCTAGTGGATCGCGCTTGCCATCACCGATCGCTACGCGTTCACCAGCATTTAATTCATCCAGCGTTTTGCCAGATAGTTGACCGTAACGTGGCAACAAGCGCACTGCGAAATTCACATCGCCATCATTTGCTTGATAGGCCAATTCATTTTCAATGAGCTTGCCGATCATGCCTTGCATTTGTCCGATGTAATCCGTAGCACGCGGCTCTTGATCGGGATGCATTAAACCTAACTCATCGGAGTCGGCATGCATGGCATCAATAAAGCGATTAGTTAATGCGGATATGGGCTCGCCATTCTCAATCGCGCGGTTAATGATCTTGTCATCAATATCAGTGATATTGCGTACATAAAGCACTTCGTAGCCACTAGCCCTAAGCCAGCGAACCACCATGTCAAAGACAATCATGACCCTGGCATGCCCAATATGGCAAAAGTCATAAACCGTCATGCCGCAGACGTACATCTTCACCTTGCCCGGCACAATGGGCTTAAAGACCTGTTTAGAACGGCTAAGGGTGTTATAGATTTGCAGCATAGGGCTATAAAGGTGGGGCAAGTAGCGCCAATTTGTTAGACTGAGCGCTGAGTATATCGAATGAGCCCGTTTCACACCCCTTCCCCTATGCCCCACAACGCCCCAGCGCCACGCCTCACCTTGAATAAGGTCCTGACCCCCGCTTTTGCCGCATTGGCATGTATGGCTTTTGTAACGGGCTGCAGTACACCCGCCCAACAGCGTGCGGATTCGGAGATTCGGGCCTTAAACACTCAAGAAATGAGCTCCCCTCAAGCTGTACCCCAACCCTATCTGGGTGGCTATAGCCCAACCGATCCTCCAAGACTTTCTGCCGACATGGGCTATGACCCATTGAACCCAGAATTGTCTGAGACTGTGGGAGTGCCGTTTTTATCCTTCTTGATTATTGAACCGGATCCCATTAGCAAGAATGCAGTGCCATCAGATGTAGAAAAACTCATCAAGGCACGTAAATATCAAGATGCGGTTACGCAAATTAATACTGATCTGAAAAAGACTCCTCGTAATGTACAAATTCGTTTTGTGAAAGCACGCCTACAAATTGAGATGCGTCAATTTGATCAAGCCAAAAAGACTTTGATTGAAATCACACAACAATTTCCGGAGCTTCCAGAACCCTATAACAACCTTGCAGCGATTGCGGCAAACCAAGGTCAGTGGATTGAGGCCAGAGACTATTTAGAGCTCGCCCTCAAATTACGACCAAGCTATGCAATTGCTTCGGCCAATCTAGGTGAAATCTATACACGCCTTGGTGCACAAGCCTATGAAGACGCTGCCAAGAATGCGCCACTGAATCAACGTCAATACACCAATCGCGCTAAGGCGCTCTTAGATGTATTAAAGCCTCCAGCAAAACGTCCGGTTAATCGCGCAGTGAATCCTGCAATCAATCCTTCCACTAACTCTCCAGAAAGCAAATCTAACAATGGCGAAAGTACTCTTAAAAACTAATAAGGGTGATATCACCCTCTCCCTTGATGCTGCTAAGGCGCCTAAAAGCGTTGCTAACTTTTTGCAGTATGTAAAAAGTGGCCACTACGATGGGACTATCTTCCATCGCGTCATCGATAACTTTATGATTCAAGGTGGTGGCATGTCTGCTGGCATGAAACAAAAGCCAACTGGCGCAGAAATTGAAAACGAAGCAACTAATGGCTTGAAGAATGATCGCTACACCGTGGCGATGGCTCGCACTAGCGACCCACATTCTGCTACTGCTCAATTCTTTATTAACGTGAATGACAACGACTTCTTAAACCATACCGCTCCTAATGCTCAGGGCTGGGGTTATGCCGTATTTGGCAAAGTCACTGATGGCATGGATGTTGTAGACACCATTCGTAAAGTGAAAACTGGTAGCTCCGGATTTCATCAGGATGTGCCAACTGAAGATGTTGTGATTGAGAAGGCGACCGTTCTCGAGGAATGATTTCGCATCACGCGAGCGCACTGCT
Source organism: Polynucleobacter sp. MWH-Jannik1A5 (assembly GCF_018881795.1). Classification (GTDB taxonomy): domain Bacteria; phylum Pseudomonadota; class Gammaproteobacteria; order Burkholderiales; family Burkholderiaceae; genus Polynucleobacter. The sequence goes on along the minus strand of NZ_JACVPQ010000001.1, from coordinate 1,680,313 downwards.
CATATCAGATTTACACCTCACGCCGTCAATGCCCTTGACGGCGCAACGCTTTTTTGACTTCTGTGAAAAAGAAGCTCCAAAAGTTGAGGCTGTATTTATTCTGGGTGACTTATTTGAATATTGGGTGGGTGATGACGCTGCTGCTCACTCCCCATTTCAGCAAGAAGTACAGCGTGCAATCGCTCATCTTTCTACCAAAGTAAAAACGTATTATCTGCATGGCAATCGTGATTTTTTAATCGGCCAAAGCTTTATTAAAAAGACTGGCATGACACTATTGCAAGATCCAAGCTCTGTGGAAATCGCATCGCAAAAGTGGGTATTAGCCCATGGCGATGCTTTATGTACTGCAGATGTTGGCTATCAAGTCTTTCGTGGCTGGGTAAGAAAGCCTTGGATACAAAAAATCTTCTTGAGCATGCCTCTCAATTGGCGCAAGGGTATTGCTCAGCATCTTCGTAGCAATAGCCACGCCCAATATCAGCAAACGCAGCATTCCAGCTCATATCAACTTAAGATGGATGTAACGCGAGAAGCATGTGCAGCAGTTTTGAGAGATCAATCTGGCGATCAATTGATTCATGGGCATACCCACTCACCAAGACATCATGAAGAGTCTCTAGGTACCCAGAATTGGCAACGCTGGGTTTTATCAGACTGGGATCTTGATCACCCAGAGAGCGGTCGCCCTAGAGCAAGTGCACTACTGATTGATAATGCCGGCGCTCGCTATATCGACCTGATTAAAAACTAAACAGGTCGACTGCTCAGCTCAATTCTTTAATTAAGAAGCAGAGTATTTTGAAAGTGTTTGTACCATCTGCGCAAAGATGCGTGGATTGGCTGCCATAACTTCACCGCTCTTCAGAAAGCCTTCTTCACCGCGATAGTTCCCAATCAAACCGCCTGCTTCAGTAATGAGCAAGGCGCCCGCAGCCATATCCCATGGCTTGAGATCACTCTCAAAGAAACCATCGTAACGACCTGCTGCTACGTATGCTAAATCTAAAGAAGCTGCGCCAGGGCGACGCAAACCTGCACATTGACGTGACATCTCACCAAAGATTTTTAAGTACTTTTCCAAATCTTGATCTTCACGATATGGAAAGCCTGTGCCTAATAAAGAGTTGGCTAAACGATCTTGCGTGGCAACCCGTAAACGCCGACGATCTAAATAAGCACCAGCACCACGAGTAGCTGTAAATAATTCATCACGTGTTGGGTCATAGACAACTGCTTGTTGCGTTACGCCATTGACTGCTAATGCAATCGATACTGCGTACTGAGGAAAACCGTGAATGAAATTCGTTGTGCCATCTAGCGGATCAATGATCCAGACATTTTCTGCATCAGCATTACGCTCACCCGTTTCTTCCGCCAAAAATCCGTGGGATGGATAGGCTTCGCTAAGCGTTTCAATGATGGCCGCTTCTGCAGCTTTGTCCACCTCGGTTACGAAATCGTTATGTTGCTTACGGTCAACCTGTAAGCGCTCCAAATTTAAGGAAGCACGATTAATGACAGTTCCAGCGCGACGGGCGGCCTTTACGGCCACATTTAACATGGGATGCATAGTATTGATGGACAAATTAAATAAGAACAAGCTCCTTGTAATGCCTACAACTAGGGTAAATTGCATGACAATACGAAGCTAACAGATTGATTCTAAACGATTAGCGTCCATTACCCCCTATTAACCATGCCACAGCGCCTTGATGAATACCGAAATTTCTGAATTACTCCGCTGGGTTTTAGTGGAAACCAGCCATCCCGGCAACGTGGGATCAGCCGCTCGCGCCCTGAAAACCATGGGTTTTAGCGATCTCAGGCTGATCAATCCCAAGATCAAGGGCATAGCCACTAATCATGATGCTATAGCCCTAGCAAGCGGCGCTAGAGATGTTCTAGAAAAGTCCATTGAGAGCGACTCCTTAAACTCGGCCGTAGAGGGATGCACTCTGGTTTTAGGTCTTACCAGCCGCGACCGAGAATTTGGGCCCCCTGCCATCGATTGGGAATCGGCACGATCTCTCATTGGTGACACAGTCCAAGATGGTAGAAAAGTAGCCCTCCTTTTTGGTCCGGAAAGAACGGGTCTAGATAATGACCATTTGGCTTTGTGTACCCACAGAGTCTGGCTAGACGCTAACCCAGACTATCCTTCCCTCAATCTTGCCCAAGCCCTCATGGTCTGTGCATACGGCCTCAGAGAGAAGCTGGTACGCAATGCCGGGGGGCGCAACTCTTTAGCCAACCGCGAAGAAATGGCAGATTTTGCCGACCCTGCAGCTGTTGCTGCCATGCTAGATCACTGGCGCGAAGGATTAGAGGCAATCGGCTATTTAGACCCCGCCAACCCTAAGAAACTCATGCCACGTATACAGGCGCTATTTGCCCGTAGCCGTCTTCATAAGGAAGAAATAGACCTTCTGCGAGGGATCGCAAAACAGATGCTCCTGAGAAAATAAGCGCATCCCGTTAAAATCAAACCATGTCAAATCCTTTCTTCGACCAAGTCGACTCCATCATTGCCAGAGACCCAGCTGCTCGGAACCGTCTTGAGGTCATTACTTGCTATCAAGGCCTGCATGCAGTTTGGTTGCATCGCATCTCTCACTTTTTATGGAATCTCGGTCTGAAATGGATCGCGCGCGTACTCTCAATGTTTTCGCGCTTTTTGACTGGTATTGAAATTCATCCTGGCGCTAAGATTGGTCGTCGAGTATTTCTCGATCACGGCCTTGGCATTGTGATTGGCGAGACCACTGAAATTGGCGATGATTGCACCATCTATCAGGGCGTAACGTTAGGTGGTACATCCCTTTACAAAGGTATTAAGCGCCATCCTACACTGGGTAAAGGTGTTGTAGTGAGTGCTGGCGCAAAAGTGCTCGGCGGCTTCACTGTGGGTGATGGTGCGCGCGTTGGATCGAATGCTGTTGTGCTCAAAGAGATTCCAGCAGGTGCTACTGCAGTTGGTATTCCTGCACGCATCTTGCATCCCGATTTGCCACAAAGCGCTGATAGTAAAACCAAAGAGTATTTCTCTGCTTATGGCATCACACCCAATATTGATGACCCTGTATCCATGGCCTTAAAAGGTTTGATTGATGCAACGATTGAGCAAGAAGCCAAAATTGCAGCGCTGGAAAAAGCCATTGCTAAGTTAAACAACACTCCGGGCGGTATAGATGCTGGCTCAAGCGATACTAAGCGTGATCTTGATGCCATCAAAGAATGGCTGAAGGAATAGATTTAATCAGCCCTCTAAAGCAAAAAAAGGAATAGCGCACTATTCCTTTTTTTATTTGCAGTAGCTTATTAATGCAGAGTACGTGGGCCCGCGTTGTTATCACCTAATACGCCACCTGGAAACTCTTCATCGTCATCACCATCATCGTCATTAGGCATGCCAAATGAAAAACTCTCACCACCTTCTGGATGACGATTCTCAATCTCATCATCAGTAGCAGCTCGGACATCTTCAACTTGTACCCAAAAACGTAAAGCCATTCCCGCTAAGGGATGGTTACCATCGAGCACCACTTGATTATCTGCAACATCGGTAACGGTATAAATCAATGGCTCATCATCGACATCATCTGCAGCCGCATCCTCTTCGGCATCAGGCACACCTTCAAATTGCATACCAACCTCTAAAGGCTCCGGAAAGCGTGTGCGTGGTTCAATTTTCAAAAGCTCAGGATCGTACTCTCCAAATGCCTCATTAGGCTCTAACTGGATCGTGGCTTCATAGCCAATATCCTGTCCATCGAGCAAAGTTTCAATTTTTGGAAAAGTACCCTCATAGCCACCGTGCAGGTATACCATCGGAGAATCTGGTTCTTCGATTACATTATTTTGTGCGTCGGTCAGCTTATAACGAAGGGATACGATAGTATTTTTTTCAATCTTCATGCGGAATTTGTCGAACATTCGGTTTTAATCAGTTTCTAAAAGCATTTATTTCTTTATGACATCATTTTACTTGAGCAAACCCTATCAACCGCCCCAAGCGCCCGCAAAGCTGCCTTTAGGCAAGTCCTGGGCCCTATTTGGTGGGATTAGCCCAGATCAGTTCATGGCTCAGTATTGGCACAAAAAGCCTCTACTGATCCGCAAGGCGATTCCGGCTTTTGCCCTATCCGCCGAAAATGGCGAACCGCTTGACAGCCCTATTCCAGCAAAGGAATTACTGCAATTTGCATCCAAGGATGAGGTGGGGTCCCGATTAGTCAAAGCGAAACCTTGGAGCTTTGAGCATGGTCCATTCTCCAAGCAAGCTATTCCTGCGATAGACAAGCCCAACTGGACTTTGTTGTTTCAAGGCATGGAAGCGCATCATCCAGCTGCGGCAAAAATACTATCTTGGTTTCGCTTCATTCCAGATGCTCGCCTTGATGATTTGATGATTAGTATTGCCGGAATTGGCGGTGGTGTTGGGCCTCACTTTGATTCATATGATGTCTTTCTGATTCAAATGTCAGGCAGAAGACAATGGCAGATTTCAGAGCAAAAGGACTTAAGCCTTAACCCCAAATTGCCTCTGAAAATTTTGCAGCACTTTAAGCCCGAACAAGAATGGATTCTGGAACCCGGTGACATGCTGTATTTACCGCCGCATATTGCGCATGATGGCATTGCCCTCGATCCTGGTTGCCAAACATGGTCAGTTGGATTTCGTTCCCCCAGCTTTAAAGAGTTACTACAAGAAGGCTTGTGGCGTTTAGCTGAGTCTCTTGAGGACATTCCGGAATTGGATCAAAAATTTGCAGACCCAAAACAAAGGGCTACCCTTAAAGCCGAGCAATTACCAAACGAACTTATTGAGCAACTGAGCAAGAAACTGAAAGATCTGAAGCTTGATCAAATTGATGGTTTTTTACCGGGTATTACAGCTTATTTATCTGAACCCAAACAACAAGCCATCTTTGAAACACCAGAAACCCCCCTGAACCCCAAACAGTTTGCTAAAACGCTTGAGGCCAACACTCTCATTCCTCATCCGCAAACCCGTATTTTGAACCTCAAGACGCAGGTGTATTGCAACGGGGAAAATATGACCAAGGGGCAAAGTCTCGCTACTGTAAGAGCCTGGCAGAAGCTGGCGGCACTTAAAAAGCTCCAGGCAAAACTACAAGGTCTTGATAAATCTAGTCTTTATGAAGCCTACTTAGCCGGATGGGTGATTTTTCAGTAGTGAATTTCGAGATGGATATAATAAATACTGGATACTACCTAGGGACTATCCCTTGGTTTTTCCAGAAAACAATTACCGGTAATTGTTGTTAATTTTTTTAAAGGAATTTACAAATGAAGAAGTCACTCGTACTCGCTGCTATGTTAGCAATCGCCTTGGCCGCTTGCGGTAAAAAAGAAGAAGCAAAGCCTGTTGAAGCCGCTCCTGCTGCTGCTCCAGCTGCTCCTGCTGCTGAAGCTCCTGCTGCCGCTCCTGCTGCACCAGCTGCTGCTCCTGCTGCTGACGCTAAGAAGTAATCTTCTTCATGAAGAAAAAAAGCCGCTGAAAAGCGGCTTTTTTATTTGCATTAAATCGCCTTACTTCGTCAGTTGATCAGTTAACAAAGTCAACAACTGGAAGCCTGCAGGTGTATTTTCAGGTTTGCCATCTGCATTTTGTACATACACATTGGCAGAATTCTCACCCGTGCTCTTCACAATCACCTGATACTTTTTAGCCTTCAGACTAGAGTCATCTTTGCTACTAAACAGATTTGAGAAGAATCCTTTGGTATCACCCAAATCTTTTGGATTAACGTAGCGCACAAAGTAAACACCAGCGGTACGGTTACGATCTTCTACTGTAAAGTTTGAGCGGTCCAAAGCTAAACCAACATCGCGCCAAGAACGATCAAAGCTCGCACTCAGTTCGATATAGCCCTGGTTAGGACCTTCTTGAACAAACTTCGCTTTAGGAGTCTTAGGACCAAGCGGCGCTGCAACCATTGCCTTCGCCTGCTCTTGCGTCATTCCCAAACGTTCCATGAGGCGCTGCAAAAATACTGCCTCAAGCTCTGGATCATTGGGGCGCGCAGTCCAAATGGTGTACAAACAGTTACCAGTGGTATCGGAGACGCACTTCTCTAAAGCGCCCTTTTGAGTAATATAAATTTCAGTTTCATTTGGCTTAGCAACTTCCAAACGGGTTTTATATTTATCGCGCTCACCAGTATCCGCTATTGAGTCTAAGACCTTATTCAGTGTTGATCGAATCCAGTCTTGCTGAATCTTCGCGCGATTTTCGGCCCAGTCGGTTTCCATAATGCCGGTAGATGGTGAGTCAACTACCAACAAGAAACCATTCTCTTGCCAGAAATCTTTAACTTGTGGATATAACTCAGCAGCAGGTTTTTCGACAACCAACCAACGTCTTTCACCATCTCGCGCAATACGCATGCCTGGAATACCAGTCATCACATTACTTCTCATCTGTATAGACTTCTTGGCGGCAGCATTGTATTCGGACATCGTAGCTGTACCGTCTTGAACAATATAGCGACGATCTGCTTGGGCAGTAATTAAGTCAGGTGGATACGATAAATTTGGACCGCGTACTGCACCAGCGCTCTTGTAGTCAACCGTATCGCTACTGGTCACTGACTTACATGAAGTTAACGCAACCGATGCAATCGAGAGCAAAGCCAAGATCGATAAATATCGACGGACTAATGGAAGCAAATTCATCATAATAAGTTGGCCTGTTTTAAAGCTGCCTTTAACGGCTCACGTAGGGAATTGCTTAAGGGAGTTAGCGGCAAACGAATGCCAGCAGTAATTTTGCCCATCTCATGCAGAGCCCATTTAACCGGGATCGGATTTGCTTCTGTAAACATGGCTTTGTGAACTGCAATCAATTGATATTGAATTTCACGAGTACGCTTTACATCATCTGACATGGCGGCAACACAGAGCTCATGCATTAAACGAGGCGCAATGTTGGCGGTAACTGAAATATTTCCTTTGCCACCCATCAACATCAGCATTGCAGCAGTGAGATCATCACCAGAAAACACGGAGAAGTCTTGATGACCGGCGCGTTTGAGATCATTAATTAATAAAGTGCCACGCTCCAAGCTACCAGTAGCTTCTTTAATGCCGATAATGCCTGGCACACCGGCCAAACGAACAACAGTATCGCCATTCAAATCAGCAACCGTTCTTCCAGGAACGTTATACAAAATAACTGGCAGATCTACTGACTCAGCAATCTTTTTAAAATGGGCATACATACCATCTTGGGTAGGTTTGTTGTAGTACGGAACTACTTGCAAGCTGGCATCTGCGCCTACTTGCTTCGCGTATTTGGTTAGCTCAATTGCTTCAATCGTAGAGTTGCCACCAGTACCAGCAATCACCGGAATGCGTCCAGCAATCTGCTCGACTGTTACGCGGATGAGTTCGCAATGCTCTTCAACTGAAACTGTAGGAGATTCACCGCTGGTGCCAACAATCACAATTCCGTCAGTACCTTCAGCGACATGCCAATCCAATAAGGAGCGCAGACTTTTGTAATCTAAGCTGCCATCTTCAAACATCGGAGTAACGATAGCGGGCATACTGCCAGCGATGGGCTTTTTACTACCTTTGGAATGAGCTGTATTTGTCACCGAATATGCACCGATTTTTAGCTGTCTTAACCCTGAAATTGTAACGGAATGCGCTGTTTTAGCTCACCTTTTACAGCGCATAGGCGCTGAACCATAGCTGGTTTGGGCTCATCCACATAAATATCCTCATAAGCCACTACTTTAAGCTCGTGGCGGGCTGCAAATGCGAGCAATTCCCCAGGATTTAGAAGGAAATTTGGGTTCGAAGGCTTACCAAATTCCCCATTGCCCAGGGCAAAAGTTTCATAGATTAAGACACCCCCTGCTTGCAGCATTTTGGGTAACTCGTCTAAATGTGGCCGATACAGGTAATTGGTTACAACAATAGCGCTGAAATCGCCCCCTATGAGGGGCCAATCCGCTTGCTCAAGATCGCAACTCTGGAGAGAAATCAGTGGGTGATTTAAAGATTCTAGTGCTGCAAGATTTTGGTCAACCGCCAATACCTGGTGACCTGCGTTTGCCAACCACTCTGAATGACGCCCAGATCCACAGGCAAGATCCAAAACAACACCATCCTTTGGAATGAGCGGGGAAAACCGCTTCACCCAAGGAGATGCATTGGAAATCACATCATGCGCATTAGGCAAGATCAATCCTCAATCGTAAGCCAGTCCCATAGACTCGCGAACCTCACGCATAGTTTCTTGAGCAACCTTGCGTGCTTTATCGCAACCATCGGCAATGATGGACCGTAGCAAACTAGGATCATCTAAATACTTCTGTGCACGCTCAAACATGGGTTGCTGCTCAGCCAGAATCGCATCTATAACAGGCTGCTTGCACTCCAGGCAGCCAATGCCAGCGGATTTACAACCCTTATCCACCCACTGCTTGGTCTCCTCATTAGAGTAGACGGTATGGAGCTGCCAAACTGGGCAACGTGCTGGGTCACCAACGTCGGTTCTACGAACGCGAGCAGGATCTGTAGGCATCGTGCGAATCTTCTTAATCACATCCTCCGGATTTTCACGAATGCTAATCGTATTGCCATAAGACTTGGACATCTTCTGTCCATCAATACCAGGCATGCGAGAGGCCGTAGTCAATAATGCCTGGGGTTCTGGCAGAATAATTTTGCGCGCACCCTCCAAGAAACCAAAAAGCCTTTCGCGGTCAGCCATGGATAAACTTTGCGCTTCATGGAGCAATGCTTTAGCTTGCTCTAACGCCTCATCATCACCACGCTCCTGATATGCCACTCGTAACTCCGCATACATCTTGGCGCGCTTGCTTCCTAATTTTTTAACGGCCTCTAAAGCCTTTTCTTCAAAACCAGGCTCACGTCCATATAAATAATTAAAGCGACGTGCCACTTCGCGAGTCATCTCAACGTGGGGAACTTGATCTTCGCCTACAGGAACAAACTGAGCGCGATAGATCAATATATCTGCGGCTTGGAGCAATGGATAGCCCAAGAAACCATAGGTTTGCAGGTCTTTTTCTTTGAGCTTTTCAATCTGATCTTTATAGGTTGGCACCCGCTCCAACCAACCCAATGGGGTACCCATTGAAAGCAATAAAAATAGTTCGGCATGCTCAGGCACTTTGCTCTGAATAAACAAAGTGGCTTGGTTTGGATCTACGCCAGTTGCCAACCAATCAATCACCATATCCCATACGGATTGCTCAATCACATCTGGGGTTTCATAGTGGGTAGTTAGTGCATGCCAATCGGCTACAAAAAAGAAACAGGGGTATTCAGACTGCAAACGTACCCAGTTCTTTAAAACACCGTGGTAGTGACCTAAGTGCAAATTACCGGTTGGGCGCATACCAGAGAGAACGCGTTCAGCAAACATCTGTATTTTTTTCTATGTGATTAATTATTTAGTGGAAGGCAGACCATACTGGAGTCAGGTGGTCTGGTAAGTGTGGCAAATTACCTAAGTCAATGTGGCTCTCGTTCGGGTCATGAAAGTCTGAACCGCGAGACGCTAAGAAACCATATTGCTGAGCAATCTTTGCAAAAGTTTTATATTGATCTGGACTGTGACTGCCGGTAATCACCTCAATGGCCAGGCCGCCAAGATCTTTAAAGTGCTTGTAAAGCTCGTCCATCTGCATTGCATTCAGTCTACTGTAACGACCGGGATGGGCAATAACGGCCACACCCCCTGCCGACTTAATCCAGTGAACTGCATTATCCAAGTTCGCCCACTGATGCGGGACATATCCCGGCTTTCCTTCAATTAAGTAATTCTTGAATACATGTTCAGTATTGCGGCATACGCCCTGCTCCACTAAAAAACGTGCGAAGTGGGTTCTAGAAATTAAGTCGTGGTTACCTGCGAAATGCAGTGCCCCCTCATAAGCACCCGCAATACCGACTTTAAGTAATTGCTCAGCCATCAATTTGGCGCGATTTGCACGACCATCTCGCGTTTGACGCAAACCTTCAATAATTCCAGCATGCTCTGCATCAATTCCAAGACCGACAATGTGAATGGTCTCACCCATCCAGGTGACAGAAATTTCTACTCCAGCAAGGTAATCAATTTGTAATGCGCTAGCTGCCTCTCGGGCACGCTTCTGTCCACCCAACTCGTCATGGTCAGTCAGAGCCCATAAATGCACTCCATTTGCTTTGGCGCGCTCGGCCAATTCTTCGGGCGTCAAAGTGCCGTCAGAAATCACTGAATGGCAATGCAAATCGGCATTTAGGGGTGAAAAGCTACTCATGACCCTATTTTAGGTCAAGCTGGTATCAATTACCCGACGCGGAGCATCGAGGTAGTCACGAGACTGCATCTCGATCAAACGGGACACGGTTCTGGAGAATTCAGCGGTAATTTGACCCTCGGTATACAAATCCGGGGCTGGGACCTCAGCAGAAATGATGAGCTTGATCTTATGGTCGTATAGGACATCAATGAGCCAAATAAAACGACGGGCTTCGTTAGTCATTCTAGGTGGCATATAGGGCACCCCCGACAGAATGACCGTATGAAACTGGTTAGCAATCTCCAGGTAATCATTTTGAGAGCGTGGGCCGCAGCACAGAGTTTTGAAGTCAAACCAAACTACGCCATCAGCCATATGCAAGGGGCGCAATTCGCGGGACTCAATATTTAAAATAGGATTGCGCGTCTCTTTTTGATTGCCAATCAGCGTTTGAAACATTTGACCCAAGGTCGCTTGTGTTTCAGCATTGACAGGAGTTAGGTAGGCCTCAACTTGGGCCATCTGTACGCGACGGTAGTCATTGCCAGCATCAACGTTTAATACATCTAATTTTTCTTCCAGCAATTTAATCGCAGGAATCAATCGATCGCGGTGTAAACCATTGGGATACAACTGATCAGGACGATAGTTTGACGTCATCACAAACTGCACGCGGTCTGCAAAAAGTGCGTCAAGCAAGCGATACAAAATCATTGCATCAGCGATGTCATTGATATGAAATTCATCGAAGCAAATCAAACGATAACGATTGGAGATGCGCTTAGCTAATTCATCTAGCGGATCTGATAGGCCTGATAACTCATGGAGCTCACGATGGACTTCGCGCATGAACTCATGAAAATGAATGCGGATCTTTTTTTCTAGTGGCGAAGCTGCATAAAAGCAGTCCATTAAGAAAGACTTACCGCGTCCTACCCCACCCCATAAGTACAGACCACGTGGGAGATTCGGCTTGAATATCTTTTTCTTTAGGGTATTACTGCGGATTTCCTTGTATGCAATCCACTCGTCTTCGCATTTCTGTAGACGCTCTACAGCGCGAAGCTGCGCGGGATCACTCTGATACCCGCGCGTCTTTAACTCTTGTTGGTAAAACTCAATGGTTTTCAATTACATATTTAATGCACGTGAGTCTGTCGCTAACGCTGCTTCGCGCATCACTTCAGACAAACTTGGATGTGCATGACAGATACGAGCAATATCTTCTGCTGCTGCTTTGAATTCCATAGCTACTGCCGCTTCAGCAATGAGGTCAGAAGCATTAGCACCGATGATGTGTACGCCAAGGATTTCGTCTGTCTTAGCATCAGCCAATACTTTGATGAAACCATCAGCACGACCCATACCTAATGCACGGCCGTTAGCAGCAAATGGGAACTGACCTGCTTTATAAGCAACACCAGCTTCTTTGAGAGCTTGCTCTGTTTTACCAACCCATGCAATCTCTGGATCAGTGTAAATAACCCAAGGAATGCAGTTGTAATCGATATGTGGTTTTTGACCAGCAATCACCTCAGCAACCAAGACACCTTCGTCTTCTGCTTTGTGTGCCAACATTGGTCCACGAACTACGTCACCAACAGCGTACACGCCAGGTGCTGCAGTCGCGCAAGTGTGATCATCAATAGGAATGAAGCCACGCTCATCCACTTTGAGGCCAATCTTGTCTAAACCTAATTTGTCAGTGTTTGGCACACGACCCACTGAAACAATTAAGCGGTCACATTCCAACTTAGCAGCTTTACCAGCGCTGTCAGTGTAATTAACTACTACACCTTTCTTATCAGCCTTCACATCGCCAATTTTGACGCCAGTGTTAATGCTCAAGCCTTGTTTTGCAAAAAGCTTCTGCGCTTCTTTAGCGATACCTGCGTCGCAAGCAGCTAAGAATGAAGGCATTGCTTCCAGCACGGTTACTTCAGCACCGAGACGACGCCATACAGAACCCAACTCTAAGCCAATCACGCCTGCACCAATTACGCCTAATTTCTTAGGAGCAGAATCAAACTTCAAGGCACCTTCGTTATCGCAAATCAATACGTTATCTACAGCGATACCCGGAAGATGACGCGCCTTAGAACCAGTTGCAATGATGACATTCTTTGCAGTAACGGTTTCTTTGTCTTTGCCATCAATCTTCACTTGATAACCATCAGCACCCTTGCCTTCAAATGACGCATGGCCTTTTAATAAAGTGATTTTGTTCTTGCGGAACAAGTACTGAATACCACCAGTCATCTTGGTAACGATGTCATCTTTTCGGGCGATCATCTTCTTAGAGTCGATGCTTACAGCACCCACTTTAATTCCGTGATCAGCAGCATGATGATTGATCTTCTCGAATTCCTCAGAAGAGGCCAACAAGGCCTTAGAAGGAATACAACCAACGTTCAAGCATGTACCACCTAAACGTGGCTCACCCTTAGGATCATCATAAGAACTAGATTCAGCACAGGCAACCTTAAAACCAAGTTGCGCTGCACGAATTGCGGCGATGTAGCCACCAGGGCCACCACCAATAACTACTACGTCAAAAGCTTGGCTCATGATCTTCCCTTCTTACAAATCAAGGAGAAGACGTGAAGGATCTTCCAACGCATCCTTCATAGCAACCAAACCAAGCACAGCCTCACGGCCGTCAATGATGCGGTGATCGTATGACAAAGCAAGGTAGTTAATTGGGCGAACAACTACTTGACCGTTTTCAACAACAGCACGGTCTTTAGTAGCATGGATACCCAAAATAGCGGATTGAGGTGGGTTGATGATCGGAGTAGAAAGCATGGAGCCGAATACGCCACCGTTAGAGATGGAGAATGTACCGCCAGTCAACTCTTCAATAGACAACTTACCTTCACGAGCTTTAGTACCAAACTCAGCAATCTTCTTCTCTATATCAGCCAAATTCATTTGGTCAACGTCACGCAAAATTGGAACTACCAAGCCACGTGGTGAGCTCACAGCGATACCGATATCAAAGTAACCGTGGTAAACGATGTCATTACCGTCAACAGAAGCATTCAAGAGTGGGAATTTCTTCAAAGCGTGTGTCGCTGCTTTTACGAAGAAAGACATGAAGCCTAACTTCACGCCATGGGTTTTCTCAAACTGGTCTTTGTACTTATTACGCAAAGCAATCACTGGACCCATGTTGACTTCATTGAATGTAGTCAAGATGGCGTTGTTTGCTTGAGACTCGAGCAAACGCTCAGCAATACGAGCGCGCAAGCGGCTCATTGGAACGCGCTCTTCTGGACGATCGCCCATTGGAATTGGTGCGCTTGGCAATGCAGCAGACTTAGCGCCACCTGCAGAAGCATTCAATGCATCACCTTTAGTGATACGACCATCTCGCCCAGAACCGGCAACTTGACCAGCCTCGACACCCTTCTCAGCAAGAATTTTTGCAGCTGAAGGAGCTGCGGCTGCGCCAGCTTTAGCTGCAGGAGCGGCTGCTTTAGCCGGTGCTGCGGCTGCAGGAGCAGCAGCTGGTGCAGGTGCGGCAGCAGCAGGAGCTGCAGCTGCAACAGCAGTGCTGTCGATCTTCGCAATCAACTGCTCAGCAACAACGGTGCCGCCGTCAGCAACAACGATCTCCGTGAGCACGCCAGCTGATGGAGCTGGTACTTCGAGAACCACTTTATCTGTTTCGATTTCGATCAAGATCTCATCTTGACCAACAGCGTCGCCAACCTTCTTTTTCCATTGCAACAAAGTTGCTTCAGCAACTGACTCTGAGAGTTGGGGAACTTTAACTTCGAAAATAGCCATGATTAATCCTGTTTATATATATGTGTGTATGTTGAGTTATGAATACGATTATTTCGTAATCACGTAACCTTTGAGTTTGGCAAATGCCGCATTCAGTAAAGACTTCTGCTGTTCTTGGTGGAGATGTGCATAACCACAAGCTGGTGACGCTGATGCAGGACGGCCCGCATAGCCCAACTTCATGCCATCAGACATGTTTTCCAAGATATTGTGTTGCACAAAGAACCAAGCACCTTGGTTTTGTGGCTCGTCCTGACACCATACAACCTCTTCTAGCTTTGGATACTTCTTCAATTCAGCAGTCAATGCTTTGTGCGGGAATGGATACAGCTGCTCCAAGCGAATAATGGCAACATCACCAATCTTCTTCTCGGCGCGTTGCTTCACCAAGTCGTAATAGACCTTGCCAGAACACATTACCAAGCGGGTAACCTGCTTAGCGTCGATAGATTCATCGCGTTCACCAATTACAGTTTGGAAGCCACCTTTTGTAAATTCAGATAAAGGTGATGCAGCTTCTTTATTACGCAGCAATGATTTTGGAGTCATCAAGATCAGCGGCTTGCGGAACTGACGAATCATTTGACGACGTAATACATGGAAGATTTGCGCTGCAGTAGTCGGCTGAATGACTTGCATATTGGTATCGGCGCACAACTGCATGAAACGCTCAAGACGTGCTGAGGAATGCTCAGGTCCTTGACCTTCATAACCATGCGGCAACATCATTACCAAGCCGTTAGCACGACCCCACTTCACTTCGCCAGAGGCGATGAACTGGTCGATAACCACTTGAGCACCGTTTGCGAAGTCACCGAACTGGGCTTCCCAAATAGTTAAAGTGTTTGGCTCTGCTGCTGCGTAACCGTATTCAAATCCAAGCACTGCTTCTTCGGAAAGAATGGAGTCAATCACCACAAACGGAGCTTGATCTTTAGTAACGTGCTGGAGTGCGATATAGGTGCCGGTATCCCACTTCTCACGGTTTTGCTCATGCAATACCGCGTGACGGTGGGTAAAGGTACCGCGTCCACTATCTTCACCAGATAAACGAACTGGATAGCCACTTGCAACTAAGGATGCGAAAGCCATGTGCTCACCCATACCCCAGTCAACATTTGCCTCGCCACGTCCCATTGCAGCGCGGTCGTTATAAACCTTCGCAACTAATGGATGCGCTTTAAAGCCTTCTGGAATAGTGGAGATCTTTTCAGCCAATCGCTTCCACTCTGTCAATGGAATTGCAGTATCAGCTTCATCAGTCCACTTCTTATTTAAGAATGGGGACCAATCCACGGCAAACTTGCCTTTGAAATTACTCAATACTGGATCAGACGTTTGCTTACCTTCATCCATTGCAGCGCGATACTCTTTAACCATCAGGTCACCAGTACCGGCCGGCAATACACCTTGAGTTTCTAACTTGTCAGCATAGAGCTTGCGGGTACCAGGGTGTGCAGCAATGATTTTGTACATTAACGGCTGAGTCATTGCAGGCGTATCTTGCTCGTTATGGCCAAGCTTACGGAAGCAGATGATATCGATCGCTACGTCTTTATGGAACTTCATGCGGAACTCAACAGCCAACTTGGTTGCCAAGACCACCGCTTCAGGATCATCGCCGTTCACGTGCAATACAGGGGCATCAACAATCTTCATGATGTCCGTGCAATACAAGCTAGAACGCAAGTCACGCGGGTCAGAAGTTGTGAAACCAATTTGGTTATTAATCACGATGTGCACTGTGCCACCGGTTGAGTAACCACGAACCTCAGACATCGCTAAAGTTTCTTGCATCACACCCTGACCAGCAATCGCAGCGTCACCATGAACCAAGATTGGCATCACTTGATCACCCAACATATCACCGCGACGCTCCATACGAGCACGTGCAGAACCTTCAACTACTGGGTTAACGATCTCTAAATGGGATGGGTTAAATGCCAACGACAAATGAACCGGGCCGCCAGGAGTCGAAATATCGCTTGAGAAACCTTGGTGATACTTCACGTCACCCGCAGGCAATGTTTCAGGACCTTTGTGCTCAAACTCAGCAAACAAGTCTTTAGGCATTTTGCCCAAGGTGTTTACCAATACGTTGAGACGACCACGGTGGGCCATACCAATTACGATCTCTTGAACACCCTTATTACCCGCATCACGAATCAACTCGTCCATACAGGCAATAAAGCTCTCACCACCCTCAAGGGAGAAGCGCTTTTGACCTACATACTTTGCCTGGAGGTAACGCTCAAGGCCTTCAGCAGCAGTCACACGATCCAAGATCTGACGCTTTTCATCCACATTAAATTGTGGGGTTGAGCGAATGGACTCCAACTTCTCTTGCCACCACTTCTTAATTTTTTGATCGGCAATAAACATGAACTCGACACCAATCGTGCCGCAATAGGTTTCGCGCAATGCCTGGAGCAAATCGCGCAGAGACATTTCGTTCTTGCCGAAGAATGTATTACTTGTATTGAAGACGATATCCATATCGCCATCAGTAAAGCCATAGAAAGCGGGATCTAACTCAGGAATATCCTGGCGCTCTGTCCGCTTCAATGGATCTAAGTTTGCCCAGCGATTGCCGACGTTACGATACGCGGCAATTAACTGCTGAACAGCAACGCGTTTGCGGCCCATCTCTGAGTCAGCCGAATCAGAAATCGTTCTGATTGGACCTTGCTTAGCGCGCTCAGCAAATGAAGCAACAATCGGTCCGTGTGCAATATCAGTTCGAGATGAACCATCAACTGCTGGAACCTGTTTCACGTTATCGAAATAATCTCGCCAATGATCAGCTACGGAAGCTGGATCGTGCAAGTAAGATTCGTAGAGTTCCTCTACGTAGGGGGCGTTTCCGCCGAAGAGATAGGAATTATCTCTTTGATCCTGCATCATGATGCTCACCTTTCATCGGGTTTCCCGATTAAAAACTGTGGTTAAAACCATCCGCTCTACGGCTATACCGCTTCACGAATTGATCTGTGCAAATACCGGTACTACGACAGTAATTTAACACGAATGACCATTGATACATAAAGGGCTTTCCCTGATTTAAGGGGTTTTGGGGGTATCCCCCTATTTTGAGCAATTAATAAGAAGTTTCCTACCTTGCTTTAAAGATTTGCCGACAGATTCAAATGATTTTGATTTTTATTCTCTAAATCTTCAAACAAATAAATGAAATTAAGGGAAATATGAAATCAATGACCCCAGAAACTGAATACCTCAGCACCCGTCAAAGCGCCAAGATTTTGCAAGTTTCCTTGGGTACCGTTCAAAAAATGGTTGAATTAGGTGAGTTAATCGCCTGGAAAACTCGTGGCGGCCATCGACGCATATTAGCAAGCTCTCTAGATCAGCAGCTACAGCGAAGAAAGAGAGCTATGCGGCAAAAGACCACTCAGAACTGCATTGCCATGGGAATCTTTAGAAGATCTGAAAATGGGCAAGAATTAATAGATGCCATTGCCGATTGGCAGCTCAAAGTGGACATGGAGATGGCAGTCGATAGCCTAGAGGGCCTGATGAAGGCTGTTTCAATAGCCCCCGATTTAATCTTTTTAGATGCCCTCATTCCGCCGGTAGAGCAAGTACATTTGATCCATTATTTGAGTAAAAACAAGGACACACAGCGTATACCTATTCTAGTAGATGAAGGTTTTATCAAACTTCATCCAGGGGTAGTCACTCTGGTTGATGAGAATTCCGGGGGCAAGCCCCCATTAAGCGAAAGCATCAAAAAGGAGCTGGAAAATGGCTTAATTGACATGAATCCCCTCATTATTGGCTACCCAGCCACCAATCCTGAGATAGAAGGCAGCTGGGCACATGGAAGTAGACATGAGCTACTTGAGCCCCTCTTTGTTGAGGCCCTCACTAGAAAGTGCGCATAGCGCGCATTAGATACAAAGGAAATGATAAAGGCCGCTATTAGCGGCCTTTATCCTAAAACTCAATTAATACAGTAACTTAGATTAAATAGCTACTACGATCCCTGCCCTCGATCCATTTAGGAGCTTTGCCGCGACCGGTCCAAGTTTCGCCTGTGGACGGGTTACGGTATTTAGGGGCAACCTTGCCACCAGCACTCTTAGCGCCCGCTTTACGGCTAAATAGGTCTGAGGCGCTCAATCCATATTGCTCAATAATGAGCTTGGCTTTGGCAATACCATCTGCCTTTTCTAGGGCAATTGCTTCTTTAATCTGTTTATCCAACTGTTCGCGTTGGGCTAAAAGCTCTTTATAAGAAGGCATATTCTTTTTACTCTCCAAATAATATGTTGTTTTATACGGTAGATATAAACCGTATTAGAGAGTAATTATATATAAATTAATTTATCTAGCAATATATATTATTGGGATTATTAACCTATATTTATCAGTGCTATATCTATTAAATTAAATAAAAGACATAATCTTTATAAATACTATAGATAATTAAGTTCAGCTTGATTTTCTCAACATGAAAGTACCGCTGGATTTGGCCGTAATCTCCCCAGCCTCATTTAAGACAATCGCTTCACAGTAATTAATGGTTTTACCTGGTTTCAATATAGTGCCCTCAACGGCGATTTTGCCAACGCTGGGACGTAAGAAGCTAACGGCCATATCAATGGTCATGGCACCCAAAGGCACGTCGGTCGTACTTCTGGCTGCAGCACCCATCGCAAAATCAAGCAAAGTCATGATCACGCCGCCATGAGCGATACCAAAGCTATTCTCATACTCAGGTCTAATTTCCAGGCTAATCCGTGATTTGCCATCTTTCGCATACTCTGGGACTACACCTAAATGAGCCAAAAAAGGAATCTTGAGGCCAAAATACTCAATAGATTTATCAGTGCTTGTCATGGAATCGATTTTGAAATGATGAGAAGAAATTGTATGGTCGGGGCGAGAGGATTTGAACCTCCGACCACATGCACCCCATGCATGTACGCTACCAGGCTGCGCTACGCCCCGACGAAAGACAAAATTGTATCAGTAACTATTTAGAGAGAATCTGCAGAACAGCTTGCAATTCTTCACGCAGACGGAGGTCGCCGCGAGCTTCTTCAAGGCGATTACGTGCACCACTAATCGTAAAGCCCTCTTCGTATAAAAGTGAGCGAATTTTTCTGATGAGGACTACCTCATGGTGCTGGTAATAGCGACGGTTACCACGTCGTTTTTGCGGGCTTAATTGGGAAAACTCTTGCTCCCAATAGCGTAATACGTGAGAACGAACACCACAAAGATCTGCCACTTCACCAATAGTGAAATAACGCTTAGCTGGTATCGGGGGAAGTTGAGAGCTCAGCAGCGCTGAGCTGGCATCAAACTCGGTTTTCTCGAGCATGTGACTCCACTACATCTTTAAGCTTTTGACTAGCGTGAAAAGTAACTACACGTCTAGCAGCAATCGGAATCATTTGACCTGTCTTTGGATTTCGGCCAGGACGAGCCGATTTATTGCGCAACTGGAAATTACCAAAACCAGAAATCTTTACTTCTACGCCGGTCTCAAGAGATTGGCCAATGCGATCAAAGAAAGCATCAATCATGTCTTTCGCTTCACGCTTATTCAATCCAACCTGATCAAAGAGAGCCTCTGATAGCTCATTTTTAGTAACGGTATCGTTAGAAATCAATTCGGTCATTGCATGTCTCTTTGGTAACTAATTATTCGATTTATATCTAATACTAAACCTAGCGCAGACGAGCCGCACATTTTTTCTCAACGGCAGCCAATAAAGCAGCCATTACTGCGTCAATTTGGGGGTCTTGTAATGTTTCATTAGGATTTAACAGGGTGACACGGAAAGCTAAGCTTTTCTCATCGTCTGCCATGCTGCTTGAACCCGCCTTGGGCTTGAACTCGTCAAAGAGCTCAATATTGCGGACAAAATTCTGTTTACTCGCAGCCATAACATCTAGCAAAGATTGCGCAGAAACACTTTGTTTTACTACCAATGCTAAATCTCGTTGCACGGCAGGGAATTTACTTAATTCTTCAGGAACCGGCAATCCCAGTTCACGAATTGGCTCTAAGTCCAATTCAAATAACACTGGTGCTTGCGGAAGTTCATAGGCTTGTTGCAAGCCTGGATGCAATTCACCTATCCAACCAATGGCAATATTGTTTTTTCCGGACTTCAAAATCACTTGTGCTGAACGGCCAGGATGCAGTGCAGGATGTTGCGCGGATTCTGTTACAAAATGCAGCGGATCTAAGACGCGCTCAAGATCACCCTTCACATCGAAGAAATCTACCGCACGCGTTGCATTGGCCCACTGCTCGGGTACGAATGAACCATAAGCTAAGCCGCCAATTTTTTGCGGCTGATGAAAACCTGCTACTTTGCCGGCTTCTTCTTGCGCATTAGGGTCACGCTTAAATACGCGGCCAGTCTCAAACAGGCGCACACGACCTGCTCCGCGGTTTAAATTAGACTTCAGATTGGAAAGCAAGCCACCCCACAGATTGCTACGCATCACACCATATTGATTGGCGATTGGATTGAGCACCTTAATTAGGTCTTCCTCTTTAGCCCCTGCAAGACGCTGTTCGCTTTCAAGATCCGTGAAACCAAAGTTCACAGCCTCTTGATACCCTTGCAATGCAAAACGCTGACGTAGCAAATGAATACCGCGTTTCGCTTCCGCTTTAGCGCTCATCTTTAATGAGGCGACTGGCGGTTGATCGGGAATGTTTTCGAAGCCGTACATACGTGCAACTTCTTCAATTAAATCTTCTTCGATCTCAATATCGAAACGATAGCTTGGAGGAGTAACAACAAACGCATCACCCTCTTGCTTGAATTCAAAACCGAGACGCTTAAATACATCGGCCACTACTTCGCTTGTCAGCGGAATGCCGATGACTTTTTCCGCTCTAGCCAAACGCATTTTGACCGGCTTACGCTCTGGAACATTGAGAACCTGATCATCCACTGGACCTGCTTGACCACCGCAAACCTCAATAATTAAGGCGCTGAGATACTCTAAGCAATTAACCGTATTTTGCGGATCTACGCCACGCTCAAAGCGATGGGCTGCATCTGTACTGAAATTGAAGCGACGGGCACGACCCTGAATCGCTGCAGGCAGCCAATAAGCTGCTTCAACATAGATATTTTTGGTGTCATCTGTTACTGCGCAGTGATTTCCACCCATAATGCCTGCAAGCGCTACTGGACCAGATTGGTCTGCAACTACGCCCGCATCTTGCATCTTGCCAGCAGAATCTGGGCCCTGCAAAGTCACTGTCTGGCCATTGAGAAGCTCGAGTGTCTCACCTGATTTAGCCCAGCGCACAGTGATGTCGCCATTCAATTTATCGATATCAAATACGTGTGTAGGCTGACCCATCTCTAACATCACATAATTCGATAGATCTACCAAAGCAGAAATACTTCTTTGACCGGCATTACACAGACGCTGAATCATCCAATCAGGTGTTTTGGCTTGCGGATTCACACCACGAATGACACGGCCTGCAAAGCGACCGCAAAGTTCTTTATTTTCGACAGTAACTTTGCGCTTATCTTGAATGGTTACTGCCGGCGGCGTCCACTTTGGAGCACAGAGGGCAGCACCAGTGATTGCTGAAACTTCTCTTGCCATCCCCATCAATGAGAGGCAATCGGCTTTGTTTGGCGTTAATTTGATAACGAAGATTTGATCATCGAGATTGAGGTATTGGCGAATATCTTGACCAACTGGAGCATCCGTAGGCAACTCTAAGATGCCTTCATGGTCATCACCCAAACCGAGCTCACGACCAGAACACAGCATGCCTTGGCTTTCTACACCACGTAGCTTGCCTACTTTAATCAGGAAAGGCTTGCCACCCGCTTCTGCTGGAGGTAATTCAGCACCAACCAGAGCGCAAGGGATCTTAATGCCAGCACGCGCATTAGGTGCGCCACAAACGATTTGCAATTCTTGGCCAGTACCTGCATCCACTTTGCAAACTCGCAAACGGTCTGCATCAGGATGCTGCTCTGCAGAGAGAATTTGTGCAACGACAATCTTGGTAAATGCTGGTGCCACTGAATGCTGCTCTTCAACCTCTAAACCGGCCATAGTAATTGCATGACCAAGCGCATCACTATCAAGTGATGGGTTTACATACTGACGGAGCCAAGATTCAGAAAATTGCATAGCGCGATCTAAGATTTATTAATGCTGATTTGGTTATGCGGGGAACTGCCCCAAGAAACGCAGATCGTTTTCAAAGAACAGACGAAGATCATCTACGCCGTAACGCAACATGGTTAAGCGCTCTAATCCAGATCCAAAGGCAAAGCCGGTATAACGCTCTGGGTCGATACCCATATTGCGCAATACATTCGGATGAACTTGCCCTGCTCCAGAGATTTCTAACCAACGACCAGCAAGCTTACCGCTACCAAAGGCCATATCGATTTCAGCAGAAGGTTCTGTGAATGGGAAATAAGATGGGCGGAAACGCACCTGTAATTCGTTTGTTTCAAAGAAAGTTCTTAAGAAGTCTGTATAGACACCTTTGAGATCTGCAAATGAAACACTCTCAGCAATCCATAAGCCTTCAACCTGATGGAACATCGGCGAATGGGTTGCATCACTATCAACACGATAAGTTCTACCTGGTGCAATCACTTTGATTGGCGGCATCACATCTGCGTTGGCGTATTTCTTAACGTGCTCGCTCGCATAGCGAACCTGAATTGGACTGGTATGCGTGCGCAATAACAAAGGCTTCTCATTGGAATCTTTGCCATCGATGTAAAAAGTGTCCTGCATAGAACGAGCAGGATGATTCTCGGGGCTATTTAAGGCGGTGAAATTAAACCAATCGGTTTCAATTTCAGGGCCATCTGCTACATCAAAACCAATCGAGCGGAAGATCTCTTCAACGCGTTCCCAGGTGCGCATTACAGGATGCAAGCTACCTACTGCTTGGCCACGGCCAGGCAAGGAAACGTCAATAGACTCCGCCGCAAGACGTTGCATCAACACAGCATCAGCCAAAGCTTGGCGATGCTCTTGTAACGCAGCTTCTACTTGAGTTTTGATTTGATTAATTTGGGCGCCAGCACTCTTGCGCTCCTCAGGCGACATTCCACCAAGCGCCTTTAAACGCTCAGTGAGAACACCTGACTTACCGAGATACTTGGCTTTCGCGTCCTCTAGAGCTGCCGCATCGGCAGCTCCGAGGAAATCACGTTTAGCATCCTCGACAATGTGGTCGAGAGAAACCATTGCAGCTTAGTTTAGAAAACTAAGATTAAGCTGCAGCGTTTA
The DNA here is from genome assembly GCF_018881795.1 of Polynucleobacter sp. MWH-Jannik1A5. GTDB lineage: Bacteria > Pseudomonadota > Gammaproteobacteria > Burkholderiales > Burkholderiaceae > Polynucleobacter. The sequence goes on along the minus strand of NZ_JACVPQ010000001.1, from coordinate 1,656,956 downwards.
CTACGGATTTGATCCGAGTAACCAAAGCAGCGAAAGCCGCTTTGTCAGCAATGGCCATATCAGAAAGCACTTTACGGTCGAGTTCGATCGCAGCTTTCTTCATACCATTCATGAATACGCTATAAGTCATGTCATGCTGACGAACTGCCGCGTTGATACGAGCAATCCACAAAGCGCGGAATACACGTTTCTTATTGCGACGGTCACGGTATGCATATTGACCAGCACGCATAACCGCTTGCTTAGCAATACGGAATACGTTCTTACGACGGCCACGGTAACCTGTAGCGGCATCGGTGATTTTCTTATGACGGGCTCTTGCTGTAACCCCACGTTTGACTCTTGGCATTTAATTCTCCTAATCTAGTCTGAGGTTAAGCGTATGGAAGCATAGAGCGAATTGACTTAACGTCAGCTTTCGCAACTTCTGTGGAACCACGGAGGTGACGCTTATTCTTTGTGGTCTTCTTGGTGAGGATGTGGCGTTTGAAAGCCTGACCTCGTTTAATCGTTCCGCCTGCGCGAACCGTGAAGCGCTTTTTAGCGCTACTCTTGCTCTTCATCTTGGGCATAAAGCACCCCTTCAATTACTTGTGCAACATAGGTGGTAACCGACGGTTACTCTTCCTGTACCCAGAAGCACTTCAAACTACCGGCGCCTTTCAGCGCCTCCCTACATAAGAACCAGGTAGAACCTGATTACTTAGCCTTACGAATGGGGGCCAATACCATCACCATCTGGCGGCCTTCCATCTTTGGAAACTGTTCGACTTGGCCGTATTCAACGAGATCCAACTTCAAACGCTCCAACATTCTGACTCCGATTTCTTGGTGGGCCATCTCACGACCCCGAAACCGCAGCGTAATCTTTGTCTTATCGCCATCTTCTAAAAAGCGGATTAGATTGCGTAGCTTCACACCGTAGTCACCATCATCAGTACCAGGGCGGAATTTCACTTCCTTCACCTGAATGACTTTTTGCTTCAGCTTTGCTTCATGCATCCGCTTGGCTTCTTGGTATTTGAATTTGCCGAAGTCCATGATGCGGACTACAGGTGGAACAGCCGTCGGAGCAATTTCAACCAAATCGGTTTCTTTCTCTTCTGCTGCAGCCAAGGCTTCACTCAACTTAACTACACCGATGGGTTCACCATCGATTCCAATCAAACGCACTTCAGGAGCAGTAATTTCCCGGTTAATGCGTTGCAATTTTTCAGTAGCGATCTTCTTAATTCCTTTAAAAAAACAATAAAAACCGTTCTAACCCTAGCTAGGCTCGGGTCCGACTTTCTGGGAAATATCCTGCTGGAGTCGGGCAACGAAGGCATCAAGAGGCATTACACCTAAATCCACTCCGCCACGGGCACGAACGGCCACCGTATTACTTTCAGATTCTTTATCCCCTACAACGAGCAAAAATGGGATCTTCTGTAATGCGTGCTCGCGTATTTTATACGTAATTTTCTCGTTCCGCAAATCAGATTCGACTCTGAACCCTTGTTTTTTCAGCAATTGCTGCACTTGTTGTGCGTATGCAGCAGAATTTCCTGAGATATTAAGGACTACAGCCTGGGTCGGAGCAAGCCAAACTGGCATGTTTCCGGCGTGATTTTCGATCAAAATGCCGATAAAACGCTCTAAAGAGCCCACAATTGCCCTATGGAGCATGACTGGGGTCTTGCGGCTATTGTCTTCAGCGACATATTCAGCGCCCAAACGGGCTGGCATGGAGAAATCCACCTGAATCGTGCCGCACTGCCAAGTACGTCCAATGGAGTCTTTGAGGTGATATTCGATCTTTGGACCGTAAAAAGCACCCTCGCCTGGCAATTCTTCCCATTCCTGGCCAGAGGCCTTCAGGGCACCGCGCAGAGCATCTTCAGCTTTATCCCAAATGGCGTCATCGCCAACGCGTTTAGCTGGACGTAAAGCAAGTTTTACGGCAACCTCGGTAAAGCCAAAATCTTGATAAACAGCACGAACTGCTTTATCAAATGCTGCCACCTCAGATTGAATTTGATCTTCAGTACAGAAAATATGGCCATCGTCTTGTGTGAAACCACGCACGCGCATCAAACCATGCAAAGCGCCCGATGGCTCATTGCGATGACATTGACCAAATTCACCGAAGCGCAATGGCAACTCACGATAGCTATGCAAACCAGAGTTGTAAATTTGTACGTGACCAGGACAGTTCATCGGCTTTAACGCATAAGCACGATTTTCCGACTCTGTCGTAAACATATTCTCTTTGTAGTTATCCCAGTGGCCCGATTTTTCCCACAGACCACGATCCAAAATTTGTGGCGCTTTAACTTCTTGGTAGCCTTCTTGCTGATACACGCGACGCATGTATTGCTCAACCTCTTGCCAAATTGACCAACCTTTTGGATGCCAGAAAATTAAGCCTGGAGCCTCTTCTTGGAAATGAAATAAATCGAGCTGCTTACCGAGGCGGCGATGATCACGCTTCTCAGACTCTTCCAGCATATGTAAGTAAGCATCTTGATCTTCTTTACGTAACCAGGCTGTACCGTAGATACGCTGCAGCATCTCATTCTTACTATCGCCACGCCAGTAAGCACCAGCAAGCTTCATCAGCTTAAATACCTTGAGCTTGCCTGTAGATGGTACGTGCGGGCCGCGGCACAAGTCGGTGAACTTGCCTTCGGCATATAGAGATACATCTTCACCCTGCGGAATGCTCGCAATCAATTCTGCTTTGTAATTTTCACCCTGCTTTTTGAAAAACTCAACAGCTTCATCGCGTGGCATTACGGTGCGCGTTACTGGCTCATCTTTTTTAGCGAGCTCAGTCATTTTCTTTTCTAAAGCAACTAAGTCATCCGGAGTAAATGGGCGGTGATATGAGAAGTCATAGTAAAAACCATTCTTGATAACTGGGCCAATAGTGACTTGCGCTTCAGGGAATAATTCTTTTACAGCGTATGCCAATAGGTGAGCGGTCGAATGACGAACAATTTCTAACGCTTCAGGACTCTTATCAGTAATGATGGCCAGTTGACTATCTTTATCAATAACAAAACTGGTATCCACCATCTTGCCGTCAACAATGCCACCTAATGCGGCTTTCGCAAGACCGCTACCGATGCTTTGTGCAACATCCGCTACGCGAACAGGTGCCTCAAACTCACGTTTTGATCCATCGGGCAGAGTAACTACAAGCATGATGACCCCATCTTATTTACTGAACTACATTCCTGACATCTTTCCCAAAAAGAAAGCGCGGTAGCTTTAGGGCATCCGCGCCTCTTTGGGTCTTATTCGTTGGTAGGCTCGATTGGACTCGAACCAACGACCCCCACCATGTCAAGGTGGTGCTCTAACCAGCTGAGCTACGAGCCTATACAGCCATAGAGTTTATCACCGGCGGCGCACTTGGGTTACCCCTTTGACCTCTTCTAAGCTGTTTTGAACCACTCGTAAGACTTCAGAATCCTTCACCTCAACCGTTAAAAGGATCTGAGCTAAGCCTTTTTTAGCTGATTTACGTAAATCAATCACATGCACACCCTGCCGCGTGAGAATCTCAAAGAGCTCCCGCATGAGCTCAGGTCGATCTAGGCCAGTTACAACCAAATCTGCTGGGAATACCCGTTTTTGCTCCTGGTTGACGATAGGATCTGCTGCTGAAGTTGTCCAAGCCGTTTGAATTACTCGCTCCGGAGCCCTTTCCAAAAGACCTCTGAAGGTTTTGCATGAGCGTCGATGAATCGATACCCCTCTACCCTGAGTCACAAATCCGGCAATAGCGTCCGGAGGAACAGGTCTGCAGCAACGCGCCAACTGCGTTAACAAAGAATCCACCCCAACCACCAAGACATCGCCGCTTTGCGCGTGCTTACGCGTACTGCTGCGCAGAATAATCTCGGGCGTAGCAGGAGTAACTTTAGTTTCTGAGTTGGCATCTTGCTTGTTATCAATCGTCTTGATTGACTGACCAGCTTCCTCATCGTCCAATGCATTAAACCAAGCGCGAACTCTTTGGCGCGCTCTTTGCGAACGAAGGTAATTTTTATCAGGGCTAATCCAGTCGCGCGATGGACCGCCATGCTTCACCGCAATGATTTCAACTGTTTGACCATTCTGCAGTGATGTCTCTAACGGCACCATAGCGCCATCTACTCTTGCGCCTCTACAACGATGACCAAGATTGGTATGCACCGCATAAGCAAAATCAATGGGCGTTGAGCCCTTCTCTAATGAGATCACCTTACCCAAGGGAGTGAGCACATAAATATGATCGTCAATCTCATGGTGCTTGAGTTGCTCCCAAGCATCTTCTTTCCAGGAGATAAGCTGACGAGCCCACGCTATTTGCCTCTCATAGGCCACTTCTGCGCTATGCGTTCCTTGTTGATGGTTAATGCTGGGCTTATTGGTTTTTGCTGCATTGGGTGGCGTCGCCATACCAACGTAGGCACCCTCCTTGTAACGCCAGTGTGCTGCCAATCCATACTCAGCCTGCTGATGCATTTCTTGTGTGCGCACCTGAATTTCAAATGCAGTACCGTCATCATTCATGACTACGGTATGCAAGGATTGATAGCCGTTGGGTTTAGGTCTAGCAATGTAATCATCAAATTCACGTGGCACTGGTTGCCAAACGTTATGCACGATACCCAGCACGGCATAGCATGACTTCACATCATCAACCAATACTCGAAATGCTCTAACGTCATAGAGATTGGCGAAATCTAAAGACTTGCCTTGCATTTTTTTCCAGATGCTGTAGATGTGCTTGGGTCGCCCAAGTACTTCACCATCAATTTGCGCAGCCTTGAGCTCTTCCTGTAGTTGCAAAATAATTTGATCAATAAAGGATTGGCGCTCAATACGTTTCGAATCGAGCATCTTGGCGATCTCTCGATAGGTTTCTGGAGATAGCGCCCGAAACGCTAAGTCCTCCATCTCCCATTTCATCTGCCAAATACCCAAGCGATTCGCTAATGAGGCATCAATATTCAGGATTTCCTGCGCCCAAGCAGCTGGCATCTCCATTTTCTCTTGAGTGATCCAGCGCAGAGTCTGCAATCGAGATGCGAGATAGATCAGCACCACCCTTAAGTCATCACCAAATGCTAGAAGCATTTTGCGCAGCATTTCTTCTTGGCCGGTAACACTGAGTCCACCATCATCACGCATCAATTTTGCTTGGGCCTGACGTAAACCGCGATAACCAATCAGTAACTTGGCAGGCTCTTCACCAATCAATTTAATGAGCGCTTCTTTACCGTGGGTACGCGCAATATTATTTGCCGCAACTAGGGTTGCTTCGTCTAAATTAAGCACTTGTAGGACTTGCGAAACCCCAAGCGCATGCACTTCAGCTGGCTCGCCATACCAGGCATCCTGAAAGACGGCTACTTTTTCGGATGTAGTGGGATTATTTGCCATAGGCAAAATGATTTGTAGGAATTAGCTGAAGAATTCTTTTGCCAACGCAATTTGCTCTGGCTTCACAAATGCAGGAGCATGGCCTACGTTTGGAATCTCAATACTGCGAGCATAGGGATTTACTTTGCACATTTGAGCTACGGTTGCAGCAGAAAGCAAGTCAGAATTTCCACCCCGCACAATCAGCATCGGAATATGAATTTGCTTAAATGCATGCCACATCGCCATTTCGCCTGCCTTGGCCATGATTGGATTCACTGAGGCAAACGGCACTGAGATATCTGGGTCGTAATGCATGATCCATTTACCATCTTTCTGAACTAACATGGGGCCGTTATAGACTTCCCACTCTTGCGGAGTGTGCTCGCCAAAGCTGGCGCAGATTTCATTCAGGCGAGTTAGCGCATCTTCACGATTGGCAAAAGCAAATGGCTGCCCTACGTAAGAGCCCAAACGCTTGATAGCCTCAGACTCAATCTTCGGGCCCACATCATTGATCAACATGCGACGTATTGGCGAGTTTGGCATTGATGCATAAACCATTCCAATGAGACCGCCCATCGATGTACCAAACCAGTCCACTTGAGTTACACCAAGTTTTTTCACTAAGGAGGCAATATCTGAAACGTACTGTGGTACGGCATACAGCATCGGATTGCTAAGGCGGTCTGAATCACCCCTACCAACAATATCTGGACAGACAACGTAATAATCCTTGCACATAGCTAGTGCGAGGGTCTTAAAGTCACTACCCCGCCTGGTGAGACCATGAACACACATCAATACTGGATTACCTGGATTGCCCCATGCGTGATAGGCCATGCGATGTTTTTCATCGCCACTAGAGCAGTCGACGTAAAAAGTTTCGCCATCATGAAATACATTTGCAGCTTGCGCTTCATTGTGAATTTCATGACTTGCGTGATCATGCTCATGATCATGGTCTTCACCAATCACCTCAGGCTGTAAGGTCACATGATCAATACCATGCTTATCTAACAACATTTCATTAATTCTGGCCATGATCTGTGGCCACTCTTGAATATCGGCAATTTCAATATGGCCAATCAATGCTGGAAAGCTTGGAGTCATCTCCCAGACATGTAAATCGTGCACCGCAAGTACGCCCGGGACTCTTCTTAAATCAGTACCAACTTGTAAATAGTCAATGTGGAGAGGCACACCCTCCATGAGAAAGTGATACGACTCATGGAGAATGGAGATGGTTGATTTCAGAATCAGTAGCGATACCAGGATAGACAAAATGGCATCAATTGGCATCCAGCCCGTTAACTGAATCACAACGCCTGCAATCAACGCAGCGATTGATCCCAGCAAATCGCCCATGACATGAACTAAGGCTGCACGAGTATTAACGCTCTTCTTATCACGCGACAACACCCATGCAACCACGATATTCATCAATAAGCCGATAGCAGCGACAACAGTGACGGTAAGACCATCCACTTTATGTGGCTCATAGAATCGACTAATTGCCTCAACCATAATCCATACAACTAAAGCCAGCATCACAATGCTATTGACAAATGCTGCTAAGGCCTCTGCTCTGCCAAAACCAAATGAATGTTTTGGGGATGGTGGGCGACGGGAAATAATTTGTGCCAACAAAGCCAATCCGAGCGCTGCAGCATCGGTGACCATATGACCCGCATCAGAAATCAACGCTAATGAGTTAGCAAAATATGCTGCCACGCCTTCAATGCCTGAAAAGCCTAAAGTAAGTACTAAGGCAATTAACAGTAAATTTTGATTGGAGACTTGCTTGCTATGGGTGTGTTTTGCATCACCCTTTTTATGAGCATGAAGAGAGGGATCAACGCCCGAATTCATCTTGGGTACTGAGGATTTTGAATGAGGAAAATGGAATCCCGACATAGTGATTCCATTATTTCATTCATCTGGATAAATTGCTCAGAAACCCGTTGTATCAACAGGGGCACCTGTCTTTGCAATCACTTCTTCTTTTGTCACGCCTGGAGCTAGCTCTACTAAGTTCAAGCCCGAGCGAGTAATGTCCAAGACACAAAGATCGGTAATGATCTGGCTAATAACACCTACACCGGTCAAAGGTAATGTGCACTTAGGCAAAATCTTCAGCTCTTCTGTGCCATCCTTTTTCTTGGCAACGTGCTCCATTAGCACAACAACATGTTTTACGCCGGCCACCAAGTCCATTGCGCCGCCCATGCCTTTGACCATTTTTCCTGGAATCATCCAGTTAGCTAAATCACCATATTCGCTTACTTGCATTGCGCCCAAAATCGCAATGTTGATTTTGCCGCCACGAATCATTCCGAAAGAATCTGCGGAAGAAAAAATAGATGAACCGGGTAAAGTAGTCACGGTTTGTTTGCCTGCATTAATCAGGTCGGCATCAATCGTATCTTCAGTTGGGAACGGGCCAATACCTAATAGACCATTTTCAGACTGAAGCCACACTTCCATATTTTTTGGCACATGGTTAGCTACCAAAGTAGGCATACCAATACCCAAGTTTACGTAGTAACCATCTTTTAATTCTTTAGCAGCACGTGCTGCCATCTCATCTCTAGTCCAAGCCATGTCGATCTTCCTAAATATTCTGTTCTGTTGCCGTTCGGGAAATTAAGCTGTTGCAGTCATCGTGCGCTGCTCAATACGCTTCTCTGGAGTCTTATGGAGTACCAATCGGTGTACATAAATACCAGGCGTATGAATCTCATCGGGATGCAGCTGACCGTTCTCAACGATCTCCTCTACTTCAGCTACCGTGATCTTGCCGGCCATTGCCACTACCGGATTAAAGTTACGCGCTGTGTAGCGATAGACCAAGTTCCCTGACTTATCTGCTTTCCAAGCTTTCACCAAAGAAATATCAGAAATAATTGAGCGCTCCATGATGTATTTCTCGCCATCGAATTCTTTTTCCTCTTTACCTTCAGCAACTAAAGTGCCAACACCAGTCTTGGTGTAGAAAGCAGGAATACCGCAACCACCGGCGCGCAGTTTTTCTGCCAAGGTTCCTTGCGGAGTAAATTCCAACTCCAGCTCACCAGCTAAATACTGACGCTCGAATTCTTTGTTCTCACCCACATAAGAGGCAACCATCTTTTTAACCTGGCGGGAGTTCAGCAATAAACCCAACCCGAATCCATCTACGCCTGCGTTATTAGCAATTGCAGTGAGGTTTTGAACGCCCAAATCCTTTACCGCCTGAATTAATGCCTCAGGAATGCCGCAGAGACCAAAACCGCCAACAGCCAATTTTTGTCCGTCTTTTAAGATGTCCCGCAAGGCATCGACTGCCGATGGGTAAGTTTTATTCATAACTTTTGTCCTAATATTGCCAAAAAGGGTAAAAAAGCAATCATAACGCTTTGGGGCCATTGATCCAGACGGTCTTGGCACTAATTCGGATTTTGGCAGTTGGAACTAAACTATTAGGGCTTAAATACCCTATTTTTGAGAAATTTCGGAGAAATTGAATGAATGCTGCTGAACTGGTCGAGCAATTTGGACCCAGAGACTCCATGGACTATGACTTAGTCATCGTTGGAGGCGGCCCTGCAGGCTTATCGGCCGCCATTAAAGCTAAGCAACTAGCAAATGCCTCCGGCAAAGAAATTAGCGTTTGCGTTCTAGAAAAGGGTTCCGAAATCGGCGCTCACATTCTTTCTGGCGCGGTGATGGATCCAAAGGCGCTTACTGAGTTATTTCCGGATTGGAAAGAATTAGGTGCGCCACTCGACACCCCAGTCTCCGAAGATCAATTTTTATTCTTGACCAGCGATAACTCCTATCAAGTTCCAAATTGGATGCTACCCCACTGCTTTAAAAATGAAGGCAACTATATTGTTAGTCTTGCAAACGTGACACGCTGGCTTGGACAACAAGCTGAAAATCTCGGTGTTGAAATTTTCCCTGGTTTTCCTGCTGCAGAAATTCTCTACAACGAACAAGGTTCGGTATGTGGCGTGATTACCGGCTCAATGGGTTTAGATAAAGAAGGCAACCCAACAGATCAGTTCCAGCTTGGTATGGAGTTGCGTGGCAAGTACACCCTCTTTGCTGAAGGTTCACGTGGCCATCTTGGCAAACAGCTCATCTCTAAATTTGCATTAGATAAAGATGCTGATCCACAAAGCTACGGGATTGGCATCAAAGAACTCTGGGAAGTCGAACCTTCTAAGAGCAAGCCGGGGCTGGTTGTCCACACAGCAGGCTGGCCATTGGAGAGTGATACCTATGGTGGCTCATTCCTCTATCACTTAGGCGATAACAAGGTGACAGTTGGTTTGGTAGTCGGCCTCTCTTACAAGAACCCTTACCTCTCTCCTTTTGAAGAATTTCAACGCTATAAGTTGCATCCTAAGATTCGGGAAACTTTTGAAGGCGGTAAGCGTATTGCCTATGGTGCCCGTGCTCTGACAGCCGGTGGATTAAATAGCCTTCCTAAAACAGTATTTCCTGGTGGCGCGCTCATCGGATGCGATGCAGGCTTCTTAAACGCCTCTCGCATTAAAGGTAGTCATGCAGCCATTAAGACCGGCATGCTTGCTGCAGAAGCAGCAGTTGCGGCTATTAATGAAAATCGTTCTGAGGATGTTCTATCAGCCTATCCAACCGCATTCCAAAATAGTTGGCTACATACAGAACTCAATCAAGCGCGTAACTTCAAGCCATGGATGTCCAAAGGACTCTATCTCGGCACCCTAATGGTTGGTTTAGAGCAAAAGCTGTTGGGCGGTAATATGCCATGGACGGTTCATCTGAAGCATGCTGACCACGAATGCCTAGAGCCGGCTGCACAACACAAGCCCATTGATTATCCGAGGCCAGATGGGAAGATTACGTTTGATCGCCTCTCATCCGTATTTATTTCCAATACGAATCATGCCGAGAATCAGCCTATCCACTTAACATTGAAGAATGATTCCGTGCCTGTGGATATCAATCTCAAAACCTATGCAGGCCCCGAGCAACGCTACTGCCCTGCTGGTGTGTATGAGTATGTGGAAACCGACGGCAAGCCTCGCTTACAAATCAATTCGCAAAACTGTGTTCATTGCAAAACCTGTGACATTAAAGATCCAACCCAAAACATTATCTGGATTACTCCAGAAGGTGGTGGTGGACCGAACTACGCATCGATGTAAAGCAATGCAATACAACAAGCCCCGGTTAGATGCCGGGGTTTTTCATTCAAAACAGGAATCAATAAATAGCGTTATATTTAGCTCATGATGATCCTACATACCATGCTTCGCGTTGGCGATTTAAGTCGCTCGATTGATTTCTACACCAAAGTATTGGGAATGAATTTATTGCGTACTACTGAGCGTCCTGAGCAAAAATACTCGCTCGCTTTTGTGGGGTTCGGCAAAGGTAATGGAGATGGACAAGCTGAGATTGAGCTAACCTATAACCATGGAGTTTCTAGCTATGAGATGGGAACAGCCTATGGTCATATAGCCATTGGTGTTCCTGATGCCTATGCTGCGTGCGCCAAGATTAAGGCAGCTGGCGGTAATGTCACTCGTGAAGCTGGTCCAGTAGCTGGCGGCGATACCATCATTGCATTTGTGACCGATCCTGATGGCTACAAAATAGAGCTCATTCAGCGCTAATCGTGGCCCAGCCCGATTCATATCAACTAGAAATACTTGATCGCTTAAGCGATATTCCGTGCGAGGACTGGAATGCTTTACTTCCTGCTGATGCAGGCCCCTTTCTGCGCCATGAATTTCTTAGCACTCTAGAAGAGACGGGTTGTGTTGGAGGCAATACTGGGTGGCAAGTCGCACACCTGCTCCTAAAAGATCATGGCCAACTGATTGGCGCAATGCCTCTGTATATGAAACAACATTCGTATGGAGAGTTTGTGTTTGATTGGTCTTGGGCGCAGGCTTATGAACAACAAGGAATGCAATATTTTCCGAAAGCGCTCTGCGCCATCCCCTTCTCCCCCGTACAAGGCTCCAGAACTCTTAGTGCCAGTCACATTGATGCCGACATGGTTAGGCAGCATCTAATTGAAGGCTTAAAAACTGTAGTTGTTCAAAACAATCTGTCTTCAGCGCATGTTTTATTCCCTTATGCCTCAGAATCTAAAAACCTTCAAGAGCAAGGCTTCATGCTACGTGACTCCGTGCAATTTCATTGGCATAACCAGGGCTTTGAGAACTTTGAACGATTTTTAGCAGCCCTCACAATGAAGCGCCGCAAAAATATTCGGCGCGAGCGCGAGCAAGTGACAAAAGAATCTATTCACTTTAGGCATGTGCCAGGAATATCTTCAACCGATGACGATTGGGAATTTTTCTATCGCTGCTATGAAAATACCTACTTAGAGCATCGCTCTAATCCATATCTCAGTAAGACTTTCTTCAAGCTATGGGCTCAGAGAATGCCTGAGAATCTTCATTTAATCATTGCTGAACGTGCGGGCCATCCTATTGCTGCATCATTACTAGTGATAGACCCGAAAACCTCTAAGGCTTATGGCAGATATTGGGGTGCGATAGAACATATTCCCTGCTTGCACTTTGAAACTGCCTATTACCAAGCCATTGAATACTGCATTTCCAACAAGATACAGACCTTTGAAGGTGGCGCACAAGGTGAACACAAGATGGCCCGCGGCTTCTTACCCACCACGATTCAATCAGCCCATTTCATTGCCGATCCCCGCTTTGCCAAAGCAGTGCAGCACTTCTTAGATCGTGAGCATCAAGGGATTGGGGCTTATGTCGATGAGCTTGCCGAGCACAGTCCTTTGAAATCGTCTAAAGTACAGCCATGAATTCTGGAAGCAACGATACTAAATCAGCCTCGCAAGATGGCTCTCACTCCCTATCGACTGGGGACAATGAGTCCGACTCCCCTTGTATTGGTGTATGCACCACTCTTTACGATGAAATCTGCCAAGGATGCGGTCGCACTCTCGGAGAAGTAAGTAATTGGGTATTCTTTTCTCAGGAAGAAAAAGATTCGGTGTGGAAGCGCATTCGCGAAGAAGGTACTGCGACCCGCTTTCAACGTCAAGCCAAAGAAAATAAGCCCGCTTAGGGGCTTATTTTTAAGTAGCTACTAGTGAGGTTGCTTTAACCTTCTAATGCCTGACTGCGCAAATACTCTTCGTACGTTCCTGAGTAGTCAGTAACCGTGCCATCCATCTTCACTTCTAAGATGCGATTAGCCAAAGCAGATACAAACTCACGGTCGTGAGAAACAAATATCAAAGTACCGTCAAATTTCTCAAGTGCAATTTGTAAGCTCTCAATGGATTCCATATCCATATGGTTTGTCGGCTCATCCATTGCTAGCACGTTATATTTTTGGAGCATGAGCTTGCCCCAAATCATTCTGCCCTTTTCACCACCAGAGAGCACCTTAACGGACTTGCCAATATCATCGCCAGAGAACAGGAGACGACCTAATGTGCCACGAATAACTTGATCGTCATCACCAGTATTACGCCAGTTGTTCATCCAATCCATGAGCAATTCGTCTTTTGCGAACATCTCAGTATTGTCTTGAGGCATCACACCAACGTTAGCGTTCTCAGCCCATTTCACATCACCGCTATCAGCAGCAATACCTTCAAAGCGTTTGCTTAGAATGGTCTTGAGTAGTGTCGTCTTACCAGCACCGTTTTGTCCGATGATGGCAATCTTCTCGCCAGCACGAACGCCTAATTTGAAATTCTTGAAGATAACGCGGTCATAAGCCTTAGTTAGCGCATTGCACTCTACCGCCATGTTGTGCAGCTTCTTCTCAGTATCAAAACGAATAAATGGGTTCTGACGTGATGAAGGCTTTACTTCAACAATCTCAATTTTCTCTAGCTGTCTCTGGCGTGAAGTCGCTTGGCGTGCTTTAGAAGCGTTTGCAGAGAAGCGTGCTACGAAAGCTGCCAATTCAGCAATTTTCTCTTTCGCCTTCACGTTATTACTCAGCTGCTGAGTGCGAGCCTGAACAGATGCCAGCATGTAGGAATCGTAATTACCTGGATAAACCTTCAAGGTTCCATAGTCCATGTCGGCCATATGCGTACAGACTTCATTGAGGAAGTGACGATCATGGGAAATGATGACGATGGTGCTCTTAATTTGATTGAGGATGTCCTCAAGCCAATGAATGGAGTGAATGTCCAAGTTATTGGTTGGCTCATCAAGCAGCAATACATCTGGATCAGAGAACAATGCTTGCGCTAGCAATACACGCAATTTCCAACCTGGCGCAACATTGCTCATTGGGCCGTTGTGTTGCTCGATAGGAATGCCAATACCCAATAACAACTCACCTGCTTTTGCTTCAGCGGTATAGCCACCGTATTCAGCGTACTTACCTTCAAGCTCAGCAGCCTTCATGTAATCTTCATCAGTAGCATCTGGGTTAGCGTAGATCGCATCACGCTCTGCTGCAGCCTTCCACATCTCTTCGTGACCCATCATCACTACATCAAGAACGCGCACATCCTCGTATGCAAATTGATCTTGACGCAATTTACCCAAACGAATACCTGGGTCTAAGCTCACGTTACCGCTAGTTGGCTCAAGCTCGCCACCTAAAATTTTCATAAAGGTTGACTTACCGCAACCATTTGCGCCAATGAGGCCGTAACGATTACCGCCGCCAAACTTCACGGAGATGTTTTCAAACAGAGGCTTCGCCCCAAACTGCATGGTGATATTAGATGCTGACAGCACGGATGTTTTCTAGCTTTCTGAAATTCAATAGTTACCCCGGAGGGGCAAAGACCGTTATTTTAACGGCTTAGACGTCTTTCTTGGCAGGAAGCCGTGGCCTTACTTAGACTTTGACCCTAAATGGGGTGAAATTCGTATGAATATCGTAGAAATCCTCGTTTTCCTTGCGCTTAAGGAAGTTCACGACCAAGTAAGTCAATGGGGTTGCCAAGACCTCCCAGGATGTCTTGAGAACGTACTGCGCTAAGGCCACCTGAATGATTTCATGGGTCGGCCAAATGCCATAAAAGGCCAACATATAGAAAAAGGAGGAGTCGACCATCTCACCCACCGCTGTAGAGCCGATCGTGCGCATCCATAGAGCACGGCCCTGGGTCCAGATCTTCATCTTTGCTAATACATAACTGTTAACCAGACTTCCGCACCAGAAAGAAAACATGGAAGCCAAAGCAATACGCCAAGAGTTTCCAAATACCGTCTCCAATCCATGCTGGTAATTTGCCATGTAATCACCAGGAGCAACCGGCAAAGCAATGACTATTTGCGCCATGATTGCGGCAAATGCAAGAGCGGCAAAGCCGGCCCAAACCGCCCTCCGATCGTAAGCGTACCCATAGACTTCCGTGAGGATGTCGCCAAAGAAATAGGCGATGGGGAAAAATAGAATTCCCCCGCCAAATGGCACTGTCCCAAAATACGGCAAATCAACTACGGCTGCCTTACCAGCGCCAATAAAGTTCGAGCACAATAAAACCACTACGAATGCGGTCAGAATCAGGTCGTAATAACGATGGTGGCGTCTAGGCGAGTCCATAAGTCTAGAAAAATGGATAATAGAAACAGAATATCTGCATTCCTGAAAATTCGCAGGACGCAGGCCAAAAGTAACAACAACACCGCATAGAGGATGACAAGGTAATGAGTAAAGTAAGTTTTAACTGGGCAGACCCTCTGCTTCTCGACACCCAACTAACCGAAGAAGAGCGCATGGTTCGCGATGCTGCCGCTGAATATGCTCAAGGTCGTTTAATGCCGCGCATTCATGATGCCTATCGCAATGAAACCACCGATCCTGCTATCTTCCGTGAAATGGGTGAGCTTGGTCTTTTGGGGATCACCATCCCAGAACAGTACGGCGGAGCAAATCTCAACTATGTCTCTTACGGTTTAATCGCCCGTGAAATCGAACGTGTGGATTCTGGTTATCGCTCCATGATGAGCGTGCAGTCTTCCTTGGTGATGGTTCCAATTAATGAATTCGGCAGCGAAGCCCAAAAACAAAAGTACCTTCCTAAATTAGCTAGCGGCGAATGGATTGGTTGCTTTGGTTTGACCGAGCCTAACTATGGCTCAGATGCTGGCGGCATGATTACTCGCGCCAAGAAAGTTCCTGGCGGATTTTCTTTGACTGGCTCCAAGATGTGGATCTCCAATTCCCCGATTGCAGATGTGTTTGTAGTCTGGGCAAAGAATGATGAAGGCATCATTCGTGGCTACATCCTTGAAAAAGGCATGAAAGGCTTAAGTGCACCGAAGATCACTGGCAAGATGGGCCTGCGCGCGTCTATCACCGGCGAAATCGTGATGGATGAAGTATTTGTACCAGCGGAAAATGAATTCCCAGAAATTGAAGGCCTCAAAGGCCCCTTCACTTGCTTAAACTCCGCACGCTATGGCATTGCCTGGGGAGCACTTGGCGCTGCTGAGTGGTGCTGGTATGCCGCTCGCCAATACACCATGGATCGCAAGCAATTCGGCAAGCCACTGGCTGCGAATCAATTGATTCAGAAGAAATTAGCCGATATGCAAACTGAAATCACCTTGGGACTACAGGGTTGCTTACGCTTGGGTCGCATGAAAGATGAAGGTATTGCCGCTCCAGAAATCACCTCCATCATGAAGCGCAATTCCTGCGGCAAGTCTTTGGATATTGCCCGCATGGCACGCGATATGCATGGTGGTAACGGTATCTCAGATGAGTATGGCGTCGTGCGTCACATGCTGAACTTAGAGGTAGTTAACACCTATGAAGGCACTCACGATATTCACGCTCTCATTTTGGGTCGTGCGCAAACGGGGATTCAGGCCTTCAGTTAGGCGTCCAGCTTACCTGCGATGGCCTTTGCTGCTCTGGCAAAGGCCTCATCACTATCATCATCTAGTTGTACAAAATTCTCAATTCTGTATTGAGGAAAATTGCGCACAATCGATGATTGGTAGGATGGGTCGTAATGCTTTACTAGCAACTCTTCAACAAGCTCCGGAAAATTACCCGCATCAATTGCATCATTCCATTTAGCAATCTGCACTTTTCCATAATGTGCAGTGAGTAATGCTAACTTACGCTTGAAATTATCGGTATCGGTTAGAAAGTGATGGTATTCACGAATTAACCAGGACACTCGTGTTTGAGTGCTTGATCTCAACTCAATACAGACACCATTACGAATTTTCTCCATCAAGGCGTCTGGTACATGCAAGCCCCCTACTTTCTTGCTTTCGGACTCAACAAATACTGGCTTAGCGGGGTCAAGCGAACGTAAGGCATTCCATAGAGCAGTTTCAAAGCCTTTTTGGGATGGCTGGTCTTCATTAGGCTCATTACCAAGCACCGAGCCACGATGAACTGCTAGGCCCTCTAAATCAAGGATCTGAGCCCCTAGGGCGCCAATCTCTTGAAGTACTCGCGTCTTACCGCTGCCCGTCATTCCACAAATCACCTGAAATGAAAATTGACCAGCCGCCTTGTCTAGACCATCGATTACCGTACGACGAAAACCTTGGTAACCACCCTCCAGCTGTTTAGCTTTCCAGCCAATCCGATTGAGAATGTGGGTAAAGGCACCACTACGCTCACCACCACGCCAGCAATAAATTAAGGGACGCCATTCACGGGGTAATTCTAGAAAGTGGTTTTCAAGATGGGTGGCAATATTTTTAGAGACCAATGCGGCGCCTAGTTTTTTGGCTGCAAATGGCGACTCTTGTTTGTAGAGCGTTCCTATTTTGGCGCGCTCTTCATTATCAAGAACGGGGTAATTAACTGCGCCAGGAATGTGATCTAAAGCAAACTCAGCAGGAGATCTCACATCAATAACGAGATCAAACTGATCTAGCTCAGATAAAAATTGATCAACTCTTAAGATGTGCGGATTGCTGGGTTGCACGATAGACTAGCGCAACTTTTGCAAAATATGCTCAGGCCAAGGGGCAGACTTATTAGTCGTGAGGTCTACCCATACCATAGTGGCGCCGCCAATAGCTGCTTCGACTTCAGGCGATGTAGTTAAAGCCATGCTGGTATAGACATCCAAACTGGTTCTGCCGATGGCGCCAATGGAGGTCTTTAATATCAACTCACCCGGGAAAGAGAGTTGTTGATAGAAATTACAAAAACCATTGAGCATCAACATGGATTCACGACCAGGGGCAACCTCGTAACCCATAGCAGTAATCCATTCGCAACGGGCCTGTTCCATGTAACGAAAGTACACGGTGTTGTTGACATGTCCATATGCATCCATGTCACCCCAACGAATAGGCATGATCATTTCATGCACTAACTTTCGTTCTTCGGGAATAGTGATGCGCATGGTTTAGCGAGTGCTCTTTAGATTAACCAAGTTGCAAAGCAAGTTGGTACAAATTCGTTGAACGTGCGCCAGAACGACAAAACGCTAGAACGGGTCCAGGCAAAGTTTTTAAGAGACGAGCCATCTCTTGTACTTGAGCTTGAGTAAATGCGCCAGGCACTACTGGCAAGTAAACGTAATTTAAGCCGAGCTTTTCTGCTTCAGCTTGAATCGCAGCATTCAAAGGCTGGCTTGGGCCACCCTCACCATCAGGACGGTTATTAATCACGCTCTTGTAGCCTTGCTTGGCTATTTCAGCCAAATGGCTTGGGTCGATCTGACCGAGAGTGCCAAACTGAGCGTTATGGCAAGAAATAGGAAGACTCATGAAACCCTCTACATTCAATTAATTATGCAATAGGGTTGATTTTAAATCAGGGTTGACTCAGAGGCTTGGCTTGCTCTTATGGGCTGTAAAGAAACGTTCGCAAATCTCCATGCCAGCGAGCATGGCAACCACAAACACCAAGGCTTTCAGATGACCTGCGCCTAGAGCAACCAATGCTGGGCCAGGACAGAAACCAGCAATTCCCCAGCCAGCGCCAAAAATCAAACTACCAATAATTAATGGCTTAGTGATGTCTCTACGTGTAGGAATATGCAGTGCCCCACCAAAAAAAGCTTCAGTTCTTTTACTAACAACATAGAACCCGCCGAGACCTACGATGACAGCACCCATCATCACGAACATTAATGATGGATCCCAGTTACCAGCTAAATCCAAAAATCCCAAGATCTTCTGTGGATTGCTCATGCCGGAGATAATCAAACCCCAGCCAAAAAGCACACCAATTGCATACTGACCCAAGAGGCTGAAATGTTTTCTCATCTCAAACTCCAATCAAGTGACGCAGCACGTAAACAGTGATAAATCCTGCACCCATAAAAGAGAGCGTGGCAACTAATGAACGTGGCGATAAACGTGAAAGGCCACAAATACCATGACCACTAGTACAGCCTGAACCATATTGAGCACCAAAGCCTACTAGAAGACCAGCAATCACAATCGCAATCCAATCCGCTTCAATTTCCACTACCGGGAATATGCCAAAAAATAACGCCGCCAGAAAAGGTGCGGTTACCAAACCCAGCACCAGAGCAACACGCCATGCTGAATCAGTCAATTTAGGATGCAGCAAACCAGAAACAATTCCGCTGATACCCAAAATACGACCATGCAATAAAACATACAAGGCTGCAGCAACCCCAAGAATCATCCCGCCTAATAAGGAAGGAATGGGGGTAAAAGACATCCAATCAATTTGCATTATTCAGCCGTATTTAAAATTAACTGCAAGGGTTAGGAGCAAGGCGAATTTGTAAATAACGTAAACCTATATAAGCTCCAAAGATAAATCCAGGCAAAGCCAGCAATGAACCAATGGCAAGAGTGGAGATACCGCTCAAGCCCTGCCCTACTGTACAGCCTAAGGCAGTCACACCACCAAAGCCCATCAGTGCAGCGCCGACTAAATGGTTGGCGGTATCTTCAGTATTACGAAAGGATTCCCAACGAAATGATTTGGTTGCAATTGATACTGCAGTAGAACCCAAAATCATTCCTACAACAGCTGCAATACCCACTGTGATTACTTTGGATGTATCGCTATACATCATCAACCAATCCAAGGAATAGGCATAAGGTGCAACAAACGAAAGGCTTTCCATGCGACCTGAATTCGTTACCAAAAATACTTCTTCTAGGGTGTTTGGATCTTCGGCCACATATCCCAAGTTACCTGATACCCACCATACCGCACAGATTGCCAACCCAACAGCGATACCTGCAAATAGATTTTCAGCAGTCCAAAATGCTTTGCTAGCTAAGGCATAAGCAATGAATGCTGCACCAATGATCAAGCCTAGAGCCAGATGAAGTTGAGGACGCGCAATGCCAAGAGGCGCACTTAAAAGACTAGGTAAATCTTGTGGGGTATTAAAGGCGATAAAGAATGTATCCAAGGTATTGATGCGTACCACACCCAAGAAACCGCGCATGGTCATATAGGCCGTCAATCCGAGGACCATAAACACTACGATGGACTTTAAGTTGCCGCCACCGATACGGATCAAGGTTTTGCTGCCGCACCCTGACGCTAAAACCATACCCAAGCCAAATAAAACGCTTCCAACGATTGTGGAAAGCCATAAAAATTTATTGCCGGTATAAAAACTTTTGAGCGGATCAATCAAGCCAAAGTAAGACATCAAGGTAAAACCAATAATGGCAACACCGATAGCTAAGAACCATTGTTTTAAACGACCCCAGCTAGACATGATGAAAATGTCAGAAACTGCGCCCATGCTGCAAAACCCAGTCTTCTGCATAACAGCGCCCAGAAAAAAGGTGATGGCAAAAGTAGCCCAGAGAACAGACTTGCTTAAAGAACTAATATCTACAACATCCATAGCGATCAAATCTTGAAAAAATTAAGGTTTAAATTTGTAAAACTGTTTATTGAGAAAAGCGGTGACATCCGCTTCATCCTCGGGGAACAGATCAAGCCGTAGTTTGGTATTGCATAAGCCAACCATCTTTTTCAAGTCAGCCAGCGACTTCACCTTGCTATCAGAGCGGGTATAAATCATGTCGCCATTACCAAAGCCGGTTTTCTTGGCATGACAGGCATAGCACTTTTGCTGGTCAATGGTCTTGCCATTAGCCAAATCTGGAGCGGCAAGCGCTGGAGTGCTAATAAGCGCACTGAATGCGATTGCTGAGATAGATCGGAGAAAAGTCATTTTCATTACAAATCAAGGATTTAGCATTAATCCTCTATTTTAAGGCCCAATGGCTGAATTTGCCTTAGTTGCTTGTCTTACTCAGCCTGGATCGACAGATAGACGTTATAGGCATTCATGCGGTTAGCAGCCCTAAACAGCGGCATCCCCTCGTATTCAGACCAATCAGCCTGTTTATAGGCATCCTCGAAAGGATCTAGGTTAATGGCGGCTTCAGACATGGACTCACGCAAATACTTGAGGTAATTCCTGGTGAAGGCGATATCTTCAGCCGGTTTAACCGAGTAATTGCCGTGTCCTGGGATCACAATATTAGGGTTAAGTTTTTCAATCTCATCTAGAGCAATCAGCCACCCTTTGCTATCAGCGTTTCCAACAAACGGAATGCGACCCCTGAATACAAGATCACCAGCAAACAGTACCTTTTCAGAGGGCACATACACCATGAGATCTTCAGGAGCATGCGCAGGTCCAACTCTACTTACGAAGAAGTCCACCCCACCAACGGTCAACTTTGTTTTTTGATCCACCCATACATCCGCAGAGATTAATTTGGTATTTGCATTAATCCAAGGAGCGAAATCGATTCTTGAAGCTATCAAGCGTTGCTTAGCGGTTTCAGAAGAGAGGTAGTTTCTACCCTCACCTTGCGCATAGATCTTGGCACCAATCTTTTTAAATTCTTGCAACCCGTAAACATGGTCTGCGTGATAGTGACTAACAATTACAGCGACTATTTTCTGTGGGGTAATTTTCTTGATTTCAGCAATGAGCTTTTGTGCAAGAATCGGCGAGCCTAAGGCGTCAACAACAACTACTCCACCTGGCGTAACAACAAAGCCAGCATTAGAAATAAAGTTTTGATTAGCGCTGCTTCCCATTTCCGGAAAGCCTTGTACAAAATAGGTGTGTGGCGCTACCTGTATTGGCTTTAGCTGAATCGTATCGCTAGACTTGACCTGACCAAAAGCTGAACCCAAAAAGATAAGGGATCCCATCAGGATCCCCGCAAGACTTTTGAAGCAATTCATATAAGACTGTTTAAGGCTTGATGTAAGCAAAACCATCTTTATATTGCAAATCGGCAACACGAACTACACCCGATGGCGTGAAATCAGCATCTAAAGTGAACTGGTCTTTTTTCAAGTTACGATTCTTGAGCGTAATCTCGCAAACCTCAAACTTCACACCGCGAGACTTTAAAGCACCAACTAAAGGTGCGTATTCCACATTGTTCTTCTTATCTTTCGCCCCCTCCATCATGATGTCCACGCCATTGGCATGGGTCACCACAATAATGGTAGTTTGAGGCGCTACGTCTAAATGATTACGGATATTGCGCAGACCTTTTAGACCTTGGGTCTCAGCATCATCAATGTGGTAAACCACTTTTGTATTACCCGTAGATTGAGCTGAAACCAAAGAACCAAAACCAATCGAAAAAGTCAAAACGGCAATGATGGAAAGTAGTTTTTTCATTTCACGTCCTATGACTTAAATTAGATCGAAACCATGCCAGGATTGTTTGCAACGCCCTTAATGATTGGCTCATTGAGCTTGACTGCTTTAACCACCTTAACATCACGCAGGTGACGCTCAATCACATCCCAGATTGGCTCGCCGCCAGCATTCTTGGCTTCTTCGCTAACGGGTGCCCAGCCTGCAACTTTATAAGTCTTGCTTGCCTCAATTGGCTTGCCGTTTAAGCGCATATCTGTAATACGCTTACCAGCTGTTTGCGCAGGGTCAATGGTGTATTGCATGCCACCAACGCGAACCATGTCACCACCTTGTTGATAATACGGATCTGGGTTAAATAAGTTATCAGCAACGTCTTCCAATATCGTCTTAATCATTTCACCCGACATATTGGTAACCGTGGTGTACGGATAAGTAATCGCCGTTTGATCCAATAGGTTCTCGCGAGTGATTGCTTGGCCTGGCAATAGACTGGTTCCCCAGCGGAAGCCTGGTGAGAAAGCAATTTCGGCATTCTTCTGTGCCATGAGGCCATCTAAGATCAATTGATCAAAGCTACCATTGAAGTTGCCACGACGATACAAGAGACCTTCAGTTGTGGCTAATTTTTCATTGAGCTTAGCTTCGAACGGCGCTCTAATTTTGGTAATCAACTTGCTCATTGCTGGATCGGCTGGAATCATGTTCGAGAATATTGGGAAGAGCTTGTAGCGGAAATCAACTGCCTTACCGCCCTTCACATCAAAATCGAGCACACCCAAAAACTTGCTATTAGATCCAGCATTGGTAACTAGAGTGACACCACCGGAATTCTTAACCTTGACAGGAATAGGAACACCATCGTGCGTATGTCCGCCCATAATGGCATCTAGACCGCTTACGCGAGAAGCCATCTTCAAATCCACATCCATACCATTATGGGAGAGCAGAATCACAACCTTGGCACCCTTGGACTTCACTTCATTAATGGTCTTCTGGAGGTTTTCTTCTTGAATACCAAAAGTCCAATCTGGCGTGAAGTAACGTGGGTTAGCAATTGGTGTATACGGGAAGGCCTGACCAATAATGGCTACCTGAATACCGTTCTGCACTTTCATGACATACGGATTAAATACTGAATCACCAAAGTCGGCTGTTTTAATATTTTGCGCAACAAAATTGACTTTGCCTTTGAAATCGCCATTCACGATTTCCATCACGCGCTTCTCACCTAAAGTCATCTCCCAGTGAGGTGTCATTACATCCACACCCAGCGCAAGGGCAGCATCGACCATATCTTGACCATTGGTCCAAAGAGCCGTACCGGAACCCTGCCATGTATCGCCACCATCAAGCAATAAAGCGCCTGGACGATTTGCTTTCATTTGCTTAACCAATGTAGCCATATGGGCGAAGCCACCCATCTTGCCGTAGTTCTGGGCTGCAGCAACGTAATCCAAGTAAGTGAATGCATGGGCATCGCGTGTTCCAGCAGGAATACCATTTGCTTTTAGGAAGTATTCTCCGACCAAATGCGGAGTCTTGCCCTCTTGTGCGCCAATACCTAAGTTGACATTAGGCTCGCGGAAGTAGATTGGTAATAGCTGCGCATGACAGTCTGTGAAATGCAAGAAGTGGACATTGCCGAATTTAGGCAAATCATAGTATTTCTGTGCGGTGCTCTGAGCATTCACGAAATTGGACTGCAAGCTCAATCCGCCTGCTGATGCAATAGCCAAAGCCTGCAGAAAGTCGCGACGATTTAATGACATATAAGTATTCCCTTAAGAAAACAGGCCTGTCGGCCTGTTCTTTGATTCGTTATTGATTAACTGGAGAGGCAGGATCAAGCAGTAAAGCCATGACATCCTGAATCTGCTGCTCATTTAAGAGCTTGAAGTGCGCAAATCGCGGCATATTGCTACATGCGTTATAGGCTTTGGAATTATTAATACGATTCCAAGTGTATGTAACCACCTCAGGTGAATAACCACGCAGCTTTCCGTATCCGGTTAATGATGGCCCGATGTTTCCATAAGAAATTTCTTTAGGATCAATCTGGTGACAGTTATAGCAACCACCACCAACTACGGTATCAGCCTTATCAGTCCAGGTTGCACCACGACCACTTTGTGCAATCTTCTCGCCATTCTTCCAGTCGCCAATATATTTGCCATCAGAAGGCTGCTTGATGGTGTCCATATTGATTTTCTGAATCTTGTCGCGCATCTTTTCGCCCTGCTTGCTATTTGCAAATACAGGGTCTGAACAAAACTTCTGGGTTGCATCTTGATCGATACGATCCAAGCCTGCAATACCTTGAGCTTTAAAGCTATCGGTCATCATTTTGTTGAACTTTGGATCATTCTTTTGTTGAGCCACAGCTACGTTTTGTAGCAAGCTTGAAGCAAGAATAAATCCAGTAATAGTTAAGAGCTTTTTGATATTTGTATTTTTCATGATCTTTATCTCTTATCTCTTAACGCTTTAATCCAGGTGTTTCAACTGTTCCGCCGTTAGCGGTCTTTGCCATATACATAGACAGAGCAATCGTTACATCTGAACCATAAATTGGGAATGGGAAACGCTGCTGACGATAGCAATCGTTCAAGCGCTGTTGCATAGTCCAGAACTGACCGCTAGAAACACGGTACGCTGGCCAGTAACCCCAACCCATAGCGGCGCCTTTTTGCTCCGTTAAGTTAGGCAAATCTTGCAAACGAATACGTTTACCGTTTTCAGCATGGCAAGATGCGCATGAGAAATCCATTGGGCCACCCTGGAAGAAGAATGCGCGCTTACCGAGCTCATACATTTCTTTTTCTTTTGGATGATTCGTGCTCACCTTAATTTTGTCGCCTTTAGATGCAGTGACTACATAAGCAACAATCGCCTCCATATCCTTTTTAGGACCTTTTTGGAATGGAGCATCAATCATTTCTTGCGGATCACGACCTTGAAGGACTTGCATACAAGTCATCAAACGTGATTCGAGATCTTGCACTTTATTTGTATCTTTAAAGTAGCGCGGCAACTGTGCTGCTGCGCCCTTCACAACACCAGCCCCTAGACCTAAATCACACTTCTCAAGAGTAGCGTTTTTAGGGCCTGCAGGTTTTTTCCATAGATCTTCACCAGCTGCTTCATAAAGCTCCGATGGGTTGCCGTCAGCAATCATCTCGCGATATTTAGCGATATCGTCTGTTGCACTTTTTTGCGCAGAGACTGAAGATGACACTGCTAATAAGGTAGCCAACAATCCAGAGGCCAGCCCTAAAGTTAATTTACGCTGCATTTGCAACCCTTTCAAAACTCAGGTGATAGTAAAAATCTATGGAGACGAGCAATTAAGAAGCGGTTGCTTCGTCGGTGCGCTTGTCACCCTTGCTATCTACCCAGCTCACAACAATCTTGTCGCCCTTAGCGCCCTTGTATTTAAAGTTCAAGAATGGATCCTTAGAAACCGCTGGACCAAATTGACCATTCAATACATCTTTGCCATTTGCTTTGACATTAATTGTGCTGATAAACCATGCTGGAATTGTTTTACCGGAAGCGTCTTTACGCTGACCAGATTCCATGTCGTGTTTCATCAAAATTTTTACATCAACAATTCCACCGTTCTCAGCAGCTCTAACGCGCATTGGATCAGCCATGTTTTCCTCTTGTAATCTAGTAATTAATTAATGGTATTCAGATAAATTGGGGGTGATTAACCGCCGCAACCACCCAAAGTAACTTTCACTTCCTTAACAGACATGCTCCATTTGCCATCGGCTTTTACCAAGGCATAAACGTTGGAGGTCTGACCCATCTTGATACGTGTAGTAACAAATGACTCGGTGCCCGCAGGAATGAAGAATTGAGCAGCTAAGGCGCTTGGGTTCTTCTCAACCAAGATTGCCATTTGCTCTGCTTTAAGGGTGGTTGTAATGCCGACCGGCACAACTGCACCATTTTCTGCAATGTCAGGGGCATTCAAAGTGACTGCACCAGACTTCTCTGGGCTGCCTGCACCCAAGATCTTAAATACATCATCAAGGCTCTTGCCTTCAAAAGCGGCTTTATTCCACTCTTGAGCTTGGGCTACGCTAATAAGACCCGCAGAAGCCATCAAGCCAAAAACGGCTGAATATTTCAATAAACTGCGTCGCTGCTGATTCATAAAAACTCCTTTATTAATCTCTTACTGTGAATATATTATCTGCTTTCTAATAAACCATACTGGTTATTACCTAAGCACCCCTTATTTACCCCCTGATAGCACCCACTCCACCAGCGCCTTGCGATCAGCGTCTGACAATTGTGCTTGCGGTGGCATCGGTATTGAGCC
Organism: Polynucleobacter sp. MWH-Jannik1A5; assembly: GCF_018881795.1. Lineage (GTDB taxonomy): Bacteria > Pseudomonadota > Gammaproteobacteria > Burkholderiales > Burkholderiaceae > Polynucleobacter. The sequence continues at coordinate 1,630,662 of NZ_JACVPQ010000001.1, read as the reverse complement.
CCAAACTCCGGCTCCACCATTCTTGACCTTAGCCATCAATTTGTCTACAGCACCGCTTTGATCTTTATATTTAGCAGCAATATCTGCTATGGATGGCCCAACCAGCTTAGCGTTTGGAGCATGACAGGCAGAGCAATTCTCATTCTTAAATAACGCTGCAGCACCCTTAGGGGCATTGGCATGAGTATCTTTAGCATGCGCCAGACCCTCTCCCGCTGCACCAGGTAGTTTTGCAATTGGTGGCTTGGTCGTATCAGCTCCACGATACGGACCATACATACGATTTTGATCTGCGATATTGCCATGAGCATCACGAGCAAAATCAGGCAAAGTAGAGCCGATTTGAACAAACGCTACGCAATTATTCATGCAAGCAGAACCATTGACATCGGGTTTGTCTTTCACATTCCAGAAGCCATGCTTTCTAGTCATGCCGTTGCGGTTAGGCATTTTGGCTTGTACTTCAGCAATATTAGTATTGCTGAGAACGAAATCATCCGGAACGACTTCACCAATACTCAAGATGAAAGCAACTAAAGCATACGTCTCATCTGGAGTTAAGGATCTTGGTGCATTCCACGGCATTGCGCGATAGATGTAATCCCATAAAGTAGAAACAGTAGGAACCTTCATTAAAGTGGTTCGCTGTGGCTGCTTCATATCTGCGAGAGAAGCCACCCTTCCAGTCTTGATATCGTCCTTGGTCGTGCCGCCAGTAATCGGTGTAAAGATCTCATTTGATTCGCCGAAGATGCCGTGGCAACTAGCGCACTTGGCTTCCCAAATTGTTTGTCCCTGTTCTACTGAACCAGATCCCTTTGGCAATCCTTTGAAATCAGGGCGCACATCAATATCCCATGCCGCTACTTCAGCTGGAGTAGCATTACGGCCGACTCCAGGAAATTTAGCAGACCCCTGCGTTCCTTGCGCATAGGCAAGATTAGCAGCCAACAATGCTGCGAACAACAGCCCTAAACGAGCAATCGATTTACCCAACTTGTACATTGCTCACCTCGCCGTTTGAATCTAATTTCCAAGACTGAATTGCATTGTTGTGATAAATCGAACGTGTACCACGAACATTACGCAAAGTTTTAATTGAAGGCTGGATGTAACCAGTGTCATCAACCGCTCTAGATTGCAATATTGCAGGCGATCCATCCCAAACCCAATCAATATTGAAGCGTGTAATTGACTTAGTGAGTACTGGAGTCTCGAGGCGCGCTTGACGCCAGTTATTGCCGCCGTCAAAAGAAACGTCAACACGCCTAATCTTTCCGCGCCCAGACCAAGCCATACCACTTACGTTATAAAAACCTTTGTCGAGCAATTGCTGACCGCCTGAAGGCGTTGTAATAACTGATTTGCACTCCTGGATAGAAGCGTACTGACGGTGAGTGCCATCCGGCATGAGTTCAATATAGTGAACCGCTTCATCTTTTGAATTCCAAGGCATATCGCCCACTTCAAGACGGCGCAACCATTTAACCCAGCTAACGCCTTGTACCCCAGGGACTACCAAGCGCAATGGGAAGCCGTTTTCGGGGCGGAGCATCTCGCCATTCATACTCCAGGCTACGATAGTGTCATCAAGGCAACTCTCTAAGTTGATAGTACGAGTCATGCCAGAACCATCACCACCTTCAGCAAGTAAGAACTTGCCTTTTTTCAGATCTGCACCGCACTCTTCAAGCAATACTTTCAGTGGTACGCCTGTGAATTCGCAGCAGGACAACATGCCGTGTGTGTATTGCACTGTCGGGACAGCAACGTTGCCCCACTCTAAGCCGGTATTTGCACCGCACTCAATAAAATGTGTACGAGAAACTGAAGGCAAACGCATCAAGTCATTCATTGTGAAGACGCGAGCATTTTTCACCATACCGTTCACCATCAATCGATGGGTCTCAGGATTTAAGTTGTACCAACCTTGGTGATGGCGCTCAAAGTGCAAACCGTTTGGCGTAATTGTCCCGAACAAGCCTTGCAAAGGTGTAAAGGCAACTGATGCAGCCGATACACGTGTCAAGCCAGGTGACTCACGGCGAATTAAATTAGCCTCATAAATAGACGGCACGCCATAAGGCATGGTGGCAACGTTCTTACCAAGTGTTGTTTGCCATTCTTGCTTTTCTAAAATTGCTGGGTCGCCCTCGCCTGCAGCAAAGGCCAGAGGCGCAGCCAAGCCTGCTGCCGCTCCGCCAACTGCAGACATGAAGCCTTTGCGCAGGAAGCCACGGCGCGTTTCATCAAGGCCATTGGCGTTGATGTCGGCAATTAACTCTTGAGAGATAAAGTGCTCTGGCGCTTTAACTAAGCGGGCTCTATTTGCCGGCTTTTCAACTGCCGAGATATCCTCGACACTTAATTCAATTTGCTTCTTAGTCATTTGACCTCTACTTGAAAAGTGATTTACTGCAAAACTTAATGAATACCTTCAGCAATCTTTGCGCAGACTGACTGACACATTTCTACAGTTGCATTATCTGCAATTGAGTAATAAACCGTTACACCCTCTTTACGTCTGAGCAATATTCCCGCTTTATGCAAAGCCAAAAGATGTCTTGAAACATTCGCCTGACTTGAGCCACACATTTCAACCACTTCAGAAACGGACTTCTCTCCGCTGCAGACTGAATACATAATGCGGAGGCGCGCTGGTTCAGACAGCACATTGAAATAGGCGGCGACCTGAGAAAATACTTTCTCCATCTGTTTCGGAGATAAGTTTTTTGTTGCTTTTTGAACCCTAGATTTCACCTAAATCATCGCCTTGTAATATATATGCATGTATACGCATATATTGGACTCCTGAAGTAGCTAAATCGGTATAGTGAGTTACCCTATATTGCTTGGCAATACAATCAAAACGATGGATATAGACGCAATCCTTCTTTCGCTAAAGCTGGCACTTTGGACTTTGGCTCTCATCATCCCTTTTGGGGTTTGGGTATCCCATAGCCTGCTTAGCCTCAATAGAAGCAAGCCCTGGGTAGAGGCAGCCTTAGCCCTCCCACTCGTTCTGCCACCTACAGTTTTGGGCTATTACCTGCTGGTTGGCCTGGGTGGGAAGAGCTTCTTAGGCTTTCCATTAGTTTTTTCCTTTACCGGCATCTTGATAGCCTCCCTCATAGTCAACCTACCTTTTGCCATACAGCCGATTCAGCGCGCTTTTGAAGCCATTAACCCAGAAATTCGCGAAGCCGCCCAAGTAAGCGGCCTATCCAATTGGCAAATCTTTCGTTTAATTGAGCTTCCGCTGGCCTGGAGGGGTATTACCAGTGCAGCCGTACTGACTTTTGCCCATACTCTTGGGGAATTTGGGGTCGTCCTCATGGTCGGAGGCGCCATCCCAGGCGAAACCAAAACGGTATCTATTTCTATATACGACAAGGTACAAAGTTTTGATACTGCCGGCGCTGGGGCGCTTGCCTTGCTTCTTCTGGGAATTTCACTGATTGCGATTGCGCTCTCTTATGGCGTCTTTGGAAGAAGCGCCACCCCACAGAGCAAAGGGAGAGGCTAATGCTCAAACTCAAAATCAACCAAACTCTCCCCAATCCATTGCAAATCAACTTGGAGTGCGCTCCTGGTCAATTGCATGCACTTGTAGGGCCGTCTGGTAGCGGCAAGACCAGCACCCTTAGAACTATCGCCGGACTGAGTCAAGCGAAGTTCGGAAAAATTGAGTGTGATGGAGAAACCTGGTTTGAAGCGAGCGAACTTTCAGGGGTAATTAAAAACCTAGCACCAGCACAACGCTCTTGCGGCTTCTTATTTCAACAGTACGCCCTCTTTCCGCATCTTTCCGCCGTTGAAAACGTCATCATCCCGCTGCAAAACTCCATCTACGAAGTAAGTGAGCGCAAAGAAATTGCTCAAGATTGGTTAAATCGGATGGGAATAGCAGAACTTGCTCATCGTTTACCCAGCCAGCTTTCTGGCGGGCAGCAGCAGCGCGTTGCGCTTGCCAGAGCTCTAGCTCGGCAGCCAAAGATTTTGTTACTAGATGAGCCCTTCTCCGCAGTAGATGCACCAACCCGTCAGAGTCTTTACAAAACCCTCGCAGATTTACGCAAGGACTTGAACATTCCCATTCTGCTAGTAACCCATGATTTGCGCGAGGCGGACCTGCTGGCTGACCGCATTACCGTTATTGATAATGGAATTAGTCTGCAAACGGCTCCACCACAAGTCTTATTCCAAAGACCCAGAAACTCACGCGTAGCTGAGTTGGTAGGCATCAGCAATATGTTTCATGGAATATTTAATGCAGGAAATCTCACTTGGGATGGTTGTGAAAAAACGTTTACTGTGGCTGACAAAGGAAAGATTCCCCCAAACGCGCAAGTTGCTTGGGTGATTCCACAGGATGGATTAAGGGTCTTTAACGCACCAACCCCTGCCAGCATTCCAGCTACTACCGTAGAAATTAGCAGCTTAGGTCAAATTGCCGTTGTGCAGTTACAAATTCAAAATAGTGCGCACAAAATTGAATGGGTTGCTTCAGCATCTGAAGTTAAAAGACTGAGCATGGAAGTTGGCAGTCAAATGCATATTGAATTCGATGGAGATCAAATTCATATCATGCCCCTGCGCCCCATTAATGATCCAAGACGATTTGTAGATCATTAATACGCAATACATGACATCGTCATGAGCATAAAGTTAAATCTACTTTTAGCAACTAGGCCTGCATTTCTCACCATCACTCTGTTGGGCTGCTTGATAGGCCTTGCATTACCTAGCGCTACCAAAGCAACTTTTGGAATTAACTTTCTAGCCCTCAGCTTGGCTCTTTTTGCTCACGGAGCAGCTAACCTACTAAACGATTACTTCGATCATCTCAACGGATCTGACCAGAATAATGAAGATCGTATTACCCCATTCACCGGGGGCAGTCGCTTCATACAAAACCAGATATTCAAACCGAGGCAAATACTTCTGCTTGGTATCACCCTCATCTTATTAAGCGCAGGATTGGGCCTCTATTTATGCTCACAAACTACATGGCATCTCATTCCCCTTGGAATGATTGGGATATTTATAGCTTGGGCATATTCTGCCCCTCCTTTTGAGTTGATGTCTAAAGGAGTTCTTGGTGAATTAGCAATCTCAATAGCTTGGTCACTTGTGGTCATTGGTTTTGCCAGCATCCAAATAAACGCTATTGCATACGAAGCAATTCCAATTGGTGTTGCGTTCGGATTAATTGTGTCCAATATATTGTTGGTCAATCAGATTCCCGATATTAGGGCTGACCAACTTGCGCATAAACTCACGCTTGCAACACAAACTACTCGCAATGAATTAGGTCGTTGGTATCTAACTGTAATTGCTGGCTCTTATGCGCTGCAAATGATTGGCATCCATTACCTTGAATTACCAAAGGCAACTCTCATCACACTCCTCCCTTTGCCAATATTTCAGCACTGCGCAAAGGAGGTTTCGGCGGAGATAAGCGAGAAAGAGAAAATGAAGAGGTTGATTGTGAATAATTTAGCAGCCATTCACCTTTACGCACTGCTTTTATTCTTTGGGCTATTGTGGGGCTAATTAATTAGGCATAGATGTCTTTTATCTATGCTTCGGAGAAAAAATAAGGGGCAACTAAGTGCCCCTTATTTACTTTTACTGAAGCAGCTTATTTACAGCAACCGCCACCGCCACAAGAAGAATCAGTACCGCAAGTATTAATTCCCAACAATGGATAGGCCGGGCAGAATCTAAATAGACCTGTTGCGAGCGGCACTACACCGATCCAACCCCAAACACCAACAGTGCCAGTTGCAGCCAGGCCAATTAATACTAGGCCCACTACCATACGTAACATACGATCAATACCGCCAACATTGCATTTCATATTAAAGCTCCTTTTAAATTATTTACTACAGTAATTCCGATAAAGCACATTCATCACTTCTAAGGCAACCTGATTGGAATGCGAGTAATAAATTTGCTTACCCTCTCTTCTGGTTTTCACCAACGCTTCATTCCTTAAAACGGTTAACTGCTGCGATAAGGTGGGCTGCTGAATATCAAGGCATGCCTCCAGCTCACCCACACACTTCTCCCCTTGGCTAATTTGACACAACAACATCATCCGATCGCGATTAGAAAGAACCTTCATCAAACGACAGGCATCATCTGCTGATGACTGCATCTTTTGCAGGTTGATGTTGGTGGCAAGAAGTGACATGGCACGCAACCTTAGTTCAGCGGAACGCCTACCAATGGACGACCTTCAAGAGTCCAAAGATATAAGGAGCCGTCATACAGCTTGGTGGATTTATTACCTACCAGCTCTGACAATACAAACCAACCACCAGCTGCCAAATGGCCGCTATTGCAATAACTAATGGCTGGTGATTTTGGATTAATGCCGTTTGCTGTCAACAATGCGTTATAGGTATTTTTATCCCAAAAATACAGTGCACCCTTTGAAGTCTTTGCCAACAACTCTGGGGCCAATTCTTTTGCACCAGCAATGTGTCCATAAGCACCTACATAGTCACGTTTACTTAAGCCAAAAAATTGTGCTGGTTGACGTGCATCAATCAAATTCACCTTACTGCTTTTTGATGCAAGAGCTACTTGCTCTGAATTGGCAATCAATTCTTTGCGCTCGGCTTTTGCAGTCCAGTTTCCGCCGGTCTTGGTTGAAGGGCTAACTACAAAATCACGACCTTCAGCAAGCCAGCCTGCCATGCCACCATCTAAAACGGCAATATTGTCTTCACCATAAACCTTGAACTGCCAATAGGCTCTTAGGGCTTCGTCCACATCGGAAATATCCAATCCAATTGGTACCAAAACGATAGGCTTGTCAGAGTTAACGCCAACAGCTTGAATAATTTTTTCAAAATCTGCCTTTTCAGGAATCAAGTATTTAATCTTTTTTCCATCAATCATGCGATCAGCTCTAACCTTTTTAAAGTCTAACAAGCTAGAGTCTGAAATATGGCCGCCAACCTCTACTAGCACCTTTTTTCCAGTCTTTTTATCGACTTCAAATTCAGGGCTACGTACATAGCTAGCCACATCGCCTCTTACCTCCAGAATTTGCACTTCAGATTGGTTTGCAGCAAGCCATTCAGCACTAACCACTGGCCCAGGCAATGTAATAGCCTGCACGAAACTTACCATGCTAGCCAAGACAAGAGCTACTGCCCATTGAATTTTTTTCATTTCTACTCCCTTATGAATTAACTACCAATAAATTCTCTGAAAGACGACCTAGCAGATCAATCTTGCACTCCGTTAAAACATGATGCTTTCTAGAATTTAGTACAAGTGCACGACCACCAAACTCAACCTCCATTGATGCAATCTTTTGATCACGATCCACAATCAATTTTTCAATATCTGTACTAAATAATTGAATAAGTGCACCCACCCAGTTACTTACTGGTGCCATACGACCTTTGACCACCATCTCAAAGCTCTTTAAGGACTTGATGACCAAGTCCGAATCGATCATTTCCTCGCCTGTGACCCACTGATTTGTTGTAAATAAACGGGTTGGCAAGCCCTTTTGATTTAATGCAATGCCAACAAGATGATGAAAGCTCTGTGCGTCCCGTTTAATCACATGAAAGTGGCCATGCTCTCCATCGGGCATCTCATCAGCTGAATGCGCATGGTAATAAAACTCATAGCCACTATTCACATCAGCTAAGTCATTGTTCGGATAATGCTGCCACTCAACAAAATCCTTGGCACCGCATAAAGCAGCTTCATTCAATGTACGCCCAGATTTAGCGTACTGCATTTGAATGTTTGCCAGCTTCTGAGCGGCTAACCAAAGATTGGATTGAGTGAGCATTTAAAAGTTACTCCGCTGCCTTACGCTTCTTTGGCCCACAAGGATTGGCTGGCCCACATGGGTTAGCTGCCTTTTTCTTTGCTGGACCACAAGGATTTGAGGCTTCTTTTTTAGGACCGCAAGGATTCTTTTGCTCAGACCTTGTTGGGTTCGCAGGCGCATCAGCAGAAAGGGCGAGCGGTGCTGCAGATAAACCCGCCAAGGCAAGCGCCAATGCAGCTACAGTAGATTTCTTAGACATATTTTTCCTTTTAATGATTAAGCTTGAGAACTAACAGGACCTTTGGATTTCTTTTCCATCCAAGAGCCCAAGACAAAAACACCAACGGCCGCGAAAATCATTCCGACATCAATCGACCAATCTGAGATATTGAAAGCATCTGGCAATGAATCCGCTTTAGCGAATTCACCTAAAGTAGTTAAGACCTCTATCTCTGGGTAAATAACAGCAAAAACTACGGTGCCCAAAAGCAGGCCAAGCAAAAAGATTGCTGCGTCAATGCGACCAGACATTAAGCCAACCACTGATGTTCCAGGGCAATACCCACCAATTGCGAAGCCAGCACCAACAAGCGCTCCACCCAATGCAGCTGCGCCCAAGAATGCTGGGGGGACAAACAAACTACCAGCATCAACCAGCCCAGTCTTTTCTAAGACCATGAGCCCTACTGCAGCAAACACAATAGCGGTGAACATGACCTTAAACACGGACCAATCCGTTAGTCGAAATTGGCCAGTTAATTTATTAGGATTGCCAAAACCCGCACGCTCTAAAACAAAACCAAAAGCAGCGCCCAAAAGAAGTCCTGAAAGAATCTCGCTCATCTTATTTCCCCTCTTTCAAGAAGCGGCTTACCAATAAACCCACCGCAAAGAATGTGCCAAGGAAAGTAAATCCAGCCAAACTAAGTACCGCGGCGCCAGATAAACCCAGACCACTAGTACATCCTGCAGCAACACGTGCTCCAAAGCCTGCCAAGATGCCGCCAAATAATGCCGTCATCGGACGCTTAGCGCCACCGAGAAATTTCTTGCCGTCCATCTGAATACGAATTCTCTTTGCTAGGAATGCAGATATCAATGCGCCTAATGCTACGCCGATCACCTGCCAAGTAATCCAAGCATTTAAAGGTTTGCCTTCTTCTACCATTCCACCCAAATAGTCATTTGCATTTGTAGCAACCGGTGCAACATACATTCCAACCCACGCAGTCAAGCGGGTAGTAAATCCTGTTGCCCCAAGTCCATGACCAGTGACTACAAAAGTTGCCAATAGAACCATTCCAAGCAGGATGCCTGCAAGCAATGGATTCATATACGGCGCTGGTTTCGCCTGCCCTGCTTTATTTACCATCTTTACTGACCTCATTTAAGGTTTAAATAATATATACATTTATATATTATCAATTTAAATTGCAATGTCAATAGGTGGAAGCAAACAAGTTAGTAGAATTTGATCTACATCATGAATGAATGGGTCTAGGGTGCTGAATGGGTGCTCATGCAGCTATCAGACAATAAAAAAAGAGGGCCGCGGCCCCCTTCGAATTTCGGGTCTTAAGTTAATAAGATTAGAACTCACCTTTTACAGTTGTTAATCCCAATGCATCCCAATCCAACATGCCGCCACGATAGTAATAAATCTTCGTTGCTGGGAAGCCGTCGCGTGTCATCGCAGCCATTGCCATTGGGCTTTGTGGACAAACAGGGCCGTTGCAGAATGCGTAAACCTTCTTGGCTTTAGAGCAATCCCATTTAGTTGATCCAGCAGCAGGCTTTTTGCAACCCAACTCATCCATGCGCATAGCTACTTCGGTGTACGGTATACCGACTGAGCCTGGAATTGTTCCTTTAACGCGGTCATCAACCACGCGCATATCAACCACGATTGAGTCTTTATCATTCAGCGCATTCAATACGTCAATCTCATCAACTGGCACAACACCCTTGATTGGAATCAATGGTTGCAGCCAGCCTTTATTCTTGGCACAGGGCGTCATCACACGAGTGATTTCTACCGGACCCTTTGGGGTGTTAACGACAAATTTGGTGGATTTATCAATAATCTGCAGCAGCTCAGGACTTGCAGGTGCAGCGGATTGTGCTGATACGAGGCCTGAAAACAACATCAGACCAAGAGAAATAAACTTTTTCATAAAACCCTCTATGTATTATTTTGTCGTAAAACAGTGATTTAATTGCTTATATACGCATTTATGCATATTTACGTAGTGTGAGGCCTAGACTTGCTAAACTTAATACAGAGAAACCCCTATTGTTGAAGGTGTTATCCCCTTTAATATCCAACATAGCTAGTTATTTGAACTTTTTTACTTACCTGAATACTGGAGTCTTTATGAAGAATAGTCGTCGCCAATTTATGATTTTGTCTGCTGCTGGTGCCTGCACATTGGCATTGAACGGTAAAGTTCAAGCTCAAGCAATGGTTGCTGAGACTGACCCACAAGCTGCCGCTTTGGGATACAAGGCAGTTGCAACTGCTGTAGATAAAGCTAAATATCCTAAATATGCCGCTGGTCAAGAGTGCGATAACTGCGCTTTGTTCCAAGGTAAAGTGGGTGATGCAACTGGCGGTTGTTCTTTATTTGGAACTAAGAAAGTTGCTGGCAAAGGCTGGTGCTCTGCTTACGCTAAGAAGGCTTAATTAAATATTTAGTTAAGCACTAAGGCAAAAAAAGACTGCTACGGCAGTCTTTTTTATTTCCTCTTGCTTATCTTCTATTAGCTTTAAGACCCTGCTTGAGAAAAGCTTTTAAGCTTTTCCATATTCGGAATCTGAATACTCAGCCTGCTGATATTGGAAATCAGCCCCTGCTCGGCCATTGAGGCAAGAGCTCTGCTGATGGTCTCAAACTTCACATCCATCATTAATCCCATATCCTCACGCTTAAAGAGCGGTGCAACTGCCATCTCTCCAGACGCCTTGGCAACTCTAAGAAAAAAGCGCGCCAAACGCACTTCAATTCGACCGGTATTAATTTCAGAAAACCAGGATTCGGATTGAGCTAAAGCTTCGCCCCATTTTTTAACTATCTGGCGGTGTAGACGTGGCGACTCTTCCCCTAGGCTAGAGATGATTGCTTTTGGAATGCGGCATAAATGAACATTCGATAAAGCGCTAGCAGAATGGGCATAGCTTTCCTCCAACAGCGCCTCCATACCAAAAAGATCTCCAGGCATAACTAATCGCACGATTCTGCTGGAGCCATCAGAATTAACATGCAATAACTTAATGTAACCTTCGCGCAATGTGTATAGGTGATCTGCAGACTCGCCTTGTATATAGATACCTGAATTGGCTTCAAAGCGGAGATCATCAATAGGCGAATGAATTTTGGAAAAATCTTCCTCATTCAACTCGGCAAATAATGCCGAGCTACGAATAGAACATGCATTGCAATCGCTGTTACCCTGCCATGCACTTTTAATTTCAATGGTCTTCATAAGAGAAAACTCACTTTTGAGCGACTAAGCCCAAAATTGCAGACATGCCGGTATGCCTTGGTCCCTCTGAGAGCTCTTTCTCATAACTCATTAGTTCAAGTATCTGAAAGTCTTTAGCAAGATCTCTAATTAATTCTTCTGTGTAGAGATGCTCTATTAAGCTTGGTCCACCAGTTTTATATTCCAACTGCTTTGGCGTGTAGCCCTGCAGAATAAAGATGCCGCCTAGCTTGAGTGCTTGATACGTTTGCTTAAAGATACGCTCACGCATTGCGGGGTCAGCAAATTGGATAAAGATACCAATCACTGCGTCATAAGCATTGGCTTGCCATATAAAGCTATCAGTATCTGAGAATGAATACTCCACCTCGACTTGATTGTCTTTAGCAAACTGTTTTGCTTTAGCTAGCGCAATATCAGAGGCGTCAAAGCCAACAACTTGCATTCCTTGTTTAGCAAGCCAGACACCGTTGCGCCCTTCACCATCAGCAATGCAAAGAACTTTATTTTTTGGCTTTAGATACTGATTTGCCTTTTCAACCAAATATTCGTTAGGCTCTTTACCAAAGATGAATTCTTCTTTATCGAAACGCTCATTCCAGAACTGGGTTGCATCAGCAAAACTCATTGGGATATTCTTTTCAACTTGAGTTTTATTTACTTCTTTAAGCCGCCAGCCAAGTCATTCTTGAGATCATTAATATTCTCCAGGCCCACTGCAATACGCACCAAGCCATCCGTGATACCAGCAGCTATTCTTGCTTCAGGCGGAACGCGGCAATGCGTTGTTGTTGCTGGATTGGTTATGGTTGTGCGCGTGTCACCTAGGTTTGCTGTAATCGAGCAAAGCTTGGTTTGGTTAATGAGCTTAAACGCAGCTTTCTTGCCGCCTTTTAGAGTGAAAGACAGAATCGCCCCGCCCTCTTTTTGCTGGCGCTTAGCCAATGCATGCTGAGGATGTGACTTCAAGCCTGGATGGTATACGCGCTCGACACCAGGCTGCTTCTCTAACCATTGAGCCAAGGCGAGTGCATTCTGACTTTGTTGCTTCATGCGAAGCTCTAAAGTCTCTAAGCCTTTCAGGAACACCCAAGCATTAAATGCGGACAGCGTTGGGCCTGCAGTGCGGACATATGGGAATACTTTGCCCATGATGAAGTCTTTGCTACCCACGATCGCACCGCCAACTACCCTGCCTTGGCCATCTAAGTACTTAGTAGCCGAATGAATGACGACATCCGCACCAAGTGCTAATGGTTTCTGTAAGGCTGGTGTGCAGAAGCAGTTGTCTACCGCAAATAATGCTTTTGCTTTTTTGGCGATCTTTGAAATTGCTTTGATATCCGCAATCTCAGTCAATGGATTGGAAGGCGTCTCTAGATAAAAGAGTTTAGTGTTTGGCTGGACAGCAGCTTGCCATGACTTGGTATCAGCCAAATCAACATAAGTCGTCGTAATGCCAAAGCGACCCAAGATATTGGTGAACAACTGGATCGTTGCACCAAATACTGAGCGAGAGCAAACAACATGGTCACCTGCCTGCAGATGCGCCATCGCCAATGTCATGATGGCAGCCATTCCAGAAGCAGTTGCAATACAAGCCTCACCACCCTCTAGAGCAGCCAAGCGATCCTGGAACATACTGACTGTTGGATTAGTAAAGCGGGAGTAGATAAATCCTTGATCAGCGTGAGCAAAGCCATCGGCTGCTAATTCAGCGCTATCAAAACAGAAACTTGAAGTGAGAAACATTGCCTCGGAGTGTTCTTGATACTCAGCGGTACGACGTGTGCCAGCACGGACCGCTAGAGTCTCTAGGGCCAGCTTAGAAAAATCCGGTTTTTTGCGTGTGGTTTTGCTCTTCATACTGCTATTTTGACACCGAATTGAGGAATTGCCTCGTGTGAGGCAATATCCTGTCGCTTTTTAGTCTTCGGTAGCCAAATGCAGGTGAAGCTGGGAGCGGGCAAAATCGCTCGAATCCTTTTGACGGTCAGCCTTAGCAGCTGAAGTATTTCTGGCAGCTTCTAAAGCATCCAAATAGGACTCAGTAATATCGCCCGTGATGTAATTTCCATCAAAACAAGAGGCTTCAAACTGCTGAATATTGGGATTAATATCCCGCACCGCCTGTTTCATATCCTCAACACTTTGGTAGATGAGTTGATCTGCACCAATCATCTTGTTGATTTCTTCATCAGTACGGCCATAAGCAACCAATTCACTGCGCGTAGGCATATCAATGCCGTAGACGTTCGGGAAACGTACTGGAGGCGCAGCCGAAGCAAAGATCACTTTCTTGGCGCCAGACTCGCGAGCCATCTGCACAATCTCAAAAGATGTAGTTCCACGTACGATGGAGTCATCTACGATCAATACAGTCTTATCTTTGAACTCAATACGCATCGCATTGAGTTTTTGACGGACAGACTTCTTGCGCACAGCCTGCCCCGGCATGATGAAGGTGCGACCGATGTAACGGTTCTTAAAGAAGCCTTCGCGGTAATCCACGCCTAAGTTCTTGGCAACCTGCATTGCTGCTGGACGGCTAGAGTCCGGAATCGGCATCACCACATCGATCTCGTCAACATTGGTCTCTTTGCGAATCTTCTCAGCCAAGTAATCGCCCATGCGCATACGCACGTTATAGACGGTGACGCCATCGATGGTGGAGTCTGGACGAGCCATGTAGACATACTCAAAGATACAAGGAGTAAGCACTGCATTTGGTACGCACTGACGTGAATAGAAATTGCCATCTAAATCGATATAGATTGCTTCGCCTGGATTGACGTCACGTACAAATGTGAAGCCCAAACCTTCGAGAGCAACAGATTCGGATGCAATCATCCACTCAGGACCTTGCGGTGTATCAATACGTCCGATACACAAAGGACGAATGCCGTACTGGTCACGGAATGCCAACAAGCCATAGCCGGCAATTAATGACACAACTGCATATGAACCTTTAACGCGACTGGTGACTCCAGTAACGGCATTAAACATCGCGCCCTCATCAAGAGCTGCGCTATTGGTTTCTTTTTGTAGTTCGTCAGCCAATACGTTCAGTAATACTTCAGTGTCGGAGCTCGTATTGATGTGACGACGATCACGATACGCCATCTCAACACGCAGACTTGGTGCATTGGTTAAATTGCCGTTGTGCGCCAAGATAATGCCGTATGGTGCGCTGACATAAAAAGGTTGCGCTTCTTCTTCGCTACTTGCCGAGCCAGCAGTTGGATAACGCACCTGACCAATGCCTGCATTACCTACCAAGCTGCGCATATTACGTGTTCTGAAAACATCTCGTACTAAGCCGTTGGCTTTATGCATCGTGAACGAATTACCGTTCATCGTCGCAATACCTGCGGCATCTTGACCGCGATGTTGCAAAAGCAACAAGGCATCATAGAGAAGTTGATTTACTGGTGAGTGAGAAACAGTTCCGACGACGCCGCACATATCTCTAGATTCCTATTGTTAATTTAGGAGTAATGGTAGGGGTAACTTTAGGCATAGCATCACCCAATTGCTTTGCCCAGTCGGCAGGAAGCCAACCTTTAATTAAACCGGTTGCCATGTCAATTGCTGGTCTGGTAATGGCATTCTTCCAGGCCATGCTTTGCGGAATGGGAGTGAGTGCCGCCAAGGTAGCAAGCACTACAACGATCAAGCCGCCACGAATTACACCAAAAATCAAACCCAAGAAGCGGTCAGTCAAACTCAGCCCTACAGACAGAATAATTTTTTGCACTACTCCACCAAACAAGCCACAGATGATGAGTGTCAATATAAATAAAATAAGGAAGCTCACACCCAAACTCAGTAGCTCATCTAGATGAAATGTAGAGAGCCACTCGGTAGATAGGTAATTGCTATAGTGATAGGCAACCCAAGCCGCAGCAAACCAAGATGCTAAAGCAAGCACCTCTTTAAACAGGCCGCGTGAGATACCAACCAAAGCGGAGATCAAGAGCACAACTAGGGTGAAGTAATCCACCGATGTTAGCTTGAGGGTGGATAAGTATTCCATTACTGCTTACCGGATTCGACGAGTCTTGGTGACAGACCCATCGCCTTAATTTTCTTCTCCGCTGCTTCGGCGGATTCTTTATCGGTATATGGACCTGCGCGCAGTACATACAACTTAGCCCCATCGGTACCAGTCTTGTTTAAGACATAGTTTGGAATCTTTTGATCTTTGAGTTTTGCAATCCAACCTTTGGCACGCTCTTCTGATGCAAAAGCACCAATCTGAATAACGTACTTACCTGAACCGTTTGTAGTGGCAGGCTTAGTTACGTCATCTGTTTTTGGCTTGTCTGCTTTGGGTGTGTTCGCAGCAACCACCTCTTCACCCGCTGCCAAACCCAATGTGCCAGATTTATTTACTGCAGGTGGCGCTGGTTTAGTGTCAGCTTTTGCTTCTTGCTTAGTTTCAGGCTTAGATTCGGTTTTTACTTCTGGTACTGGCACCGGTGTGGCAGCAACTTTTGGAGCCTCTTTAGCAGGCTCAACCGGTACTTCTGCTTTTGGCTTTTCTTCAGGCTTGGTTTCGGTACCCGGGATCGGCAAGCTAGCCACAATGTTGACGGCGATATCATTTGGCGCAGACTTTGGTTTGCTATCCAAAATGCGAGGGAGTCCAACGACTGCGATTAAGACCAATACAGCTGCGCCAATCAGACGGTGACGCGCTCTTTGCTGTTCTGGATCTTCGGTTAGGGCCAACTCTTCAGCTTCTGCTGCACGCTGAAAACTGCGTGGCGCGGCTCTATTGGCGGTGCGACCACCCCTTGAATCGAATTCAAGGTCATCAGACTGGGTTTTTCGCTTAAAAAAGCTTGGTAAACGAATCATGGATCAGTGGGCCTGGTTGTTTCGGTAAGTCATTACGCCTGCAACGGTATAGAAGGATCCGAAGGTGACAATTCTATCACCCTCACCTGCCTGAGATAGCGCTTTTTGATACGCCAAAGCGGGTTCTGGGAAGCATTCTATCCCTCCGTCTGCTCCATTTTTAGGCTTTACGCCCAAAGACTCAAGCTTCTCAGCCAAGGCCTTGGCGCTGGCGGCTCTGGGAGTCGGTAAATCCGTGCAAAACCAGAAATCCACGATATTCAGAAGGGGCTTGATGACGCCTTCGATGTCTTTGTCAGCCATTGCCCCAAAAATGGCATAGGTATAGGGGTGATAGCCCATCTTATCCAGGCCCTGAGCCAAGGTAGCTGCAGCATGGGGGTTATGAGCGACATCCAAAACGACCGTAGGCTGACCAGGAAGGACCTGAAAGCGGCCAGGCAACTCCACTAAGGCAAAGCCATTGCGGATGTCCTGAGCGCTTACAGGCAAGCGCTGATGAAGTGCCATTAAGGCGGCAATAACAGCGGATGCATTGAGAATCTGATTGGCGCCACGCAATGCTGGATAACCAAGGCCACTAAAGCGCTTATTGCGCCCTGCCCAACCCCACTGCTGCTTATCACCCTGGAAGTTGTAATCACGCCCCTGCAACCAAAGATCACAACCCAGCTTTTCAGCATGGTCGATGAGTGTTTGTGGCGGCACAGGGTCACCACATACCGCAATATGACCTTGGCGGAATATGCCGGCTTTCTCTAAACCAATCGCTTCTCGTGTACCGCCTAAGAAATCCGCATGATCAATGTCAATACTAGTCACGATGGCGCAATCGGCATCCACAATATTGACTGCATCTAAACGTCCACCCATGCCTACTTCTAATACAACGGCATCTAGATTCGATTTAGAAAACAGATGCATGATGGCTAAGGTAGTGAATTCAAAATAGGTCAACGTTGGCGCATCCACCAAGCTAACGCGCGCTTTTTCTACAGCAGCAAAATGCTCAAGCAAGATATTGTCTTTAACATCCTCACCATTGATGCGAGCACGCTCATTAAATTGCAGTAGGTGCGGTGAAGTGTGGCAACCAACGCGGTAACCAGATGATAGGAGAATGCTTTCTAAGAAGGCGCAAGTGGATCCTTTGCCATTAGTGCCAGCAACCGTAATCACCGGACAATCGAAATGCAAATCTAATGCCGCCTTCACGCGATTGATGCGCTCAAGTCCCATATCGATACCAACAGGGTGAGCAGTTTCGAGGTGGCTAAGCCAAGCCTCTAGGCTGGAAAATAAAATGGGGGCTTGGTGTGCTGAGCTCAAGCGCTTAAACGGCTGCGCTACCCGCTATCGCAGGCTCAGGAAGCTTTTGCAGCAAAGCCAGCAAACGAGCAATTTCACCGCGCATCTGACGACGATCAACAATCATGTCAATGCCGCCCTTTTGCATCAAGAATTCTGAGCGCTGGAAACCTTCTGGCAATTTCTCACGAACAGTTTGCTCGATCACGCGTGGACCTGCAAAACCAATCAAAGCCTTAGGTTCAGCCATCACTACATCGCCCATAAAGGCAAAGCTTGCAGAAATACCGCCCATAGTTGGGTCGGTCAGTACACTGATATAAGGCAGGCCTTTTTTAGCTAACAAGGTCAACATCGAGTTGGTCTTGGCCATCTGAAACAGAGATAACAAACTCTCTTGCATACGTGCACCGCCAGTAGCAGTGACACAAATGAATGCACACTTCTTATTAATCGCTTCTTGAACGCCGCGGGCAAAACGCTCACCCACAACGGAGCCCATCGAGCCGCCCATGTATTGGAATTCAAAACATGCAGCAACTACAGGTATCGTTTCAATCTTGCCGCCCATCACAATCAGAGCTTCAGATTCACCAGAAGCATCGTTTGCTTCTTTAATGCGGTCTGGATATTTTTTAGAATCTTTAAACTTCAGTGGATCGGTTGGATAAATATCTGCACCGATTTCATAGCGACCTTTTTCATCTAACAGGCTATCTAAACGTAGACGCGCACCGATGCGCATGTGGTGACTACATTTTGGGCAGACTGATAAATTCGCTTCGATGTCAGTGCTATAGAGAACCGTTTCGCAACCAGGGCACTTAACCCACAATCCTTCAGGCACTGATTTGCGATTTGCAGGATCAGTGTGTTGAATTTGGGGTGGGAGTAATTTATCTATCCAGCTCATTAGTTTTAACTATCCAATGCGTCGCGAATCTCACGAATGAAGGTTTCCAGTGATTGTACCGCCTGGCCAGGGGGCGCATCCTCTAAAAGGCGAATAATTCGGCTACCAATCACCACGGCATCAGCACTGGCCGACACAGCCTTAGCGCTAGCGGCATCGCTAATTCCGAAGCCTACAGCGATTGGAATATCGGTTTCTTCGCGGATTTTCGGGATGATGCTGGCTACGTCCTGGGTATTGAGGTGGGATGCACCTGTAACGCCCCGCATAGAAACGTAATAGATATAACCAGAAGCTATTTTGGCGGCTTC
Source organism: Polynucleobacter sp. MWH-Jannik1A5 (assembly GCF_018881795.1). Classification (GTDB taxonomy): domain Bacteria; phylum Pseudomonadota; class Gammaproteobacteria; order Burkholderiales; family Burkholderiaceae; genus Polynucleobacter. The sequence continues at coordinate 1,611,977 of NZ_JACVPQ010000001.1, read as the reverse complement.
TTTAATACGCTCATGTGATGAAGTAGGTGCCAATAAGAAAATCGGGTCAATTCCAGCAACGCGCATACGAGCAGCAAAATCAACGCACTCTTCTGGAGGGTAATCTACTACCAGCACGCCATCAACGCCAGCAGCTTTTGCTTCTGTAGCAAAACGCTCTGCTCCCATTTGCTCAACCGGATTTGCATAGCCCATTAACACCACTGGAGTATTGGCATCTTTCTTGCGAAACTCTTTCACCATCTCTAAGCAACTATGCAAAGTAACGCCATGCGTTAATGCGCGCTCGGATGATCTTTGAATGACGGGACCATCAGCCATTGGATCTGAAAATGGCACCCCTAATTCGATCACGCTTGAACCACCGCGCACTAATGCATGCATGAGTTCAACAGTTTGTTTTGGATCTGGATCGCCAGCAGTAATGAAAGGAATTAATCCTTTTTTACCCGTTGCTTTTAGCTGTTTAAAGAGCGCTGTAATTTTTGACATAGCTATTTTATTTTTCTATTTTTATTTTTTCTTTTTAGCCTTCGGAGCCTGTTGCTTGAGCAACGGTATGCATATCTTTATCACCACGACCAGATAGGTTCACCAAGATCGTTTTGTCTTTTGGTAATGTCTTAGCCAACTTGCAGGCATAGGCAATAGCGTGAGAAGACTCAAGCGCAGGAATGATGCCTTCAATACGACAACAGTCATGGAATGCTTGCAATGCTTCTTCGTCAGTAATTGCCACATAGTCTGCACGCCCAGAATCTTTTAACCAAGCGTGTTCAGGGCCTACTCCTGGGTAGTCCATACCAGCAGAAACAGAATGGGTTTCAGAGATCTGACCATTTTCATCTTGCAATAAGTAAGTACGGTTGCCGTGTAATACGCCAGGCTTACCTACGCATAACGCTGCAGAATGTAAGCCGCTTCCCAAACCATGTCCCGCCGCCTCAACACCAACAAGTTTTACCTCGGGGTAATCAATGTACGGATAGAAAATACCCATCGCATTTGAACCACCACCTACACAAGCGAGAACAAAGTCTGGTTGACGACCAGTCATCTCCGGCATCTGCACTTTGCACTCTTCACCAATCACGCTTTGAAAATCTCTCACCATCATTGGATATGGATGCGGTCCTGCAACAGTGCCAATAATGTAGAAAGTATTGTCAACGTTTGTAACCCAATCGCGCATCGCTTCATTGAGCGCGTCTTTTAAAGTCTTTGTGCCAGATTCCACTGGAACGACTTTGGCGCCGAGCAACTTCATGCGAAATACGTTTTGCGCTTGACGAGCTACGTCAACAGAACCTTGATAGACCGTACAGTCCAAGCCAAACCGGGCACAGATAGTAGCTGTGGCAACGCCATGCTGCCCTGCTCCAGTCTCAGCAATGATGCGGGGCTTGCCCATACGCTTAGCCAACATTGCTTGGCCAATCACGTTATTAATCTTGTGTGCACCAGTGTGATTTAAATCTTCACGCTTTAGGTAGATCTGCGCACCACCGAGCATTTCACTCCAACGCTTAGCGTGATAGACCGGTGATGGTCTGCCTACAAAGTGCTTGAGTTCGTAATGAAACTCTTCAATGAATTCTGGATCGTGTTGATATTTTGCATAGGCTTCCTTCAGCTCATCTAATGCATACATCAATGTCTCAGAAACAAATACGCCACCATAGGGACCAAAGTGTCCTCGTGCATCTGGCTTATCGTACATAACTACCTCTTTTGATTTGGTTACAGCAAATTATTGGGATGATGTTTTCGCATCAGCTGCGCGCACTGCTTGGATAAATTGAGCCATGAGCGCAGGATCTTTAACACCCCTGCTGCTTTCTACGCCACTGCTGACGTCAACCGCGCAAGGATGCAGGCGTGCAATCGCCTCGCCCACGTTGTGCGCGTTCAATCCACCACTCAAAACGACCCGAGGCGCGTTTTCGCTTACCCATGTCTGCGGTATTCCTTGCCAATCAAAAGGAACGCCTCCGCCACCATATCCCTCGACGAGGGCATCCAGCAGAAAAGCGTTTGCTTGACCATATTGTAGGGAAAAATCATCAAAAGCGAAGCCTGTTCCTACGCGGGCGGCCTTCATCCAAGGCTCACCAGCAGCAAGCTGGGCACAGCGCTCTGGGGTCTCATCCCCATGAAACTGCCATAAGGTGATCGAAGCAGCGGCTCGAATAGCGGCAAATTGCTCATCTGTAGCGTTTACAACCAACCCAACGGCATCGACCCCTGCTGGGAGCCTGGAAATAAGCTGGGCAGCGATATTAGGGCTTACAGCCCGCACACTTGGAGGGTAAAAGACGAAGCCGACAGCATCCACCCCAGCGGAAACGGCTGAATCCACATCACCAGACGTCTTTAAACCGCAGATTTTGACCCTAGTTCGGCCGGGAGAATATGTCAGTAAGCCCATAAATGAATGATAAGGCCTGGGGCCTATTATTTCTCTTGCTTCCCAATAACCTTGGCAGGTAGCCAGGAGTTTTCCAGCCATGGCTGAGGAATAGCAAATTCCTCGGGATAAGTAATTTTGGCCAAGTACAGACCATCCGCCATAAAGGTCGGGGCAGCAATTTGCCGATTCTTGGCTGCTAGCACTTCTGTCATCCATTCTGGCTTTTGTCTGCCCTGCCCGATTTGTAAAAAGCATCCAACAATATTGCGGATCATATGATGCAAAAAAGCGTTTCCACGGATCCGGAAATAAACCCAAGGCTGCTCAGAAATAATCTCTATGGAATAAATCGTTTTGACTGGGGTTTTACTCTGACATTCAGATGAGCGAAATGAACTGAAATCGTTCTCACCAATTAAACATTCAGCCGATTTTTTCATTGCATCCACGTCGAGCCACTGACCTGGCGGCAGCATTAAATATCCAGCACGCGAATGCGACATTGGCGAACGACATGGTCCAACCTGTAACGCATAAATATATTCGCGCTCATAAGCTGTAAAACGAGCACTAAATTCATCTGAAACGGGCTTTGCCCAGTTCACCACAATCGATGGCGGCAAGAAAGAGTTCACACCCCTAACCCAAGAAAAATCTTCGCGCTCGACATTGGTATCAAAGTGCACAACCTGCCCTAGAGCATGAACTCCAGTATCCGTTCTACCTGCGGTGATGGTATGAATGGGATGCTCAGCACTCGCCTGCTCACCAACAAAAGCAGAGATTGCTTTTTCTAATTCGTCCTGTACGGTGTTGTGATTGACCTGAGTTTGCCAACCAGAATATGGGCTGCCGTCATACTGAAGGCCAAGGGCTATACGCATATTAGGTATTGCGATGCGAGATTTCTGCTAACAAGCCCTGTGCTTCAATGGTAATTGCAGGGTCAACTGAATTGCTCATTCGGAGCACTTCATCCAAAGACTTTTTAGCAGCAGAAAAATCTTCAATCGTGATGTAAGCACGTGCCAAATTGAGTTTGACGCGCAAGGTATCGGCTAGAGGATTGGAAGCTGGGACTGCCGTAACAGATGGCGCCGCATTTGCTGGCTTTGAAAGATCAAGATCGATTCCCTCAAACAATGCTTTAGCACGAGCTGGCATTTCAAAAGGAGTTCCTGCTGCAGGTTTCTCTTCATGATATTTTTCTTCTTTGCTTGCTTGTTGGGCATGCGTATGAATACTTGGCGCCTCTGAACGACGAGCATTACGAGCCAAGCCCCACAGAAGTAGACCAGTTAGAGCGATTAAGCCAATAGCCAAAATAGCTGGGCCAAAGCCGCCTAAACCAAAATTACTATCTACCGCCTTCTTCTCTTTTGTCTTATCTAAAAGTCTTTGTAGATCGGCAATATTCTTTTCCAATTCAGCGACACGAGCTTTAGTTTGCTCAAGCATCTTCTCTTGAGCGACCAACTCTTCGGTATAGCGACGCTCTTGCTCGTTACCTTCGGCACTAGAGCCAATCTTTAAGCGATCCTTAGGCGCGACCTCTCCAGACTTTGCGGTATTGGATTTTCCAGTTCCCGCATTAGCCCCTTTATCCCCATGCTCAGCACGCCACTGTTCATTGGCATCCGCAACAAACTGATTGGCTTCAGCAGGACTGATAGAGCGTAACAAGGCCTGACTTGGTTTAGTTAACTCAGCGCCAGCAGCAAGGCGATTAATACTGCCGCTAGCAAAGGCATCCGGATTGGCTTTATACAAAGCCATCATGGTTTGATCGAGAGTAGCACCCTCTAGTTGAGGCGCAATGGTGGCGGCAATCTCAGATAAGGTTTGACCTGGCTTTACGGTGATTTTTTGTACATCACCCAGCAATAAAGTAAATGTCTTAGTGAGACTTCCGCTCGACCAGTTGAGGTTGACCAATACATCTAGAAATGGATCATCTGTCATGGGAACAGAGTCAACGGTTTCAACGAGCACCATTAACCGCTCTTGACGATTGCGATACACCATCGCTTGCGGATTTAACTGCAGGATCTTTTGAGAGATACCGAGGCGCTCATATGCAGCCTTATTCGGCATCGCCACATTCAGACTGGATAGAACTCCCTGCTCATCAGTCCCCACCCGAATAGGAATTTCTACTCGCAATGGTTCGCCTGGGCGAGACTGGAGTTGCGGTGCTCCTAAGGAGATAGCAGTGACGTTAAAAGACCAGCTTAGCCAAACAAAGCAAAGGAGCTTTAAAAAGCTTGATTGGCTAAGACGTAGCATCAACTTAAGATTACTTTTCGAGCAATATGCGGAGCATGCGACGCAATGGTTCAGCAGCACCCCACAGGAGTTGGTCGCCAACCGTGAATGCACCTAAGTACTCTGGACCCATTGCCATCTTATGCAAACGACCAATAGGTACAGTCAACGTACCACTGATAGCTGCCGGAGATAAATCACGCTCAGTTGTTTCACGATCATTTGGAACCACTTTGACCCACTGGTTATCCGCAGCCAAAATTTCTTCGATCTCTTTGAGTGGAATATCTTTTTTGAGCTTTACAGTCAAACCTTGTGAGTGGCAGCGCATTGCACCAACACGCACACATAAGCCATCAATAGGAATGCTGCCTGGCGTACGGAATGCTGGACGACCCAAGATCTTATTGAACTCAGCGCCACCCTTCCACTCTTCTTTAGTTTGACCGTTCTCAACAGGCACATCAATCCAAGGAATCAAGCTACCCGCTAATGCGGTATTGCGGAAGTTTTTCTTCGGAAAGTCAGGAGAGCGCAATGTCTCAGTAACTTTGCGATCAATATCTAAAATCCAGGAAGATGGGTCAGCCAATTCAGTAGCGACGCTATCACGCAACGCCCCCATTTGCAGAAGCAACTCGCGCATGTTCTGCGCACCGGCACCAGAAGCTGCTTGGTAAGTCATGGCGCTAATCCACTCAACCATGTCAGCCTTCACCAGACCGCCCATAGCCATCATCATCAAGCTCACAGTGCAATTGGCACCAATCCAATTCTTGCCGCCAGCAGCCAAAGCTTTATCAATCACCGGACGATTCACTGGGTCCAAGACCAATACAGCGTCATCTTTCATACGCAACGCACTGGCAGCATCAATCCAATGGCCATTCCACCCTGCAGCGCGTAGCTTAGGGAAAATATCATTGGTGTAGTCGCCACCCTGGCATGTCAAGATGATGTCGCAACGTGACAATGCCTTGATGTCATTGGCATCTTGCAAAGTGCTTTCGCTCTTAGTAACTTTCTTACCATTAAGGAGGGGCACTTCACCACCGGCTTGGCTAGTACTAAAAAATACTGGCTCGATCAGATCGAAATCCTTCTCGGCCAACATTCTCTCCATAAGAACGCTACCAACCATACCGCGCCAGCCAACTAAACCAACCAAAGGTGTTTTTGTATTTGCCATGATGTTAACTATCTAGTGAATTTAATTTCTGTTTACGTTTGTTTTGTTTCTTATGCAAGTGCTGCAACAACAGCATCGCCCATTTCAATGGTTGATACTTTTTTCGTGCCTTCGGTATAAATATCAGCGGTACGTAATCCTTGCGCCAACACTTTTTGAACCGCCTTTTCAATACGGTCCGCCTCAGCAGGCATTCCTAAGGAATAGCGCAACATCATGGCAGCAGACAAAATCGTTGCCAATGGGTTGGCGATGCCTTTACCAGCAATATCAGGCGCAGATCCATGACTTGGCTCATACAAGCCTTTATTGTTCTTATCCAAAGAGGCAGATGGCAACATACCAATTGAGCCAGTCAACATAGCTGCTTCGTCAGACAGAATATCGCCAAATAAATTACCAGTAACTACTACGTCAAATGCCTTAGGTGCTTTAACCAACTGCATTGCAGCGTTATCGACATACATATGCGATAACTCAACGTCTGGATACTCTTTAGAAATACGAATCATCACTTCACGCCAAAGCTGTGAAGTTTCTAATACGTTCGCTTTATCAACGCTGCATACTTTCTTGCCGCGCTTGCGTGCAGCTTGAAAAGCAACATGTCCAATACGCTCTACTTCTGGTTCGCTGTAGTGCATAGTGTCAAAGCCTTCACGAGCACCTTTAAACAAAGGTAACTCTGAAGTGCGAATGCCGCGCGGCTGACCAAAATAGATGTCCCCATTGAGCTCACGGACGATCAAAATATCTAAACCACCAATAATTTCTGGCTTGAGACTTGATGCAGCAGTCAGTTCTGGATAGCAAATCGCTGGTCTGAAGTTAGCAAACAACTCCAAATGTTTACGCAAACCTAAGATCGCTTGCTCAGGGCGCAGTTCGCGCGCAAGCGTGTCGTACTTCCAATCACCTACCGCACCAAACAAAATAGCATCGGCTTTTTTAGCTAACTCTAGTGTTGTAGGCGGCAAAGGATGACCAGCAACGTCATAAGCAGCACCACCAACTGGAGCCTCTTCTAAATCAAACTTGGGGCCAAGTGCTTGGAGCACTCGAACGGCTTGAGCAACGATTTCCGGGCCGATACCATCGCCCGGTAGGACTGCAATTTTCATGAAAGGCCTTTAAATCAACGAAATTACGGCAATTGTGTCGCAAGCCAAGGCATCTTGAGGATGCGCTCCGCTTCATAAGCCTTGATTTTATCTGCATGTTGCAGGGTTAAACCAATATCGTCTAAGCCGTTAATAAGGCAGTACTTTCTAAATGGGGCCACATCGAAGCTGTATGCGGTGCCATCAGGGGCAATGACCTGCTGAGCTTCTAGGTCAATTGTTAACTGATAGCCATTAAAAGCCATGGTCTCGTTAAACAGATGATCAACCTGCATTTCGGTCAAAACGATAGGTAAAAGACCGTTCTTAAAGCAGTTATTAAAGAAAATATCTGCAAAACTAGGTGCGATTACCGCTCTAAAGCCAAATTGATCCAAGGCCCATGGCGCATGTTCACGTGAACTGCCGCAACCAAAGTTTTTACGAGCCAAAAGAATTCCTGCGCCCTTATAGCGAGGTTGATTGAGAACAAAGTCTGGGTTGATTGGACGTGTACTGCAATCTTGACCAGGTTCACCATGGTCTAAATAACGCCATTCATCAAAGAGGTTTTGACCAAAGCCAGTTTTCTTAATAGATTTCAGAAACTGCTTAGGAATGATGGCATCGGTATCCACGTTCTCGCGATTAAGCGGAGCAACTAAACCTTTGTATACCGTAAATTTTTCCATGATTCGACTTTTACTCTGTTTGCTCTAAGTATTTACTTCACAGGAGTAACGACAACGTCCTTACCCTTAGTTTGAGATTGATTGCCCTGCTGTGTTGTGTTGCTTGATCCACCCATGGAAGTTCCTAGGTTTTGCAAATCTTTTCCAACGCCTTCCATAGTGCTGCTGCAAGCAGAAATCAGAAGTCCAGCAATACCAACAATGGCTAATTTAGAAATTAAAGAGGCTGAAGAAAATTTCATGACTTGATTACCCTTATGAAATCTTACGAACATCAACAAAGTGACCTTCAATGGCTGCAGCTGCAGCCATTGCTGGACTAACTAAATGGGTACGCCCACCATTACCTTGACGACCCTCAAAGTTGCGGTTGGAGGTAGATGCACAACGCTCTCCCGGCTCTAAGCGGTCAGCATTCATTGCTAAACACATAGAGCAACCTGGCTCACGCCATTCAAAACCTGCGGCTTTAAAAATGCGATCCAAACCCTCGCGTTCCGCTTGAGCTTTAACCAAACCAGAACCTGGAACTACAAGAGCCAACTTCACATTGGCAGCTACTTTTTTACCCAAACGATCCACCACTTTTGCGGCAGCGCGGATATCTTCAATGCGGCTATTTGTGCAAGAACCAATAAATACTTTATCAATAGCGATGCTGCTAATTGGTGTATTTGGATTGAGATTCATATACTGCAACGCACGTTCCATTGCAGAGCGCTTGTTTGGATCACGTTCTTTTTCTGGATCGGGTACGCGATCACTAATTGCTAACACCATCTCTGGAGAAGTTCCCCAGGTCACTTGTGGAGCGATTTCTTCGGCACGTAATTCAACAACAGCATCAAATTTTGCATCTGGATCAGAGTGCAAGGTTCTCCAATATTGCAGAGCTTGCAACATCGCAGGACCCTTAGGGGCATATGGGCGACCTTGAATGTACTCAATGGTTGTTTCATCTACAGCAACTAAACCAGCACGTGCGCCAGCTTCAATTGCCATATTGCATAAAGTCATGCGCCCTTCCATCGACAGCTCGCGAATCGCTTCGCCAGCAAATTCAATGGTGTAACCAGTGCCACCAGCTGTACCAATCTTACCGATCACGGCAAGCACTATATCTTTAGCAGTAGAGCCTGGCTGTAAACGGCCATCCACTTTTACCAACATGTTCTTGCTCTTTTTCATGAGCAAGGTTTGAGTAGCTAATACGTGTTCGACTTCAGAGGTGCCGATACCAAATGCCAAAGCACCGAAGGCGCCATGAGTACTGGTATGAGAATCTCCGCAAACCACTGTCATGCCGGGCAAAGTAGCGCCCTGCTCTGGTCCAATCACATGAACAATCCCTTGACGGGTATCGTTCATTTTGTATTGAGTAATGCCAAAAGCATCGCAGTTTTGATCCAGGGTATCTACTTGCAGCTTGGAAATTGGGTCAGTAATGCCTTCAGAGCGATCCGTTGTTGGAACGTTGTGATCGGATACTGCCAGATTGGCAGAGATGCGCCAAACAGGACGGCCAGCTAAATTTAAACCTTCAAATGCCTGAGGGCTGGTTACCTCATGAAGCAACTGACGATCAATATAAATCGTGGCTGTGCCATCCTCTTCAGAGTAAACAACGTGGTCATCCCACAATTTGTCATAAAGCGTACGAGACATGAGTGACCTTAAAAACCTTATTTACGAACTGTAATGTTTGGAACCTTACGCGCTGTTTCGCCAACATATAACTGACGTGGACGACCAATCTTATATTCAGGATCAGTAATCATTTCTTCCCACTGAGCAATCCAACCTACTGTTCTTGCCAAAGCAAAAATACAGGTAAACATTTCTGTTGGGATACCCAAAGCGCGTTGAACGATTCCTGAGTAGAAGTCTACGTTTGGATAGAGCTTGCGGCTAACGAAATAGTCGTCTTCCAATGCGATCTTCTCTAGAGTCATTGCCAACTTGAACAATGGGTCATCTTGCAAGCCCAATTCATTCAAGACTTCATAGCAAGTCTCACGCATTAATTTAGCGCGTGGGTCAAAGTTTTTGTAAACACGGTGACCAAAGCCCATCAAGCGAACGCTAGAGTTCTTGTCTTTTACTTGAGCAATGAACTCATGAATCTTGTCTACGCCACCTTGAGCTTGAATCTCATTCAACATCTGCAAACAAGCTTCGTTTGCACCGCCGTGTGCTGGACCCCAAAGGCAAGCAATACCAGCGGAGATAGCAGCAAATGGATTGGTGCCAGAAGAGCCACACAAACGCACTGTAGAAGTAGAAGCATTTTGCTCGTGGTCAGCATGCAATGTGAAGATACGATCCAAAGCACGAACCAATACTGGGTTCACTTTGTACTCTTCACATGGTGTTGCGAACATCATGCGCATAAAGTTTGCTGTGTATGACAAGGAGTTATCTGGATAGATAAATGGCTGCCCTACGGAATACTTGTATGCCATCGCTACCAATGTAGGCATCTTTGCGATCAAACGAATTTGGGCAACTTCACGAGCATGCGGATCGCTGTAATCAATCTCATCATGGTAGAAAGCAGCCATTGCACCAACCAAGCCAGTCAACACAGACATTGGATGCGCATCACGACGGAAGCCACGCAAGAAGAATTGCATTTGCTCATGAACCATGGTGTGGTGCATGACCATTTCGTCAAATGCTTTTTTCTCAGTTGCGTTTGGCAATTCGCCATTGATCAAGAGGTAGCAAACTTCTAAGAAGTCACAGTTATTCGCTAAGTCTTCAATTGGATAACCACGATAGAGCAACTCGCCCTTGTCGCCATCAATATAAGTAATTTTGCTATTGCATGACGCAGTAGATAGAAAGCCTGAATCGTAAGTGAACTTACCGGTCTGACCATAGAGCTTACGAATGTCAATTACGTCAGGACCAACTGTCCCTTTGTAAATTGGCAGATCAATATCTGGTGTTCCATCCGAAAACGAGAGTTTTGCCTTGATGTCCGATTCAATCATTTCTAATCCTTAGTCATTCAAAATTATGATTAATACACTATTCATTCATGCATCTATACGCTTACTGCACCAAAAGGTTGAATTACTTCTCTCTCAACCTCTGTAAAACTAGTTTGAAAGAGTTTGTTTGCATCTCTTTCTCCAAGCTTGCTACAGAATCTTTACGACCAATTAATAAATCCATTAAGTCGTTGTCATCTAGAGCCAATAGTTGGCTTAAAACCTTTCCATCTTCAACGCTTAACTGAGTACCGTAGCGCTCAAAAAAACGCTGCAGAATTAAATCGTTCTCTAGCAAGCCCCTGCGAGCATCACTCTTTAAACGATATAACTCTGCATTTCCGAGGGTCATACTGCCCTACGAACCATCAACTCCTTGATCTTGCCAATTGCCTTCGTTGGATTCAAGTGCTTAGGACATACGTCCACGCAATTCATGATGGTGTGGCAGCGGAACAAGCGGTATGGATCTTCTAAGTTATCCAAACGCTGAGCAGTTTCTTCATCACGGCTATCAGCAATAAAGCGATATGCCTGTAACAAGCCGGCTGGGCCAACGAACTTATCTGGATTCCACCAGAATGATGGGCATGAAGTTGAGCATGATGCGCACAAGATGCACTCATACAAACCATTCAACTCTTCACGCTCTTCAGGACTCTGGAGACGCTCTTTTTCAGGAGGTGGATTGTCGTTTACCAAGTAAGGCTTGATAGACAAGTATTGCTTGAAGAACAAAGTCATGTCGACGATCAAATCACGCACAACCGGCAAGCCAGGCAATGGGCGCAATGTGATGACCTTAGGCAAAGTCAACATATTGGTCAAACAAGCCAAGCCGTTTTTACCGTTAATGTTCATGGCATCTGAACCGCACACGCCTTCACGGCATGAACGACGATAAGAAATAGTTTCGTCTTGCTTCTTCAAGGAAATCAACGCGTCCAACAACATGCGCTCGCCAGTGAGTTCTAACTCATAGCGTTCCATGCGTGGAGCTGCATCGACATCTGGATCGTAGCGGTAAATTTCGAATATACGGATATCACTCATTTTCTATTTCTCTTCGCTTAGAAAGTACGTTCTTTTGGAGGGAAGGACTCAACAGTTAAAGGCTTCAAAATAACTGGTTTGTAAGTAAGCTTATTGCCTTCGCTGTACCAAAGGGTATGCTTCATCCAGTTCTCATCATCACGATGCGGATGGTCATCATGTGAGTGAGCGCCACGACTCTCTTTACGAGCTGCCGCAGAAATCATGGTTGCGTTTGCAGTCTCAACCAAGTTAGCCACTTCCAAAGCCTCAATACGTGCAGTATTGAAAATCTCGGATTTGTCTTTAACCCATAAGTGCTTAGCGCGCTCAGTCAATTTAGCCATTTGACGAACACCTTCGTCCATCAGCTCTTGATTGCGGAATACGCCAGCATATTTCTGCATGCACTTGCGAATATCGTTTGCAACATCTTGCGCGTACTCGCCTGAAGTTGAGTTATCCAACTTCGCAATACGCTCCAATGTTTGCTCACCAACATTAGCAGGCAATGGCTTGAATTCGCGATTCTTGAGATCAAGACCAACAATGTGGTTACCAGCTGCACGACCGAATACTAAAAGGTCGAGCAATGAGTTTGTACCTAAACGGTTAGCGCCGTGCACAGAAACGCATGAACACTCGCCGATTGCATACAAACCATTCACGATTTCATTGTGAATGCCATTAGCAGGCACAACTACTTGACCATTGATGTTGGTAGGAATACCGCCCATCTGATAGTGAATCGTTGGCACCACTGGAATTGGCTCTTTAGTAACGTCAACGTTAGCAAAGTTGATACCAATTTCATAAACAGAAGGCAAACGCTTCATGATCGTATCGGCACCAATGTGCGTCAAATCGAGCACAACGTAGTCACCGTTAGGACCGCAACCGCGCCCTTCTTTAATTTCTTGATCCATTGAGCGAGATACGAAATCGCGTGGAGCCAAATCTTTCAATGTTGGCGCATAACGTTCCATGAAACGCTCACCATCTTTGTTACGCAAGATGCCGCCTTCACCGCGACAGCCTTCTGTCAACAATACGCCCGCACCAGCTACGCCAGTTGGGTGGAATTGCCAGAACTCCATATCTTCCAATGGAATGCCTGCGCGAGCTGCTAAGCCCATGCCGTCGCCGGTATTAATAAATGCGTTAGTAGATGCATCCCAAATACGACCTGCACCACCAGTAGCCAACATCACAATCTTGGCTTCCAAGATGTAAACCTGGCCAGTTTCCATTTCGAGAGCAGTTACACCAACCACATCACCGTCGTCATCACGAATCAAATCGAGCGCTAACCATTCAACGAAGAAATTGGTTTTTGCGCGGACGTTACGTTGATACAAAGTGTGCAACATCGCATGACCAGTACGGTCAGCTGCAGCGCAAGCACGCTGTACTGGCTTCTCGCCATAGTTTGCTGTGTGGCCGCCGAATGGACGCTGATAAATCGTGCCATCTGGGTTACGGTCAAACGGCATGCCAAAGTGCTCTAACTCATAAACAACTTTTGGAGCTTCACGACACATGAACTCGATAACGTCTTGGTCACCCAACCAATCAGAACCTTTGATGGTGTCATAGAAGTGATAGTGCCAATTGTCTTCACTCATATTGCCCAATGAAGCACCGATGCCACCTTGTGCAGCAACAGTGTGTGAACGTGTTGGGAAAACTTTTGTAAGAACAGCAACATTCAAGCCGGCTTCAGCCAACTGCAATGAAGCGCGCATACCTGAACCACCTGCTCCAATAATCACCGCATCAAAACGGCGGCGTGGCAATGATTTTTTAATTGCAGTCATCGAATTACACTTTCCACAAAATTTGAACGGCATAGGCCGCACAGGCTACGAGATACAGAACAGTTAACACTTGGAGTGTCAAACGAATGCTGACGGGCTTGATGTAATCCATCCAGATGTCACGCACGCCAATCCAGGCGTGGTAGAACAAGCTGATGAAAGCCAAGAGTGTTAGCAGCTTCATTACTTGACCGCTAAACAAGCCAGACCAGCCCTCGTAGGAGGCGCTACCAGTGATGCAGTAGTCAACTAACAAAACAATCGTAAATACCACCATCACAATCGCTGTAACGCGTTGGATGATCCATTCTTTAAGGCCGTAATGCGCACCGACAACTAAGCGCTTTGGTCCGATTTGATAAATAGGCATGAGATTTCCTTAAATGATTAGCGCTTAGTACAAGCCGAACATTTTGAGACCAACTACTGCAGTCAAAGCTAGACCAATCACGAGAACAACTATGGCCGAACGATTAGCTTCAGACTTTTCTACGCCGATTTCTAAATCGAGTAAGAGGTAGCGGATACCAGCACAGAAGTGGTGTAAGAAACACCAAATCAAACCGAGGCAAATAATTTTTACCAGTATGTTGCCGGTAAAAGCCTGGAATTTTTGATAGCTCAACTCAGAGGCAATGCTCTGGTCGAAGAGATACAAGATAAATGGCAACAAGAGGAACAATACTGCTCCACTAATGCGGTGAAGAATGGATACCTTACCAGCCCAAGGGAGGCGGTATTTAATCAACTGGGCAAGACCAATATTGCGGTAAACCGGTCTATCTTTTTTTACGTTTTGCTGTGAATCAACCATGGGTAATCTCTATCTTTAGGTGGAGGTTCAGTGTGGTTTTGTTGTATCGCAACATATTCTATTGGAAACCTTAGGGATGGTGGGGATTTTTTGGCGTTTAAAGGGGTTAATTACTGGTTTTTACTGATTTGCTTAGTTCAATTTGTTTTCGTAATGCTGCTCTGAAGTGTCGTACCTTGCGTGACGAATTTCTACTGGTTTATTCCCGTAGGTAAAGGCAACACGCTCCACAGAAAGCAGTGGCGCACCGATGGGCAAATGAAGGTGTTTGGCCAGCACTTCGTCTGCCGTGATCGCTTTAATCTTTTCTTCCGCTCGAACCATATGGGTGGCATATTGGCCTTCATAGAAAGCGTACACCGGGCCATGCCAAGCATTGAGAGCCTCTAAGTCTAAGCCCTTAAATCGTGCACCAGGAAGAAAAATCTCTTCAAAAACAATGGGTTTGCCTGCAAAACTCTGTACCCGATCAATATGAATGATGGGGTCGCCTGCCTTTAATTTAAGCAAATTAGCCACGTATGGGCTTGCTTTAGTGTTTTCACAGGACAAAAACAGATTGGTAAGGTGAAATTTCTCGCCAGAATCGGGAGCTAAACGTAAAAAACGGTACTGCCAGTCATCTTCTTGATGGGTGGCCACGAAAGTACCCTTCCCTTGGCGACGAACTAGGAGGTTTTGAGCGGCAAGCTCATCAATTGCCTTGCGTACTGTGCCCTGACTGACAGCGTACCGGGCTGCCAGCTCCATTTCACTGGGAATAGCCTCCCCTGGAAGCCATTCAGAGGCTTGCAAACTAGCCAAAATCATCGCCTTAATCTGCTCGTACAGAGGGCTAAATGAGGCAACAGGCAAAGTCACATCAGACAAATTAACTCCAGACCGCGTCAATTGGATAAAATTCTAGGTAATTCTAGTCTTATATAAGACATCATTGACAGTGTAAAGCTAAAGTCCCTACACTTGAATGGATAATAGAAAAGTTTTCGTTTAATTAACCTTCCTCTGGAGTTCTAAGCAATGGCAAAAGCCCCAATGCGTGTCGCCGTAACCGGTGCAGCCGGTCAAATCGGATATTCCCTTTTATTCCGTATCGCCAATGGCGACCTTTTGGGCAAAGATCAGCCCGTAATCTTGCAATTGCTTGAGATTCCTGATGAAAAGGCACAAAAAGCCTTAACTGGCGTAATGATGGAGTTGGAAGACTGCGCATTCCCACTCTTGGCTGGTATGACAGCTCACTCAGATCCAATGACAGCATTTAAAGATATCGACGTTGCTCTTTTAGTTGGCGCACGTCCACGTGGCCCTGGCATGGAGCGTAAAGATTTGCTCTCCGCTAACGCACAAATTTTCACAGCACAAGGCAAAGCACTGAATGCCGTTGCTAAAAAGACTGTCAAGGTATTGGTTGTTGGTAACCCAGCAAACACAAACGCTTACATCGCTATGAAATCTGCTCCAGATATTCCTGCGAAAAACTTTACTGCGATGTTACGTCTTGACCACAACCGCGCACTCTCACAATTAGCTAACAAGTTGAATAAGCCTGTTGCTGATATTGAGAAATTAGTTGTTTGGGGCAACCATAGCCCAACAATGTACCCAGACTATCGCTTTGCAACCATCGATGGCAAGTCAGTTAAAGACGCTATCAACGATGCAGCATGGAACAAAGATGTATTTATTCCTACTGTTGGCAAACGTGGTGCAGCCATCATTGAAGCTCGCGGTCTATCTTCTGCAGCCTCTGCAGCGAACGCAGCGATTGATCATATTCATGACTGGGTACTCGGTACAAATGGTAAGTGGGTAACTATGGGTATTCCTTCTAAAGGCGAATACGGCATTCCTGCTGAAGTAATTTATGGCTTCCCAGTTGTTTGCGAAAACGGCGAATACAAAATGATCGAAGGTTTAGAGATCGATGAGTTCTCCCGTGAGCGCATGACACACACCTTGAATGAATTACTCGAAGAGCAAGCTGGCGTTAAGCACCTGCTCTCATAAGGAAAATTCGCACATGAAAAAAAATCTTCTCGCCATTAGCGTAGTACTTGCAAGCCTTTTAGGCGCTGTAAATGCTAGCGCTAGTGAAGAAGTAATCACATGGACTTGTCAGGAAAGTAAGCAGTTCAAAACTACTGGCACTACTGAAAAAGTTCGCTTAACTTGGGAATCTAAGTCTTATGATTTAGAGCGCCAAACTTCATTGCCAGGCAGCTTGCGTTACAAGAACATGAACTCTGGTTACGATCTTGTAGTGCTAGGTAACAAAGCAATGTTGTTTAACATCAAAGCAGGTGTACGTCTTGCCGATTTCTGCCAAACAGCAGATATGAAGTCTGGTAAGTTGCCACACTTGTTTGCTGGTGCGGAACCATTTGTGCAGAATTAATTTCTCACGTTGCATTAATTAAAAAAGCCGAGGATTCCTCGGCTTTTTTATTGCTTAGTTTCTTTACTTAATTTCTTATTTCTCTAGTGGAACAAAGGTTGCTGTGACGGTGCGTCATCAGGCATTTCAGCATGCACCGCTTCACCAGAGCGATCCGGAAATAACGGTGCGCCGCAGTCGTCGCACAGCTCTGGATCAAATAGCATGGCATGGCGGAAGACATCCTCCACTCCAGCATCATGCAAGGCATCGCAAATCTTCTTAATCGGACTCTCATCATCCGATAAATCATTTAAGGCGTCGCTTGCCACACTCTCGCGGTCATATAGAGGCCAGATCACGCCATACATTACCTCTGAGGATCCTTTTGCACTAAAAGAAATCCGGTACTCATCAGCCTGTTCTTCGCCAAATGCACCAACAACACAGGATAAGCCTGCAGGCAGAATTCCGAGAGTGCTCTCGAGAAAGTTCACTGCTGCACGAATGCTTAATGGCCGCACATGTTTATCAGCCAAACGACAGTTTGTGAAATACGCTTCCGGCAAGAGAAGTTCAAACTCACAGCCCGGCAATAAAGAAGCAATCGGCTCTTGCATGGCGTTTTGCCAACCGATCAAACTCACTCCACGCTCTTGGCGTGCTGGTGGCTCTGCCTGCCAACGGAAGATTGGTGAGCCAGCAGGCGCACTTAAGGCAGCAATAATGAAACGGGGATCAGCCAAAACAGCAATGGTTTCTGACATGTCGCGCAACTCGAGCTTGACGTCTTTTCCAGAGATTGCTGCACTTGCTAATGATTCAGTCAGGATGCGAGTTTGACAATGCGAATGAGGCATTTGATCGATGCTGTACAACCAAGGAACAATCGCTAAACGTGTATCTGTTGAGGCAATCGCGCTATGTAATGCTTGGGCTGTGGATTCAATGATGTTGGTTGGCAGTGGGCCAGAAGGAATTTGATAGCGCGTATGTGCAACGATTGGCAGCGCTAATAACAACACATCCCACTCCTGCCCTTCATGCTCGATCCTTAAGGATTCGGCCAAGGTTTCTGCGATATCGGCAAGTACCTCAAAAGCGACTGTATTAATCCGAAAGGTTTGATCTAGGGCAGCATCAATCACATTTTGATTTTGGCTTTTGAGTAAGCGCATTAAGCGCACGTTCAAGCGCTCCTCCCAAAAACGGTCTTCGACCTGACTTCCAGAAGCGGCCAAAGAAATAGCGTCAGCCACCAACTTCTCCACCTCTGGAGAATTGCGTTGCGATGCTTTGGTGCGATGAACAGCCATTATTTTCTTTCTGCCCTTCTAAACACAGGCTTATCTACTTTAGATTCTGCGGCATAGTACTTATATCCATCTAAATTAAAGCCTTTTAAATCTGCTGGATCAGTAATGCGATTCTCAACTACATAGCGCGCCATTAAACCGCGAGCCCGCTTGGCATAAAAAGAAATGATCTTGTACTTACCATCTTTAGCATCCTGAAACACAGGAGCAATCACTAGGCAATCCAATTCTTTGGGCTGAAGTACCTTGAAATACTCTTCCGAGGCCAAATTAAGTAGTACGGGCTTCTTTTGTTTTTCTAAAACCTTCTTAATGGAATCAGTCACTCTACCGCCCCAGAATGCATAGAGATCCTTACCTCTTGCATTTTTGAAGGAGGTGCCCATCTCTAGACGATATGGCTGCATCAAATCCAAGGGCTTCAGGGCGCCATACAAGCCAGACAAAATCCGAATGTGGTCTTGAGCAAACTGAACGGACTTGGCATCCAGGGTTTTGACATCAAAACCGTCATATACATCACCATCAAAGGCGTAGATCGCCGGCTTGCTATTTTCTTCGGTAAATTTCTTAGACCAATCGCGATAGCGCCCGACATTCAAAGTTGCCAATTGGTCAGATAAGCCCATGAGCTTGGCAACATCTTGTGGTGCGAGCTTCTTGAGATCGGCGATCAGCTTGGCTGATTCGGAGACAAATTCTGGCAAAGTGGGTGCCTTGACCTTGGCCGGGGTCTTGTAATCCAGGGATTTAGCAGGTGAAAGGACGATCAGCATGGCACAATTTGTTTATGTATTTTTACCATTCTAGCGACTACCGGATATATCCGCTCTAAAAGACTGACCACCTGCCTTCACCTCCATGAACCCACTAGAGACCCCCTCTTTTCCAAGTCGCCTGCCAAGGGTGGGGACCACGATCTTCACGGTAATGTCAGCTTTAGCTGCAGAGCACAAAGCAATTAATTTAGGCCAAGGTTTTCCAGATTTTCCTTGTGATCGAAAACTGATTGCCGAGGTCAATGAAGCGATGTTAGCCAATCGCAATCAATATCCACCCATGATTGGTATTGCAGAGCTACGCAATGGCATTAGCCAGAAGATTCAAAACTTGTATGGACATCACTACGATGCTGATACCGATATCACCATCACTGCGGGCGGTACACAAGGTATTTTGACGACCATACTCGCTTGCGTTAGTCCGGGCGATGAAGTCATCATTATTGAACCAGCGTATGACAGCTATCGACCTGCTATTGAATTGGCAGGCGGCAAAACTATTGCCATTGCTTTACAAGTCATTCGTGATGAGCATGGGCAAGTGACTTCTTATGAAATTCCTTGGGAAATCCTAGCCAAAGCAATCAACACCAAAACCCGACTGCTCATCATCAATACGCCACACAACCCTACTGGAATGGTTTGGGACAAGACTGACTTAGATCGCCTCGCAGGCTTAGTGCGCAATACTTCCACATTGATTTTGAGTGATGAGGTTTATGAGCACATGGTCTATGACGGAGCTCAGCATCACAGCGTTGCCTCTCATCCTGAGCTTGCCGCTAGGAGCTTTCTGATTTCTAGTTTTGGCAAGACCTATCATGTGACAGGCTGGAAAGTAGGTTATGTTGCCGCACCACCGGCACTTACAAAAGAGTTTCGCAAGGTCCATCAGTTCAATGTATTTACCGTGAACACACCGATGCAATATGGTCTAGCAACATATCTTGCAGATGCTGAACATTATTTAAATCTCCCCGCCTTTTATCAGGCTAAGCGTGATTTTTTTAGGGCGGGACTGAGCAAAACTAAATTTAAGTTGCTCCCTACTCCAGGCACCTATTTTCAGTGCGTTGACTACTCAGCATTAGGTATTCCCCAGGCAAAATTCAATGAGGCTGACTTTTGTAAATGGCTTACAACGGAGATTGGGGTGGCAGCGATACCAGTCTCTGCTTTTTATGAGCAAGCTACTGAATCTGGCGTCATTCGTTTTTGTTTCGCTAAACAAGATCAAACACTATCAAGCGCCTTACAACGTTTAGAAAAAATCTAAAGGACATCATGGCAAATAAAAAATCTACCGTAATTGATGTTTATAGCTGGCCGACACCAAATGGCCACAAAGTGCACATCATGCTGGAAGAATGCGGCTTTCGACTGGGAAAGGATTGGATCGCTCACCCCATCGATATTGGTGCAGGAGATCAATTTGCCCCTGATTTTTTAAAGATTAGCCCCAATAACAAAATCCCGGCAATAGTTGATCCTGATGGTCCAGATGGCAAGCCCATTAGTCTTTTTGAGTCTGGAGCGATTCTTCTCTATTTAGCCGGCAAGACTGGCAAGCTCTTACCCCAAGACACCCGCGGCAAGTATGAAGTGCTGCAATGGCTGATGTTCCAAATGGGTGGCCTAGGCCCTATGCTTGGGCAAAACCACCATTTCCGCCTCTACGCACCTGAGAAAATTGAATACGCGATTAATCGCTATACCAATGAAGCTAGGCGAATCTATGGGGTGTTGGATAGCCAACTGAAAGATAATCCCTATGTAGCAGGGAAAACGTATTCGATTGCCGATATTGCGATTTATCCATGGACGCGTAATTGGAAAAATCAAGGTATCGATATCAACGAGTACCCGCATTTCAAACGTTGGTTTGAAAAGATTGGTGCACGACCAGCTGTAAAGCGTGGTTGTGAAGTATTAACCGCATTACGCAAACCCTTGCACGATGACAAGGCTAGAGAGCAGTTATTTGGTTCAACCCAGTATCAAAAGAGGAAATAAGATGAGTATTCAATCCGTCGGTGTAATCGGTGCAGGCACTATGGGAAATGGTATTGCGCAAGTGTGTGCAGTTGCTGGCCTTGATGTCGTCATGGTTGATATTAACGACGCAGCAGTTCAACGCGGTCTCGATCAAATTAGTAAAAGCCTGGATCGTCTCGTCAAAAAAGAAACCTTAACACTTGAAGCTAAAGATGCTGCGCTGAAACGAATTAAAGGCAGCACTTCTTATCACGACTTCAAAGGTTTGGGTTTGGTGATTGAAGCCGCTACTGAGAACCAAGCAATTAAAGAGAAAATCTTGAAGCAAGTCGATGAGATTGTGAGCAAAGACACCATCATTGCTACCAATACCTCTTCTTTATCCATCACCAAATTAGCAGCTCTTGATTCCAATCCTGCGCGCTTTATTGGAATGCACTTCTTTAACCCGCCACCCTTGATGGCTCTAGTAGAGGTGATTCGTGGCCTACAAACTAGCGATGCAACTCATGCCGCCATTATTGAGATGGCTAAGCGAGTTGGTAAAGAGCCGATCACCGTTAAAAACTCTCCTGGCTTTGTAGTCAATCGTATTTTGTTACCAATGATCAATGAAGCATTCTTTGTTCTGTCAGAAGGACTTGCTAGTCCGGAAGATATTGATGCCGGAATGAAGTTGGGCTGCAATCAGCCGATTGGTCCACTGGCATTGGCTGATCTCATTGGTTTAGATACTTGCCTAGCAGTTATGGAAGTTTATTTTGAAAACTTCAGCGACTCTAAGTATCGCCCTTGCCCACTGTTGCGTGAAATGGTTGCAGCTGGATACCTCGGTCGCAAAACAGGACGCGGCGTTTATACCTACGATAAATAATTTTTACTTTAAATAACGAAACCATCCCATCGTGAACCCCATTCCACCTCTAGTACGCAAACTTGGTTATGCCGGTCTTATTCCATTTATTGGTCTAGCTTTAATGGTGCAACTTGCACCAACACCGATGAACTACTTGAGCGCTGAATCATTAGCAGGCTATGGAGCTGTCATTACTTCATTTATGGGGGCCTTACATTGGGGCGCTAATTTGCACCTCTTGGGCAAAGCACCCGCTGGAGATCGCTGGGAAGACCGCAATGCTTGGATCTGGGGGGTTATCCCAGCCTTAGTTGCATGGGTTGCACTTCATATTTATATCCCTGTGGGTCTACTCATCCTTGCCTCCACTCTGATTATTCAGCGCAATATTGATCAGAATACTTATCAATATTATTTTTCTGATGACGCTACTCGCGCAGCATTTATGACGATGCGTAATCGCTTGACCTATATTGCCGCTGCATGCCTAACCTGGGCATCTTTAGTGATTCTTTTTATTCAAGCATGATGTAATGAGCAGTCTTTTTGATAGCACTCCGCCCCCACCCTTAGCGGAGGCGCTGCGCCCAAAAACGATTGAAGAAGTCATTGGGCAAACACATTTATTAACCAGCGGCAAACCTCTTAACCTAGCATTTGCCTCGGGCAAGCCACACTCCATGATTTTGTGGGGGCCCCCGGGTGTTGGCAAGACAACATTGGCACGTCTCTCAGCAAAAGCATTCGATCGAGAGTTCATAGCGATTTCTGCAGTTCTTGCTGGAGTCAAAGAAATCCGCGAGGCTATTGAGCAAGCACAACAGAACATGGCTCAGTATGGCAAGCAAACGATTTTGTTTGTAGATGAGATTCATCGCTTCAATAAGAGCCAGCAAGATGCCCTGCTACCCCACGTGGAATCGGGCTTGTTTACCTTTATTGGCGCCACTACTGAGAACCCTTCTTTTGAAGTGAACTCCGCACTCTTGTCGCGAGCTCAGGTGTATGTATTGAAGTCACTCACTCCAGAGGAGTTGAAATTACTCTTTGATCGTGCGCGCCAACATGCAATGCCTGATGTGCAATTTGAATCTGCCGCCATTGACACGCTCATCTCCAATGCTGATGGCGATGCAAGGCGTCTATTAAATCTGGTTGAACAAGTACGTAATGCGGCACTCACTCCGAATGCTGAACTCAAGAACGTCGATCAGCAATTTATTGAAAATGCCCTCAGCGCTCAAGCGCGACGTTTTGACAAGGGTGGCGATCACTTCTACGATCAAATCTCTGCACTACACAAATCTGTTCGTGGTTCCAATCCTGATGCAGCCTTGTATTGGTTTTGCCGCATGCTCGATGGTGGAGCAGATCCCCGCTATCTAGCGCGTCGCATTATCCGCATGGCTTGGGAAGATATTGGCTTAGCAGATCCAAGAGCAATGCAATTAGCCAATGATGCTGCGCAAACCTTTGAAAGACTCGGCTCACCTGAGGGTGAGCTTGCACTTGGCCAGGCAGTGGTTTACCTTGCCGTCGCCTCTAAGAGTAATGCCAGCTACAACGCCTTTAATGCTGCACGTGCCTTTGTGGCGCAAGATCAATCTAGAGGTGTGCCGAATCATTTGCGCAATGCCCCAACAAAGCTCATGAAAGAGCTTGGTCATGGCAAAGAATATCGCTACGCCCACGACGAACCTCATGGCTATGCTGCCGGCGAATCCTACTTACCTGAGGGTATGAAAGAACCACACTGGTATGAGCCAGTTGAACGTGGCCTGGAGTCTCAGATTAAAGAAAAGTTAGCTTTCTTAAAAAAGCTCGATGACGAGCACAGGAAGAAGTAAAGCCATATGAGCACAAAAACTCCGGCTACTTTTTATTACGACATTGTTTCGCCATTTGCTTATCTTTACGTTAAGCAAAGACAGCGTCTCGAAGGTAAGCTAGACATCAAACCCGTTCCGATTCTGTTGGGCGGCCTACTCCGTGCTGCCGAAAATAAGGGTCCGGGTGAGGTGGCCGCCAAACGTCCACACACTTATCAGTTCTGTGTCTGGCAAGCAGAGAAAATAGGTATCCCCTTTCGCTTTCCGGAACACCATCCATTTATGACGGTTGCAGCACAACGTCTTCTGGTTGAACAAAATGCAGACTGGCCAATGGTTGAGCGCGCCTTTGATTATGTTTGGGTGGAAGGCAAGGATCCCAATCTATCTTGGCCAGAGTTTTGTACCTACTTAGGTCTGCCTATAGACACCCCTAAACCTGAAAGCCCAGAGGTAAAGGCAAAACTGATTGCCAATACCAATCAAGCAAAGGCGGATGGTGCTTTTGGAGTTCCCGCTCTGGTTGTCAATCAACACTGCTTTTGGGGTGTCGACACTATTGATTGGGTTTTGGATTACCTTGCCAGGCCAGGCATGTTTGGCGAAGCCTCTTACGCCTATGCTGGCAATGTTCCCAATGGCCTGAGTTAAGGGCACCACTCCATTTACCCGCCCTGCGGTATTGAGCAATACAATCAACTCAAGTCATTTTTATCTTGTTTAAGGAGTTCATATGCGTAAGCTATTCGCCGCCCTCGTTGTTGCAGTTGCCTGCCTCTCCAGTCAAGTGGCATTTGCTGGACCAAAGGTGGAATTTAAAACAACCATGGGTAATTTTGTGGTGGAGTTAGATGACGTTAAAGCACCTAAGACCACTGCTAATTTTTTAAACTATGTGAAGAGCGGTTTTTATAACGGCACTATCTTTCATCGTGTGATTGATGGCTTCATGATTCAGGGCGGCGGCTTTACTGCAGACTTAAACCAAAAACCAACTGATGCTCCAGTAGTTTCTGAGGCACAAAACGGCTTAAAAAATAATATCTACACCATTGCGATGGCCCGTACATCCGATCCCGATTCAGCCACTTCTCAGTTTTTCATTAACGTTAAAGACAATACCGGATTAGATTATCCAAATGCAATGGGTAATGGCTATACCGTGTTTGGCAAAGTCATCTCAGGCACACAAACGATTGATGCGATTCGCAAGATACCTACGATGGTTGCGCCAGCACCTCGTATGGGCAGAATGGCCGATGTTCCGACCAAAACTGTCACCATCGAATCTGCCACGATTCTCAAGTAATCAGACGTTACCAGGTAAGCCGCGATGATTTTGCTCGATGATGCGCAAAGCACCGCGGCCTCACCTACCAGTCGCCTTTATGAAAATGTGCTCCACTACTGGCGCGTACTCCCGACTGGTGATGACGTTCTAGATTTATCTGCAACCCAAAAATGCTTTTCTGAGATATCTGCGTCTCTAGCCAAGGGTGAATATGTTGTCGCTGCTTTTGCTTATGAATTAGGCAGACAAATACACAAGCTTCCCCAGAGACCATCTTTATCTGATGAACCACATCCATTAATTGAAGCCTGGGCTTTCTCGAGCTTCACAAAACTCTCTAAACAGGATGTAGATCTCTGCATTGCGAAAAAACTGGCATTACTTGGTGCTTCAGAGTGCTGCTCTGGCGTCATCAATGTACAAGAGTCTATATCCGAAGATCGCTTTAATGCTGATATGGCTGCGATTCAGGAATATATCCGCAGTGGTGATAGCTACCAAATTAATCACACCTATCGCATTAAGGGTGAAACCTATGGAGCGCCTTTAGCCTTATATAGTCGCCTGCGAGATAGGCAGCCAGGGAGATTTGGCGCTTATCTGGAACATGATGGTAATTTTCTACTGTCTCAGTCCCCAGAACTGTTTATTGCGCGTGATGGTGATACTTTAAAAGCCATGCCCATGAAAGGTACTGCTAGCGCTTTATCTGCGGTTCCAAGTGCTTTATCTGATGACCCCAAGAATCAAGCAGAGAATGTCATGATTGTTGACTTACTCCGCAATGATCTCAGTCGCGTCTCTTTACCGGGATCGGTAACCGTACCCAATTTATTTGAAGTTGCAAGACATGGTGATGTCTTGCAGATGACCTCCACTGTGCAAGGTCAGATCAGACCTGACGTTGGTCTATTTGATATTTTTAAGGCTGTTTTTCCATGCGGCTCTGTTACTGGCGCCCCAAAGAAGCGCAGCATGGAGATTATTCAAGAGCTTGAACCCGAAGATCGTGGTTACTACTGTGGCGCGTTAGGCTGGCTCGATCCCAATGGCAACTTTGCATTTAGCGTACCCATTCGTACTGTTGAAATTGCTGTGGATCGTCAGTCGCATGCATCCTCCTTTGCCTTGGGAATAGGTGCTGGCATTACCAATGACTCGAATACCAAGGAAGAATGGCAGGAATGCCATATTAAATCGGCTTTTCTGATGGATCTTCCCAGTGCTACAGGCTTATTTGAAACGATTGCTGTGATTCATAGTGAGCCGCAGAGACTTCAATCGCACTTACAGCGCATACAAGCATCTGCGTTTGCTTTAAGAATTTCCTTTGATATTGCGACTGCAGAAAAGTTGATTCTGGAGGCCTGTACGTCTTTTGATAAAAACTTGTCGCATCGCTTAAGACTCGATCTCGCAGCTAATGGAGAACTTTCTGTTTCAAGCGCCGTCATTCATCAGACAAATGAACCAGTCAAAATCTTCTGGGCTAAAGACATCCTGCCTGGTGACGTAACGATGTATTCAGGGGATGCACTACTGAGACACAAGGTTAGCGAACGAACTCTTTACGATCAAGCATGGCAAGAAGCTACTAAGTTAGGTGGTTTTGATGCCCTCTTCTGTAATGAGCAAGGCTTTGTGACAGAGGGTGGTAGGACTAGCATTTTTGTTAAATCTCAAGATAGCTCAGAATGGCTTACGCCACCTGTCTCCGCCGGTCTTTTGCCTGGTGTCATGCGTGCCGCTTTGCTTGCTGATCCCAAAATGAATGCCCGTGAAGCCAACCTGACTATTAATGATGTTTCAATGGCGGATGAGATTATTCTTAGTAATGCCCTCCGCGGTGCCATCAAAGCCCATTTTTAGAAAGTCAGTATGAAGTATTGCCCTAACTGTGCCGCTGTATTGACGATCAAAATTCCGGCCGATGATTCTCGTGAGCGCCATGTATGCGACGCTTGTGGCAGCATTCACTATCAAAATCCTCGTAATGTAGTAGGTAGCATTCCGGTATATGGCCAGCAAGTGCTTTTATGTCGCAGAGCAATTGAACCTCGTCATGGATATTGGACGCTTCCCGCGGGGTTTATGGAACTTGGCGAAAGCACAAGTCATGGAGCTGCTCGCGAAACACTGGAAGAGGCTGGTGCTGTTGTCGAAATTGGACCGCTATACTCCCTACTGAATGTGCCGCATGCTGAGCAAGTCCATCTTTTCTATTTAGCGACGATGAGTACTCCAGAGTTTTCAGCTGGCGAAGAGAGTCTTGAAGTGGCTCTTTTTCTTGAACACGAGATTCCCTGGGAGGATTTAGCTTTCCCCACGGTGAAGCAGACCCTAGAGTGGTTTTTTGCAGACCGCGCTGCAGGTAACTTGGTTGCTGGCAAAGAGTTTCATGTGCGTAGTCGTGATGTCTTGCCATCCGAGAGAATTTAAAGAGTCGACATGGGTCAGATTGCCTGGCTAGGGCCACACGACCCTTTTCCAAACCCCCTACTGGAGGCTGATCCGGATCCTAGTGTTCCTGGATTGATTGCGGTCAGTGAGCAAATATATCCAGGTCAACTCGCACGCGCCTATCAACAAGGCATTTTTCCCTGGTACTCCGACAATCAACCAGTTTTATGGTGGTCACCAGATCCGAGGATGGTTCTTAAGCCAAAAGACTTTAAATGCAGTGAGTCCTTACGAAAAATTATTCGCCTCTTTTGTCAAGACGCCCATTCCCAAATAGCAGTTGACGCAGATTTTGGCGCAGTCATCCGTTCTTGTGCAACGAGTGCCCGTAAAGATCAAGATGGCACCTGGATCACCCATGAAATTATGGATGCCTACACCGCATTACATGAGCAAGGTAATGCCCACAGTATTGCTGTAACAGAGAATGGACAGCTGATGGGTGGACTTTATTGCGTCTCTTTTGGGGCCATGGTTTTTGGTGAGTCCATGTTTAGCCGCAAGACGAATGCCTCCAAAATCGCCTTGGCAGCCCTAAGCGCCTGGTGCTTAGAAAATGGAGTGCACATGATTGACTGTCAACAAGAGACAGCCCACCTCCATTCCCTGGGCGCCGCACCCATTCCTCGGCAAATCTTTTTAGAGCAACTGCAAATATCTTTAAATCAAACTAAGATTGATAAATCTTGGACTTTTGATAAAACTATCCTGCATCACTGGCTATGACCCAGCTTAAAGAACTTCCTTTAACTACACTGCAGTTTTATGCGACTGCTCCCTACGCTTGTAGCTATCTACCAAACAGGACAGCTCGCTCACAAGTAGCCACGCCATCACATTTGATACATGCAGATGTGTACAGTGATTTATTGAATGCCGGCTTTAGGCGAAGCGGTCTATATACCTATAGACCTTATTGTGATGAATGCAGAGCCTGTGTTGCGACACGTATTTTGGTGAATGAATTTATACCCTCACGTAGTCAGCGTCGCGCCCAGAAGAAACACGCTGGCCTCGAAGCCTCCGTATTAAATCTAGGCTACCAAGAAGAGCATTACCAACTCTATCAGCGCTATCAACATGAACGTCATGAAGGTGGCGATATGGATAGCGATGATCAAGATCAGTACATGCAATTTTTATTACAAAGTCGGGTGAACTCGCGCATTGTTGAGTTTCGAGATGGTCCTCATGATCCACATCCGGGTCGATTACGCATGGTCAGCATGATCGATATTTTGGAACAAGGCATTTCTTCGGTTTACACCTTCTATGACACCTCAAGCCATTCAGCAAGCTATGGCAGCTACAGCATCCTATGGCAGATCGAGCAAGCACGCGCCTTAGGCTTACCCTACCTCTACCTGGGGTACTACATCAAAGAAAGCAACAAGATGTCGTACAAAGTGAAGTATCAGCCAATGGAAGGTCTAATCGACGATCATTGGCAAC
Organism: Polynucleobacter sp. MWH-Jannik1A5; assembly: GCF_018881795.1. Classification (GTDB taxonomy): domain Bacteria; phylum Pseudomonadota; class Gammaproteobacteria; order Burkholderiales; family Burkholderiaceae; genus Polynucleobacter. Next base: position 1,583,304 of record NZ_JACVPQ010000001.1, on the reverse strand, counting down.
CGCTCTCTGAGTCATAATATCTACCCATGATCGATCGTTATTCTCTTTTGCGCCCTTGGCTTTTTTGTCTAGACCCTGAGAAGGCGCATAACCTCACCTTAAGCAATATGGATCGCGCGCAGCGCTGGGGATTATTAGAGCGCTTGGTTACCAAGCCTATCAATGATCCACAAATGCTATGTGGTATCGAGTTTCCAAACCCTGTTGGTCTGGCTGCCGGCTTAGATAAAGATGGCAAACACATTGATGCGCTTGCTGCATTAGGATTTGGGTTCTTAGAGATTGGTACTGTCACCCCTCGCCCACAGCCAGGCAATCCTAAGCCAAGAATGTTTCGCTTACCAGAAGCGCAGGCCATCATCAATCGCATGGGCTTTAATAACGATGGCGTTGATGCCTGTGTAAGCAGAGTACGGCGCTCTAAATTTTGGCAAAGCGGTGGTGTTCTTGGCATGAATATCGGCAAGAATGCCAGCACACCAATTGAAGAAGCCTCTCGTGATTATGTCTTGGCGATGGAAGCTGTTTACGAAATTGCCACTTACATTACTGTCAATATCTCTTCTCCAAATACTCAAAATCTCCGTGCCTTACAGGGCGAAGCAATGCTCCGTGAATTATTAGGAAGTTTGGATGAAGCCAGAAAACGTTTATGCGATCGCTACGGCGTACGTAAACCACTCTTCCTCAAGATTGCGCCGGACTTGGATCATGGCGATATCAATCTGATTGCCGACCTTCTTCTGGAGTTTGGTATCGATGCAGTCATTGCTACCAACACGACCATCTCCCGTGATGCAGTCAAAGGCATGGAGTTTGGCGAAGAAGCTGGCGGCCTATCTGGAGCACCTGTTCGTAATGCTTCCAATATCGTGATCAAAGCATTAAAAGCACGACTGGGCAATCAAATTCCGATTATTGGCGTGGGTGGAATCCTGTCCGGCGCCGATGCCCGAGAAAAGATCATGGCAGGCGCTAGCCTAGTCCAGTTGTACAGTGGCTTGATCTATCGAGGTCCAGATTTAGTCGATGAGTGCGCTGCCGCCCTAAGACAGCCCTAATACCGTCTTAGACAGTCCTAAGTGGGTGTTTTTCCATTGCTAGGCCTATAAAATGGGATTTCATAATATGCAATTTGATATGAAATCGCTACAATAAGCCCTATGAGCACTAGCAAAACTATCAAAACCTCTAAATCTACCGGTGAGGTTGGCAAAACTGCCATCCAGGTGGTGGAGCGCATGATGAATTTACTGGATGCGTTGGCCGATCAAGAAGACTCTAGTAGCCTCAAAAATCTTGCTGAATTAACTGGCTTGCACCCCTCTACTGCCCACCGCATTTTGAATGACATGGTTGCTTGCAGACTAGTTGAGCGTGGTGATGGTGGCACTTACCGTCTTGGTTTAAAACTCTTAGAGCTTGGCAATTTAGTCAAAGCCAGATTGTCAGTACGTGAAGCAGCGCAACTCCCAATGCGCACCCTGCATAAGCTCACCGGTGAAACAGTGAACCTATCTGTTCGCCAAGGCGATGAAATCGTTTATGTTGATCGCGCTTATAGCGAGCGCTCAGGAATGCAAGTCGTTCGCGCGATTGGTGGACGCGCACCCTTGCACCTGACCTCGGTTGGCAAACTCTTTTTAGCTAGCGATGATCCTGGCCAGGTTCGTGCATATGTCACGCGCACTGGTTTATCTGGACACACTCGAAACAGTATTACGGAATTAGGCAAACTCGAAGCTGAACTCAATCAAGTTCGTAAACTAGGTAACGCTCGTGATGATGAAGAATTAGAGTTGGGCGTGAGCTGTTTAGCAGCCGCTATTTTGGATGACACAGGAAAATTAGTTGCCGGCCTCTCCTTAAGCGCACCAACCGATCGTATTCAGGCGGACTGGCTGCGCGCCCTACAAGAAACTGCCCTACAGATCTCGAAGGGCATGGGCTTTAAGCCCAAATCTGCCGAACCAGGCAGCACAAGCTAGTCTTACATTAAGCGACGAATTGGCTGTGCCCCAGGAGGCATTCGCTCATACCAATCGCGGACACGCACGGCATCAGCAAAGCGCGATTGTGTTCCAACAGAATCCAAGAAAACCAATAACAACGGTGTGTTATTCACTCTTGCCTGCATCACCAAACATTTACCAGCGGCATTAATAAAGCCGGTTTTTTGTAGGCCGATATTCATATCACCAGAGCGCACTAGGCGATTGGTATTCAAGAATTTCTGCGGACGTTTTGCAATCACCATAGTCAAATCTGGCCAGGTTGAAAACTCACGAATCATTTTGTATTGATAGGCTGCATTGAGCATGCGCGTCAGATCTTCTGCTGTTGCAACGTTCTCACTCATCAGACCAGTTGGATCCGCAAAGTGAGAATGGTCCATGCCAAGCTCTTTGGCTTTGCGATTCATGGCACCCACAAATGATGAAACGCCACCAGGATAATTTCTACCTAAGGTATATGCAGCGCGGTTCTCAGAGGACATCAAAGCCAATAACAAGGCTTCTTCGCGAGTTAAAACAGTACCGCCAGCTAAACGCGAAGAGCGATAACTTTGTACATCCTCAGAATTAATGACTAAAGTTTCATCTAGGGGCATATGAGAATCTAATACCACCATCGCTGTCATTAACTTGGTAATAGAAGCGATTGGCAAACTTACTGAAGGGTTCTTTTCAAAATACACTTCTTTGGTATCTTGATTGACTACCATTGCCACGCTGGATTTGAGATTGAGCTCATCGTGTTGTCCGCGTAAGCCTAATGCGGTTGCAAGAGATGGTCTTGCAGGAATAACGGGCTCCGATGAACGTGTCACCGTTACGCGAACTGTTTTGGGTTTCTTGGCAGCCTTATTGCTTGTCTTGGTAGCGGCTTTAGCACTTGTTTTGGTTTGCTGTTTATCTTTATTGGCAGCAATTGCAGGCGCATTCGCTAAAGCGCCAACTGCAAAAAATACCGCTACGGCAAAGAGCCAAAATCGATTCAAACGCATCCCAAAATACCTTCCAAAACTTTCAACATACGGAATGATAATTAATTTCCTAAGACAAGGCAGTTTTATTCGCCCCAATCTAGGTATTTCATTCACCAAAATTAATACTAGCCAGCATCCTTACTCTGCAATAGTCGCTACGGTATTAGCTTGACGTGCATTTACCAGCACCACACCCGTCATCGTTAGGCATAAACCAACGGCCATCAACAAGGTAAATGGCTCATCAAACAACAGCCAAGCCATTGCAGCAGTTGTCGGCGGCACTAAATAGAGAAAGCTAGTAACTTTAGTAGCGGCTCCCTTACGAATCATCATGAACAACAAACTAATTGATCCTATTGATAAGGGGAAGATAGCCCAGAGCAACGCTCCAACAACAGAGGGATTCCAGACCATCTCGCCTGATTCAAACAAATACATACAAATAAAGCACAGCACCGCTGAAACACCGAATTGAATAGAGGAGCCGGCACGTAGATCGAATACTGGGCAATATTTCTTCTGATACAAAGTGCCAAAGGTAATCGAGAGTAGTCCAGCAAATGCAAGCGCATAACTCGCCAAAGGAATATGCATAAAACCAATCTTTTCAGCCACCACTAGGGCGACACCAGCAAAACCAAATCCCAAGCCAATCCACTGACGCGGCGATACCTTCTCGGAAATCCAAGCAGCAAACCAGGCTGTCACAATTGGCTGAAGCCCAACAATAATGGCCACCAAACCTGCAGTCATTCCCAGTCTGACGGCAAACCATACGCCCAGTAAATATCCAAACTGAAGTAGGATGCCGGCAACGGCGATATGCTTGATTTGAGACCAGGTAGGCCAAGTGATTCTCCAAACCAAGCTAAGCGCTGCCATTGCCGCTAAAACACCTGCAAAACGCCAAAACAAAAAGGTTGCTGGTTCAACATAAGGCATTGCTAAACGTGCAATCACGAAACCTGTACTCCAAATGAGCACAAATATCGGGGCAATCGCGTTGTCTAGCGTAAGCTTCATGAGTAACTTGCTGAAATTATTAGGATTTTTTACTGAATCCATGATTTTAGGCGCTTTTACCCATCTACCCTATTTATATCCAAGTTTAGGAACATATGCTGCAACGCAACATATATGCCATATAATTCGCCAAAGAGAGTACATTAGGCAAAAGCCTAAAGACAAAATCAAGCCACAGATCAAACTCAAACGGAAAGAGACTGAAATGAACTTAACTCCAGAACAACTTGCAGCAGCACAAAAAGCGAACTTAGAGACTTTGAGCGGATTGACTAATCAAGCCCTACAAAGCATTGAAAAATTAGTAGAGCTCAATATGCATATTGCTAAGCAAAGCTTGAGCGATAGTATGAATAGCGCTAAAAAAGCATTGGAAGTAAAAGACATTCAGCAATTACTTGCTCATCAAGCAGAAGCTGTACAGCCAATGGCAGAAAAAATTATGGCTTATAGCCGTCACTTATACGAGTTAGCCCACGAAACTCAAAACAGCTTTACTCAATCTGCTGAAAAAGAATTTCAAGCAGGCCAAAAGAAAATCAATTCTTTGGTAGAAGAGTGGACTAAGAATGCGCCTGCAGGATCTGATGCAGCTGTTCAAGCCATGAAGCAAGCTATTGCTTCTGCGAACAATGTATTTGAGACTAGTCAGAAGGCTGTAAAGCATGCGGTTGAAGTTGCTCAAACCAATCTCAATAGCGCTACAGAAACTGTATTAAAGGCCGCTGATACTGTTAGCAAAACCGCGAAGAAGAAGTAAATTACCGCAGAGCACTCTGTAATGCAAAAGCCCCGATCACTCGGGGCTTTTTTCTTGCGTAATTTCTTCTACGCGTTCTTTTAGGATTTCTTTTTTACTGGTGGCAGATCAGTGCAATGGCCATGGGCTGCCTCAGCTGCAAGACCCACTGATTCACCAAGGGTTGGATGTGGATGAATTGTTTTACCAATATCTACCGCATCAGCACCCATCTCAATTGCCAGACACACTTCACCGATCAAATCACCGGCATGTGTACCAACAATACCGCCACCAATAATGCGATGGGTAGTTGCATCAAAAATGAGTTTTGTGAAACCTTCATCACGTCCGTTAGCAATCGCGCGTCCACTAGCCGCCCATGGGAATAAACCCTTCTCATAAGCAATACCTTGAGCTTTGCACTGCTCCTCCGTTAAACCAGCCCAAGCCACTTCGGGATCAGTGTAGGCAACCGATGGAATTTGCTTCGCATCGAAGTAAGACTTCTCACCAGCAGCAGCTTCAGCAGCGACGTGACCTTCGTGCACCGCCTTGTGAGCCAACATCGGTTGACCTACTAAGTCGCCAATCGCAAAGATATTGGCGACATTGGTACGCATTTGCTTATCCACCGGAATAAATCCGCGCTCATCGACCTGCACACCTGCTTTACCGGCGTCTATCTTCTTGCCATTTGGAGTGCGGCCCACTGCAACTAATACCAAGTCATAAGTTTGTGGTTGAGCAGGAGCGTTCTCGCCTTCGAAACTCACTTGAATGCCATCAGGCTTCACTTCTGCTTTAGCAGCACGGGTCTTGAGCATGATTTTTTCAAAACGACCGGCGTTAAATTTCTCCCAGACTTTTTCCAAATCACGATCAGCACCAGCCATAAGGCCATCCATCATCTCTGCAATATCAATGCGTGAACCTAGTGTGCTGTAGACCGTAGCCATCTCTAAGCCAATAATGCCGCCGCCGATGACCAGCATGCGCTTTGGAATACTTTTGAGCAATAAGGCGCCAGTACTATCAACGATCCGTGGATCTTCAGGCAAGAAAGGTAACTTCACTGGCTGACTACCAGCAGCAATGATGGCTTTCTGAAAGCGGACCACTTCTTTTTTGCCAGTGAGATCTTGTCCAGTACCGTCGGTTAGCTCAACCTCGACATGGTTTGCGTCTAAGAACTTACCTAGGCCGCGCACTACTTTTACTTTGCGAGCCTTGGCCATTCCAGCAAGACCGCCAGTTAACTTAGCAATCACAGATTCTTTGTAACCACGCAACTGATCTATCTCAATCTTCGGAGCACCAAAAGTAATACCGTGCTTCGCCATAGTCTTGACTTCATCCATGACTGAAGTCGTATGGAGCAACGCCTTAGAGGGAATGCAGCCTACGTTCAAACAAACGCCGCCCAACGTTGGGTAACGCTCTACTAGAACAGTATTCATGCCTAGGTCAGCACTACGAAACGCTGAGCTATAACCGCCAGGGCCGGCACCCAAAACCAATACTTCGCATTCGTGATCAACTTTGCCACTGTATTGACCAGCAATCGGTGCTGCTGTCATGACTGGTGCAGCTGGGGCCGCTGGTGCGGCAGATTTTGCTACTGGAGCTGGTTGAGGTGCAGGTACTGCACCGCTAGCTTCAATCTCCATGATCACAGAACCCTTGCTGACCTTATCCCCGAGCTTGACTGCAATACTGGTGACAGTGCCCGCAGCATCTGCTGGCACTTCCATAGTTGCCTTATCTGATTCTAGGACTAATAAAGGCTGCTCTTTTTCGATTACATCACCAACCTTAACCAGCACTTCAATAACAGGCACATCGGAATAGTCGCCAATATCTGGAACGAGAATTATTTGCTTAGCCATGAATTCCCCTTACAGACTAGCGCGACGGAAGTCGGCTAAGAGCTGAGCAATATAGACATTGAAGCGAGTAGCTAAGGCGCCATCTATCACGCGATGATCTGCTGATAAAGACAATGGGCAAATGAGGCGTGGCACAAACTGCTTACCATCCCATACCGGTTTCATCGCAGCCTTGCTAACACCCAAAATAGCTACTTCAGGTGCGTTGACGATTGGCGAGAAATACGTACCACCAATGCCGCCTAGTGATGAAATCGTAAAGCTAGCACCCTGCATTTGATCCGGCTTTAATTTGCCATCGCGCGCAAGTGCTGCGAGGTCTGAAGTTTCTTTAGCTAGCTCAAAGATACCTTTCTTATCCGCATCTTTAATTACTGGCACAACTAAACCAGTAGGCGTATCTGCAGCAAAACCAATATTGAAGTATTTCTTCAGAATCAGGTCATCACCATCCAGTGAGCTATTAAATTCTGGATATTTTTTCAATGCAGCTACTGCAGCCTTCATCAAGAAAGCAAGCATCGTGATCTTGACGCCTTTTTTCTCATTCTCTTTGTTAGTAAGAACGCGGAATGCTTCTAAGTCAGTGATATCAGCATCCTCGTGATACGTCACCGCTGGAATCATTACCCAGTTACGACCTAAGTTCGCTGCAGTGAGCTTCTTGATGCGATTTAATGGTTGACGCTCGATCTCACCAAACTTCGTGAAATCCACTTTCGGCCAAGGAATGAGATTTAGGCCGCCTAAGCTACCGCCACTGGAAGCTGCAGCAGAATTACCTGCCCCGCCACTCATTGCCGCCTTAACAAATGCCTGTACATCTTCTTGAGTAATGCGACCTTTTGGGCCCGATCCTTTAACCTGATCAATCGTGACGCCAAGCTCGCGTGCAAACTTGCGGACAGATGGGCTCGCATGACTGACCGGTGTCTCTACTGGCGGAGGAGTATTGCTCAGCGGAGGTGGTGCTGGTGCTCTTGGAATCGGAGGCTCAACAGCTTTCACCGCAGGTGCTGCAGGAGCTGCGCTGGCAGCTACTGGAGTAGCAACAGAACCTGAAGACCCACCCTCTAAGATCACAACCACCGATCCTTCAGAAAGATTGTCGCCAATCTTTACTTTGACCTCTTTCACAACACCAGAGTGTGATGACGGAACGTCCATCGTAGCTTTATCAGATTCAAGTACAACGATAGATTGCTCTTTCTCAACCTTATCGCCTACCTTCACCAAAACCTCAATCACTGGCACATCTTTGTAGTCGCCGATATCCGGGACTTTGATTTCAATAGGAGATCCACCAGCATTTACAGATGTCGCCGCTGGGGCTGACGGCGCAGATGCGGGGGCGCTAGCTACTGGTGCCGCTGCTGCAGCACCCTCTTCTAAAGTAATCACAACAGAGCCTTCAGAAAGATTGTCGCCAATCTTTACTTTGACTTCTTTCACAACACCAGAGTGTGATGACGGAACGTCCATCGTAGCTTTATCAGATTCAAGTACAACGATGGATTGCTCTTTCTCAACCTTATCGCCTACCTTCACCAAAACCTCAATCACTGGCACATCTTTGTAGTCGCCGATATCCGGGACTTTGATTTCAATTATTTGACTCATAGTATTTGTCTCTTATCAAACCGTCATTGGGTTTGGTTTAGTAGTGTCGATGTCGTATTTCTTAATCGCTTCTGCCAACTTAGAGCGATCGAGCTGACCAGAGTCAACCAAAGATCTCAAAGCAGTCAGAACTACCCAACGACGATCTACCTCAAAGAAATCACGGAGTTTTTCACGAGTATCGGAACGACCAAAGCCATCAGTGCCAAGCACTTCATAGCGACGACCCATGTGCTGAATTGCTGGACGAATCTGTTCTGCAAACAAACGAACATAGTCAGTAGCAGCAATGACTGGACCAGTCGTGTCTTTGAGACACTTCTCAACATGAGATAAGGTTGGCGCAGCAGCTGGGTTTAAGAGATTGCTACGATGTGCTGCAGTCCAATCACGGCCCAACTCAGTAAAGCTTGGACAACCCCACAAGTCTGAAGCAATACCCCAGTCTTTATGCAAAATCTCGGCTGCCTCAATAACTTCACGGAAGATCGTGCCAGAACCCAAGAGTTGTACACGCAGCTTTGCCTTATCGTCACCAACTGACTTCAGCTTGTACATACCTTTAATGATGTCTTTTTCTGCACCCTTAGGCATTGCTGGATGAGCGTAGTTTTCATTCATTAAAGTGATGTAGTAATAGACATCTTCCTGAACTTCTAACATGCGACGCATACCATCCTGAATCACTACCGCCAATTCAAATGCAAATGTAGGGTCGTAGCTAATGCAGTTTGGAACTGCACCGCTCCATAAATGGCTATGGCCGTCTTCGTGTTGCAAGCCTTCACCGTTCAAAGTGGTTCTACCAGCAGTGCCGCCCAATAAGAAACCACGGCTACGCATATCACCTGCAGCCCAAGCCAAGTCACCAATGCGTTGGAAACCAAACATGGAATAGAAGATATAGAAAGGCAACATCGGTACACCGTGCGTAGAGTATGAAGTAGCAGCTGCGATCCAATCGCACATACCGCCCGCTTCATTAATGCCCTCTTGCAGAATCTGACCAGTCTTGTCCTCTTTATAGAACATCAATTGATCATGGTCTTCTGGCGTATAAAGCTGACCCAATTGATTCCAAATACCCAATTGACGGAACATGCCTTCCATACCAAAAGTACGGGACTCATCTGGAACAATCGGAACGACACGCTTACCGAGAACCTTATCGCGCACCACAGTGTTCAGCATACGCACAAATGCCATTGTTGTGGAGATCTCACGACCTTCAGCAGTAGCTTCCAGTAAAGGTGCAAACACATCTAATGCTGGAACAGGCAAGCTCTCTGCTTTCGTGCGGCGCTGCGGCAAGTAACCACCCAGTTCTTGGCGACGCGCTTTCATGTATTCCAACTCTGGACTGCCTTCAGCAAACTTCACTAAAGGCATTTCGTCTAACTGCTCATCTTTGACAGGGATCTCAAAGCGATCACGGAAACGACGTACGTCATCCGCATTCATCTTCTTCGCTTGGTGAGCAATATTCATCGCCTCACCAGAGCCACCCATACCGTAACCCTTGATAGTATGAGCCAAGATCACCGTTGGCTGCTCTTTGTGATTTACTGCAGCATGGAACGCCGCAAATACTTTATGTGGGTCATGGCCACCACGATTCAGCTGCCAGATCTCATCATCACTCCAGTCGCTTACTAAGGCTTTTAATTCTGGGGTATTGAACACGATCTCGCGAACGTAGGCACCATTCTTGGACTTCATTGTCTGGTACTGACCATCAACGATCTCGCCCAAACGCTGCATCAAGATGCCTTTTTTATCACGGGCAAATAAGGCGTCCCATTGGCCGCCCCACACTACCTTGATGACATTCCAGCCTGAACCACGGAACTCACTCTCAAGCTCTTGAATAATTTTTCCGTTACCACGCACTGGGCCATCCAAGCGTTGCAAGTTACAGTTGATAACAAATATGAGGTTGTCGAGTTTTTCACGACCGGCCATACCAATCGCGCCCAAAGATTCTGGCTCGTCAGTTTCGCCATCACCCAAGAAAGCCCAAACTTTACGACTCTGCTCCTGGATAAAGCCGCGATCAGTTAAATACTTCATAAAGCGCGCTTGGTAAATCGCCATGATCGGGCCCAAGCCCATTGATACTGTAGGGAACTGCCAGAAGTCTGGCATCAACCAAGGATGTGGATAGCTAGAAATTCCTTTGCCACCCACTTCTTGACGGAAGTTATTAAGTTGTCCTTCTTCGAGACGACCCAACATATAAGCACGTGCATAAACACCTGGAGCTGAGTGACCTTGCACAAAGATCAAGTCGCCACCATGCTCTGGAGAAGGTGCATGCCAGAAATGATTAAAGCCAACGTCGTACAGAGTTGCGGCTGACTGGAAAGAGGAAATGTGACCACCAACGTTGGTGTCTTTATTAGCGCGCAATACCATCGCCATGGCATTCCAGCGAGTATATGAACGAATACGGTGCTCTACGTTCTGATCACCAGGTAAGCGCGCTTGGTTTTCAACAGGAATCGTATTGATGTAAGGAGTCTCAGCATGAAATGGCTGAACTACCCCGTTTACACGTGCATGAGAAATTTGTTGATCAATGAGATAGGCAGCTCTTTCTGGCCCTTCATTGCGAATCACGCCATCAAGCGCCTGCAACCATTCTTGAGTCTCGCCCGGATCAGCGTCCTGAGGATTCTGCGTGCCTAATACTTGGTCTGGAACAGCTGCCATCTTTTGTCTCCGTTAAATAGTGCTTTATTTGTCATTAACTCTATAGGCAATATTCTAGGAAGGTATATGGGTGTAAACAAGCAATTTTCCACATAATGATAGTATTTCTCATAATGTGGTATTTTATTGCACCGCAAATAAGAAGGCGTTCTTGGCTGAGAAATCCCGTTTTTGGTATCGCAATAGGGCAAAATGCTCTGTATTCATGAAAGTATCAGCCTCCACCAATCTATTTCTAAGGCCATTGAAATGGCTCCGCAAAATACGCGGATTTAGGCTTGTTTACACCCCCCTGCTCGCGATTGTTCTTTTCACAGCAGTCATGGGCATTATTCTGGGCACGCTCCACTTACAAGAAAAGACACAGCAGGAAGCTGCTCTATTTAGAGAGTTATCTTTTGCAAAGCAACGAATTCAATCTCGCTTTGCCAATAATCTTGATGCATTCACCACTATTAACCGTGAAGTGGCTGCTAGCGAAGATCAAGCCAAGTTAAAACTAATCGCCAGGGAGCAAGCGGATGATCTGGTTGTCAACAATCATGAAATCATCAAGATCGTCTGGCTGAACAATCAACAACAAAGGCAATGGGTTGCTCCATCTGAAACCAGTAAACCAGATTGGATTACTAAAACAAAAAATGATCAGGTGGTGAATGCCAATCTTACGTCCACCATTGAACTCAGTCGAGTAACTAGTCGAGCAGCGTTCAGTCAGTTTATATCTCTCAATCTGCCAGGTGATGAACCCATTAACGCCGAGAGAAAAATTGTGTTTTGGCAAGTAGTTCCAAATATCGTCGGCGGAGAAGCTGTGGGGTATTTGGCGGCACTCTATACGACCCAGGGAATCCTGGACGTCATACCTGGAGAGCTCAAATCCTATTACCGCTTCACCCTGATGACTGACAATGAAAAGGTGCTCGCCATTTCTTCGGACAAAGGCACTCCTAAACGTGCTTTTAGCAATCAAACTAGCTTAGACATCGGCGTCTTGAGTCCCAACATTACCTTGCGGATTGACACCTACCCTCCACCCACTAATCTCACCTTCAGGATGCTCATTGGTGTTGTATTGGGATTAAGTATCTTCGTGATTTGGAGCCTGTGGTCCGTCCTCAAGCAAATGCAAGTTCGCCAGGAAGCCGAAGCTAGTCTACGCACAGAAACCAGCTTTCGTAATGCGATGGAAAACTCCACTCCTGTAGGTATTCGCGCTCACGACATGGAGAGAAGAATCACGTACGTCAATCGAGCCTTTTGCGAAATGACAGGCTGGACCTCTGAAGAATTAATGGGCCTAACCCCACCCTTTCCATTTTGGCCAGATAGCCGAAAAGATGAGCTGGTAGAAAAAATGAATCGCGCCCTGAAATCTGAGATCAGCGGCAGCATGAAGATTGGTATCGAGGGCGCCATTCTGAAGCGTGACGGAACTATGATCCAAACCCGTACATTTATTGCGCCCTTGATTAATGAAAAAGGTAAGCAGACTGGCTGGGTAACCTCATTAATCGATATTTCGGAGCCAAAAAAGATTCGCGAAGAATTGGCTGCGTCTCAAGAACGATTTACCACCGTTCTAGAAAGTCTAGATGCGGCAGTGTCTGTTGTCTCCCTTGAAACTGATGAACTACTATTTGCAAACCGCTTCTACCGGGAGAATTTTGGCAATGATTCCAAGGGACACTTTCAGTTAGCGCACCAGGAAAACAAGATTGCGACTTTGCATAATATTGCGCAAGATTTACAGGACTACATCCGCGACGGCATACCAACCTCATTCCTCTATCAGGAATCAGAATCAGAAGAAGTGCAGTTAACTGACGGTAGCAATAAGTGGTTTGAAGTAAGGCGACGCTTTATCCCTTGGGTAGACGGTCATCTTGCACAGCTATTGGTTGCTACTGATATTACCGCTCGTAAAGAGGCAGATGATTTGGCACTCCAGCAACAAGAGCGTATGCAGTTCACCAGCCGCCTCACCACAATGGGTGAAATGGCTTCCTCACTGGCTCACGAGTTAAATCAACCCCTCTCCGCGATTTCAAATTACTGCATGGGCGTCGCAAAACGTTTGGATGGCAATGTTGATCCTGCTATTACCAAGGAGATCTTGCCAGCACTGGCCAAAGCCTCCGAACAAGCTCACCGTGCCGGAACCATCATTCAACGCATTCGAGGATTTGTAAAACGTAGCGAACCTCAGCGCAAAGCAGCGTGTGTTTCTGAAATCATTAATGATGCAGTTGGTTTAGTGGAGATTGAAGCGCATCGTCACCGCTTGAGTATTACCTCTGAAATTGCTGAAAACCTCCCAGTGGTCAATTTGGATCCCGTTTTAATCTTGCAGGTGGTCGTCAATCTACTAAAGAATGCGCTTGATAGCGTTCGTGAGGCCTACCCCCTCTCCTCACGCTGGTCAGCTCCTGCTGTGAAAATTACTGCTGATTTGGATACCAGCATATTCCCGGCCATGCTCAGAATCCAGGTCACCGATGCTGGGGGCGGAATCCCTGAAAATGTGCTGGAACACATGTTTGAGCCATTTTTTAGCACTAAATCCGATGGTATGGGCATGGGGCTCAATATCTGCCGCTCTATTATTGAATCCCATCATGGCAGGCTATGGGCCACCAATGCCCAGGACTCCGAACAGACCAAGCTGGTCGGCTGCACCTTTACAATACTTCTACCCTTGGAATCCCCTGAATCCAAGGCCAATACTTAACATTGAATTTATAGGTTTACCTCGCGAGAACTGATATGAACTTAAGTGCCACTGCAAAACCAAACCAAGCTGAAGTTGTCTACGTAGTAGATGATGATGAAGCAGTTAGAGACTCCCTCACTTGGCTTTTAGAAAGCAACGGTTATGTTGTGCGTTGTCACGCAAGCGCTGAGCGTTTCTTACAGTCTTTGCAAAGCACCGATAAGTCCACTATCTCTTGTGCCATTTTGGATGTGCGTATGCCTGGCATGTCTGGTCTTGAATTACAAGAACGCTTAACCGCTGAAAATTTGCCAATGCCAGTTGCCTTCATTACCGGTCATGGTGATGTTTCTATGGCAGTTTCCACAATGAAGCGTGGTGCAGTAGATTTCATTGAAAAGCCTTTTAAAGAAAATGATCTATGTGGTTTGGTAGATCGTATGCTTGCCAAAGCGCGCGTTGATTACTCACAAGCAAGCCAACGCAAAATTACCCAGAGCTTGCTCAGCAAACTCACTGGTCGCGAACGTCAAGTGCTAGAGCGCATTGTTGCTGGCCGCTTAAATAAACAAATCGCCGATGATCTCGGCATTTCTATTAAAACAGTTGAAGCGCACCGTGCCAATATTATGGAAAAGCTCAACGTCAATACCGTGGCAGACCTACTCCGCTTGGCTTTATCTGATCCCCAACCCAATTAATTACTAGAGTCTTAAGATGCCAGCGCAATTATTAGACGGTAATGCCCTATCTAAAAAGTTACGTACAGAGATTGCTGCCCGTGGCGCAATCGTTACTGCCAAAGGCACTAGACCTGGCTTAGCTGTGATCGTCGTTGGCGACAACCCTGCCAGCGCTGTATACGTCCGCAATAAAGTCAAAGCCTGCGAAGATGTTGGCTTTCATTCTGTTTTAGAGCGCTACTCTGTTGAGCTTGGCGAAGAAGAATTGCTCGCTCGTATTGCAACCCTGAATGCCGACCCCGCAATTCATGGGATCTTGGTGCAACTTCCGTTGCCAGAGCACATTGCCTCAGAACGCGTACTCGAAGCAATTGCTCCAGAGAAAGATGTAGACGGCTTTCACGTTGCGAATGCTGGCGCATTGATGGTTGGTCAACCAGAGTTCAAACCCTGCACACCTTATGGTTGCATGAAAATTCTGGAGAGCATTGAATATCCCATTCGCGGTGCCCGCGCTGTGATTGTTGGTGCATCCAATATTGTGGGCAAACCAATGGCGATGTTGCTGCTACAGGCTGGCGCAACCGTCACCATCTGCAATAGCAAGACACGTGATCTGGCACATCATACAAAGGATGCCGATATCTTGGTGGTTGCTACCGGCAAACCAAAAATGATCTCTGGTGATATGGTCAAAAATGGTGCGGTAGTAATTGACGTCGGTATTAATCGCCTGCCAGATGGCAAGCTTTGTGGTGACGTGGATTTTGATACCACTAAGTATGTCGCCGGCTGGATCACTCCCGTTCCTGGCGGCGTTGGCCCGATGACTATCACCATGTTGCTCATGAATACCTTAGAAGCCGCTGAAAAGGCATCAAAGCACTAAGGATTTGGCTGGGAGTTTTGGCAAAATTACTCCCAGTCCATTAAGCTAGAGGGATGACTACATCCCTCGCTAATACCCTCCCCGCTGAATTACAAAACAATCCTCTGGTTACTTTTGGACGTGGCATTGCCGCCTACTCTGAAGTAAAGCCTGAGCACATTGCTCCAGCAATTGAATACCTTTTGAAGCATGCACAGGACGCAGTCGACGTCGCAGTCAATCCCAGTACCGCCCCAAACTGGGATGCCCTTGCTGAGCCTCTTGAAGATGCTACCGAGTCTTTAGGTAGATCTTGGGGTGTGATCTCTCATTTGAATAGCGTTGCGGATACCCCAGAGTTACGCGCTGCATATGGAGCAATGCTACCTAAGGTGACTGCTTTCTTTTCAAGTCTTGGACAGAACTTAGATCTCTACAAGAAATTTAAAGAGCTCAGTAAGTCTCCTGACTTTGCAAAATTGAGTTCTGCCCAGAAAAAAGTCATTGAAAACTCATTAAGAGATTTTCGCCTTGGCGGCGCAGAGCTGAGTGACGCAGACAAGCCGCGTTTTGCCCAAATTCAAGATGAGCAAGCGACCTTAGGCAAAGCCTTTTCCGATCATGTCTTAGATGCAACCGATGGCTTTGTGCACCTTGTAACGGATAAAGCAGAACTAGTGGGGCTGCCTGAGGATGCTGTTGCTGCAGCTGCAGATACTGCCCAGCAAAAGAACCTGCAGGGCTGGGCATTCACACTGCACTTCCCTTCTTATTACCCAGTCATGCAGTACTCTGAAAATCGTGCGTTGCGTTGCTTGATGTACGAGGCCTATGTAACGCGCGCCTCAGAGCTGGCGCCACAGTACGGCAAAGGCAAGCTGGATTGGGATAATACGAAAAATATGCTTGAGCAACTCAGGCTGCGCGATGAAGAAGCTCGGATGCTGGGATTCAAGAACTATGCTGCACTGAGCTTGGCGCCGAAGATGGCCAATAGTGTTGAGGAGGTCGATACTTTCTTAACCAATTTCGCCCAGAAGGCAAAACCATTTGCACTCAAAGATTGGCAGGAACTTTCCAAGTTTGCCAAAACTGAACTTTCAATTACAGATGGCTTGGAGCCTTGGGATATTGCATTTGCTTCTGAGCGATTGAAGCAAGAACGTTACTCATTCTCAGAAAATGAATTGAAGCAGTATTTCCCATTACCCAAAGTATTAGATGGACTCTTCCAGGTTATCCAAACTTTATTTGGTGTGAAGATTGAAGCAGCTAACCTGCCTACATGGCATGCTGACGTGCAATCCTTCTCAGTAAAGAATGGCGCGGGAAATATCGTGGCCTATTTCTATCTCGATCCCTATGCTCGTCCTGGCAAGCGTGGTGGCGCCTGGATGGATGATGCGCGCGGACGTAGAGTATTGCCCAATGGAGAGATCCAAGTACCTGTAGCGTATTTAGTCTGTAACTTTGCACCTCCAGTGAAGGTTGATGGCGTCTTGCGTCAGCCAACGATTACCCATGATGATGTGATCACCCTCTTCCATGAGAGTGGGCACGGGCTGCACCACCTCCTAACCCAAGTGAGCGCTTTGGGTGTTTCTGGAATCAATGGAGTTGAATGGGACGCAGTTGAGCTGCCAAGTCAGTTTATGGAAAACTTCTGCTGGGAATGGGAAGTCCTAGAAAAGATGACTGCACATGCTGAAACTGGCAAACCGTTGCCGCGTGAGCTCTTTGAAAAAATCATGGCAGCCAAGAATTTCCAAAATGGCTATATGACCCTGCGCCAAATTGTGATGTCATTAACCGACTGGCGCCTACACTCCAGTTTGGATACCAAAGATGCGAAAGATCAAGCGGTACTCGACTTATCGAGAACGATTGCTGATCAATTTAATGTCATCCCACAGCCCGCTATCTCTCGCTGGATTAATACCTTCAGCCATATCTTCGCAGGTGGCTATGCAGCAGGCTATTACAGCTATAAATGGGCAGAAGTTCTATCTGCAGATGTCTACTCCGCCTTTGAAGAAGCAGCCAAGCTTACTGGTAGCGTCCTAGATGAAAAAACGGGTACTCGTTATCGCGAAGAGATCTTAGAAGTGGGTGGTAGCCGTCCGGCAGCCGAATCATTCAAGGCCTTTAGAGGCAGAGAGCCGAGCATTGATGCCCTTCTCAGGCATGGTGGCTTGGCATAATTGTTGCTAGATTACGCAAATAGAAAAACCACCCTCGGGTGGTTTTTTAGTTTCTTGAGCTATGAATTTCAAGATTTCATGTCTGATTTAATTGCTGCCTTAGTTTCTGAATTAGTTTTTGGGGCAAGCATTTTCTAGTGGCTTGCCTGCTACGCGATCCTTAACCCAAGCCAAATAGAACGGCTTAGATGATCCAGGAGTCGTAAAGTGAGATTGTTCACCAGGCAATTGCATTCTTCCAACATTACCTCCAAGTTTGCAAACTTGATCTTGGTAGAGCTTATGCATCATTGGAGGAACGGCGGTATCTTTTGAGCCAAAGTAAATTTGTACTGGCGCAATAGGCTTTACTACAGGTACACCACCCTTCAGCATTGCCTGTGCCCAAGCAAGAGTATTAGTAGGCGTTGACTTTAATAAGCTAGCGTAGTTTGCGCCGTAGTTAAAGTTAAAGGTATCACTAGCTGCGTGCATACATTTATTACTATAAATATCGTTAGCCACTTTCACGCCCTCATCAGTAAAGAGGTCTGATAATTTCAGATTAGAAAAGGCGGCTTGAGTTCCCCAGTAGTACATCGTTGCATGAGTAAAGTTAAAGACGTTATCCAAAAACATCTTTTGGGAACCTTGCAAATATTTATCTGCTGTTGCTTGATCGAGCTTGCCTGCTGGAGCCAATATGGAAATATCTTGCGGCGCTAGAGCCACAAATCCAACGATATCCACGCCATCAAATGCAGTGCCAGCTTGCTTAATGTAGTCAGGCATTCCAGCCAATGCAATGACTGCCCCGCCGCCTTGTGACCAACCATAAACAATGGTCTTCTTATTGGCGCCCGTCTCCTTCATAGAGCCAGCAGCACGAGCAGCATTAAGCGTATCCATGCCATTGGTCGCTGCAACACTATATTGATGTCTACCGCCACCACCCAAACCTTGGTAGTCGGTTGCAACCAATACATAACCCTCTTTAATAAATTCTTCTACCGCTGGAATTCCATAATCTGTCCAAGAATTTCCGCCAACCAAGAAATACTCATTCAAAGGAGATGCAGGATCAATAACTTGGGATGGACCACAATTTTGCGCTGCACCTGTTGTGCCATGTGCCCACGTCATCACTGGACGACCGCCTGCAGGAGCCTGACCCATTGGCGCAACCACTAAACCAGTTGAAATGGTTTTGCGACCAGAGATATCGGATGAAATATAAGCAATCCTCCAGGCTTGAGCGCCTTTGACGGATGTTTCAATTTTTTCCTGTTTAATCACTTGCCCCAATTTACCTTCAGGGGCCATCTTCATCACTGCCGTATAAAAAGGCTGCACTGGAGGATCAGCAAATACAGCAGTAGATAAAACTCCGAAGGCGGTACCGAGCGCTAAAACTGAAAGACGAGTGATTTTTTTCATGGATATGATGAAATGAGGTTCTAAAACCTCTATTAAACACCAAGCCAAGCAGAAATTAAGGCTGGCTATACTTTTTTAATCGTTGCGATTACAGGGGCATGGTCAGAAGGCTGCTCCCAGGTTCTGGGTTCTTTATCGACCACGCTCGCGGTGCATTTATCTTTAAGCGCTTCACTAAGAAGGATGTGATCGATCCGCATACCGGCATTTCTTCTGAAGCCCATCATGCGATAGTCCCACCAACTGAAGGTTTTTGGTGGCTGCTCAAACATTCTGAAAGAGTCAGTTAAGCCCAATTGAATCAATTCTTGAAAGGCTTGACGCTCCTCCGGAGAAACTAAGTTCTGGCCGATCCATTTTGAAGGATCGTGCACATCAGCATCGGTAGGTGCAATATTGAAGTCGCCTAGCAAAGCTAAACGTGAGTTCTGCTGGAGCTCTTCACCTAACCAAGTTTGCAATGCTTTAAGCCAACTCAGCTTGTAAATGAATTTATCACTATCAGGTGATTGCCCATTTGGAAAATATGCAGAGACTAACCTCATTGGCTGGGTTCCCGCAAAGGGAATCGTGGCAGCTAAGATTCTCTGCTGCTCATCCGTGTAGTTTGGAATGTTTCTGATGGGTTTTAGAAAGCTGGTTGCTGTGTCAGAGGCAATCGGTGCTAGCGCCGCCTTGCGCACAATGATGGCAACACCGTTATAGGTCTTTTGGCCTGCTGCTAGGCTTAAGTAGCCGGCATCCTCAAGCTCTTTATGAGGGTACTTATCATCCGTGAGCTTGAGCTCCTGCAAACACAATGCATCAATAGGCTGCTGCTTTTTTTCCTGATCCTGCAACCAACGCAGGACGTGTGGAAGGCGAACCTTTAATGAGTTAACATTCCATGCGGCTATGCGAACTGAATCAGTCATCGATTCCCAGCTCTTGCAACTTACGGGTAATCGTATTGCGTCCAATACCTAGACGTTGAGCGGCCTCTACCCTTCTACCGCGCGTTACCTCTAGTGCCGCCTGCAATACTGCTTTTTCAAAACGCGCAGTTAGGGCATCAAAGACTTCCTTATCGCCATCTTGCAGCATCTTGACAGCAAGACGTCCTAAGCCACTCTCCCAGTCGCCTGAGGCAACTTTAGCAGCAGGATTACTTGGTGAAGATTCGCCATGAAGAATGACGGGTTGCTCGCTAGCTTCTGCAACGATATCCGCAGGTAGGTCACTTACGCCGATCACATTCGCAGGTGTCATCACCGTTAACCAGTGGCACAAATTCTCAAGCTGGCGAACATTTCCTGGAAATGGCATGGCGCTGATTTCTTTTAAAACTTCATCAGAAAGCTTTTTAGGTTCAACACCTAATGACTTTGCACAAGTGAGCATGAAATGACGAGCCAACATCGGGATATCCTCGCTACGCTCACGCAATGAAGGCATGCGCAGACGAATGACATTTAGGCGATGTAATAAATCTTCACGGAACAGCCCGGCGGCTACACGAGCATCTAGGTTCTGATGGGTAGAAGCAATGATGCGTACATTAGCCTTAATCGGATCTTGGCCACCAATACGATAAAAATGCCCATCAGACAAAACTCGTAGTAAACGGGTCTGCAAGTCAAATGGAAGATCGCCTACTTCACCTAAAAACAGAGTGCCGCCATCAGCCTGCTCAAAGCGACCGCGACGCAGTGTTTGCGCACCCGGGAAAGCGCCGCGCTCATGGCCAAATAACTCAGACTCCAATAAATCTTTTGGAACTGCTGATGTACTCAGAGAGATAAATGGCCCCTTGGCGCAAGGGCTATGCTTATGCAATGCATGAGCTACCAACTCTTTACCGGTACCAGACTCGCCGGTAATAAGGACTGTCGCATTAGATTGAGCCAAGCGGCCAATCGCACGGAAAATCTCTTGCATGGCTGGTGCTTGACCGATGATCTCAGTGGCATCTTGGCGCCATGCAGTTAATTCCTTAGCGCCTGAGTCATTGCGTATGCCCTGCTCTACAGCACGATGGATCAGTTCTACTGCCTTTTCGACATCAAATGGTTTAGTGAGATATTCAAATGCACCACCTTGAAATGAAGAGACGGCTGAATCCAAATCCGAGTAAGCCGTCATGATGATGACAGGTAAATTCGGATGACTAGCCTTTACATGCTGCAAGAGATCTAACCCATTACCGCGGGGCATCCGGATATCCGAAATCAATACTTGCGGAGATTCTTTTTCCAAAGCATTTAGAACATCATTTGGATTAGAGAAGCTCTTATGCGGAATATTCTCACGCGATAACGCTTTTTCTAAGACCCAACGAATGGATTGATCATCGTCGACGATCCAAATTGGTTTCATGATGCTTTCTCCTGCCTACGGTATGGAATTTGAATATGAAAATCGGTACGCCCAGGACGGCTATTACAAGCAATAAAGCCCTGGTGCTGCTGAACAAAGGTTTGCGCCAAGGTAAGACCAAGGCCGCTACCACCTTCCCTACCTGAAACTAAGGGGAAGAAGATGCGTTCAATAATTTCTTCTGGAATGCCCGGGCCGTTATCAATGACATGTAAATCCATGGCCAACTTGTAGCGATGCTTAGCGATCGTGACAGAACGTGCCACACGGGTCTTAAGTTCAATTTGCGCAACACCATTTTGAATCTCTTCAGAAAGTGCTTGTGCTGCGTTATGAACAATATTAAGAGTTGCCTGAATCAACTGCTCACGATCTCCCAATACATCTGGCAGACTCGTATCGTAATTACGAATAATTTTGAGTCCCTTTGGAAACTCAGCCAAAACCAAGCTGCGAACGCGCTCTAACGCTTCGTGCACATTGAAGGACTCCATCACATGCGCCTTACGATGAGGCGCTAAGAGTCGATCAACTAAGGTCTGCAAACGATCAGATTCTTTAATGATGACTTGGGTGTACTCTCGCAAACTTTTATCTGGTAATTCAAACTCCAGCAGCTGAGCCGCTCCACGAATACCACCCAATGGGTTTTTAATTTCATGCGCCAAGTTACGCATTAACTGTTTGTTTGCCTCAACTTGCTGCGTCACGCGTTCATCGCGCTCACTACGCAACTGCTGATCAATCGGAAACCACTCCATCATGATCAGGGTAGGATCCTCGAGGACCGCCACAACTACGTGTGCCGGTATTGACTCATGATGAATACTGCCAGGCAAGGAATGCAAGATCATTTCTTGGCGCTGCGCCAAAACATGTCCTTGCTTCACTTCGCCAATCATGACCCTTAATGCTTCGTTATCGCCAAATAAATTGTGCACAGATTGACCCTCGAGCGATTTACGCGAAAGGTCCAAAGCTGACTCGGCAGCTGGGTTCACGTACACCAATTGTTGGGTCTCAGCCTCAAATACCACGATGGCATTGGGCATCTGATCGAGCAATGTCGGAAAAAAAGGAGCAGCCGAAGCTGCTCCCTTGAACGAATTGCGCAACAAACCTGCGCTCAAGTTCTCTCCTTCGCTTACAGGGAGTAGTACATATCAAATTCGATAGGATGGGTAGTCATACGGAAACGTGTGACATCTTCCATCTTCAAATTGATATATGCATCAATCATGGACTCAGTGAATACACCACCGCGAGTCAAGAACTCGTGATCTTTCTTCAATGCATCCAATGCCTCTTCCAAGCTTGCGCAAACGGTTGGGATCTTTGCGTCTTCTTCTGGTGGCAAGTCATACAGGTTCTTGTCAGCAGCTTCGCCTGGATGAATCTTGTTTTGAACACCATCCAAACCAGCCATCATCAATGCAGAGAAGCAGAGGTATGGGTTAGCCAATGGATCTGGGAAGCGAGTCTCGATACGACGACCCTTAGGATTTGGAACGTGTGGAATACGGATTGAAGCAGAACGGTTACGTGCTGAATAAGCCAACTTCACCGGGGCTTCAAAGCCTGGTACCAAACGCTTGTAAGAGTTTGTACCTGGGTTAGTAATCGCATTCAATGCTTTAGCGTGCTTGATGATGCCGCCAATGTAGAACAATGCGAATTCTGACAAACCTGCGTAGCCGTTACCAGCAAACAAGTTCTCGCCGTTCTTCCAAATGGATTGGTGAACGTGCATACCAGAACCGTTATCGCCAACTACTGGCTTAGGCATAAAGGTTGCTGTCTTACCGTAAGCATGAGCTACGTTTTGAACAACGTACTTCTGCCAGATAGTCCAGTCAGCGCGTTGCACCAATGTGCTGAACTTTGTACCCAATTCGTTTTGGCCTTGACCAGCAACTTCATGGTGATGAACTTCAACTGGAATGCCCAATGATTCAAGAATCAAACACATTTCAGAACGCATGTCTTGGAATGTATCTACTGGAGCAACTGGGAAGTAGCCGCCTTTTTTACCTGGACGGTGGCCAGTGTTGCCGCCTTCGATTTCTTTTGATGAAGACCATGGAGCTTCTTCTGAATCAATCTTCACGAAGCAACCCTGCATGTCGGCACCCCAACGAACGCCGTCAAAAATAAAGAATTCTGGCTCTGGACCAAAGTAAGCTGTGTCGCCCAAGCCAGTGCTCTTCAAATACGCTTCAGCGCGCTTAGCAATAGAACGTGGGTCACGGTCGTAACCTTTGCCATCAGCTGGCTCGATCACGTCACAAGTCAACACCAAAGTTGGCTCTTCATAGAATGGATCGATATAAGCAGCTGTTGGATCTGGTTTGAGCAACATATCAGATGCTTCGATACCCTTCCAGCCAGCGATAGAGGAACCGTCAAATGCATGACCACTCTCAAATTTATCTTCGTCAAAAGCAGAGATAGGAACTGTCGTGTGCTGTTCTTTACCCTTTGTGTCTACAAAGCGGAAATCAACGAAAGTACATTCTTTCTCTTTAACTAACTTCATCACATCAGCGACGGTCTTCGTCATGCAAATCTCCTCTATTAACTAAATTCGGAATTAAAACTTAAGGCATACACCCTTGTTTATTCCAGGCACCAAACATGCCTTATGGATGTATGTAATTTACTGAAGCAAACAAATGGGAACACTCATTATTGCACTGTTTAAGTGCTGAAACACCCCTCATATCGCCTCAAATACACCTCTTTGCACCTTTTTAGTGCAAATAAGGTTAGCTGATATCGTGGATTTCGTAGCCCAGCTCTTGGGTGCCAGCTCTTAATGCAATCCAAGCACTTTCCAAAAGGTTGGCATTGCCTTTGATACCCAGCTCTATATGGCGCTGGGCGTACACGCCACCCCTTGTGGCATCGCCTACCGATGGCAGGCTAAAGACCTTAACCCCAGGAAAATTCGCTTCTATGCGCTCCATTAATGGGGTCAAAGTCGATTCGATGCCCTTGGGAACGATAAAGCTCTGCTCAGCCCAGTTCTCTTGATGAAAGAGATCCTTATAGTGCGTATCCAAACTCCAGGCCATCATCGGCGCAGCCATCACAGGAAAGCCGGGAACAAAGTGATGCTCCTGAATTCGGAAGCCCGGAATTTGGTTATAGGGATTTGGAATAATTTCACTGCCAATTGGGAACTCTCCCATCTTGAAGCGATGTTGATTTTCTGGGGTGCTGAGGTCTGACTTAATCGGATCACCCTCAGCCATCGACTGAATTCTGCCGGCAATAAGTTCTCGCGCAGTTGGATGCAATTCAATTTTTGTACCTAATGCCAAAGCTGCGCATTGACGAGTGTGGTCATCTGGGGTCGCACCGATACCGCCCGTACTAAACACCACATCTCCACTTGCAAAGCTAGCCTTGAGTGTGGCGGTGATTTGCTCTGGATCATCAGCAACATATTTAGCCCACGCAAGACTCAGACCACGCTCATTGAGAAGCTCGATGAGCTTACTCATATGCTTATCTTGGCGGCGCCCAGAGAGAATCTCATCGCCAATGACAATTAAACCAAAGCGGCGCTGTGCCACGGTTGCTCCATTAGTCACATCTACTTCAACTTTCTTCATTACATCAACCATGGTGAGGGAGCTCCAAATCAACAATACGCGATTCCACTGTAAGTGCTTTATCGAGCTCTTCTTCTCTTAGCTGTTTAAGCGCATCTAATAGGAAATAACTAAACCACAAAGCAGCAAAGACAAAGATCAGAGAATAAATCCAAAGCGCAATAAAGCTCACTATCGGAAATAACACTAAAGCCAATGCAGAGGTAGCCCAAAAGAAAGTAGGCACAGCGCCCAACGCACCTGAAGCAATGCCCATACAAAGCAAGGGCCAGCGATACTTTTGAATCAGCAAATCGCGCTCTTCAGCGCTAGCATGTTTAGCCAGCACGTCATAAGACATTAATCGCATCGTTAACCACCCCCAAAGTAAAGGCGGTAAAACAGCTACCAGTGGTGGCACCCACCAAACGGGCAAAGTCAACATCACTAGAGCGAGGCAAATAAGAGCAGACCATAAGGTGTAAACCAAACTGCCAAAAAACCCGCCGCCCTGTTTGCATTCAAGACCATGAAATTGCGATTGACGAGAAGCAATTTTGACGATTGCCGGGACGGTTGAAAAAGCAATAAACACCAATAAGCTGATTGTGATTAACGGAATGATCAGCATGACAAAAAATAATGGCGCTATCCATGCTCGTGCGTTATCAAATCCTGCCCAAACAAGGCCTTCTTGAATCCAGCTGGTAAATATCGAAGTTGTTAGAAAGATACTTAATGCTTCGAGTGCTGGGGACCATGTAAGCCAAATCAGGCAGCCCCATAAAACGGAGACGATCAGAAACGGTCTTAGGCTAAGCCACAACATACGTGGATGCATAGTTCCAACCAAGGCCATGCCAAATGATTTAAATACCTGCTGCAAGCCGACCATACAACTCCTATTGCCTTGAGACTTGAAGTCTACTTGGGCATGATTTCTTTAAGGGCATGAATAAAGCCTTGCCATTGTTGGGTAAGAATATTTTGTGAAACCGTTAGGTTTCTTACCCCTGTAGGATAGACCTCTTTAGGGAAGATAGCCGTTCTAAACAACATATCCCACCACGGAAACAAAACACCAAAATTACAGCCTCCTAATACGCCAGGCTTACCTTTAGCTTCATGACCATATCCCACTGCATGGTGCATACGATGAAACATGGGAGACACCAATAGATACTTAGCGGGACCTAGATGAGATTTAATATTGGCGTGCTGCCAACTTTGCAGAAATTCACTCAAAGCAATCAGCAAAATAAATTGGCCCGGTGATACTCCAAACATCAAGGCAACAAAAGACATCACCACTGCCCGCATGATGTCATCCAGGATGTGATTGCGATTATCAGACCAAGCAGTCATGACTGTTTGACTGTGGTGTAAAGCATGCAACTGCCACCACCAGTTAAACACATGAGATGCACGATGGTAGAGATAGTCAACAAAATCTAGCAATACCAAGTAAATCAAGAAACTAATAGCCGGAATAGAAGTTACACCGGGCCACCATGACTCGACATTCAAGCGATCGAAACGGAAATCGTGCAGGATGGAGTCGACCCCAAAGAAGAATCCAGACAAAGCGATAAATACTAGGCCATGAAAAATTCCCAAGCGATGAAACAAGGTGTACAAGACATCCGCCCTGCTTGCTTTTGCAAAACGCTCTTGCTTCTCTGCTGGTGCTAGACGTTCCCAAGTTCTTAGAACAACAATAATTAAGAAAATTTGGATACAGCCAAATAAAAACCAATCAAGTCCATCAAATACATCTTCAGCCCAAGCCATTAAATCGAATTGATATAAAACTGGTCCCGCTATATTTACAAACAGAAACTCCTGAACGCTAGCGTACGCAGAAGAAATGACAGAAGTGATGGCATTGAGATCCATGCTTTATTTTGACTGATTTACAGAATTCTTGGGCAGCAGCCCAAAGCAGAAACCACGAGCCTTCAGATTAACAATGAGTTGCTCGAGAACGGCAGGCGCCCAGGGGTCTTTTCTAGACCAAATGCCTAAGTGAGCCATAGCAATATCGCCGTCTTTTATGCTGCGACTGGCTTTATCCAGGAGTGCGCTATTGGGATGCCTGTCAGAATTAAGCTCGTCACCCAAGAATCCAGCAGGAGACCAGCCAATATGCTCATATCCACACATATCCCCCATCCGAATTAAGGTGGGTGAAGTTTTGCCGCCGGGCGCACGCCAAATCTTTTGCATCGGATGCTCTGTCAGCTCTTGAAAGCGCTGATCTACCTTACGGATTTCTTTACACATTGCTGCTTCGTTATAAAGAACGGTCATACCAGCTTTAGGTCCAAATTGCGGTTTTTCAAACACCTCGCCTTTCGGTCCATCTTTAACAAAATAGGTATGGTCATAAGTATGGCTACCAAAATGGTGCTCCTCTTTAACGCGCTCTTGCCAATAAGCCTTCCAAGAATCATCCAAGGAAAAATCACCGCGGAAAGTTTTCTCATTAGCCAAAAAGAAAGTAGCCTTCACGTTTTGTCGCTTGAGAATCTCCGCCACTTTTTCTGCGACTGACATATTGCCAGTGTCAAAAGTCAGGTAAACGTTTTTACTGCACTGCGCAGCCTGAGCAAAGACGCCTAATGAAAAACAGCCGAGCAAAAGCGCGGCTGTGATGCGAAGGAATGCGTGATGACCAATGCGCTTCATGGTGATGGTTACTCCCATCCTGCCCTTGGTGTAAAGAAGACGCCGTGCGGTGACTTACCTACTGGGATCACGGTAACCAACTTCATGGTTGGGATATCGATCACCCCAACCTTTTTTGAGAAACGCAAAGTAACCCAGAGTGTTTTTCCATCTGGAGTAATTTCCATATCATCTGGACCCGCTGGAAGCCCAGTGATGTCACCAACCTTTTCTAAGGTTTGCATATTAATCAGGCTGATTGTTGAGGCAATACGGTTGCTTACAAATACATGCTTCTTATCACCCAGGGGGCGGAAGTTATGTGCGCCCTTCCCTGTTGGAATGCGCTTTACTTCTTTGCGATTTTTCCAATCAATTACCTGAACATTGTCTTCGCCGGTAATACCTACCAATAAATACTGATCACCTGGTGTCATCCATAAGCCTGCGGGCACTTTACCTGTTGGCATTACCCACAATACATTTTGCGTTTCAAGATCAATGGCAGCAAGCTCATTAGAGTCTTGCAAGGTTATAAAGGCAATTTTGCTATCAGCGGTAAATGCAATATGGCTTGGTGTCTTTGCTAATTTCACCGTCTTTGCCAACTTTAGATTAGCGCCATCAGCAGCATAAATATCAACACGATCTAAGCGATTACCATTTGCTACAAACCATTTGTGATTTGGGGAGTATCCAATTTGGTATGGATCAATGATGTTGGGAATTCTGCCAGTTAACTCACCAGTGGTTGGGTTCATTAAGGCCACATCATTACCAGCTGCATTTGCGATCAGTAAAGTCTTTTGATCTGGAGTCAACATCAAATGATGAGGCTCTTTACCAACTGGGATTGTTTTGATGACTTGACGAGTAGGCATATCAATCAAACTAATGGAAGCTTCGCCCGAATTAAGAATCACCGCCAACTTAGGCTGATTCGCTACAACTGCTGCCGCAGCATTACCTGTCTGCGCAAATCCGTTTTGACTGGCTAAAAAAAGTGAGAATAAAGCTGAGGTCGCAATTATGCGAAAACCTCTAATTCTGATAAATGTATACATGCTCCTATTGTAAGCAATCAGGAGGCACTAAATGACCTCTAGACCACAATGGATTTGACTTAGCGCAAGCTAGCCAAAACCTTTTCAAGGCGCTTTAAGGACATTGGGGTTGGTGTTTTTAGCTCTTGTGCATATAAAGCTACCCTCAACTCCTCTAGTTGCCAGCGGAAATCCACTAAAGCCTGGTCTTCAGCCATGGCATAGGCAGCAGTACCCCTGTTTCCCTGAATTAGTTTTTGCCATGGACGGGCAACCGATTCCCAATCTTTTTGGCACTGGGCATCGCGACTTGGGTTGGAACGTAATTTATCAATCCGCATCGCAATGGCTTTTAAGTAGCGCGGCACATGCACTAGCTGGGCATACGGTATCTCTGCAACAAACTTGGGAAATATCAAGCCCTGCATCTGCGCCTGAATATCTGCATAAGCACTCGGTGATGCAGCTTTTGCACTGGCAATCTTTTTCTGCAAATCCGCGTGGGCTTGTAATGCATTTAATGCATGACGAGAAATCTCTTGGGCGATGAGCGCCAATCTTGGTTTTCCTGCTTGTAAGCGCTCGGTAAATTGCTCAGCATTCACCGGCAAGGGCTCCGTCATATATGCGCGGTCTAACGCTAGATTGAGAATCTGATCAATCAATCCCTCGACTGAGCCCACATTAATGAAGAGCAGTCCCAACTCACGAATTCCTGGCAGCTGTTTTTGCAAAGCCTTGAGCGTATCTTTATTACTTAAAGCAAATAAGCGTCGTAATCCTAAGCTATGCTGCTTGCGCGCCTCTTCTAAATCATCAAATACTTCAAGATCGCAGAAGTCGCCGCGGTCTACCAAAGCAGGATACCCAAATAAGGTTTTATTGCCTTTTTGTATTTCTAATGTTTCAGGTAGCTCACCAAACTCCCAGGTACGGCAACCGCCCTGCTCCACCTTACGAGTCGTATCTGTAGTACTTTTATCGCCAGTTGAATTGGCTTTCGTTTTTTCTCCTACTGGCGGCTCTACGCCTAACTCAACCTGCGCAGTTTCCTGGGCAATTGCTTGGAAAGCATTTCGGGCAGTCTGTCCATACTCAGAGCGTAAGCGCGCTAAGTTGCGCTCCACTTCTAACTGTCGCCCATGCTCATCAATCAAGCGGAAGTTCATCGAAGAATGGAGTGGCAATGCCTCTGGTCTAAAGTCAGTCCTTTTAATCTCCAGACCACGCTCCTTGCGAATGTCGCTAATTAGACTATCCAAGAAATCACCGACACCAAATTGCTTCTCTTCTAATTTTCGCTCTAGAAAAGATTTGGCATAGTCAGGTAACGGCACACAATGACGTCTAAGTTTCTGAGGCAAAGACTTCAATAAAAGCAACGCCTTCTCTTCGCACATACCAGGCACCAGCCACTCACAGCGACGCCCATCCACTTGATTTAACTGAGTCAGAGGAACAACAAGCGTTACACCGTCTTTCGGACTTCCTGGTTCAAAGTGGTAGGTCAGGCTAAGTTGCGCACCCCCCACCAGCATCGTCTTGGGATAACGATCTACAGTAATGCCTGCCGCCTCGTGACGCATCAAGTCTGCCTTTTCTAGGCGAAGCTGAGCATCTAGCTCGCTTCCTTGATTTTTATCTTCTCCACTTTTTTTAGCTAACCACGCTTTAAGACTTTCTCGACTACATACCCCATTTGGAATACGAGACTCATAGAAGGCAAATAGCAACTCATCATCCACCAAAACATCTGGTCGACGTGAACGATGCTCTAGTGCCTCAATTTCTTTAATCAGTCGGCGGTTATGCCAAAAGAATCCAAACAGATTTGGATATTTTTTCTTGGCATCAGTTTCAGTCTCACGTTGCAGTGCTGGCGTATCCATACGCCCAAACATTTCTTCTTGAACTAGGGCTTGGCGGATAAATAGCTCTCTTGCCTCCTTAGGGTTATGCGGTTCATAGCGAACACGACGGCCATGGTAAATCGGCAAGCCATATAAAGTACCTCGCTCAAATGCCATAACCTCTCCCTGACGGTTATCCCAAAAGGGATCGCTCAAGGATTTAATGAGTCGATGGGCGGCTACACGTTCCACCCATTGCGGCTCGATCTTCGCAATGGTTCTGGCATACATGCGATTGGTTTCCTGCAGTTCACCAGCCAGAATCCAGGCACCGGCTTTTTTGCCAATCGTAGATCCAGGCCAGATGAATGGACGAATACCGCGAGCACCAACGTAACCACCGGTCTTGCTATTGCGATCCTGGGATTTTTCGTCCTCTTCTTTTTTGGCTACATACCCTAGTAAGCCAGTCAACAAAGATAGGTGAACTTGTTCATAAGTTGCAGCCAAGCCATTTTCTTTCCAACCCTTCTCGCCCAGCATCGTATGGAGTTGACCATGGACATCGCGCCATTCACGCAAGCGACGTGGTGACAGAAATTTACTTTTACAGAGATTCTCTAGCTGACGATTGCTGTGCTTATGTTGCAAAGCATCTTGATACCAATTCCAGAGTTTCACGAAACTCAAAAACTCAGAGCGCTCATCGGCAAACTGCAAGTGCGCTTGATCCGCAGCCGCAGCCTGGTCCATGGGTCGATCACGCGGGTCTTGTGTAGCTAATGCCGAAGCAATAATGGTCACTTCTTTTAAAGCATTCTGCTCTTTAGCGGCCAATAACATTCGTCCAATACGGGGATCCAATGGCAAGTCTGCTAATTGCTTGCCAATGGCAGTAAGCTTGAAGCTGTTGTTGATATCTTTGCCGGCATCCTTAATATCAGCCGTCTCGGATTCATCGAACTCTATTGCACCTAATTCATCCAAGAGCTGAACGCCATCTGCAATTGCCCTACCTAGTGGCTTATCAATAAATGGAAAGTGCTGAATCTTCGGCAAGCGTAAGGAGCTCATGCGCAATAGCACTGCCGCTAAAGAACTTCTGAGAATTTCTGGATCGGTAAATTTGGAGCGACCTTGATAATCTTGCTCGCTATACAAGCGCACGCAGATGCCATCCGATACACGACCGCAACGCCCCGCCCTTTGATTGGCAGCTGCTTGAGAGATCGGCTCTATTTGAAGCTGCTCGACCTTGTTGCGATAGGAGTAACGCTTGACCCTCGCTAAACCACTGTCAATGACATACCGAATATTCGGAACGGTTAACGAGGTTTCAGCAACGTTGGTAGTCAGAATAATTCTGCGACCATTGCCTGGGCTAAATACCCTTTCTTGCTCGGCTACCGATTGACGTGCAAATAAACTCAGAATCTCTGGATGAAAGCGCTGCTGCAGCACATGATCTTTGCGTAAAGCTTCTGCGCAGTCACGTATCTCCCGCTCACCCGGCAAAAAGACCAACACATCTCCAGCACCAGCGGCACCTTCACGCCATAAACTCGCAATCTCTTCGGTAACGGCATCCGGAATTTCTTTGGCAGTCTTTGATTCTTTCTTGCCATCAGGCTTTGCATCTGGCTCTAGTGGCGCATAGCGCTGCTCTACCGGAAACAGTCGACCGCTCACCTCAATCACTGGCGCCACTTGGCCATTGATTGCAAAGTGCTCTGCAAATCGTTGTGCATCAATGGTTGCTGAAGTGATGATGAGCTTAAGATCGGGGCGTTTAGGAAGCAGTTGGCGCAAATATCCCAATAAGAAATCAATATTTAGACTGCGCTCATGCGCCTCATCGATGATGAGCGTGTCGTAAGCGCGTAGCTGTGGGTCACGCTGAGTCTCGGCTAGCAAGATGCCATCTGTCATCAGTTTGATAGAGGCTGCATTGCTGGTCTTATCGGCAAAGCGTACTTGGTAGCCGACATCTTGACCAATGGGAGAGCCTAACTCCTGAGCAATACGCTTGGCTGTGGCGGTAGCCGCAATTCTGCGGGGTTGAGTGTGACCAATGAGCTTGCCGCCATTAATCGTACCCCGACCTAGGTCTAGGCAGATCTTCGGTAACTGTGTAGTCTTGCCTGAGCCCGTCTCACCACAAACAATCACGACCTGGTGGCTCTGCAGGGCATCCTTGATCAGCTGGCGCTGACCAGAGACCGGCAATTCCTCCGGAAAGCGAATATCTAGCTTCCGCAAGGTGTTGGAAGCAGGCACAGGCTTTGGGATTGCTTTGGGTTTTTGTTGGTTTATAGGCTCTTGCACCCTATAATTTTCTCACTATGCCGACAAATGCACCAAACCAGGCCTCATTGGCCGAAGAAACGACCTCCAACTTCCCTTTTGTAGGGTGGCTGCGTGATGTTGCGCCCTATATTCATAGCTTCCGCGAAAAGACCTTTGTTATTGCTTTTGCAGGTGAACTCGTACAAGAAATCGGTCTTGAGAACCTGATTGAAGATATCGCCATGTTGCATGCCATGGGTATGCGTATTGTGTTGGTTCATGGTATTCGCCCACAAATTGAAGAGCAGCTCATGCTCCGCAACATTAAGAGCAAGTTCGGCAAGAGTGCTATGCACAGCTACCGGATTACCGATGCTGCCGCACTAGAGTGCGTCAAAGAAGCTGCCGGTGAATTACGCTTGGATATCGAAGCAGCCTTTAGTCGTGGTTTACCAAATACCCCAATGGCCGGCTCACGCATTTCAGTGATCTCTGGCAACTTCATCACTGCAATGCCAGTAGGTGTTGTCGAGGGTACTGACTATATTCATACAGGACTAGTTCGCAAAGTGGACTCTGGTTCGATTAGACAATCTCTGGATAGCAACAAAATTGTCTTGCTTTCACCTTTAGGTTTTTCACCAACTGGTCAAGCATTCAACTTGGCATATGAAGATGTAGCAGCGTCTACTGCTGCAGCGCTCAAAGCGGATAAGCTGATTTTCTTGAGTCCATATGCTGGCTTAAAAGATGCTGAGGGTGATTTCATTACCGAACTCTCAATGCCGCAGCTACAAGAATATATCTCCCAGAATAAAGATATTGATCTTGGTATGAAGGGTCTATTGAATACCGCTGGTAGAGCAATTCGGGCTGGTGTTAGCCGTGTTCATTTCCTGCCTTGCAATCAAGATGGCGCCCTACTGGAAGAGCTCTTTACCCATGATGGTATTGGCATGATGCTAGCTTCATCCGATATTGAGAACTTACGTGAAGCCAATCAAGATGACGTTGGTGGCATCCTGCAATTGACTATGCCCTTAGAAGACGAAGGCATTCTGGCTGCTCGTGGCCAAGATGTCATTGAGCGTGATATTCAGCGCTTCTCCGTCATTGAGCATGATCGTGTTCTCTTCGGTTGCGCAGCACTCTTCCCCTTCCCGAATGGCGTTGGCGAACTGGCCTGTCTCGCTGTTGATCCCGATGTTCAAGGATCAGGTGACGGTGAGCGCCTGCTAAAGCGTGTTGAGATGCGCGCCAAACAAGAAGGCATCAAAAAATTATTTGTTCTTACAACAAGAACCGAGCACTGGTTCTTAAAGCGTGGCTTTAAACGGGCGTCAGTGGATGACCTGCCTGAAGAAAGAAAACAAATTTATAACTGGGACCGCAAGTCCATGGTTTTAACTAAAGATCTATAAGAAACACTAGAAAGGCATTACAGATGGCACGCATGGTTCAATGTATCAAACTCAATAAAGAAGCTGAAGGTATGGATTTCGCCCCGCTTCCTGGAGAGCTGGGTAAAAAGATTTGGAATCAAGTCTCAAAAGAAGCTTGGGCTGGTTGGTTAAAGCAGCAAACCATGTTGATTAATGAAAATCGCCTCAATATGGCGGACCCGCGCGCACGCCAATACCTCTTAAAACAAGTAGAGAAGCATTTCTTTGAGGGTGGAGCCGACATGGCACAAGGTTACGTGCCTCCAGCAGAATAAATATTCATTACCTTTTAATTAATTATTGATTTGGGGTGTTGACACCGCCAAAGATAAGCGTAGGATGAAGTCGTGGTGAGGCAGTTATAGTGCCCCGCCACATTGGCGAAAGCCAATCTTAATAAGTACATCTATGTGCTTATAGGCTAAGGAACTAAATACCTTCCGAGCGCCTGCGCCATGCAAACCATGGCAAAACAACCCGATGGGGATACCCCGTCGGGTTTTTTATTTCTTACAGAGCGAGACGCTCTACCCCAGCAGCGTTACTCACCAACAAAATATTGGCTTTTTCCTTGGCAAATAGGCCTACGGTGATTACGCCAGCAATTTGATTGATTTGCGCTTCCATCTGAATTGGGTTGGCGATCTTCAAACCCGCAACATCCAAGATCCATCCACCGTTATCCGTGACAAATGGCTCAGCTGGTGTTTGATTGAGATCAGCGCGAGTATTTTTTGCTAAGCGGAGAGTCACCTTACCGCCAAACTTTTCCAATTCGCGACTCACGACACCTTGAGCAAGAGGAATAATTTCCACTGGCAGCGCAAAGTTGCCTAGCACTGGCACCTGCTTTGATGAGTCGCAAATGCAAATGAATTGCTTTGCCATGGAGGCAATGATTTTTTCTCTCGTGAGTGCCCCACCGCCACCTTTAATCATATGTCCAGCTGGATCAATTTCATCTGCGCCATCTACGTAAGCAGGAAGACTTTGTACGTCATTTGGATTAAGAACCTTAAAGCCATGCTTGAGCAAGCGATCAGTTGTTGCGTTAGAGCTAGATACTGTGCCTGCAAAATGATCCCTATGCGGAGCTAGCGCATCAATAAAACAATTGGCGGTGGAACCAGTGCCCACACCCAAAATTTGTCCGGCTGGCAACCTGAGGACTTCGTCTCTAGCCGCCTCGCCTACCATTTGCTTTAGTTGATCTTGATTCATATAGCTATCAAACGCCTTTACTGGAACTGAGTAATTAATCCATCTATCATATGATATTCACAAGATAACCACTTTAGAGCATTGAGTAAGCCCATGAATAGCACCGCCTCAGCATTAAGCCAGTTAGACCAGCTAAAGAAACTGACTACGGTTGTAGCCGATACAGGCGATTTTGAGCGTATGCAGGCCTTCCAACCGCAGGATGCGACTACCAACCCCTCGCTGATTCTGAAAGCTGCCCAGCAAAGTAATTACCAGAATTTGGTGCAGGCTGTAAAAGCGGCCCATCCAGGCATGAGTCCAACCGACCTGGTGGATTACATCTTGGTTGCCTTTGGTTTAGAGATTCTGAAGATTGTTCCAGGACGCGTATCTACCGAAGTAGATGCTAGGCTGTCATTTGATACCAAAGGTACCGTAGCCAAAGCAAAGCATTTAATTACCCTATACGAATCTCATGGGATTGATCGTAAGCGTATTTTGATTAAGCTAGCTGGCACTTGGGAAGGTATCGCTGCTGCAAAAGAATTAGAAGCCCAAGGCATTCACTGCAATATGACCCTACTCTTCTCTTTAGTTCAAGCAGCTGCATGTGGTGCTGCGAATGCCAAACTGATTTCTCCATTCGTAGGTCGCATTACTGATTGGAATAAGGCTAAGCTCGGTGCCAACTGGAGTGATACAGCCAATGGTGGAGCAAATGATCCTGGCGTGACTTCAGTCAAGAGAATCTTTCATTACTACAAGCACTTTGGCATCCCCACTGAGATCATGGGTGCAAGCTTTAGAAACACCAGTCAGATCCTAGAGCTGGCTGGCTGTGACCTTTTGACCATTAGCCCAGAATTATTGGCTGAGCTTCAAAGCAGCAATGCATCTGTAGAGATCAAACTCAATACCTCTAATGCTCAAGCAGCATTGCAGGCAGAAGGCGTTACACCTCTAAAGTTGGATGAATCCAGTTTCCGCCTGCAGCTCAATAATGACGCTATGGCAACTGAGAAGCTAGCCGAAGGTATTCGAAACTTCTGCGTGGACACTGAAAAACTAGAGGCCCTACTCGCAAAATAATTGCGATTCATCTGACCACTTACTGCAGATTGTCGTTCTTCTGTACTTTAAAAAAAGCTAAGCAGATTACAAAAAGCATCGTAAAAATAGATACCAGCCCTAAAGTTTCATAAAGCGCTTTCAAAGGCCAAACCTGAGAGCTGGCATCAGCAATACTGCCATCGCTGGTCGTAAATGCAGCTGCAATAGGCCCGAGAAAGATACTTCCATAGATAACAATCACAAGATACCAGCTCGACTTATTGTTATCTTCAGCACAATTTTGTATTTCTTTTGAGCGCATCAAATAGATCGCCCAAAGCTGGAAGATGGTGTATACGCAGAGGAACCATCCCATGAAGTTAGAAAAAGGAACTCCGAAGTAGCCTCCCCCGTCACGCCAAATCCACTCATGCTTGACTGTAGATGATGCTGGATCGATGCTCATATCCCACATCACCATAATAAAACTGGCAATGATGGGAATTGCAAACATCAAACTCTTCTGAATTTTAAGATCGAATCTATCCAAAAGAACGTGAGCTAATGCCCAAGCGAGATAGCACACACCAAAATAGGATGGCATGATCATTAGAGGGACAGTACCAATCTTTGGCCCCAATTCAGACGTGTAAACGTAATGGCCAAAAGGGAAACCAGTTGCAATGCTTAAGGATTCATAACACCAACTAACAATACATGCGATAACAAACATAATTCCCAGCCTGCGCCAACCCAAACGCTGGGAGCCGTGTATTAATGCAAAAAGTAATCGCGCAGAAGTTGCAATCATGCTCAATTTGCCAGCGATACCGACTGCAAATGGCATTGAACCAATAATAGACATACTGGCAGTGAGAGCAACTAGCAGCCAGAGAATGAATTCGTTATTTTTTCTAAACATAAAGACCTTAGAACAATTTAGTTATCTTGTGCATTTATCTAGGGATATAGGCCCAATGATTAGTCTTGTAAGAGGCGTGACAGCCTACCTCTTGCCAGTATTAATACCTAGTATTGAATAGGCCGGGCAATTACCAATCATTCCTGTTAATAACGGGATGACACCTATCCAGGCCCAAGGGCCAGTAATACCAAATCCAGCTAAACCCATTAGCGTAACGCCAACAGTCATACGCAGAACGCGATCTGTGTGTCCCATATTGCATTTCATATGAAGCTCCTTATTTTACTTGGCAGCTTTGTCAGATACTTTGGCTAGGCGCTGTCTTAATGCCTCATACAAGCATACGCCACTTGCAACCGAGACATTCAAACTTGAGACCACACCCAGCATTGGGATGCGTACAAGCTCATCACAGGTTTCTTTTGTGAGGCGACGCATGCCCTCACCTTCCGCACCCATCACTATTGCAATAGGTCCGGTAAGGTCGATGTCATAGATTGACTTAGTTGCTTCATCATCCGTGCCAATGAGCCAAACCCCAGCTTCTTGCATTTCTTTCATGCTGCGTACGAGGTTGGTAACTGTGATCACCGGCATGACTTCTGACGCACCGCTGGATACCTTACTTACAGTGGCATTAATGGATGCTGAACGATCTTTAGGGATCACAACAGCATCTACGCCAGCACCGTCCGCTACGCGCAGACATGCTCCAAAGTTATGAGGATCGGTCACACCATCTAAAACTAAAAATAGTGGCTTCTTCTGCGCACTCTCCGCATCTTCAACTACTTCAGTAATGGTTCTTGCAACAGTCATTTTTTCAGCCAAAGCAACTACACCTTGGTGACGGTCATGACCTGTTAACTTATGAAGACGTTCAGCATCCGCTGCATGCAAACGCTCGCCCAAAATCTCTTCAGCTTGCTTTAGGAAATCGCCCATGCGTCTGTCGCGACGACCAGAATCAAAGTACACCGACTTCAAGCTATCTGGGTCTACTCGTAATCGCGCTTGCACTGCATGGAACCCTACTAATATTTGTTTCATTTTTTTCTAACTTAATTTCTACACAGAGTGTCTTTATTTGCGGCGCGCTTTAGTGCTACGAACTGGAGGTTTACTACCAGCAGGCTTGCCAATAGATCTTCCAGGCTTGCCGGTCTTGCCGGTCTTACGCGCTGCTTTGCTCTTAGACTGGTTAGCGCCTAATGTGCCCGCAGATTTAGCCGCGTTCACATTGATGCCACTGGGTTTTTGCGGAACTTTGTTGTCAGGCCGACTTCTTTTCGAAGCCGCTTTTTTGTTTGGTCTTCCGGTATCAGTTGCTAACAAGAGCTGACGGCGGTTAGATGATCCGCCAGGCTCTGCCCCGACCGATTTAACCAAGCTAAATTCAATCTTGCGAGCATCTAAATCAACACGACTTACCAATACATGCATGCGATCACCTAAGCGATAACGAATACCGGTACGCTCTCCACGCAATTCTTGGCGTGCTTCGTCATACTGGAAGTAATCGCCACCAAGCTCAGTGACGTGCACCATACCTTCAACAAATAAGTTCTCTAACTGGATGAATAAACCAAAGTTGGCAACACCAGTTACCGTACCTGCGTACTCTTGACCCAAATGGTCGCGCATGTAGTAACACTTAAGCCATGCTTCGACATCACGCGAAGCTTCATCCGCACGGCGCTCATTAGATGAACAGTGAACACCTAGCTGCCCCCAAATTGGTAGGGCCGCATTTGCGCCTTTAGGTGTTTTTGCACCCTTGACTCCCGCTTTTGCATCGCTTTGGGATTTCTTGGCATTCACTGCATTCTCACGACCCTTACCTTTACGTGGCAATGTGAGATTAAGCGGAACCTTCGGCGGCAATACCGGTACGTAGGGCTTTTTCTGAAGAATCGATTTAATTACCCGATGAGTTAGCAAGTCAGGGTAACGACGAATCGGGCTCGTGAAATGAGAATATGCTGGGTAAGCTAAACCAAAGTGACCTTCATTGTCAGGCTGGTACATCGCCTGCTGCATGGAGCGCAGAACAACCGATTGCAACATATTGGCATCAGGTCGCTCTTTAATCTCCCGCATCAATTTAGCGTAATCGCGTGGCTTAGGTTTCTCGCCGCCGCCCAATGATAGACCAGAGGTTCTGAGAACTTGGCGCAAAGTAACCAACTTCTCTTCTGATGGCTCACCGTGAACACGGTACAAGCTAAGGTGCTTATTTTTATCAATGAAGTCTGCGGCACAAACGTTAGCCGTCAACATGCACTCTTCAATTAAGCGGTGTGCATCATTGCGTAGACGTGGCTCAATACGCAGAATCTTGCCTAGCTCATTGCTAATGATTTGAGTCTCAGTTGTTTCGAACTCAATAGCGCCCCGCTTCTCACGAGCAGAAAGCAAAATCTTATACAGCGAGTAGAGATTTGTTAGTAAGGGACGGAACTGTGCAAAGCGAGTTGCTTCAGGACCCTTGCTATTAGAAAGAATCTCCCAAACAGTGTCGTAAGTGAATCTTTGTGCAGAGTGCAATACCGCTGGATAGAACTGGTATGCCAACACAATACCGTTGTTATCCACAACAGAATCGCACACCATACACAAACGGTCTACACCAGGATTGAGCGAGCAAAGTCCATTGGAAATCTTCTCTGGCAGCATCGGAATAACGCGCCTTGGGAAGTAAACCGAAGTAGCGCGTAACAAGCCTTCATCATCCAATGGCTGACCTGGTTTGACGTAATGAGATACGTCAGCAATCGCCACAATCAAACGCCAGGCCTTAGTCTGGCCATACATGACGGGCTCACAGTAAACAGCATCATCAAAATCTCGTGCATCAGCGCCGTCAATAGTCACCAAAGGCACATCACGCAGATCTACACGACCTTCCAGATCAGATTGCTGCACCGTATCTGGCAAGGCTGCGGCCTCTTTCATGGCGGCAGCAGAAAACTCATGGGGAACACCATACTTGCGAACAGCGATTTCGATTTCCATACCCGGATCATCAATTTCACCCAAGACCTCTACTACGCGACCTACCGCTTGGCGATAGCTATCTGGGTAATCAATAATCTCGACACTAACAACTTGCCCCAATTTGGCATTACCCTGCCCTTTTGGCGGAATCAATATGTCATGACCAATACGCTTATCTTCCGGCGCAACAATTAAAACTCCGTTCTCATTTAAGAGTCGACCGATAACTACTTTATTGGCATGCAGAACAACTTCTACAATTTGACCTTCTGGACGACCGCGGCGGTCTGTACCTAAAACTCTGACATTCACTCTATCCCCGTGCATGACGCGCGACATTTCTCTTTCTGAAAGAAAGATGTCTTCGCCACCATCATCGGGAATAACAAATCCAAATCCATCTCGATGCCCTTGAACTGTTCCTAAACGATCAGCCTCGCGTGGCACCAAGTCTTTTGCTTTACGCATTTAATTCCTTCGGCAATACATGCCCTGTATATATCTAGTGATATCTATTTTTGTTATGAATAAGGCTACTGTATCAAACCACCAAGTCTGATGGGAAAAAGCCGGATGGGGCCAGAAATGACCCAGAAATGCCCATCCCTCTATAATAAAGGTATGCCCAGGTGGCGAAATTGGTAGACGCACCAGCTTCAGGTGCTGGCGATCGTAAGGTTGTGGGGGTTCGAGTCCCTTCCTGGGCACCAAACAGCTTAAAGTCACCCATAAGAGCCTTAATATAGGGCTCTATTACTCAATCAACGAGCCCCACCACTAACTACTCATTACTGATCACCCATTGAATCCTGCCCTACTCAAAACCGCGAGCAATAAGAATAAAGGGATTAGTCTTTTTTCAGCTACCGCCCTGGGTATCGGCGGAATGATGGGTGCCGGACTTTTTTCCTTATTGGGCACTGCAAGCGCACATGCTGGATCCCATATTCCCCTGGCATTTTTGCTGGGCGCAATTGCCGCCTCATTTTCTGTCTACTCGTACGCCAAATTGGGTGCCACTTTTCCAAGTAGCGGAGGGGCTGCCACATTCACTGTGATGAGTTTTGGTCCAGGTGTTATTTCTGGCGGCCTCAATATATTTCAATTCATAGCCTATCTCATTGCTGCTGCTCTATACGCTGCCGGCTTCTCTGAATACGCCAATACCTTGCTTGGTGGTAATTTATCTCCCGTAGAGATACAGCTTGTTGGTGCTGGCATAGTGATTTTTTGTGCCGGCATTAAATTACTTGGTACAAATTTTGTTGGCAAGGCAGAGGCATTAGCGATAGGCTTTGTGACGATTGCCCTTCTACTCTTTTCCGTAGACGGCATTCATGTTGCTGATATTGACGCATTTAAGATGTCGAGCTGGTCGATCAACGGTATTGCTATTGCCACTGGTATCTTGTACATAAACTACCAAGGCTTTGGTGTGGTGACCAATTCCTCCAATGCCATGCAAGAGCCTAGAAAAGAGCTGCCACTGGCTATGTTTTCAGCCCTCATTCTAGTAACCATTGCTTATTTCTTGGTGAGTACCGCAGCCATATTGCTACTCTCCCCCGCTCAAATGGCAGCCTATAGCGGACATGTTTTAGCGGATGCTGCCAAAATCGTGGCCGGCAAGACAGGCTTTGTTGTCATAGGCGCATCAGCGCTCTTGGCTTGCGCTGCCGCCCTGAATGCCACCATCTTTGCTGCATCCAACATTGCTGCAGACATGGCCAACAAGAGCTCAATCTCAAAAGTACTAGGCGAGTCCGTCTTAACAACAGACTCACGCTCTTTAACCGTATCTACCATCTTAGTCATAGCCTTGGTATTGGCATTCCCACTAGAAGTGGTTGGAAAAATGGCAAGTCTTGCTTTTTTATTAGTCTATGCGGCGATTACCTTTGGGCACATTCGAGTTCGCCATCAGACCGGTGCGAAGCTATGGCCACTCTGGGCCGCAATCATTATCAATCTAAGTTTATTTACAACTTTATTTATCAATGTTGTTGAAAGCGCTCCAGGTAGCGCGATTGCACTAGTGATTGCTTTATTCGGATCCTTTTCCGCTGAAGCCATTTCCCGCAAATATCTCAGAGGGCTATTAAAGCCCCATTGAGCGGTGCAGGATTTTTGCTTTCATTTCGATCCAAAGACTCTGAAAATCTTCGGTCTTTTCTTCGGAAAACTGGATCGGCTCAAAAAGATGGCCAAAAATGATTGAGCCCTTCTTTACCAGGGTCTTCTCAAACTCACCCAAGCCAATTGGCTTATCGTCCATATCCCTTGTTAACTCTGCCGAGCAGACAATGGCATCAGCATCATCTTTGTCAACCACAGCAAACTCAATGTACTGCTGATTTTTTTCAACAATCACTAAGGTTCCGCGAGCATAACTAACAGCATCATGCTCTTGCACAATGTAGGCAAGAAACTGATTCTTTTCTTCCTCTTTTTCAAAGGGAAGATCATCAATAAAGAAAAGGTATTGATCACCCTCGCTGTTTACCAAAGTAAATACCTTGGGCACTACTCCATGCCCCAAGGCCAAGTTACGGTAATAGGTAGAAATTTCTACAGCAAGATTTTCAGAAAATAAGTGCATAGCAGTTAAATGAGACATCACTCTTTACGAGTTTTAATGGATTCAATAATTTTATAGAAGGCATCAGGTTGAACTGAGTTTTGCCCTTTAAATGGCTGATCTGTTATCACCAAGAGCGAGATTAAGGCCCCTAAAGTTACCGGCAAAATCTTGAGACCAAAGAAAAAAGAGTCTGATGGCAGAAATAAAGTGTTAGTCCCCATGAGGGCGAACATACAAATCAGAATAACCACCCAAAACAAACCAGGCAAGCGAATACTTGAACGCTCAATACGGGCTTCTCTGCTCTCGGCCACCTCTTCTGATTTCTTAATAATGTCGGTATACATGGCCGTTTGCCGATTGGTGTGCGGCTCAATCGCCATCAGATTACGAGAAATGCTGCGCCAAAGCATGTGTGTCTTAGGGCTGCCTTCGCCCTTTTGTAGCAAAGGCCATTCATCATGAACAATCGAATTCATATACGCAAATAGCTCAGCACGAATAGGCGCAATGGCTGGATCGCCAAAACGGGTCAGTAAACGATCTAAGTTATTAATACGCCCCGCCTCCTGTGAAACTAAAGTTTGGACCTCACGAAAATTGGTTTGCGCTTGATTGAGCAAAAAACCAATTAACAAACCACTTAAGGTAATGATCGATCCAAATAAACCCAAGCCCAATCGGGTGCTATCTTGAGTTGGAGCAAAAATAGGTATGCA
Organism: Polynucleobacter sp. MWH-Jannik1A5; assembly: GCF_018881795.1. GTDB lineage: Bacteria > Pseudomonadota > Gammaproteobacteria > Burkholderiales > Burkholderiaceae > Polynucleobacter. The sequence continues at coordinate 1,539,734 of NZ_JACVPQ010000001.1, read as the reverse complement.
TTGCAATAGGCGCGGCAATATATCTAACATGGTCACAAAAAAGAGGACCAGTATTAATAATATTTGGATATTACTTTTTGTATAAATCCAATTGAAAAACTTATCTTCGCGAACTCGCTGTTTCATATTACCTAATTATTAATATATTTTTTTAAGAAAGTGAATGTACGATCCCAGGCCAATTGGGCAGCTTCCTCGCTGTACTTCAGAGGCGCTAGACCACGTGCATCCGATTTAGGATTGGCAAAGGCATGCTTAGTGTCATAGCGATGAAACTCATAGTTCACGCCTGCGTGCTTTAACTTCTCTTCAAGTTGATCGACTCCAGCGATTGGGAAAAACTCATCATGCATAGCCCAGTGCCCTAACATCGGCTTTGTAATCGCTTTTGCATCAACGTACTCTAAAGGAGGGTTGCCGTACCAAACTATCGAGCCATCCAGCTCCGGTACATTACAGGCAGCCAAGATAGTTAATGCGCCGCCCATACAAAAACCCGTTACTGCAACTTTCCCGCTGCCAGAAGCTTTTAAGTATTGAACAGCACCGCGAATATCTTGTCCAGCAGCATCACCAAAATTAAGATCACCCATCAGATGCTCTGCCTCATTTGCTTCAATTGCTAATTTACCGCGATAGAGATCGGGCACTAATGCTCTATATCCAGCATTTGCAAGGCGATCAGCTACCGCCTTGACCTCATCATCAAGACCCCACCACTCCTGAATGACAACAACTCCAGGAGCATTGGATTTATCGACTGGCTCAGCAAGGTAGCCTTTTACAGTTTGTCCATCAGGTCTTTTAAATTCAATCATGAGGTCTCCTTATGCTTTTTTCGTATCAGAATGAATATATCCTACCAGCCAAAATGTAAGCAACCCACAAATTGCCGCGCCATAGCCCACCAAGTTGTAGTGCTGCATCATGCCATCCGGGCCAATAGTGACTATCCAGCCAGCCAGAACCGAGGCTATACCTGAAGACAGCATTTGCACTGAACCGACCAAACTCATAAAGGTGCCACGAATCTTGCTTTCAACTACCTGGCTAACCATGGCCATTGCAGGGATCATGCGGCCAGATACCAAGATGAAGAATGCAGTTGAATTAATCAGTACGATCCATAAAGGCGTAACCGGCAAGTTCGTTGTCACAAGAAGCGGTATCAAACTAATAATGGCCAGTACTCGAAAAACAGCTACCTTTCCATACTTATCGGCCATGTGCCCAATAAAACGAGAGCTCATCAGAGTAGCGATGCCGCCACACAAGTAGATCAATGAAATATAAGAGTTACTAATGCCCACATTAGATGTTAAATACAGCGCAATATATGGAATCACTGAGAAGCCGGTAATCATAATGAGCGCCATAAATACGAAAGCTTTGATATTTTGAGGTGCAGTCAAAATCTTCATGATTTGACTTAGTCGACTACCCTCATGGATGTGATCTAAGTGCCCTGCAATCTTCGGAATGTTTCGATATCCCAGATAAAGAATGAGAGCGGAGATCAATGCAATAAAGAAAAACGGCGCACGCCAACCTAAACTTGGTATGTGGTTTGCAAGAAATAATCCCAGCGGAACTCCGGCTACGGTTGATACCGAAAATGCCGCCATCACTGTTCCCAATGCCTTCCCTCTGCGCTCGAACGGTATGGAGTCAGCCACGATAGTCTGGACCAAGGATCCTAGGATGCCCCCGAAAGCACCAGCAAATGCTCTAGCAATAAAAAGTGCTTCGTAGTTGGGCGCTAGACCACAAGCAAAAGTAGCAACAATAAAAAGGGCATACAGGCTCAATAAGAGCTGTCTACGCTCAAATCGATCTACATAGTAGGTAGCAAAGATACCCGCTGCTGCTGCAGCAAAAGTATAGGAAGAAAGCAATAAGCCAAATTGATGCGTATTGATATTGAGCTCCCGAATAAACTCAGGGCCCAATGGCATCATGATCATGAAGTCCAGGATATGGGTGAACTGAATGCCTGCCAATGAAAACAAAAAGAAGCGTTCTCGCTTCTTGACTTCAGTGGTATGGACGGCGATATTCAAAGGTTGCTTTACATGGCTTAATCAATATGACATTATCAACCCTGATAAGGAATCTTGCCCACCCTTAAACCAAATGAAATTCGCCTAACTTATGTCCATTTCCACTGAAGTCATTACCCAAGCAACAATAGGCGGCATCCCGCTTCTACTGCTAATCAGAGATATTTTTTATGGGGTTTTTGGTCTACTCCTTATCCTTCTCTTTCATGGCAGCTCGATCAACTACATCATGCTGCGATTTGAAAGATTGACCATTGGAAATCTAAAACTGAAGCAATATAACCGCGTGTTTTTTCATTTTTACGCGTCCTTTTTCTTTATTGCTTTGATTCACATTAGCGAAATTGTTATTTGGTCTCTTTATGTGATGGCACTTGGCATCATGAATGATGGTGTTCAGACCCTACTTTTCGTGGGTAGTTGCTACACCACCGTTGGCTTTATTGAGGATATTTTGCCGGCCGGCTGGAAAAGTCTTGCCTTCTTCATTTCTTTCTCGGGATTATTTGCGGTAGCCTGGACTACTTCCACCATGATTGGGATGACTAATTCATACAAAGCAGCTTGGAATCTCAAACATCACCAAATAGATCCTAGCGTCTCTTAATATAGTACCCATAGACGCAACGCTTCCCGCCTCGGGAAGGATCGTGCGTATCATGAATGACGCCATCAATAATGGCGGTCAAGTGCTTAGAAACCTTGGCTATCACCACGCCAGCAGGCAACTCATCAGGGCAAAGGTGAACCTGACAGCCTGCCCCCACCTTCATCGTTGGAACCCAGTCAAATCCCTGAGCTAGGATGTAATCATGAAAGACGTTGCGATGATTGCCGTTTCTAGGGGACGCTCCCTTGATGGTCAATCTTTTCGCAAGACGATCATTTTTGAGTTGTGCGTATCTCTCGTTAGCAAGTCTTAGATCTTCATAGACTTGGAGGTAAGGCAGGTCAGCAGCAATAGCAATCGATCTCACCACGCAATCACCTGCTCCACCTTTAAACCCAGCAGCCTCCCGACCGCCATCATTTGGTTGGAATGGGAACCTAGAATGAGGCTTAGAAAAGGGGTTTAGAAATCCAAACATAGTTATGGGCTAATAAAAAATGGATTTGCTTTGTGGGCAAATCCATTCTTATCTGAGGTCTAAGTAGTATTAAGCGTTCGCTTTTTTGACTTCCAAACGCCATGCATGCAATAAAGGCTCAGTGTAGCCATTAGGCTGCTCAAGACCTTTGAAAATCAAATCACTAGCTGCCTTATAAGCATAAGAATCTTTGTAGTTTGGCATCATTGGCTTGTACAAAGGATCGCCAGCATTTTGACCATCCACCACTTTAGCCATACGCTGCAAAGTTTCGTTCACTTGATCAGCAGTCACAATACCGTTCAGCAACCAGTTGGCAATGTGCTGGCTAGAGATACGTAAAGTAGCGCGATCTTCCATCAAACCGACGTTATGAATATCAGGCACCTTCGAGCAACCTACGCCTTGATCAATCCAACGAACCACATAACCTAAGATTCCTTGGCAGTTATTGTCCAATTCTTGCTGAATTTCTTCTTTAGACCAGTTTGCTTTTTCAACTACTGGAATGGTCAACAAATCGTTGATTAAGGCTTCTGCTTCAGCTTGAGTATCGAGCTTTTCCATTTCTTTTTGGAGTTCAGCTACGTTTACTTGATGGTAGTGAAGTGCATGCAAGGTAGCAGCTGTTGGTGATGGAACCCAAGCAGTGTTAGCACCTGCTTTTGGATGAACAATCTTCTGCTCAACCATGGCCTTCATCATATCTGGCATTGCCCACATGCCTTTACCGATTTGAGCGCGACCACGTAAACCACAATCTAAGCCAGCAAAAACGTTACGACGCTCATAGGCTGACAACCACTTGCTGGTTTTCATATCGCCCTTGCGCATCATTGGACCCGCATACATTGCAGTGTGCATCTCATCGCCAGTGCGATCCAAGAAGCCAGTGTTAATAAAGGCAACACGTGCACCAGCAGCAGCAATCGCAGCTTTAATATTTGCGCTCATGCGACGCTCTTCGTCCATGATGCCCAACTTCACAGTGTCAGCTGGCAAGCCGAGTAATTTTTCAACGCGGCCAAACAATTCGCCTGCAAAAGCCACTTCTTCTGGGCTATGCATTTTTGGCTTAACGATATAAACAGAACCTTTCCGTGTATTACCAATTGCTTGGCTCGCTGGACGATTGATGTCATACAAAGCAATCAATACAGTCACTACAGCATCCAAGATACCCTCGTAAATCTCTTTGCCTTCGCCAGTAATAATGGCTGGGTTAGTCATTAAGTGCCCAACGTTACGGAGGAATAAGAGTGAACGGCCATGCAATGTAACGATGCCATCTTTGGCATCAACAGCACCAATGCCAGCTTTGTAATTACGGTCCGGGTTGAGTGTACGAGTAATCGTCTTATCACCCTTCTTCACCTCTTCAACCAAAGTACCCTTCAGAATACCTAACCAGTTTTCATAGGCAACCACTTTGTCATCGCCATCTACTGCAGCAATAGAGTCTTCCAAATCCAAAATAGTGGATAGCGCTGCTTCCAGTACAACATCGTTGATGCCTGCAGGGTCACTTGCGCCAATTGTTTTGCTCTTATTGATTTCGATATCAATATGAATGCCGTTGTTACGCAAGAGGATTGAGCTTGGTGCTGAAGCCTCGCCTTGATAACCAACAAATTGCTTCTCGTCAGCTAAACCAGTTGTTGTGCCATCCTTTAATTTGACAGCCAACTTATTGCCATCAACTGTGTAGGCAACAGAGTCGCGGTGCGAGCCTTTGGCCAATGGCGCAGCTTGATCTAAGAAGTTACGCGCATACGCAACTACTTTAGCGCCACGAATTGGATTGTAAGCACCAGTCTTAGTAGCGCCGTCTTCTTCAGAGAGAACGTCGGTGCCATAAAGAGCGTCATACAGGGAGCCCCAACGTGCATTAGCAGCATTTAACGCATAACGCGCATTGAGAACTGGAACTACCAGCTGAGGACCAGCCTGAAGAGCCAACTCATCATCCACGTTCTTAGTAGTTGCAGTAATTTTTCCTGGCACATCAACTAAGTAATCAATCTCTTTCAGGAACTTGCGGTATGCCGGCATATCGGTGATTGGACCTGGATTGGCTTGATGCCATTTATCCAGATCCGCCTGAATGCGATCACGTTTTGCTAGCAAGGCTTCATTTTTTGGTGTGAGATCTTTAACGATTTCATCAAAACCCTTCCAAAAGTCAGCACTCTTAATACCGGTACCAGGAAGTACTTTGTCTTCGATAAAACGATATAAAGGGGTTGCCACTTGAAGGCTATTGCAGGTAGTGCGCGCAGTCATGTTGTTATCTTCTTATGCAAAAGTTAATAAATTAAGGTGAATCAATTATTTTCAATTAATCCTGAAAAGGATGCTGGAGGAGAATGGTTTCATCACGCTCTGGTCCAGTAGAAACCATAGCGATCGGCTTGCCAGCAACTTCCTCAATACGACGCAGGAAGTTTTGCGCCTCAACCGGTAGCTTGCTCCACTCACGAATTCCAAAGGTTGTGCCCTTCCAGCCTGGGAAGTCTTCATAAATTGGCTCACAGCGGGCGACAGCTTCGGCGCCACGAGGCAATACATCCAATTTTTTGCCGTCTAAGGTGTAGCCCACACATAAACGAATAGTTTCTAAGCCATCCAGAACATCTAACTTAGTGATGCAAAGTCCAGATAAGCCGTTGATCTGAATGGAACGCTTCAATGCAGCAGCGTCTAACCAACCAGTACGGCGTGGACGACCAGTGACAGAACCAAATTCTTTACCTACCTCAGCCAAACGAATGCCGATTGGATCTTGCTTCGCAGGATTGTCATGGTCATAGAGTTCGCTTGGGAATGGGCCCGCACCAACGCGTGTGCAATAGGCTTTGGTAATACCCAAGATATATTGCAATGAATCTGGTCCTACACCTGAACCCGCAGCAGCATTACCTGCTACACAGTTACTTGAAGTGACGTAAGGATAAGTACCGTGATCGATGTCGAGCAAAGTACCCTGTGCACCCTCAAACAACAGATTTTGGCCAGCTTGTTCAGCAGCATACAAAGCGCTGGAGACATCTACCACCATAGGCTTGATACGTTCAGCGTAAGACATCGCTTCTGCTAATGTCTTTTCATAATTGACCGGCTCTGCGCCGTAGTAATTAGTCAGCATGAAATTGTGATATTCCAAGTTTTCACGTAACTGCTCGGCAAATTTTTCTGGGTAGAACAGATCTTGCACGCGCAGTGCACGACGCGCCACTTTATCTTCGTAAGCTGGACCAATACCGCGTCCAGTAGTGCCAATCTTGGCTTCGCCACGCTTCTTCTCGCGGGCATGGTCGATTGCCACGTGGTATGGAAGAATCAATGTAGTCGCTTCAGAAATCTTCAAGCGAGACTGGACGTCTAAGCCTGCAGCCTCTAGTTCACCGATCTCTTTAAAGAGCGCTTCCGGAGAAAGGACAACGCCATTGCCGATATAGCAAATAACAGTCTTATGCATGATGCCGGATGGAATCAAACGCAGAATGGTTTTCTTGTCACCAACAATGAGTGTGTGACCGGCATTGTGTCCACCCTGAAAGCGAACAACTGCTTGAGCATGATCAGTTAACCAATCTACCACCTTACCTTTGCCTTCATCACCCCACTGGGTGCCAATGACAACTACGTTACGACCTTTAGCTTGCTGCTTTGAAGACATAATGAAAATCCAAAAAGATAATTACAAAATAAGTTAACTGTTCACTGCTTTAATTGATATGTCGCTTTACTTCTTTTTTACTTCCCAAGAGCTAGCTTGCTTGACAAGCTCTCGGTCACATTCGTATTCGGCAGCCTCTAGGCTGGTACCCGCAGGCACTTGAATCACCACCTCACCTTTGCCTCTGAGATCAGCGACTGCCTTAGTTAATTCAGCATCGTCAATCCAAGGGGCAATAATGGCCATCTTGCGCGCACTAAATGGCGACAAACTTGCCAGCGTTAGCAGATCCAAAGAAAAACCAGTGGCAGGACGTGGTCGACCAAATGCCTGACCAACATGGTCATAGCGACCACCTCTTGCAATGGGTTGCGGCAATTGATCAACATAGGCGGCAAACATCACACCGCTGTGGTATTGATAACCACGCAAATCAGCCAAATCAATACTGAGCTCTAAGTTGCTCGACAGTTTTGCTGCAGCAGCAACCAAGCGCTCAAGATCTGCCAATGCCTGATCAATAGCAACATGCTTAGGCAAATCTTTTTTAGCTTTAGCCAATACCTCAGCACAAGGGCCATTCAATTCTGTCAATGCTACAAGCGCTTTTGCCACATTTGCTGGCAAGCAAGTCGCCCATTGACTTAAACGCGGACGATCTTTGCTTTGCAATAAGCCATACAAAGCTTCTACCGTTGATTTATCTAAGTTCTGGCCATCCAAGATGCCAGCCAAAATACCGGCATGAGACAGATCAAGATAAACCTTCTTGACGCCAGCAATATCAAGTGTTTTTAGCAACAAGGTAATCGCTTCTAGATCAGCTTCCCAAGTGGCACAGCCATAAATCTCAGCACCCAGTTGTAATTCTTCGCGAGCAGAGCTACCTACTGGCGTACGTGCATGAGCAACAGAGCCTGCGTAACAAAGGCGAGTGACCCCAGCACGATTTAAAAGGTGCGCATCAATACGAGCAACTTGTGGCGTCATGTCAGCGCGCAAACCCAAGGTACGCCCTGACAATTGATCTACCAATTTAAAGGTCTGAAGATTGAGATCTGAGCCAGTACCAGTCAATAAAGAATCTAAGAACTCCAGGATTGGAGGGGCAACTAGCTCGTAACCATAGGACTGATATAAATCCAAGACAGCACGACGCAAAGACTCAACCTTGCGAGCCTCGGCGGGCAATACATCTGCAATATCTTCAGGAAGTAACCAGCGATTCATGATGTGAACTATTTGCTTTCTTATTTTTTGTGCAGGAACTTGAAGAACTCACCACTTGGCTCAACCACCATCACGTCCTTCTTATCCTTAAAGGAGCTTCTATAGGCCTCAAGGCTTTGATAGAACTGAGCAAACTGAGGATCGCGCCCAAATGCCTCTGCATAAAGTGCAGTAGCTTTAGCGTCACCTGCTCCCTTAATTTTTTGTGCATCACGATAGGCTTCAGCCAAAATCGTATCGCGTTGACGTTCGGCATTTGCACGAATTTTGTCAGACTCTGCAGCACCAGTAGATCGCAACTCGTTAGCAACACGCTTACGCTCTGCTTCCATACGACGATAAACAGAATCACTAATTTCAGCCAACAAATCAACGCGCTTTAAGCGAACGTCAACAATCTCTACGCCGATATCCGATGCATCATCAGCGACTTTCTTACGGATGCCCTGCATTACTTCTTCACGCTGATCAGAAATTAACTCACGAACAGTACGCTTGGTGAACTCTTCATTGAGTGCTGAACGAACCAATTGAGTCAATCGATCCTGCGCTAAACGCTCGTCACCTTTAAAGCTAATAAAGAACTTACGCGGATCGACAATGCGCCATTTCACATAAGAATCGACCAATAGGTTTTTCTTCTCAGCGGTAATGAAACGTTCTGCTTCAGGATTATCGATTGTCAAAATACGACGATCAAAGAAGCGGACACTCTCAAATGGAGCTGGTAGCTTTACTTGAATGCCAGGGTTTTCAATCACACGAACAATTTGTCCGAAAGAAAATACCACCGCGAACTTGCGTTGATCCACTACAAAGATGCTAGAGGACAACACATAGATCAGCGCAACAAAACCAATACCAGCAGCGATTAAACGATTTGCATTCATTATCTTGCCTCCCTATCGCGACTACGGAGACCATCACGTTTATCTGCAGAACCACTACTTGGAGATACTGGAGCAACAGTATTGGCGCCAGTGGCACCGCCTACTGTGACGCTTCCCGTTGGGGTATTGGATCCAGACTGATTTACTTGCGAAGTTGCAGCTTGAGCACTTTCAGCGCTTACCTGTGCAACGATCTTATCGAGCGGAAGATATAAAAGGCTATTGCTCTTAGTGGTATCAACCAAAATCTTAGTAACGTTGTTATACATCTCACGCATGCTATCGATGTACATGCGGTCACGAGTCACCTGAGGTGCCTTGGAGTATTCAACTAATACCTGCTTAAAGCGTGTGGCATCTCCCTCTGCGGTAGCGACTACGCGAGCTTTATAGCCTTCAGCCTCCTGAATCAGGCGAGCAGCAGTACCTTTGGCTCTTGGAATAATGTCATTTGCGTATGCCTGACCTTCGCTCTTCAAGCGCTCTTGGTCCTGACCGGCCTTCACTGCATCATCAAAGGCAGCCTGAACTTGCTCTGGAGGCTGAACATTTTGGACGGTGACGCTAGTGACATAAATACCCGTCTTATAGCTATCCAAAATCTTCTGAATAGAGTTTGCCAAATCAATGCCGATCTTTTCACGACCTTCGTACAAGACGGTATCCATCTTGCTGCGAGCCACGATCTCACGGACGGCAGTTTCAGCAGCTTGCACTACTGCAGCATCAGGATCGCGATTGTTAAATAAATAGTCTGTAGGATCTTTAAGGCGATATTGCACAGCAAAGCGTACGTCAATAATATTTTCATCCTCGGTGAGCATGGAGGAATCTTTTTGATTGGTTGCCTTGATTAAAACAGGGCGCCCCACTTCCACAGAGCGAACACCTGACAAGTTGACTGTTTCTTCAGACTGAATTGGCCAAGGCATGCGCCAGTTAATACCAGGCCTGGCGGTGTAGTCGTATTTACCGAAAGTCAGAATAACGCCAGCCTGCCCCTCTTGAATAATGAAGAAGCCACTACACACCCACATAAAGAAAACAACTGCGCCTGCAATCAAGATGCTTGCTTTAGATCCAAACGGATTGCTGAAGTTGAAGTTGGGTGCACTCATCCCGCCATTGCCACCTCCACCGCCACCTCTTTGAGAAGGCGGAGGAATATCAGTGCTACTTGGTTTATTTGCAGGTCTATTTGTTGCGCCAGGAGATTTCTTGCCGCCAAAGATGCCAGCAATTCTGTCATTGAAGTCACGCCACAACTCATCCAAATCCGGAGGACCGTCTGGTTTAGCGGGTCGATTATTTGGCTGAGTCTCTACTGGTTTATTTGTATCGGGGTCAACTTTAGGAGCTTGATCGCTTCCCTGCCCATCTTTGGCATCTTTAGATCCGCCGGAATTGTGGCTATTGCCCCAACCTGGATCATTGACCGAAAACAGATCTAGAAATTTACGCATCATTAGAAAAATAGCTCGGGTTGGATATCGGATTAAATTCAGAAGTTGCTGGTCGTTCAGGTAAAGGCTCTAAAAACTCATCCGGGGCCAATTGCTTCTTGGCACGGTTGTGCTCGACCCTTATTCTATCAGTCATTTGAGAGCATTCGGCGAGCGCTGAGCGAAGTAAATCAAGGCCTAAGCCCGTCTGGGCCGAGAGGAAAATCTGGCTTGGGAAGCCTTGTCCATCCCGTTCTAAAACAGCCCCACGGGTAAAGGTTTGAGGCATCTGGTCGATTTTGTTCATCACCTCGATACGGGGGATGTCATCAGCCCCAATTTCCTCTAAAACTGCTTCAACTTCAGCCTTTTGCTCCCTAGCTACTGGGCTACAGGCATCAATAACATGCAAAATCAGGTCGGCATGGATGGTTTCATCCAAAGTGGCCCTAAAAGCCTCAACCAGCTGATGGGGCAAATCTCGGATAAAACCCACTGTATCGGAGACCACAATTGACCCAACCCCGTCCAAATGGACCTTTCTAGAGGTGGTATCCAAAGTGGCAAACAATTGATCGGCCGCATATGTCCCTGCTTTGGTAAGGGCATTAAAGAGGGTTGATTTGCCCGCATTGGTGTATCCCACCAAAGAAACCGAGAACACGTCTTTACGATTTCGCGCCCGCCTTTGCGTTCTTTGCTGACGCTGCAGTTTTTCTAATTCATTCTCAAGGCGCTTTGCTTTGGTTGCCAACATCCGGCGATCCAACTCCATTTGCGTTTCACCAGGACCGCCGCGAACACCAATACCACCGCGTTGACGCTCTAAGTGACTCCAAGCTCTGACTAAGCGAGACATGCGATAGCGAACTTGTGCAAGCTCTACTTGCGTTTTACCGATATGACTTTGTGCTCTTTGACTAAAGATATCCAAAATCAAACCAGTGCGATCCATCACATGAAATCCAATGTGACGTTCTAAATTTCGCTGCTGTGTTGGGGATAAGGGATGGTTGAAGATCGCGAGTTCTGCACCCTGCTCTTCCATTACCCTTTTGAGTTCATTAGCTTTACCTGAGCCGATAAATAAAGCTGGATCAGTCCTGCCTTTACGGGCGATCACACTGGCTGCGGGTATAGAGCCGGCGCTATCAGCCAAAAGACTGAGTTCGGCCATGCTGTCAGCAAAATCTTCGCGTCCTGTATCTACTCCAACCAGAACGGCGCGTGCCGCATCTACTCCAGTTTTATACAGGGCTAGCTTCTTCTAAACGGAAATCAATCGCACGAGCAGGAACTATTGTCGAGATTGCATGTTTGTAAACCATCTGCGTAACGGTATTCCGCAAGAGAACAACATACTGATCAAAAGATTCAATATTGCCTTGCAACTTAATGCCATTTACGAGATAGATCGAAACAGGAACATGCTCTTTGCGTAATGCATTGAGGAATGGATCCTGAAGTAATTGAATTTTGTTGTTATTCATACTGCCCCTTATTTATCTTTTCTGAACTACTTTTTTCGGAGTCTTGCTTTTTTAATTAAATATCAATCTGTGCTGCAAACTGCTGACTGAGTCCTCTATATTGGGCTGATTTTCGAAAAAATCAAGCCCAAGAAGGCTCAGAAATGAAAGCTTAGCCCAAATTAGCGCTTTTTGCCTTTTTTACCCTTATCAGCATCTACATAGGGGTTTTTAGCCGTATTCATCTGAATCCGTAAAGGCGTGCCGCGTAACTTAAAGACATCCCTAAACCGACCTTCCAAGTATCGCTTGTAGCTATCAGTCACCCCACTCAAGGATGTGCCATGAATGACCACAATTGGAGGGTTCATGCCCCCTTGGTGGGCATAACGCAATTTAGGACGGCCCATACCAACCCGTTTTGGCTGCTGATGCTCAATTGCTTCTTGCAAAATGCGAGTTAAACGTGGGGTTGGCAACTTCGCCATTGCTGCAGCATAGGCTGCATCCACATCTTTAAAGAGCTCTTTAAGACCAGTGCCTTTTTTAGCGGAAATCGGATGCACGTTTGCAAAATCCAAGAAACGCAGTTTTTGTGCAATTTCTAAACGAGCACGCTCTTTTACGTACGCGTCGATACCATCCCACTTATTTACCGCGACCACTAGGGCACGACCAGCTTCAACAATAAATCCTGCGATGTGAGCATCTTGCTCAGAAATATCTTGTTGAGCATCTAACATCAAGATCACTACATTACAGTCTGCAATTGCTTGCAAGGTCTTTACAACAGAGAACTTCTCAATCGCTTCAAATACTTTGCCACGACGGCGCAGACCAGCGGTATCCACCAAAATGTAGGGTTTGCCATTGCGCTCAAAAGGAACTTCAATCGCATCACGTGTAGTGCCTGGCATGTCAAATGCAATCACGCGCTCTTCACCAATCAACTTATTGATTAATGTGGACTTACCTACGTTTGGACGACCTACTACTGCAATCTTCATTGGACGATTAGGGTCGTTAGCCAACTCTTCATCATCCGGCTCAGCGATGCCCAAAGAATCTAATGCATCATCAATCAGACCGCGCACACCATCACCATGCGCAGATGAGATTGGGAAAGGCTCACCTAAACCGAGTTCATGAAAATCTGCCGTAACAACGCCAGCTTGCATGCCTTCAGTTTTATTGACGGCCAGAATGACTGGGCGACCCGTTTTACGCAAGAAGTCTGCAATTACGCGATCTTGTGGAGCCATACCCAAACGACCATCCACCAAGAAAATGACAATGTCCGATTCTGCGACAGCCTGCTTGGTTTGTTTGGCCATTTCAGCAACAATGCCGGTCTTAGCAACAGGCTCGAAACCACCGGTATCTACGCAGATGAATGCGCGCTCACCAATGCGGCCTTTGCCATAGTGCCGATCTCTGGTTAAGCCAGAAAAATCAGCTACCAATGCATCACGTGAACGCGTTAGGCGATTAAAGAGGGTCGACTTCCCTACGTTGGGACGGCCGACGATAGTGATAACTGGATTCATTTTGGACTGTACGCCGCTATTTTTCCACCTTGAGATTGAACCAAGATGAGACCACCTACCGCAATGGGGGCAGCCGAGATTGGACTACTGTCGTGACGAATACGTGCAACCAACTCACCATTCGCCTGTGAAAATGCATGGATGTAACCTTGTGCATCACCCATGAGTAAAACCCTACCGACTGCAAGCGACTCGCCCACATCGCGGAACGTTAACTGAGTGTTCTCCCAAACTTGTGCGCCATCTTTGGTAGCAAATGCAGTCACGTGCGATTTGTCGTTAGCCGAGAAAACCATATCCGCACTTTGTGATGTGCCGGTATAGCTTGAATAATCTTTAAACCACAAAAGATTTCCAGTACGCGCTTGACCGCAACCAACACGACCTTGATAAGAAACTGCGCAAATAATCTCGCCATCCATACTAGGCTTGGCAGTGACATCATTCAAGCGCTCAATTTCTGAGAATCCTTTAGGAAAAGAGACTGGGGTCTCCCAAACTAAACCACCATTGGCAATCGCAATCATGCCAAAACGTCCGCCAGTAAAACCTGTAACAATAACCTCATTACCAATAGCGAGCATTCCATAGCCAACTCGCAAGGACAAAGCGGACTGCTGACGTTGATAGGTCCACTTGCGCGCTCCAGTTTGAGCATCTAATCCAATGAAACGGTTGTCGAGCGCACGCACAATCACCACACCGGCAGCAACTACAGGCTCACTTAATACTTCGCTTCCAACACTCACGTTCCAGATTGGCTTACCAGTATCGTCGTAGGCGTAAACCGTACCTTTTGTAGTTACAGCAACCGTGGTACGACCATCGGAACCAGGTCCCACGGATAAACGTTCGGGAACAGATGCTTCCCATACCTTGTTACCCGATGCCAAATCAATCTTAGCTAAATTGCCTCGATGGGAGGCAGCGTAAACAGCATCCCCAGCAACAATGGGATGAAAGTTAAAAGTTTCTGATGAGCCGACGCTGGTTGACCACACCGGCTGCAAATCAAATTGATTGGTTACCGTCGCCAACTCGGCAGGCTTTCTGACTCGAGAGTTGCCAGAGCAGGCAACCAAAGCAATTACCACTGAACTCAACACTAGGGCAGCGCCTATGCGCCTTGGTAAACGCTTCATCTCTGTAGTCATCACTGAGCAACCCCTCCAACGGCATCCAATTTAACCTTCAAGAGACCACGCGCCTCCTCAGGAAATTCTTTTGATTGGTCTAGCTTCTTCCAAGCCTCTTGGTAGCTTTGCTTTGCTTGATCATTTTTCTTCTGAGCCAAATACCAATCACCGCGACGCTCAAGCCATAAAGACTCAAAACCAGCAATAGGTTTTTGATTCAAGATTTGATCTGCCTCAGCAAAATCTTTCTCACCACCCTGCTCAATTAACTGTGTCACTAAGCGTAATTTTGCCAATGCCAAATAGCCGTCATTTGATGCGTTCTTGGCAGCCCAACGTAAATAATCTGTCGCCTTAGAGCTATCACCTGCATCTGATGCAATACGCGCAGCAATTAGGCTAGACATTGCCGCATACGGCGTACGTCCAAAATCTTTTTGTAAATCATCTGCAGCACGCAAAGTTTGGTCCTTATCGCCTTTAGCGATTGCGCCCACCATCGTTTCATACAACTTGGAAGCCTCCAGTGATTGACTATTGCGCCACCACTGATATCCGCTGTAAGCAGCATATGCAAACAAAGCAGCCGTAATTACGCCCGTAATGAGATTGCGGTACTTCTGCCAAAACGCTTTGAATTGGTCTAATTGTTCTTGTTCTTCTAGATCTAAAGGCATGTCAATCCAAACTAATTAATCGGTAATTTATAAGTATTAGGGTAATTCTATTCGGAGGCGCCTACCAAGGCGTCAATTGCTGCTCCCAAGACATCATCCAGAGGAACAGACTTTTGCTCACCTGTGCCACGTAAGTCCTTGAGTTGCGCCTCATTCTTCGCCAATTCATCAGGTCCAATAATGACCGCAAAGGCAGCCCCACTGCTATCCGCCTTCTTCATTTGGGACTTAAAGCTAGCGGATTGACCATCTGGAGGGCAAAACAGGATCGTATCGATTCCGGCACTGCGTAAGCGCTCGGCAATAATCATGGCGGCCGTCAAAGTCTCACCGCCTTGGTGCAAAACAAAGATGTCGCACTGAGCTTGCGTCTCTGGCAAAGAACCAGAAACTTTCATTAACTCTAGAACGCGCTCCATTCCCATAGCCCAACCACAAGCAGGAGCAGCTTTACCGCCCATACGCTCGATCAATGGATCGTAACGTCCACCACCAGCGATCGTACCTTGGGCACCTAACTCATCTGTCACCCATTCAAATACGGTGAGGTTGTAATAATCTAAGCCGCGCACTAAACGAGGATTAATTTTGCAAGGGATGTTGTTGGCCTTTAGCAAAGCCTGTACTGCATTGAAGTGCTTGAGCGACTCTTCACCCAAGAAATCCAACAACTTCGGCGCGCCCTCAATCAAAACTTGCATCTCAGGATTTTTAGAATCCAAGATGCGCAATGGATTTGAAATCAGACGCCGCTGTGAGTCTTCATCGAGCTGCTCTTTATTCTTTTCAAAGTAAGTAACCAAGGCTGCACGATGTTCTGCGCGCTCAGGAGCTTGACCTAAAGAGTTAATTTCTAGGCGGACGCCCTTCAAGCCCAGCTCATCCCAGAGGCGTTGACCCATGAGAATGATTTCAGCATCAATATCTGGCCCAGCAAAACCTAAGGCCTCAATACCGAACTGGTGGAACTGGCGATAGCGACCACGCTGAGGACGCTCATGACGGAACATCGGACCGGTGTACCAAAGACGCTTCGGTCCTTCGTACAGCAAATTGTTTTCAATAACGGAGCGCACTAAAGCGGCAGTACCTTCAGGACGCAAAGTAAGCTGCTCACCATTGAGGCGGTCTTCAAAGGAATACATTTCCTTTTCAACAATGTCTGTGACTTCGCCAATGCCACGCTGAAATACCGCTGTTGCTTCCACAATAGGCGTTCTCAAAAACTCATAACCATAAGCACGAGTGAGATCGCGCAAAACATGTTCAAGATGAGCCCACTGCGCAGCATCAGCCGGCAGCAAATCATTCATGCCGCGCACGCCGTTAATCTTTTGCGTCTTTTGAACTTTATCTTTTGCGTTTTGATCAGTCATTTTTATTATTGTTTTGTTATTGCTTTACTTAAATCTATTTAAACCTTGGCGGCGTAATTCTGTTTTACGTATTCATCCACAATTACCTGAAACTCTTCAGCAATTCTCTCACCGCGCAAGGTTTTCACTTTAACTCCATCTACGAATACAGGTGCCGCCGGTGTTTCACCTGTTCCAGGCAGTGAAATGCCAATATTCGCATGCTTGCTCTCGCCTGGGCCATTCACAATACAGCCCATGACAGCCACGTTCATATTCTCAACGCCAGGATGGGTTTTCTTCCAAATCGGCATTTGTTGACGCAGATACGATTGAATATTGGCCGCCAATTCCTGGAAAGTAGTGCTAGTTGTTCTGCCACAACCAGGACAAGCAATCACCATCGGTGTGAAGTTACGCAAGCCCATGGTTTGCAAAATCTCTTGCGCAACAATCACTTCATTTTCACGTGGCGCACCTGGATCAGGCGTTAACGAAACGCGAATCGTATCGCCAATGCCTTCTTGCAACAAGATGCCCATTGCTGCCGTAGAAGACACAATTCCTTTACTACCCATACCGGCTTCAGTTAAACCCAAATGCAATGGATAGTCAGAGCGTCGTGAGAGATCGCGATAGACCGCAACCAAGTCCTGCACATTACTTACCTTGCAAGAAAGCAAAATCTGATCGGGATTCATACCCAACTCCACTGCTTTTTCTGCGGACTGTAATGCAGACTGAATCAAAGCCTCAATCATCACTTCTTGCGCAGTCTTTGGAACTGCTAAAGCCGCATTGCTATCCATGATGGAAGCCAAGAGATCTTGATCTAAGCTACCCCAGTTCACGCCAATACGAATCGGCTTGTCGTATTTACATGCAGCTTCTATCATCTGAGCAAATTGTGGATCACGCTTCGCGCCCTTGCCTACATTGCCTGGATTAATGCGGTACTTAGAGAGCGCCTTTGCGCACTCTGGGAAATCATTTAATAAAGTGTGGCCGTTGTAGTGGAAGTCGCCAATGAGCGGCACTAAAACATCCATCTTATCTAACTGCTCACGAATATAAGGAACTGCAGCAGCAGCTTCTGGCGTATTGACAGTAATACGCACCATCTCCGATCCAGCACGCGCCAATTCTTTTACTTGAATGGCAGTACCTACCGCATCAGCAGTGTCGGTATTTGTCATGGATTGCACGCGCACTGGAGCATCACCACCTACAGTAATGATGTTGGTCTTCCAAGCAACGGTTGCCTGACGGGTAGCGCGCTTAGGACTGGGTCCTAGAGGCAATGCAGGTAATGAATTAGAGCTCATTGGATTCTATTGGTCGGGATCTAATCTTTAATTTAATTTTTTGAGCCATTCAATGGGATGCTCATTTGATTCAACTTCAGCAATTTCAATCTCAGCGCTGTGAACATCACGCTCACGAACTCGAGTGCGATCTACCACGTCCCCTGCCAACTGCCCACAAGCCGCTGCAATGTCATCGCCGCGAGTCTTGCGTACTGTCGCCACCATTCCGGCATCCAATAGAATGCCAGCAAAGGCATTGACCCGCTGGGCTGGAGAACGCTTCAAGCCAGACTCTGGAAACGGATTAAATGGAATCAGATTAATTTTGCACTTAATGTTTCTGAGCAAGCGCACCAATTCTTTTGCTTGGATGTCGGAGTCATTCACACCATCAAGCATGCAATATTCAAAAGTTAAAAAATCTCTTGGAGCAAATGGTAGGTAACGCTCACAAGCATCCAATAATTCACGTAATGGATATTTTTGATTGAGCGGCACTAACTGATCGCGCAATGCATCATTCGGCGCATGCAATGAAACCGCTAATGCTACTGGGCAATCTTGCGCGAGGCGATCAATCATCGGCACTACGCCCGATGTTGAAACGGTCACACGACGGCGCGATAAACCATACGCCCTATCATCAAGCATAAGGCGCAATGCAGAAACGACATTGTCGTAATTGAGTAAGGGCTCGCCCATTCCCATCATCACCACATTAGAAATCACACGACCAGTATGTTCCCAACCTGGAGTAGGAAATTTTTCGATGCGGCGAACAGCTTCGGGATCATTACGGAGCAGATGTTCAGCAAACCAAAGTTGACCGATGATTTCACCGGATGTGAGGTTGCGCGAGAAACCTTGATGCCCTGTTGAGCAAAAACGGCAATTGACTGCGCATCCCGCCTGAGAAGAGATGCACAAAGTGCCTCGATCATCCTCAGGAATAAAAACGGACTCCACCGCATTGCCAGCGCCCACGTCCAGTAACCATTTGCGGGTGCCGTCTAGCGCATGCTCATCTTTAATTACGGGGAGAGAAAGTACTTCTGCTTTATCTAGCAAGGTTGCTCTGAAGCTTTTTGCTAAATCACTCATGTCATTAATGTCTGATACACCACGTTGATGTATCCACTGCATGAGTTGCTTTGCCCTGAAGGGCTTTTCATTCAACCCCGCGACATACGCTGCCATTTGGTCAGCGTCAAAATCTAAGAGATTTACGCGCGGGGAGGTCAATGCGCCTACTTATAGTTAAATAGGTTACTGATTAACGATTGAAAACATTCATGCCGGGGAAGAAGAATGCAACTTCCACAGCAGCTGTTTCAGGAGCGTCAGAACCGTGAACAGCATTTGCATCAATGCTGTCAGCAAAATCAGCACGGATTGTGCCTTTTTCTGCTTTCTTAGGATCAGTCGCGCCCATCAAGTCGCGATTCTTAGCAATAGCGCCTTCACCTTGCAAAACTTGAATCATGACAGGACCAGAGATCATGAAGCTCACCAAGTCTTTGAAGAAAGGACGATCTTTGTGAACGCCATAGAACTGCTCAGCTTCGTTTTGTGACAAATGCGCCATTCTGGAAGCAACAATCTTCAAACCAGCAGATTCGAAACGGTCATAGATTTTGCCGATGACGTTTTTAGCGACAGCATCAGGTTTGATAATAGAAAGGGTGCGTTCAATTGCCATTCAAGACTCCAATAGTGATTTCAAAGGTATTTGCCAGCTTGGGGCTCATAAGCCACCCCACTCCAGCGACCCCCGAATTATACATTGCCTGACCGTATTTACCCCTATGTCTGTAGGGCTAAGCCCTTGAATTTACAGGGCATAAGCCTTTAATTTGTAGGTCTTTCATAAGGGGGCTTGAAATTTAGGTGTTTTGTCTATACTTACTGTCAACAGCCCTATATGGGCTCTTGTAATAACTATGAAAAAAGAAGGAGTCAATATGAGTGATCTGAACTCTTACGGCTTTGGCCAAACCGGCTCAATTAGTACCGTCCAGGTACGCAACCGCGTACTTCGCAATACTTATGCGCTTTTAGCGCTATCCATGGTGCCTACTGTCATTGGCGCCTGGCTCGGTGTTGCCATGGGATTGGATTTCTTCTCAGGCAGTCCATTTATCGGCTTTATCGTGTTCATGGCAGTTGCCTTTGGTTTCTTCTGGGCAATTGAAAAGAATAAAGACACTGGTGTAGGCGTTCTTCTACTCCTGGGCTTTACCTTCTTCATGGGCATCATGATGTCCCGCTTAGTTGGCTACACACTGAACAGCTATAGCAATGGCGCGACTCTCATCATGTTGTCATTCGGCGGCACTGCTGCAATCTTCGCCACCATGGCAACCATTGCAACTGTCAGCAAGAGCGACTTTGCTGGTATGGGCAAGTGGCTCATGGTTGGCGTGCTGCTCTTGATCGTTGCTTCATTGGCAAACATCTGGCTGCAGTTACCTGCTTTGATGCTGACTGTGATGGTTCTAGCTATCGCAATCTTCTCAGCCTTTATCTTGGTTGATGTACAGCGCGTAATCAACGGCGGCGAGACCAACTACATCATGGCTACATTAGCTATTTACTTGGATGTGTATAACGTCTTTACCAACTTACTTGCCCTCTTGGGTATTGTTGGCGGTAATAGAGATTAAGTAATACTTGGAACTGAAGTGTGACGTTCTCTGAAGGCGCCTGCGGGCGCCTTTTTATTTGCTACAAAATAAGCTTCGTGTGAATTGCTTGCGACTAGAAACTAAACAGCTACAAACATGCTCACTGCGTAAGACAGCGCCATCAAAATCAATAAGAGGGCAAAACTATCTGAGGCTTTCATGACAGGCTCCCAAAAGTAATTTACGGGTTTGGCAGCTAAGCATCACTGCACAGACTCAATCTACTCTTAGGTTGGGTTGAAGCATTTACCAGGCGCACTGGATTTAGGCTCTACGCACTAAATTGGGGCAATCCCAGCTGGCTTATTGGGAAAATACTGCTCAATGAGCGATTTTGGTCACTACAGCCGATCAAAAACCGCCATGGACTCCACATGTGAGGTGTGAGGGAACATATTAATAATCCCTGCACTACTCAAGGAGTAGCCCGCTTGATGGCACAGGATCTCAACATCTCTTGCCAAGGTTTTGGGGTTACAGGAGACGTACACAATACGCTGAGGGAGCAAGTCACTTTGCTGAAGGTGTAATTCAGCTAACGCCTTGCAAATCTCCATCGCGCCTTCTCGCGGTGGATCCATTAGCCAGCGCTCTGCTTTTCCCCAGGATGCAATCGTTTCTGGCGTCACTTCAAATAAATCACTTTGCATGAAACTTGCCTTGTCAGCCAAGCCGTTATGTTCCGCATTAGCTTTTGCTCTTGTGGTTAAGCTTGCCAAACCTTCGATACCTAAAACTTGTTTTGCCTTTCTGGCCAGCGGTAATGTGAAATTACCAATCCCACAAAATAAATCGAGCACACGATCCGTTGGCTTTACTTCAAGCAAGCGAATCGCCCTACTGACTAATGCGCGATTCATCATATGATTAACCTGCGTGAAATCTGCCGGCTTAAATGGCATCTCGATTTCAAACTCAGGCAGGCGGTAGCAAAGCTTGCCACTCTCAGGATAAAACGGCGCTACCGTCTCAATCCCTTTAGGCTGCAACCATATCCAGACCTGATGCTGATCGGCAAATACTCTCAGCAATTGCTCATCATCAGCCGTCAGGGGCTTGAGATTACGAAACACCAATGCGGTAACTGGTTTTGATTTTTTAGGATCTTCTGATTGCGCATCTTCAGGCTCGCCAACGGCAATTTCAATTTGTGGCATACGGTCGACGATGGACAAACCCATCACCAATTTGCGCATCTCTGGCAATAAGTCAGATACGTGCTTTGGCAAAATCTCGCACGCAAGCATGTCAGCAACATAGCCACTCTTGCCTTCATGAAAGCCAATGAGTACAGTGCCTTTTTTGATAGAGCGATTAACGGCGCTGAGGCGTGCACGATGACGGTATTCCCAAGTAGGCCCACCCATCGGGCGCAAGATTTCTCCGGGCCTTACCTTGGCAATGTGTTGTAGATCATCTTCAAGCACGCGCTGCTTCATGGCAACTTGTGCACGAATGTCTAAATGCTGCATGGTGCAGCCACCGCAGACACCGAAGGCCTGACATTTGGGCTCAGCCCTAAACACTGCAGGCTTCAGAATATCGCGCACTTTAGCTTTGCTAAACCGGGATTTATCACTAGTAATCGTGTAAGTCACCAACTCGGTTGGCAATGCACCTTTAATAAAGATGACTTTGCCACTTTGACCTTGGGCAGCCTCTTCCTCATTAGGTGCTAAGCGTGCAATGCCTTGGGCGTCTAGATCCAAGGCTTCGACTTTAATTGGCTCAGTCACCTCAATATTGACTGGCTTATCCCCTCTACGCATCCGCAGAAAAACCCTGGAGATATTCTTGCCACTGAGCACCATTGGGCTCTTTAGCTTCTTTTTCTAGGTAGGCTTTTACAAACTCAATCTCTTCTTGGTACTCCTCAAGAGAAAAGCCACCACGTAGCAACTGAAACCGACAGTACATGAGATAAGTGTTGACCACATCAGTCTCACAGTAACGACGAATGTCATTAATCTTGCCATCTTGGTAAGCGGGCCACACTTGACTGCCATCCATACCCATCTTGCCCGGAAAGCCGCAGAGCTTAGCCAAGCCATCGAGAGGCGCATTGGCGCGACCATTAAATTTAGCCAAGAGATCCATCATATCGAGATGACGCATGTGATAACGACTAATGTAGTTATTCCACTTAAATTCACGGCTATCTGACTCTTGGCTCTCGCCCATCTCCCAATAACGCGGTGCTTGAATATGATTCGCCAGAGCGCGATAGTGCAATACAGGCAAGTCAAAGCCACTGCCATTCCATGAAACCAATTGCGGTGTGTATTTTTCAATCAGATCAAAGAAGGCTTGCACCAAAACCTTTTCATCATCTTGTGGGGTGCCTAAGGTACCAACTTTAATTTGTGGCAAACCTTCTTTGGTGGTTCTGCGAATCACGCAAGATATAGCCACAATCTTTTGTAGGAATAGAGGCAGAAATTCACTGCCAGTTTTAGCGGCACGATCAGCCATGGCCTTGCTAGCTACTTCGGTATCGCTCATAGATTCTGGAAAATCTTCCAGACGACGCAATCCCGCTACATCAGGAATGGTTTCAATATCGAATACGAGAACGGTCGCCATACTTACTTAAGGCAACGTTACTGCAGATACGGCGTTGGATTAACTGGTTTTCCGTTAACGCGTAACTCAAAGTGCAACTTGATTGCATTGGCATCTGTATCGCCCATCTCGGCAATCCTCTGACCCTTACGCACAGAATCACCTTCTTTTACCAAGAGCTTGCTATTGTGAGCATAAGCAGTGAGATAAGTGTTGTCATGTTTAACAATGACTAAATTGCCATAACCACGCAAGCTATTTCCGGCGTAGACCACCTTACCGTCAGATGCTGCAAGCACAGGTTCGCCAACCTTCCCGGCAATATCAATCCCTTTATTGGTCTCACTAAATTCAGCGATGACCTTGCCCTTTGCGGGCCAAGATAAACGAATGCCTGGCTCAGCCACCACTTCAGCTTTTGCTGGCTCTGGAGTAGCTGCAGGTGAATCTGATTTATCTGCTACCGGCTTCTTATCCGCAACACGTGCCGGCTTAGAACCTGCAGGCGCTTTAATCAAAATCAAATCACCCACTTCAATCACATTAGGGTTGAAGTTAGGGTTGACTGCTTTATTCCACTGAGTGACATCGCGCGGAGCTTGGCCATGATCCAAAGCAATACGCGCTAAGGTATCCCCTTTTTTCACACGGTAGTAACCAGGCGGCGTAGGCTCAGTAGTGCCAGCACTACGATCTGTGACGCTGGCAGGTTTAGCGCGTGGCACAGTACTGCAACCCACAACCAATACCAATGATGTGGTCATGAGCGCAATAAGGGAAGACTTCAATAAGGTACGTGACATTAAATTAGGTTCTGAATTGTTGAATTCATCATAAAACTTATACTACCCCTGATTGTAAGGGGACAAAAAAGACCTCGTCCAGCACAGTTCTTTGGTAGCGCTGGGAGCTCATCCTCTCCACCATCACCAACTGCTGTTCTTTGTCATTTTTAGCAACTGGGGCAACCAGACGACCGCCAATCGAGAGTTGGTCCAATAAGGCATCCGGAATCCCTAAGCCTGCAGCCGCCAAGATGATCCCATCAAATGGTGCGGCTTGGGGCAAACCTAAGATGCCATCACCATAAATCAGACGCAAATTATTAATCCGAAATGGGCGTAACTTAGCTCTAGCCATGTCATGCAATGGGCGTATACGCTCAATTGAGTAAACCTCATCCGCTAGCAAACTGAGAACTGCCGCTTGATAACCACAACCAGTTCCAATCTCTAGAACTTTGCCTAGTTTGTGCTTAGGCTTATGAAGTAGTTCAATCATGCGCGCTACTACGGATGGCTTTGAGATAGTTTGCTCATGACCGATAGGTAAGGCCGTATCTTCATAAGCTTGCGCATGTAGACCTGCATCCATAAATGCATGCCTTGGAACGGTGGCAATCGCCTCTAAAGTTTTGCCGTGCTTTACGCCACCAGCATGCACTTTTGCAGCTAGCGCTTGCCGATACGCAGCAAAGCGTTCTGTTGGAGCCTTCAACCGCGATCCCATCCATTTGCGCGCATTGCTGCTAAGCGAGCATGGTGCGTTAAATCCAATTGCATTGGCGTGATGGAAATGCATCCTTCGGCAATCGCATGAAAGTCTGTGCCTTCGGAGCCCTCTTTGACATCACCTGCCGCACCAATCCAGTAAATCTTGTCGCCACGAGGGCTATCTTGCACCACTACTGGCTGTGAATGATGGCGATTGCCCAGGCGAGTTACGCGCCAGCGATAAAGATCGGCGTAAGGACGATTGGGAATATTGACGTTAAGCAGTGTTGCTACGCCATCAGCATGATTCTTGCTTAAGGCAGACACCAGCATTTGCGCCACTACATCGTGCGCTGCTTTAGCGGCGTCTTCAATGCGATTCCAGCCACGATCAATTTGTGAGAAAGCAATGCCGGGCACTCCAAACATCACACCTTCAACGGCAGCAGCTACTGTCCCAGAGTAAAGCGTATCTTCACCCATGTTCTCGCCTTGATTAATGCCAGAGATCACCAAGTCAGGCTTTTCATCTAAGAAACCAGTCATGGCAACGTGCACACAATCGGTCGGCGTGCCATTGATAAAGAAAAATCCATCGCGTTCGCCACCAGCCACTCGATGAATCGAGAGCGGTCTTGAGAGTGTTAATGAATTTGATGCGCCACTATGGTTTTGCTCGGGAGCGATCACCGTAATACGACCCAAGGGACGCACTGCGTTTACTAGAGCCAATAATCCGGGAGCTAAATAGCCATCATCATTGGAGACCAAGATGTGCGGTTGACGATTGCTCATGACTATTAAGTTCTTTCTATTGGCTATTAAATCAGGTGATTAACTATTAGTTGCTGGTGTTAAAGCGCGACCTCTAAACCAGCCATAAATGACTGGCAATACTAAAAGCGTCAAGATCGTGGTGGTTACCATACCACCCACAATCACTAAAGCCAAGGGGCGTTGCGCCTCAGAGCCAATCGAATGAGATAAGGCTGCAGGCAAGAGCCCTAGCCCTGAAAGCGCCGCAGTCATCAATACTGGACGAACCCGCAATGATGCACCCTCCACCATGATGTCTTTCATCTGATCATGTTCGGTGGCAGCCGTCTTATTGATAAAGGAAATTAGTATCACGCCATCCTGGATTGCAATACCAAATAGTGAGAGGAACCCAAAGAATGCCGAGATACTGAGAGTCTCACCTGCGAGATGCAAAGCAATGACGCCACCGATGGCAGCAAATGGCACGTTGATCATGACGATGAAAGCATCGCGGAAATTACCAAATGCGCTCACGAGCAATAAGAAGATGCCTAGCAATGCCAACGGCACAATCAACATCAGCTTCTTCTGCGCTTGCTTCATTTGATTGAACTGGCCATCCCAGCTAATCGAATAGTTAGGCGGCAAGGTAATGTTCTTTTCCACCAAGAACTGGGCATCCTCTACCGCACTGCCCAAGTCACGATTACGAACACTGAATTTAATCGCGATATAACGCTTACCTGCCTCACGATAGATAAAGAATGGACCGTCCGTTAAACGAACACTAGCCACCATCGATAAAGGAATCTGGGTGCCGTCAGGTGCCTCAACTAGTAAGTGGCCAATATCAGCAACGTCGTTACGGCTACCTTCATTGAGGCGTACGGCAATACCAAAAGTTTTTTCATCTTCAAGCAAGTTAGTTACAGCAGCGCCACCAATCGCGTTTGCTACCACCGTCTGGATATCATTCACATTAATGCCATAACGTGCTGCACGATCACGATCAATCTGAATGTTGAGCGTCGGCTGACCTAACTCTTTCAGAATGCCTTCATCCGCTACACCACGAACCTTTTTGAGCTGATCAATGACCTCATGTGCTTTTTGATCTAGAACCTCAAGATCGGTACCGTAAATCTTGACGGAGTTCTCTCCCTTAACGCCGGATAAAGCTTCGTTAACATTGTCTTGGATGTACTGAGAGAAGCTGTAGGTAATACCTGGAATCTTATTGAGCTCAATTTCTAAATGCGCAATCAAATCCTTCTTTGAGGATCCGCTTGGCATCTTGTCCGGACTCTTTAAGTAAAGCCCATATTCTTGGTTAAATACACCGGTGGAGTCAGTACCATCATCTGGACGGCCAATCTGCGCGGCAACCTTTTCAATCTCCGGCTGCTTCATAAAGGTTTCGCGTAATTGGTTGGCAACTTTGACTGAGTAATCAAGATCAACCGTATTAGGCAGGGTTACCCGCAACCAAATATTGTTTTCTTCCAAGGTTGGTAAGAAGGCAGTGCCTAAGCGAGTCATACTTAATAAAGTAATACCCAATACAAATACGGCTACTGAGAAAATGGTTAATGGACGATCCATCCACCTTCTGAGTAATGGCTTGTAGCTATCCAAAATCTTGGTAATAAAAGATGGTGGTTTGTGATGTAGATTCTCGCCAAACACTAATGAAATCATTGCCGGCAAGAATGTCAGACTCAGAATCATCGCTGCAATCAAGGCAAAGCCCATGGTGAAAGCCATTGGCTTAAAGATAATTCCCTCTACACCACCCATAAAGAACAATGGCGAATAGGCCACGATGATGATGCCAGTGGAATAAATCATGGCACGCTGTACTTCACTAGTAGCCAGAATAATGCTTTGGTTCAGGCGCTTACCGCCCTCCTCTAGGTGACGCATCACGTTTTCAGTCAGAATCACTGCAGAGTCAACGATGACACCAAAGTCAATCGCACCCAATGAAATCAAATTGGCTGGCACGCTCCACAAATGCATTTGAATAAATGACACGCACAGCGCCAAGGGAATCACTGCAGCTACAACAGCCGCTGCACGAATATTTCCAAGAAAGAAAAAGAGAACTGCCAATACCAGCGAGATACCGAAGAACAAAGTATGTTTAACGGTGCCAATCGTGATATCGAGCAGCACTTGACGATCGTAGAAAGGTTTTACTTCAATTCCTGGCGGAAGAATATGTTTATTAATGTTTTCAACAGTATTGCGAACGCGTGCCAATACTTCAGTAGCATTCTCACCTCGACGTAAGTAAACAATGCCTTCAACTGAATCAGGATTGTCATTGAACTGGAACATACCCAAACGTGGCGCATTGCCAATCTCTACCCGTGCAACATCGCCAATCCGAATGGGGACGCCATTATTAATAGCGACAACCACCTGCTTAATGTCATCAATATTCTTCAAAAGACCTACGCCACGCACTACAAACTGTTGCTCACCACTTGGCAGTAGACCGCCACCAGTATTGCTATTGGCATTTGTTAGAGCAGTGATTAACTGATTAACAGACACCCCTTTAGCTTGCAGGCTCTCAGGGCTAACAATGACTTGATATTGGCGAACCTTGCCGCCAAAAGACGAGACATCAGCTACACCCGGGGTTTGCTTAAGCTCTTTATAGATCTCATAGTTTTGTAAGGTCTTCAATAAAGTTGAAGATGCATACTCAGAGCGCACCTCGTAACGCATGATCTCACCCGTCGCATCCGAGTCCGGGCTAATGCTGGATGTGACACCAGGTGGAAAAGCAACATTAGCTAGGTTAGCTAAAAAGGTTTGGCGCGCCTTAAATGGATCGGCAGTGTCATTAAATTTGAGAGTGACGACAGATAAACCGAAAAGTGATACTGAGCGGAACGCTTGCAAGCCTGGAATACCTGCCAGAGCATTCTCAACCGGAATAGTGACCTGCTGCTCAACTTCAGTGGTACTTCTTCCGGGCCACTGTGAAATAGCTTGAATCGTTAATGGTGCAACGCCTGGATATGGCTGGATTGGCAACTTACTCAAACTGAGCATTCCTAAGCCAAGCAATACGATCGACGCAAAAATGACGAGCGCGCGCTTCTCAACTACCCCTCGAATAAAAGAGGTGAAAACGCTCACTTAGTCCTCCTGCTTTGCAAAACGATCGTTTAACAAAACTGCGCCTTCAGATAGCACTTGCCAACCCTGCTCTACACCCTCAGTAATAGCAAAGCTCTTGCTATTGAGGTCATATCCCTTAACAGGAACACGGCGGAAAGTTTCTGGGCCAACTCTAACAATGGCGTACCGATTTTCACGCACTCGCACAATAGCGGATTGCGGAACCACTACCGCATCCGCTGTACCCGTAGTTAATGAACCTGATGCAAACATGTCTGGGCGTAAAAGATCATCAGTATTTTCAACATCCGCACGAATTAATAAAGCACGTGTTTGCGGATCAACTGTTGGTGAAATGTAATTCGCGTAGGCAACAAATTCTTTTTCTGGATAAGCCTCTAGGTGCAAAACCATTTTTTGACCCTGCTTGATCAAACGAAAATCTTGCTCAAACACATTACCCAAGAACCAGAGTTGCTTAGGGTCAGCCAAAGTGGCAATAACATCACCAGAGTTCACAGCAGAACCTGGCTCGACGTTACGCTTGACTACAACCCCTTTTAAAGGGGAGCGCATGATTAAGTTGTTACTAGTCTTGCCAGTGGATTCGATACTTTTAATATCACCATCGCCGGCACCAAGATTTCTCATACGGTTAGCGGCTGCCTGTTGGGTAATTCGCGCATCACCCAATAAGTCACTCATTGTTTTACTTGCTTCGAGAACCTTAGCGGTTTTTGATGAAAGCAAATACTCCTGCTGTGCTGATAAAAATTCTGGGCTGTATAACTCAACGATTGGTGAACCAATTTCGACTTGAGCGCCATCGAAAGCATAAATACGCTCCACTCGGCCTGGCGCACGCGCTGAAAGTACTTTAGATTTTTCAGCATTAAACGCTAATCGTCCTGGCACTTTGATATTGACCGGCACTTGCACTTTTTCAGCTGTTTGAAATACATAAATCTCCGGGTTGAGCTGAACGCCAGGCAACTTCAACTCAAGCACACCCGTTTTTTCTACTTTGAGTGCCTTATCGGAAGCCTCAATCTTGACAGTACGATTGACGTTAGTCACACGCCCCACTACGATGCCCAATGAAAGAATGGCAAAAGCAAAAGCGGCGAGACGAACACGATAACGATTCTGCGGAGATAGATTCCAATACAAGCCAGCCAAGCCAGCAGCGGCTACTTTTGCATGGTGAGTACCATGAGATGCGCCTTTATGCAGAATTGGCTTGGCCTTTTCTGACACATGTTTTAGAAACGAAAGAATTTTGTCTTTCAAAACTACTCCTTAAAAGGGCTCTTTACCCGCTGAAACCATTAATACCGCTTGCGCTTGCAGTAGATTGCTCTCAGCCTGAGCCAACGCAATCTCCAAGTTACGCAATTGTGTTTGCGCAGTCAACAAATCATTGAAGCCTTGACCATTATTTGAGTACTGCGTCAGACCCACCTTGTAAGCAGCATCAGCCTGGGGCACTTGGCGCTCCCTCAAAAATTGAGTTTGATTCCTGGCTTGCTCGTAAACAGCATAGGCTGTGTTTACAGCCAAAACGATTTGCTGACGATTCGAAATATTGCCCGCTTCTGCAGCTGCTTGATTGCGCTGTGCTTGCTCTACCCCATACTTTTCCTTAGTGAAGAAGTACAAAGGAATAATGAGATCTAATTCGAACTGATAAAACATCGCGCCATTATTTGCGGAGAATGGTCCACGCGGCGTATAGGATGAGCCAATTACCTGAAAATCTGGCAAGTAGGCTTTCTTTGCCAAGTCCACGCCTTTGCGTGCCGCATCTAATTGCAACGCTGAGCTTTTCAAAGATGGATGACTATTCTCTGCATAGTCTTCTAGTTCCACTAAGGTTGGAACCTTACTCATGGCACGACGAACATCGCCACGCAATACTAATTTTTCGCGAGAATGCCGACCAACTAAAGTATTAATGCTATGCAAAGCAACATGTAGTTGACGCTCTACATTAAATTGATCTGCTTGAGCCGCACTTTGCGCTACTTGAGCATTCAAATATTCAACATATGCTGCAGCATTATTAGCATAACGCGCCTTAGCAACATTCTTAATCATCTCTAAACGGATAACAGATTCTTTCAGGACCGCCAGCTGCTTCTGAGAAGACAAAGCGCTGTAGTACAGAGTTGAGAGCTGAGCGCCCAATTGCAAATAAGTAGACTCTGAGCTTGCCAATAAGGCTTCAGCATTGGTATCAGCAATATCGGCAGCAAGACTTTTCTTGCCCGGAAATTGAAGGGGTTGTGCTACTGATATCGAGTTATTACTGCTGATACCGCTAGGATATTGTGGCGATGGCGCATTTGCTCCACCCAAAGCAAATGGAGAATTCGCTGGCATACCTGACCACACCAAGCCTACTTGTGGATTGGCTGGCGCGTTGATTTGTGGAACAGTTGCCTTGGCAGATAAATAGGATTCACGCAACGATGACAGTTGCGGATTGTTCATCTTGAGCTCACTCCACAGCTGACGCAAATCCATCTCTGTTGAGCCTGATGACGCTGGCTTGGCGTAAATCGTTGGCATGTTTGCTTTTGTTACGGGAGCAAACAATTCAGCCGCTTTAGAGTTTGATACTACTGGTGGATCTTGCGCACTTAGCTGTGCACCAATGGATGGGGGTGCGGCCAAAGAGGCATCACCTGACTGAACAGTGACACTTGCTGGAGCAACATCCTGGGATGGCTGAGCAAAAATGGATAACGGTGAGGCGGAGGTATAAAGAACACAAGCAAGTACCGCAAGTGAAGTCTTGCTTTTAAGCGATTCAACTACCCCAGTTGTATGTTTGCCGAGAATCAACAAATGCGGCTGCCTCTAAATCAATCAAATACTGTTTTTTATAGCCCCAGATGCAGATTTAGATCCAATCTATACCCATTTCAGGGGGTTTAAAAGATTATAGGGGACAAAAGTCAAAAGCCGAATAATTAGATCTCTCTAAGTTATTGATTATAAAGATAATAATTATGCCCCCTAATGCCTGCCGTCAGCAAAGCCCTTAAAACTCGGCATGAACCCTAAAAGACAGAATGTTCACAGGCCCGCGAGCGGAGTTGTAGGCAGGATTATTAATGTGCTGAAAGTTCAAACCAGCCAAGACATTCTTGATCACGGTGGCGTTGTAATACACCTCCCCGATTCGCTCTGGACGATAAGAAATTGTTTGACCAGGGCCAGCATAGTCGCCAATAAAGTAAGACACCCCACCAGATTGCAAATAGTTTTTACGATAGCTCGATAGCCCGTTTTGCATCATCGAGATGCCAATCGTATCTTTAGGTCGGCTCCAACTTGTGCCATTCAATCCCATGCCTACCGATATGGAGTTATCTGCTTCAGTAAACGACATCGTTTCAGTATGACCATCAGAAGTGAAGGCGCGACCATAGATTCCGAGATCTTTTGTTAAAGCTTGTTCGCCATTAACGCCAATACCAGTTTTGTATTGATAGTTGGTTCGCACATTATTAATTGCTTGCGTGCCTTGGGCGTTATTAGAAACAACATAATTTGTTGCATCCTGAAAACGCGCCAGAATCATTCGATTGCGATAAGCAAGCACACTTACCTTACCTGGTAAATCTGCAATATTGTGTTGACGCTCCACTTCAATTTGATCGCCATAGGCATTAAATATTTGCCAATTTAAATCGCGGCCATTGGGGGACTTTGGAGCCAGCATACGAGAAGCTCTCATAACCCAATTACTGAGGTACCATTCGCCCGCTAAGCCAGTACTGTAGCCGCGTGCGTCGGCAGCGTAGTCATAAGCTAGATAGGTCATATTGCCCCAGTTCATGAACTGAATACGAGGATCTTTAGCGTAGCGACTATCGTCAAAAATATCTAAAGTAGAAAACTGTCCAGCGGTAACTACAACACGATTACTGCTAACAGTTTGTGTGATTTGGTTGGCCTCATTTTCGAGAACAACTTTATCGCCCTCTTGGTTAATGGTCTGACGCAGAAATGCGCGCGCAGAATAAAACTTGGCCTGCGCACCATTTGCTTTAGTAGCCTCACCGTTTGTAAATCCACCTAAACCAGAGAGATCTGAAAATGGGACACCAGATACCACCTCTGGGTTGAAATACACATCTGTATTTGGGGCTAGACGTGCACCAAAAAATAGAGTGCCTGACCAGGTATAGCTCATTGACTTCAATGAAGAAAGGCTATTTTCTCCAGAGTAGCTAGATGTGAAATTGTTGTAGCGCTGATTGATGTAAGTTGTTTGACCGTGAATATTTACAGGTAAACCAAAAAGCGTTCCTTCGGTTGGTAAATTATCAATAGGTGATGCAAAGCTCGCAATTTGATCCGAGCCTGATCCCGCCTTCTGCGCAAATGCAGTTGCTCCGAAAAACGTGCAAATCATGCTCAACAGGAGGAGTAGATAAATCTTGCGGGTCATTCACAATTTCTAGTTGGGATGCCAGTGCTATGCATTAGCAACATGCCGATAGGAAAACGAGGCAAACACAGCTTGGGATTGAAGCCCAAGGGTGGCGCAGACCAAATTATCCCCAAAAAGAGGCAATTTACCTAGTCTTTATGACGTAGTTATGACGGATTGATAAAGGATTGTTGATGGCTTGGGCTTGAATTGGGCTTTAGTGTGCCCTCAAAACAACTTACCACCCAGATTGAATCAGAATTAACGGCGGTCCATTAAGGCACGAGCTAGTGTGCCAGCGTCAACATACTCGAGTTCACCACCCACCGGAATGCCGCGCGCAATGCGAGTCACCTTAATGCCTTTAGATTTGAGAACCTCACCAATGTAATGGGCAGTTGCTTCGCCCTCACTGGTGAAGTTGGTGGCCAAGACTACTTCACGAATGGATACACCGGTATCAGGAGTCTCAATACGATTGAGTAGGCGATCGAAGCCAATTTCATTAGGACCCATGCCATCTAGCGGTGAGAGGCGTCCCATCAATACAAAGTAATTGCCTTTGAAACTGAGGGTCTGCTCCACCATGACTTGGTCAGCTGGTGTTTCCACAATACACAGAAGTGATGGATCACGACGCTCATCAGAGCATGTGCTGCAAATCTGTGTTTCTGAAAATGTATTGCAACGAGCGCAGTGTCCTACCGTTTCCACTGCCTCACCCAATGACTGAGCAAGTACAGCTGCACCATTGCGATCATGCTGCAATAGATAGAAGGCCATGCGCTGAGCAGACTTAGGTCCTACTCCAGGAAGCACGCGCAATGCCTCGATCAATCGACCGAGTGCATCTTGAGGTGCCTCTATGCGTGCCATTAAGAATTCAACTAAATAATTAAGTTAGAACGGCAACTTGAAGCCAGGAGGCATTGGCATACCGGCAGTAGCGCCAGACATAATCTGCGCGCTAGCAGCTTCTACTTGCTTAAATGCTTCTGTGTATGCAGTCACGATGAGGTCTTCCAACATCTCGCGATCATCCATTGCACCTGGATCAATTTGTACACGCTTAAGTTCGTATTTGCCAGAGATCGTTACTTTAACTAAGCCACCAGCCGCTTGGCCAGTCACTTCCAACGCAGCCAATTCGGCTTGCGCAGTTTTCATCTTCTCTTGCATCTGCTGAGCCTGTTTCATGAGGCCAGCAAGTCCACCTTTCATCATCGCTTTATTTCCTTAGTGCTTTTGAATATTGATATTTAATTAAAGAGGTTTAACTGAGCCACCAACCACCTTGGCACCAAACTCTTTTTCCAATTGCTGAATAAATGGATCGGCAGCAATCATTTGTTCCGCGTTCATTCTTTTCTCTTGATGAATCTGTGCATCAACCTTTGCAACGGTTTTGCCTTCTACTTCACCTTTTTCAATCACGATCTTCACCGGCTTACCAAAGTGCGCAGTAAGTGCATCGCATAAACGACCAACGGAAGCTTCGGAAGCCAGCTGCGGCATTGGCGTCACAATCGTTGCACGCACTCCAGCCGCTGAATCATTCCAATCTTGCAGCTCCGTCTGAAACGCCAACTGCTGCACTAAGCCTTTAACTGGCAGCTGACGCATCAATGCATGCCAATCGGGACGTTCTGCTGAGCTAGCTACGGCAGCTGGTGCACTAGGAGCGGATGCTGGCGCCGCTGCAGGCATAACTGCTTTAGCAGCAGGCGCTGGTGCAGCAGGTGCTGGACGAGCGGTATTTACTGGTGGGGCCGATGGTGCTGGAGATGAACTACCGCCTCCACCACTGCCCGGACGAAACGCCAACATGCGCAAGAGCGTCATAGCAAAGCCGGTTTGCTCATCTGGTGCAAGTGATAAATCTGGACGACTAGTAATCGTAATTTGATAGAAGAGTTGCGCTTCTTCTTTTGTTAATTGAGTAGCCAAACGACGAATCTCACCTGCTTCTGGCCAATCATCCAATACAGACTCTGGAACAACTTGAGCTGCTGCAATCTTTTGCAACAAACTAGAGAGATCTTGCAATGCTAATGAGAAGGACATGCTGCGTTCGCCCATTTCATTTGCAACGGAGAGAAGGCTTG
This sequence comes from Polynucleobacter sp. MWH-Jannik1A5, assembly GCF_018881795.1. Classification (GTDB taxonomy): domain Bacteria; phylum Pseudomonadota; class Gammaproteobacteria; order Burkholderiales; family Burkholderiaceae; genus Polynucleobacter. The sequence continues at coordinate 1,504,672 of NZ_JACVPQ010000001.1, read as the reverse complement.
CGCCATCTTTAGCAATCAAGCAATCGAGAATGCGAATGAGATAAGCGTCATCTAATGTACCCAGCATGCCGCGCACAGACTCTTCAGTTACTTTCCCAGCGGCGTAAGCGATAGCCTGGTCTGTGAGTGACAAGGCATCACGCATAGAGCCTTGCGCTGCTTTAGCCAAGACACGTAATGCATTGACTTCGTATTCCACTTTTTCTGAGGCAAGTACTTTTTCCAAATGCTTAACGATGAGCGGTACTGGCATTTGTTTGAGATTGAACTGTAAGCAACGAGACAAAATAGTTACTGGGATCTTTTGCGGATCGGTAGTAGCTAGAATAAATTTGACGTGCTCTGGAGGTTCTTCCAAAGTTTTGAGCATGGCATTAAAGGCATGATTGGTGAGCATGTGCACCTCGTCAATCATGTAAACCTTATAACGACCATTACTTGGTGCGTAAGCAGCCTTTTCTAGGAGAGCAGCAATATCGTCAACACCACGATTACTTGCGGCATCCATCTCGATATAGTCAACAAAGCGACCTGCGTCGATTTCCATGCAGGCTGGGCATTTTCCGCAAGGCTCTGAAGTCATCTTGCCGGAACCATCAGATCCCGTGCAATTGAGTGCCTTGGCCATAATTCGGGCAATGGTGGTCTTGCCTACTCCACGGGTACCCGTAAATAGCCAAGCATGGTGCAGGCGACCCTGATCCAAAGCATGGGTTAAGGCCTTAACCACATGGTCTTGGCCAACTAATTCAGAGAAGGTTTTGGGGCGCCACGAACGGGCCAATGCCAATGCTGTCATGTCTTACATTCTAACAAGCTAAAATGGAATTGGATGGGCCTCCCCGCATGGTGGGTTGGATAACCTGGTCAGGTCGGGAACGAAGCAGCCAAACCCAATTTCTGCCAGTGCCGGGGGTTTGGCTCATCCACCCTATTTCAGTTAACCGGAAAGGTTAATTTCGGTTGATTTAGCTTTACTGACTTCATCTCTTTGGCGTTCACATCTAATTTCTTAAAGTCAAATACGTAGATGTTGGTGTTCTCATACATCTTGACGCTATAGGTCATGTTTTTGTTGTTAGCAACCACAGTCCACTCTGTTACTTCGTAGCCACCCACACCGCCGCCGTAAGGATTGCTTGCAGGCAATGTTACTGAGCCCGGCGGAATATCAAAGCTTCCTAGGATATGCCAAGCAGCATCACTCATTTGCGCAGTGGTAAAACTGGTTGGTACTGAATTAGATAAAAACAGTGCACGAATAAAACGACTGGTGCTCAAGAAATCGCCAGGCATTCCATGCAAGCCAGTGCCTGAGCTAGGCGCATCGAAAGTCGCACCACGAATTTTCAATGGTGGTTTCTCGACATTAGAAAGATTCACATAGTTACCGACATCACGCAAGTGATACTCAAACGGTGGGTCATTGGTCATAACGGTTATTGGGTTATCAAAAATCGTCAATTGACCCTTAACGTACTCCACTACGATGCTTTTTCCATTGGCATCATGGAAGGTGTAATGCACTAATGGCGTGGCATTGCCATAGATAGCAAGCCTGGCACCGTTGACTTTAATCTGCTGTAAGCCTGTCTTAATCTCATCCACAGTTGCAAAATTAGACAGCGCATAAGTAAGAACCTGAACTGAGTTAATGCTGTTCGCTGAATCAGCAGCAGAAACCGCTTGATATTGAGCGCTATTCGGAAGATTGAGCACGCCACCCATCAGCCCTTTTTCATTCATGCCATCAACCAACTCCGGCAGACCTAATGGATTCATTCCAGCGACAGCATATTTAGTGGTCCAGCTACGACCAGAACCATATTGACCATCAGTACCAATTCCTTTTAATGCATAGTTCTTGGGAATAGTAATGAGCTCAGACTTGAGTGGCATGCCGAACTCCATGGTCCGACCATAAACAGAACCTCCATCACTGCCCTTGAGCATGAAGCTAGTGCATGCATTACTAATTAGTGGTGTAAATGCCAAAGTGGCAGACACTGAAGCAGCAAGTATTTTCTTGGTCCATGAATGTTTCATGCGATTCCCTTTATGTAGACTGATATCTCAGGAAATTCTAACTGAATGGCCAAAAAAAGAATGGACTACTTAGAAGATCTTCAGAATCCTGAAAATTCCCCAAATCACCCAAATGATTAGCAAAACTAGAACTGTTCTTGCATCTAGTGAGACCCTAAATAGCTGTAATTGCTTGTGAGAACACTCAATAGATACTCGCAAAGCAAGCCCTCCTTTATATAGAAGAGTTCAGCGTAGCGGTTTCAAGTCTAAGCGACTAGGGATTTGGGATGATTTAGATGTAAGCCGTTCGGAAGACAGGGCACAATACATCTACACAACATTACTAAAGACCTTATGCCACAAGCCATTATTTTTGACGTAGAAGCAACTGATAAGAACGATGCCGTCATTATTGAAGCCGCTTCATTAGACGTCACCTCTTTAAATCCATTTGAAGTAGGTAATCCTTGGGTGCAGCGTTACAACCCTGGTAAGCCAATTAGCTTGGGCGCTCTTGCTACACACCACATCATGGATGAAGAGTTGGTCAATTGCCCTGCAAGTAGCTCTTTCCGATTGCCTGCTGGCACCAAATATTTAATTGGCCACAATATTGATTTTGATTGGGTTGCCATTGGCAAGCCTGAAGTAAAACGCATTTGCACCTTGGCACTCGCGCGTAGCCTTTGGCCTGAACTCGATAGCCATACTCAAAGCGCCCTGCTCTATCACTTTGAACGGGGCACGGCTAGAGATCAATTACGCAATGCCCATAGTGCATTAGCTGATGTATGGATCTGCTCTAAGATTGTTGGGCAAATCATTGACAAGCTTCACCCAGTCTCTTTAGACGCTTTATGGGAAATGTCTGAAAAAGCCCGCATTCCGAAGGTGATGCCCTATGGCAAACACAAAGGTGAGTTGATTAGCCAAATGCCTACCGACTATAAGCAATGGATGTTGCGTCAAGACAATGTCTCGGAATATCTGCGCAAAGCCTTAGAAGCTAAATAGGCGGCAATCCTTGCTGCTTTTTCTGCTTTGCAATCTGCTGTAGTTTTTGGCACTCCTCGTTGATGGTTCCATCTTCGTTGAAAACGTCAAATGATCTACAGGTGCTCGAACGCTGCTCATAGATTGAACAGCGATAACCATCTTCCTGCGTATGGCGGAGTGCGATACATGGTGCATGGCCCTTCTCAGTGCCTTTCATACAAGCCATATGTGTAGAGACTCTAGTAGTTAGCTCCTCAGGAACCGTGCCAGCGCTATTGCCAGCAATTTCTCCATGGTAAAAACTGACCCGGAAATACTGACAACACATACCGCAGTCAAAACAGGGATTAGCGAACTCCATTAACTAAATAAGCAAAACTGGCTCGGCTGTTAGTGTGGCTTATGGGCTGCTGTCACTATTTTTTCGGTATAGGCAATCGCTACTGCTGAAAGCACAAAGGTAATGTGAATCAAGGTTTGCCACATCAAGGTTTTTTCATCATAGGATGCCGCATTGATGAATGTCTTAAGCAAATGGATTGATGAAATACCAATAATCGCAGTTGCCAGCTTTACCTTGAGGACCCCTGCGTTTACATGCGAGAGCCATTCAGGCTGATCGGGATGGTTTTCCAATTCCAAACGAGAAACAAAAGTCTCCCAGCCGCCCACAATCACCATCACCAATAAATTGGAGATCATGACTACGTCGATCAAACCTAGAACTACTAACATTAAGGCAGTTTCAGTCATTGACTTATCTGCCATCATCGTGATGAGGTGGACTAGCTCTATCCAGAACTGCCAAACATATACACCCTGGGCAACAATCAATCCCAAATAGAGTGGTGCTTGCAACCAGCGGGACATAAATATCCAACGCGGCAAGGGGCGTAATTTTTTATCTAAGAAGGTTTCTTTATCTGGATTCATATCCGAATCTTAACCACTTTTTAGGGGTATTAAAGACTTAACAACCCTAGGGGAATTATCTACTCGCCCCCTGATATGCAACAGGGAATAAGGAATCCGTGATTTCCTTATTCCCCCTCTGCCTACTGCTGATTCTCCACTTACTGCTACTGCCATGTTCTTTACTGATACTTACGATTAAAGATCTGCTTTGTTTCAACATCATGACGCTTTGTGTTTTTCAACACTGCGCAATAGGACAGGATCATGATCACTGCCAATGAGATGCCGTTAAAGTTATTCATCAGGTTGCTGATTGTGTTCATTTGTTTCTCCTTAATATGTTGTTGCGTGTTACTTATTAGTGAATACTTGCTGCTGAATTTCTTTATCTAGCCACCGGTAACTCATCCCAGCGGGTGGTGTAGTTCGGTGATCTATTGTTTGATCTCATTTGCCACTCTTGTTTAGTGTTATTGGTTCCTGAAGCTGCAGACCTAATGACTGCATTACCAAAGCGCGTATTGATCTCATCCACTGCCTTCATGAGATGAGCGGATTTGCCTTTGGTTTCGATATCGTCAAACAAAGATTGCTGGGCTGTGGGCTTATCGCTAATCAGATTCAGAATGACGCCTGCTTTCTTATAGCGAAAGCTTGTTTGATGGATTTGCTTCAGACCTGCTAGCGCTGCATTCGTTAATGTCAGCGTGTTATCCGTTGGGTCTGCCAGCGGAATCGTGACGCTTTGATGATGCTGTGGCTCGTTTTGTTTAAACGGATTAGTCTGAATAAACACCGTGAGCGCGCCCGTAGTGCTGTTTTGTGCTCTAAGCTTTTCAGCTGCACGGGCCACATGAGTGGCAACCGACTGCGCAAGCTCAGCTTGGCTGGTCACAGGTTTACCAAAGCTACGTGAGGCAATGATTTGTTGTTTGGCTGGCGCCACTTCTTCCAACTGCAGACAAGATGTGCCACGTAGTTCATAGCAAAGACGCTCCATCACTACGCCAAACTGCTGACGCATGGCTTGTGGTGAAGCTTGCAAGAGATCAAATACACTTTGAATATTTTGGGCTTTGAGTTTCTTGGCGATTTGCTTACCAACACCCCAAACCTCACCCACTTCAGTCTCACTCATCCACTGATAGAGCTCTTCTTTGGCCATCGCATTGACATCGCATACACCAGCAAACTGCTTGTGCTTTTTAGCCAAGTGATTGGCTAGCTTGGCTAAAGTCTTGCTGGCACCAATGCCTACACAAACAGGTAAGCCAGTAGTGTCTTTAACTTGCTCTTTGATCTTTTGACCCAATTCAATGGTGTCTTGGTATTGCTTGAGGACAGTTTCGATTTGCAAGAAGCTCTCATCGATACTGTAGACCTCTAAATTTGGTGTAAATGTTCTGAGTACTTGAACTACCCGGCTACTCATATCGCCATACAGAGTGTAGTTAGATGATTGAGCTAGGATGCCATGCTTCTTAGCAAGATCCTTCATCTGAAACCAAGGCGCACCCATCTTCACGCCAAGCGCCTTGACTTCAGCACTACGTGCTACAGCACAGCCATCGTTATTCGAGAGCACCACCATTGGCACGTCTTCTAGCCTAGGCTGAAATACACGCTCGCAAGAAACGTAGAAGTTATTGACATCTACGAGGGCGAAGAGTGAATTTGATGAGCTTGATGTGGTTTGTGAATGGGGATTCATCTCACTTGCCCTCTTTGTTGTATCTAGTACTGGCATTGCTGTACTTGCGCACCACTCCAACAACCACACCCCAAATTTGCAACTCACTACCCTCGTTAAAGGTGATGGGTTGGTAATGGGGGTTTTCTGGTTGGAGCTCAATACGACCACGCAATTGATAGAGGCGTTTAATGGTGTATTCGCCATCGACGACAGCCACAACAATGTCTTTGTGTTTTGGTTTGAGCGCCTTATCAACGACAACTTTGTCGCCATCACAAATGCCTGCGCCCAGCATGGAATCCCCCTTCACGGTGAACATGAAGGTGGCTGGCTTGTTCTGAACCAGGTAATGGTTCAAATCCAAACCATCCTCAGCGTAATCTGCTGCTGGACTGGGGAATCCAGCTGAAATCCGGTGACTCAGGAGCTTAAGCTCATAAGCAGCAAAATGCCCTGCCAAGGCTTGTGGTGCCTGGCTTAAGGTTACTTTTGCGGGGTTCATTACTTGCGTCATAGTCATTAATATACTGTATGTTTATACAGTATATGTAAAAACCGTAAAAATGAAGCTCTTTTTGTTGTTTTAGGGCTATTTGCTCAAAATTTAGGCAATAAAAAACCACCCGTAGGTGGCTGTTCAAAGCTATTTTGCTCTTAGCAAAAAACAAATGCCAGTATTGCTGGGTCCTCCGCAAAGGCATTGGATAGATAAATGCTAGCTCGATAAAACCACGGCTGCGCAGTTTCTACTAGTTCGATGATGATGGGAAAGCGTTCCATGCCTAAATGATAGTGCTTAGCACTCCTCCAAAGCCCTCTTTTATTGGAATTCCCTTATTTTTTGTAGTTATATTAATTCATTGATGTTATGATTTAACGTAACTACAATATTTCCGATGAAATTCACTTATGATTCGGCAAAAAATGATTCAAATATTGCAAAACATGGTCTACCTCTCTCAGATGCAAAGCTGCTGGATTGGGATTCCGCCATTAGCTATATTGACGGCAGAAAGAATTATGGTGAGGAGAGGTGTGTAGCGCTAGCACTCATAAAGCAACGTCTGTACTGCGTAGTTTATGTTGAACTAAAAATAGGCAAAAGAATTATTAGTCTAAGAAAAGCAAATACCCGCGAGGTAGAGAGATATGAAAAAGAAAATAATTAGACCCAGCGCCGAAGAAGATGCCGCTATTACAAAAGCGGCCATGGCAGATCCTGACAATATGCCATTCACGGATGAAGAATGGGAGAAAGTTAAGCCTACGCTAGTTCGTGGTCGCGGCAGACCCCTGGGCAGTGGAGCTAAAGAGCAGGTTACCCTAAGAATTGATAAAGAAACTTTAGATTTTTATAAATCCAAAGGTGAAGGTTGGCAAACTTTCATCAATCAAGTACTTGGTGAGGTGAAAAGAGAATCCAAATCAATATCGACTGTTGAAAAGAAGTTGAGCAAAGGCACCTTAATGACCAACAAATTCAAGGCTGCTGCTTAAAGATTTACTTCACTTCAACTATCGCACCCTTAGATGAAATCAAGTAAGCCTTGTTTGACTTGTCTTTTCTGATGCGTTTGAGCTCGGCCTGGTAGCCCTGCAATTGCTTGCGGTACTTTTCATACTTATCACTACCCACTTCTGGAATGGTGAGCTTGTAATCGATGATGGCTAAGTGATCATCAAATTCCACCAAGCGATCCATGCGATAGCTCTTGCCATCTTTACTAGTAATATCTAGCTCATTCCAAGCCTGCACCCACTCGCCTGATGTCAGATAGTGTTTCAACTCTGGGGTTGTAAGCACTTTTTGTACGTATGTAATAAGTTTGATTGCGCTGTCCTGATCAACACTAAGCCAGTTCATGAGTTCCTGCTCGCTTGGCATAGGTGGTTTTGTTTCATTACTGGAATCGGGAGTGAGGAACTCTAGCAACTTATGGAAGTTTGTACCCTCTTCCAAGATTTCTGGATCAGGATTACCTGCCTGCTCATCCACGCCCGCAAATACTTCAACCGTCACACCACTCTCGATGTCAGACAGCATTTGCGTATGGCTTTCTTGCGCAGAGTCCCAGTCCAAGACAAAATCCTCAACCGCGTTTTCTTGCGCAGGTTTGATGACCTCAAACTCATCCGTAGCTACCACTTGCTCGCCTACCTGATACACAGACAACTCAACCTTGCTTGCCTTGCCATACCAAGAAGTCTTATCTAAGCCACTAGGATTATTGGTAGTGGGCTTTTGGGCATCACCACTAATCCATAGGCCTTGGCGAGCACGAGTCATGGCAACGTACAAAAGATTCCAATTTTCTTTTTCACCAATTAGCTTCTCAGCCTCATTGATCTCAGCGCGAGGGCTAGTCAATGTTTTAGAGGTAAACAGAGATAAATGAGACGGGCTCTCTTCTTGTGGCGCCCAATCAATTAAGACGCCACTGTAGTCAACATTGGTATCGGTATTGTTCGCGTCTAGGATGATGACAAAAGGCGACTCCAAGCCTTTAGCACCGTGAATTGTCATGAGTCGCACACGCTTATGGCGATCTTCTTCTGACATCTCACTCTCTTCATCAACTTCGACTAGGTTGTCATCGCTTGCTGCATCGACATCCCCCTCGTCAGGGGTTTCATCATCATCGCCACGGCGCTTGGTATTCATCTCCTGAATAAAACGACTCAAGCTTGGGTATTGACCCCCATCTTGATTAAGCGCCACTTCTAAGAAGGCATCCAAGTTTGCCAAGACCTGTGGTCGATCGAGATCCTGACAGACTGCAGCATATTTGAGGCGCACATCACCCTCTTGATAAATACGGTCAAGCAGGTCATGAACCGGTAAGCGCTCGCCCAAAAGATGCCAATGCTTAAGATAGCGTGCTGCACCTTGAAGCTTTGAATCTTTGCTGTCTTGCAACGCATCCCACCAGGAGCGGTAATGACCAGATGTCATCGCTACCGCCAATTGCTGCATTTGTTTTTCAGCAAAACCAAAAATCGGACTTCTCAGAACTTGAGCTAGCGGTAAGTCATGACGAGGCGTTACCAAAACAGTCAGTAAAGCAATGAGGTCATCGATCTCTAGAGTATTAAGCAATCCGCCTAAACGTGGACTCTCATAGGCAAGCTTTACATCACGCAGCGCTCTTTCGTATTGAGGTAAATATTTACGACGCTTTACCAGTAACAGGAAATCACTCGCCCTGGCCTCGCGCCAAATTTCCTTGCCACCTTCTTTATCTGCCACCTTACGCGTAGCAATAATTTCTTTAATGAGGCGCGCAATCAATTCACCCTCACGTTGACGCTGAATCACCCCAACCGTTTCACTTGAATCGGCAATAGCACCATCAAAAGCACTACCCTCTCTTGGTTCCTGCGTCTGCTCTGCATAAGGAATCAAAGGTAATAAATAAATCTCACCTCGCCCAGCATAAGCATCGGTAGGCCTATCCTCATTCGGAGTAGTCCATAGGGTTTGCTGCTCTGTATATGGGTAATCGGGTGGCACTTGCTCGCCCTGAAAGATCGTATTCACGACCCTATTGATTTCATGAGCATTGCGACGCGTTTTATCCTGCTCAATATAAGCAGCACCATGATGTTGATGTAAAAACTGCGCTGCGCTCACAAATAGCCTAGGATCAGCACGACGAAACCGATAAATCGACTGCTTAGGATCGCCCACAATAAATACTTTTGGCTTCTCATCGCCTACGCTATAGCCTGCTAACCAGGCTCGCAGAATTTGCCATTGCAATGGGTTGGTATCTTGGAACTCATCTACCAAAATTTGTTTGTACTTTGCATCTAGGCGCGATTGCAGATAGGCTGCATGCTCAGGCCCCCCCATCAATAAACTAACGCCAACCTCTAAATCATCAAAATCACGCACACGCATATTTTCTTTTTGGGCATTAGCGTGCGCCATCATGGATTGATTCAGGGCAAACCAAGCCTCATTGACAGCAAATACATCCTGCTCGGCTTGCCATTGGAGGTATTCCTCAAAAGTATGACCCCAGTTTTGCTTAATGGAGATGAAGTCCCCCATGCGATCAGCCTTACCTTCATTCTTTAAGAAGGTTTCTAGTACGCCTAAAACAGTATCGTTACCGGTACGGTACTTCACAGGGCTTATCGTCAAAAAGACATCTTGCAAACTCTTGGCAATATCCATCACATCGCCGCCATTCTTTTTGCAAGCTAACGCTGGCAACAGATTTGGCAAAAGCTTCTGATCATTAGTGCTGCTATTTTTAAAGCAATACTCTAAAAACTCTAAATCAACCAATGCATTAGGCGCATTCCACGGAGCTAGCAATGGATTAGGTAGATTCAACTTATGCAGGGATTTTTTTAGGTGCTCTAAAGGCGTGATGCCGGTTTGATCACATTGCTTCGCAAAGAAGGTCCATGCACCTCTTTGCTTAAAGAGGCTGCTTTTACCCATTAAGAGTTTTTGCGTCTCATAAGAGCCTAAATATTTGAGCAAGACGTCATAATGCGCTTTGAGCTCTGGCGTGAGATCGCCCCACCAATCATCAAGACACTCTTCTTGGAGTCGCTTAGCATCCTCACGTAACATGAACCCCGGCTGAATGCCAAGCGATACTGGGGCTGCTCCTAGTAACCTGCCAAACCAGCCATGAAAGGTATCGATCACAATCGGCTGTGGGTTTGCCAGGACCTGCTCATAAAGCGCTCTGGCTTTAGGAAGGTATTTTTCAGCTTGCACCTCTTCCATACCTCTAGCGGTAAGTTCTTTCATCAATGAGGCATCATCACTTTTAGAAAATTGCTCCAGCAACCCATATAGGCGGTCACGCATTTCTTGCGCAGCCTTACGTGTAAATGTAAGTGCGAGAATTTCTTGCGGCTTCACATCATCGAGCAATAGGCGAACCATGCGCGCCACCAATAACCAAGTCTTGCCGCTGCCTGCGCAAGCAGAAACAATTACCGAGCGATGGGGATCGCAAGCGAGCTTTTCTGAATAGGTTTGCTTGGCTGGAAGCATATTAATTAGATCGCTCACCAAATTCCCTTCCTGCAAACGCCTCTTGCTTCGCAGTATTGGCAAACTCCTTCAGGCGCAAATGCTTGCATTGGCTTTTTGGCCCATAGCTGCTCTACATCTTCTGTAATCTGCTTAGAAAACTGCTGCATCATTTCTGCCATATCTACCACTTCTTGGCTGCGCAGTGCTTTTTGCTCGCCCTTAGAAAAATCAGCCTTCAAGGCCACCCACTCTGCCTGCTGAACCTGATGCCCCATTAACTTATGACTTTCTTGACCCTCATTTGCAGCCCGAGCATAGATTAATAGCTGAGGATCATCTAAGACATGCTCAGCCCGAACTTTGACTCTGTCAAAGCGTTGATTTTTGTAATCAATCACTGAAGCAATCCTGCTGTTATCTATATTGACGTCATAGCGATCAGCATAACCTTCAATGCGAATCATTTTGATATTGCCGTCTGCATCCTGAAATGGCAAATCAAAACCAACCTTGACTTCACCATCAAAATATTCCCAACCCGCTAACTCACGTTGAATCTGCCAATCCACAAAACTTGGAATTTGTTTTTGCCAATCCCTTAAGGCACCCATTACCCTAGCATCACCCTCAATCAATACGGCGAACTCTTGTTCTGAATAGTCATTTAAGCTTTTTTCCATCCAGGCACGCCTTTGATCGGGGTCAGCCTTAAGTGATGGATTAGTATGCTCATGGGTTTTGAGCGCATGGTAAAAACGCTTGAGCAACTTATGCAAAGTTTGCCCTGCCAGTGAAGCATCAAAGCCTTCATCAAATTCTTTATTCTTGCGCAAACCCAACAAGCTACGTACGTAATAACGATATGGGCAATCCCGCAAAGCCTTATAGGCACTGGGACTCATTGATAGCGGCATCGGCAGATCTTCTTCAAAATGCGCAACTGCCATTTCCATCGGCGTTGCCTCAAAAGCGCGTTTTTTCAATTGAGCTGGAATGGCTTCCCACTTAATTTGATTTTGCAAACGCTGTATCCAAGCCGATGGTCTGAGCGGTTCTCCATTATTGCTTTTGCTTTGCCAGAGTAAATCCACACTGGGGCATGACACTAGTAATTGCGAAAGATCTCTAGCTTGCTGCACAAACTGCATCGCTATCGTTGAGGTCTTTAATAGCTGATTAAGCGCATCCGAGAAAAATAATGGCGGCTCTGAATAAGCCGGCAACTGCTGTTCATCGCAACCCACAACAACTACTGCCTCAAAGTCGCGCATACGTGTAGAGCTCAAAGGTAAAATACTCAGCGTAGCTTTAGCTTCTTTACCAGCCTCTTGATAGCTCGCTCCTTCAATAACTGTTTTAAGCAAGCTAAGCCACTCACTCAAACGAATAGAGGTTTGTTGGTATTGCGTCTTACTCAAGTCAAATGTCTTGAGCACCTCCAGCAATTGCTTGCCGGCTGAGTCTTTTTCAAGACTTTTGTCCATGCCAGCCGCCTGAAGATTAGCCTGCAACAACTGATAGGCCTTATTGCAATCAACCTTAAGCGTCAGCCACTCATGATGACGCTCTCGAGCAAACTGTAATAACTCAAACAATGCTGCGCTTGGCATTGCGCTAGCAGTTTTTGACGCATTCGCTTGCGCGCCCTCAATGGCCAGGTGGAAGGTTTTCCAGCCGGACTCTGCTTTGCTGCCAACTAAAATATCTTCAAGCTCCGCAATCAGTCCAATACAGGCTTCTGCATCTCGATTCAGAATCTTGCCAAGATCTAAGAATGGGTTCTGTAAAAACTCAAGCAAGGTTTTTGCGCTCGGCCCATCTTTAGGGGCTCTAATGAGTTCTAACCAACTATTAAGCGCTGCAGCCGCACGTGTAGTCGATAGCTTCCAACCAGTTTCATCACGAATATTAAGCGCTGGACCAAGGCGTGAAAGTAATGCGCGCGCCCTTCTCGCTACTAAACGATCTTGCGCAACCAATGCTAAATTAGTTTTTCCATGAATGAGATGTTGCTCAATTGTTTTGGCAGCAGCCCATGCTAATTCTTCAAAACGTTTCGCAGCTATTAGTCGCCAGCCCTTACTTTGGGAGCGTTTTGCATTTTCTAACGCTTGAATCCTTGCTTGTTCACCACCTTCAGCGCCAATAGACTCAGGCCACAAGCCCACGTCATGCCAATCCATCTTTACCTTTATTACTTCTGCGTACTGAGCATACTCATCAAGCAATAAACCAATGATCTCTTGGTCTATAGGTGTTGGATCAGCAGTCTCCACCCATATCAATGGTCTTGCTGAATTTGCATTCTTACTTGCTTCGAGATGAGCGGCAATTGCAAACTGATTGCGAAATGCAGGGTCACTTACGCTTGCGGTGTAACGCCAAAACTCGAGTAAGACCTTAGTCTCTTGATCCACTACTTTACGCGCCATTCCCGAATAGACTTTGGCTACGGTACTGTCTAATAACGCTTGCGCCTCACTAAGACAAATCTCGCCAAGATTGCTTTTTTCAGCTTGATTTTTCTGTATGAATTCATGAATCTGTTTTTGTAGTTGCGGACTCACCGCTGTTGATAAGGTGTCACACGCCTTCACAATCGCTTGGGCCAAACCCCAGGCGCCAGATTCAGTCTCTGCCTTAAACCACGTTTGTAAATTTTTATGTTTACGCAAAGTGGCATAAACAGCGAGCCATCTTTCCAAATCTGTTTGCTTCTTTGGAAATTTCCATGCGCCTGGTGCTGCTTCTAGCCAATCCGTAAAACTGATCACTTGTGGCAAGAAGGCAAGATGGCTTGGCAGATCTTTAGGCCTGTTTTGTTCTAGCGCTGCCCTAACCCCGATGAGGGGACCAGCAGTACTGAGTACCACTAAAGGGCGCTGATTAGTTTGCACTGCACAATCCCAGATGCCTTTTGCCAATTGGGTGAGCGCTTGGCTATTAGGCGTAATTGCCCAAGCATGCGGCTGCTTTTGGTCAGAAAGGGCAGGAAAAGGCTGAGACATTAAGTGTGTATTTATCTATTTTGAGCAGAACGTTCCGCTTATTGCTAATATAAGCGTTGTAACGCCATAATTAAATAACTCGCTAAATAAGTCTAAATAAGGAATTTTCATGAGTGCCGGCATTAAATATGTAACTGACGCCTCTTTCGAACAAGACGTCCTCAAGTCCGATAAACCTGTTCTGCTCGACTTCTGGGCTGAGTGGTGCGGTCCTTGCAAAATGATTGGTCCGATCCTCGAAGAGCTCGCTGGTGAATATGGCGACAAGCTACAGATCGCAAAAATGAACGTGGATGAGAACCAAGGCGTACCTGCCCAGTTCAATATTCGTGGCATTCCTACCTTAATCCTCTTCAAAAATGGCACCGTGGCTGCTCAAAAAGTAGGCGCTTTGGCCAAATCTCAGTTGACTGCATTTATTGATAGTCATCTGTAAATAGTCTCAGACCACAGGTTCACCCGCTGAGCCTGTGGTTTTTACCGATTTACCGTAGTTGTCATACCCCTTTTTTAGTGTAGTATTACTCAAACGCACTAATCAGTGCTCCGATTTTCAGCAATTTACCCCCCCTTCTTTTAGCAAACATCCAAAATTCTGTTTTTCCACATCTGCGTGATCTCAATCAGCGCAGCGATACCTCAAAACAAATTCATACCATTCTGATTTTTCCTTTTATTTACACCCGAGAACCACATGCAATTAACTGAACTCAAAGGCCTCCACGTATCCGCTCTGCTCGAAATGGCAGCTAGCTTGGAGATTGAAAACACTCAACGGATGCGCAAACAAGAATTAATGTTTGCCATTCTCAAAAAACGTGCGAAGGCTGGTGAAACCGTTTTCGGCGACGGCACTTTAGAAGTACTGCCTGACGGCTTTGGTTTCTTGCGCTCCCCTGAAGCCTCTTACATGGCTTCTCCGGATGATATTTATATCTCTCCTGCGCAGATTCGCCGCTTTAACCTACATACTGGTGACAGCGTTGAAGGTGAAGTACGAACACCTAAAGATGGTGAGCGTTACTTTGCACTGGTAAAGGTAGACAAGATCAACGGCTTGGCTCCAGAGGCCCTCAAGAACCGCATCATGTTCGAGAACTTAACGCCTTTGCATCCGAACCGCGTGATCAGCTTAGAGCGTGATATCAAGGCGGAAGAGAATCTAACAGGCCGCATTATCGACATGATCTCCCCTATTGGTTACGGCCAACGTGGCTTGATCGTTGCTTCACCAAAGTCTGGTAAGACTGTCATGATGCAGCACATTGCACATGCGATTGCAGCCAATAATCCTGAAGCGATTTTGATCGTACTGCTCGTTGATGAGCGTCCTGAAGAAGTTACTGAAATGCAACGCTCCGTTCGCGGTGAAGTTGTTGCCTCTACCTTTGATGAGCCAGCAGTTCGTCACGTTCAAGTTGCTGAAATGGTGATTGAAAAAGCAAAACGTTTAGTAGAGATGGGTAAAGATGTGATCATCTTGCTTGACTCGATTACCCGTCTTGCTCGCGCATACAACACGGTAGTTCCTTCATCAGGCAAAGTACTCTCTGGCGGTGTGGACGCTAACGCATTACAACGCCCAAAACGTTTCTTCGGAGCAGCTCGTAATATTGAAGAAGGTGGATCACTCACCATCATCGCTACAGCATTGATTGAAACTGGTAGCCGTATGGATGACCTCATTTATGAGGAATTCAAAGGTACCGGCAATATGGAAGTGCACCTTGAGCGTCGCTTGGCTGAGCGTCGTGTTTACCCATCTATTAATCTCAATAAGTCTGGCACCCGCCGCGAGGAATTGTTGGTTAAAGCGGAGAACCTCCAGAAGATCTGGGTATTACGTAAATTACTGGCCGATATGGACGACATCGAGGCTATGAACTTTATCGTTGATAAGCTCAAATCCACCAAAAATAATGGTGAATTCTTCGACCTAATGCGTCGCGGAGGCTAATTTAGAGGTCCAGGGGGCTGTTTTAGCCCTTTTTGGACCCCAAAAGAGCGCTTTGTTGTTGATTTCATGGCATAATTTCGCCTTTACTGCTTTTAAAACCTGGGAAAGTATTTAAGCCAATTTGGCTCAAACGGCTACCCGCTCATAGGACTCATAATGAAACCTGGCATCCACCCCGAATATCGTGAAATCGTCTTTGTAGACGTTTCTAATAACTTCAGCTTCAAGACTCGCTCCACAATGGCTACTAAAGAGACCATTAAGTGGGAAGACGGCAATGAATATCCATTAGCCAAGATCGAGACTTCATCTGAATCACACCCTTTCTACACTGGTACCCAGAAAATTATGGATACCGCTGGTCGTGTTGAGAAATTCCGTCAGAAATTCGGTACCAAGGCTGTTGCTAAGGCTTCCGGTGATGGCGCTGCTAAAACAGCCGAGAAAAAAGCTGCTGCTGCAGAAGCTAAAGCTGCTGAAAAGCCAGCTAAGAAGAAGGCTTAATACAACTCTATTCGCAGGGTATGTGAAATACCATCTCTGCGAGATAATCAAGGCAGCGTTTGCTGCCTTTTTTATTTTGAACTGCACACATGGTCAAACTTACCGCCGCTGCCACTAAATCCATTCCGCGCATTATTATTTTTGCGCTGACTTTGGTTTATGGTTTTGCTGGCCTCTTCTTTCGGGATCCCTGGAAGAACGAAGACGCTATTGGCTTTGGCGGTATGTGGACCCTCTTTCGCGGCAACTCCATTGATTGGATTGTTCCCCATCTAGCTGGTCGCGACATCTCACTTGGTACGCCACTACCCTATTGGATCGGTGCCACTCTCATCAAATGGTTTGGTCCCTTCATTGGCGCTGCTAATGCTGCTCGTTTGTATTCAGCGATTTGTTTCTTTGCTGCTGCACTTGCAATTTGGTATGCAACCTATCTACTAGGTCGCCGTCGCGAAGTGCAACCAATGGCGCTTGCTGTTGGTGGTCAACCAGATTTAAAGAGTTATGGCATGACCTTGGCTGATGGCGCCCTACTCATCTTCTTGGCTTGCGTAGGTCTTGCTCAGCGCGCCCACGAGACCACGCCGATGATGGCGCAATTGATGGGCATCAGTATTGTGCTCTACGGTACTGTGCGCGGCTTAGATAAACCATGGCAAGGCGGACTATGGACTGGCCTTGGTATCGCCATTGTTGCGCTATCGAGCAATCTCACACTAAGCCTCATCATCGTTACCTCAACCATTATTGCGGTCATCGCTAGCAATGCAAAGCTGCGCTTTCGTTGGACTCTTACCAGTACTGTTTTGGGATTAATTGGTTTTGCGATTTGGCCGATAGTTTGGTATTTAACAGACTTACCTACGCATTGGCGTCACATCGCTGAAGAGGGATGGCGCAACGTACCAGAAATGCGTGCCACTCCTTCGATCGAATCTCTCGGATTCTTGAGTGTGAATTTTTGGGCTTATGCATGGCCTGTATGGCCATTGGCAATGATTTCGCTCGCACACTGGGGGCGTGTTAAAGAAGCGGGCACATGGCGCGCCCCACATCTTTGCATTCCACTGAGTCTATTTATTGGTAGCTTAATTTATGTCTTGTTCCGCCTTGAGGCAAATGAACATGATTTATTGATTTTGATTCCGAGCCTTTCTATCATTGCCGCATTTAGCCTGCCAGTACTTAAGCGAAGTGTCATTAGTTTTATTGACTGGTTTGCCATGTTTAGCTTTACAGTAATCGCCCTCGCTATTTGGATTATCTGGTTAGCTAAGGTGACAGGCTACCCAGAAACTACCGCAGCCAATATTGCACGTTTATTGCCGGGATTTGAGAGTCAATTTAATGTATTGGCATTTTTCGTTGCTCTGGCGATTACTGGCGTATGGCTTGCGATCGTGCGCTGGAGAACATCACGCGCACCAAAAGAAATTTGGCGTTGTCTCATCATCTCAGCTTCAGGCACAACACTCATGTGGGTTTTATTAATGACCCTCTGGCTGCCAACTATTAATTACGCCAAAACCTATCGTCAAGTATCTGCACGATTAACCCAAGTCATTCCTTCTGGTGGTGGCTGCATTGATACCAGCAATCTTGGCGATGCTCAACTTGCATCTTTTAAATACTTTTCTAAACTCAATTTGCGCGATGATCCCAATTGCCCCTGGATGCTCACCCATAGCCAATCCGAGGCAAAGGCCTACGCCCAGCTGAACAATAAAAAACTCAGCCTCCTATGGGAGGATCGCCGTGCAGCTGACCGCGACGAACGTCTGCGTCTTTACGAAGTAATCCCAGAATAGATCGTGCTGCACTTTAAGTTATCGCGCCTGCGCGAGGATATCCCCTCCTTGCTAAAACTGGCTGGGCCACTACTGATTGGTCAGCTTGCAGTGATTGCATTTGGTGTCTTAGACACAGCTATGACAGCGCGCTACTCTGCCGATGACTTAGCTGCGCTCGCCATGGCTTCGGCCATATTTATTAGCATCTATGTTGGCTTAACTGGAGTCATTTCAGCTCTTGCGCCTATTGCTGGTCAGTTATTTGGCGCTAAACGTTTTTCAGAAATCGGCGAAGAAGTTCGTCAAGCCACTTGGCTTGCTGTAGGACTCACTATTTTTGGCTGTTTTATTTTGCTGAATTCCGATCATCTGCTAGCGATCTCACAAGTCGATGCGGCTATTGAAGATAAAGCAAAGCTCTACCTCAATATTCTAGCCATTGGTTTACCAGCAAGCATGGCTATGCGCGTATTAATGGCTCTTCATAATGCTGTATCGCGCCCCACTGTGATTACGGTGGTGCAAATCATTGGTCTAACCCTTAAATTACCACTCAACCTTCTCTTTATCTATGGAGGCTTAGGCATTGAGGGCATGGGCGGCCCAGGCTGCGCAGTGGCCACTGTGATTATTAATTGGTCATGGTTACTCATGACTTTGGGCTTTGTTTTATTTGATCGCTTTTATAAGCCTTTTAAGATCTTTGCACGCTTTAGCGCGCCCAACTGGCATCGTATTTGGGTTTTACTCAAGCTTGGGGCGCCCATTGGATTTAGCTATTTAATCGAGGTGACCTCTTTCACCTTTATATCTCTGTTTATTGCGCGGCTAGGAACGACTGCATTAGCGGGACATCAAATTGTGGCCAATATGGGAACTGTGATCTATATGGTGCCGTTATCCCTCTCAATTGCAACGATGACATTAGTATCCCAATCTATTGGCGCCAATAAACCAGAGCGCGCTGAGGAGATTGGCTGGTCTTCAGTATTTTTTACCACCGCACTTTGCATCAGCATCGGTATAGCAGTGTGGATATTGAGGGTTCAACTACTTAATCTATACGATCCACCAGAAGAAGTGAAAGTTTTTGCTATTCCCCTCTTTCTATTCATTGCGTTTTATCAAGTCTTTGACGCATTGCAAATTACTGCGGCATTTATTCTGCGGGCTTACCGAATTGCCTTTTGGCCGATGGTCATCTACGCCGGCTCACTCTGGGGAGTAGGTCTAGGTGGTGGCTATCTAATGGGCTTTAACGTCTTAGGCAATACACCTGCCTTCTTACAGGGTGCCAATGGGTTCTGGGCTGGCAATAGTCTTAGCCTTGCTTTGGCTGCATGCTTTTTGCTCTACCTCTTTAGAAGAACGGCGGAGCGCTATGAGAAGTCGCAACCGCCGCTAGAGGTCTAAATCAAAGGAATGCCTTGTGCTCCTCTGCTCTCTTACTTGTAGACCTTCAGAGTAGAAGCATCATCATCTAAACGTCGCTTCAGGTTACGCTGTTGTCCTGCAGATCCAGGATGATTGGTAATGAAGTTCTGATCGGCCAGATGTTTACGAACATCCTCAGCCAAATCTAATGAAGCCAACTTCATTAACTTCGCCGCGCTTGGTTTGTAGCTGGTATCTCTGCCATCAATTTGAACATCCTTACCCTCGCCCGAAGCCACGAATGAGGCAACGATTTGGCTTGTCTTGGTGTCAACGATATTGAAGTCTACTGTTACTTCCAATGTGAGCTGCTGAGAAGTCGACTTTGTGCCCGGGATATCTGCAACGTTATCTGTGGTTGATACTTCTGCTAAGACGCCATACAGTACGTAGTCAGCATCACCAAAATCACCCGCCTTAATACGCTTCACAATATCGAAAAACTCATCGCCCTGGTTAGGTACAGCCACAGTAGGCTTTGCTTGCACTACCTTATATCCAGACTTGATTAGTAAACCACGTATAGGATTTGCCAGGTAACGCAATTCGCCATATTCATTATTGCTTTGATAGCCTGACTTCTTCATGCTTTGGGTACTGGCATTTGAAGAATTACTACTTGATGGTGCAGCATCAACTACCGGTGTAGGTGGCACTGCTGTACCAGGGCTAGTTGCCTTAGGATCAGACAAATCAGTGAACTTCACTGGAAACGCAGATGAATTTGCGCCGCCAGTCAGAGCAGAAGCATTGGCTTTATCAGCATCTACTTCAATTGTCTTTGGTGCAATAGTTGAGGAGATGGTATTGCCTGTAGTTGTCCGAGTCTCTTCAATAAAGGTTAAATTCTTACCTTCTTTTCTGAAATAGATATCCGTGACAGCAATAGACTTCGAATCCGCCTTCAGCGCCTCGGCACTAATCACAGGATTCTTGGGCGGATCAGCAGGCACTTGACCAACAATCGCAGATTCTGCTTTTGGAGCGGGTGGTTTAGTGGCGCATCCAGCCAAAAAGACTAGGCCGATACCCGCACACGCTAACCAGTTTGTTTTACTTAGTGACATTCAATTACCTACCTTCATGTATTGCGTATTAGCGCGTTGCAGTCTTACGAATCTCTTTTTCATCAGCCCACTCCAGCAAACCAGACTCATTATTGATGAGATTTAAGTTAAAGACGTAGTAAACATCCTTAACATCTTTGGTGTTTTTGACAATAGAAGCAATGGATCCTTCAATGCGATATTGAGCGCCTTGCATATTGCCTGTTTTAGCGATTGTGCTGTTCTTGTAAAGTCCTGATTGATTTTGACGCTTGAGTTCATCGGTTTGATTTTGCATTTCAGAAACGCTCACAGCAAAGCGTACTTGACCACTCTTCATTAATTGTGTGCGAATCTTATCGGTGATGACGCGCGTATCAATGTATTCAGAAGTCTTGTTCTTCACATCTGCCAAGGTCACAATTGGCGCGTCTTTACTTCCGGAGATGGCTTTAGATTGCAGCAAAGATCTTGTCATTGCCTCAGCAATGATCTGCAGATCGGTCGATCCGTAATTGGCATTGACTGTTTCAACTGCCTTGGCATCGCCATAGCGCACCTGGGGGCCTGAGCACGCTACTAGAGCTGCTGCTGCCAAAACGATGGCAGATAAATGGATAGTTTTGGTTTTCATAGTCATTTTCAATAAGTCCTAATATCTTCTGATGGCGTGTTTTATTTGTATTGGTTTAACTCAAAACGAAAGTCAGTAGCATCTGGGGTTGGAGCTATCCCCATAATGGTGGTCGACTGACCTTTGCCGACGGTTACAGGCTTCCACGGCTCTTCGTCAGTCACAGTCATACCGTTTTTACCAATCCACTTGAATCGATAAGAAACGAGGTTAGATTTACTCTCATTCAGAATAGTCACTTGCGCTGTCAATACACCATTACGCATCAAGCTTCTCATATCCGTAATTTGAATACTATCCGTATCCCCCATGCGCACAGTCATATCTTTCATGGATGGCGTTGAACTACACGCTGCTAATGCAAGCGCAGTTAAAAGGATCGAAAAGTATTTCTTCATCTGGGTCTTTCTTAATTAAAAAGCTGCTGAAAGCTATTTAGCAGATTGGGTGGCTCATATGGCTTTACACCATCCATATTACTGCCTGCGGGTGCTGAATTGGGGGTTGATGCTGGTGCCGGGCTTGGTGTTGCGGGCTGGGCATTGGGGGTAGGAGTAACCGCTTCCACGGGAACAGGTGATGACACTACCGGATTGGCCTCCTCAGGCTTTGGATCTTGAAAACTACCCCATAGTTTCTTGAGGCCGTCTAGGGCACTACCCGATGATTGAGGTGCGGCTATCGTGGGTAAGGTGGTAGCTGAGGTTGCGGCTGGGGTTGCGGCTGGGGTTGTAGTGACACCACTAGCGACGGGCATAGCGGCTGGCAACTTCGAAGGAAGCGTGGCAGGATCATTAGAGGTTAGCACCGTAGCCTTGTTCCTAAACATGCGGATATAGACGACGTTATAGCCACCTACTAAATTAACAGTCTGAGAAACGATCATGCCAGATGGCAGAGTGTATTTAAGAACGGTTGGACCAATTGGCAAACCCATTCTCGCCATATAAGTTTGCGCAGGTAAGGTTGACCAATGGCGCACATCGGTCACATTGACAGACTGCAGGGCATAGCCTGTAATGAGTCCAGCGATAGCACCAATCAGAGCTGCGGTACCGCTATTTTGGTTATTTTGATTACGCTGATTTGCTGCTTGCTGCGCAGCACGATCGGCTGCAAATTGGGCTGCTAGAGAAACGAGTGCTCTTGAAGAGGCCCTTAAAACATAGGCAGGCATTTCATCACGCAAGTTCTTGCGTGCCATTGCATCAATATTTGCTACTAATTCTGGATTGGCAACCCTATCGCCCAACTGAATGAGTGATGGCCTAAAACGCTCGGTAGACCTCTCAATTACTGGGAACGTTAATGTCACCAACCTTGAATTACCACCCACAGTAAAAGTCTGGCTAATTTGATAAGGAATAATTTTAGGCATGTAGCCTGTATCAATCACGATTAAGGTATCAGCAAAAGCTTTTTTACTAAGATTGGCAATATTAGAATCCAGCTTAGCAATACTGGTTTTAAAGAAATTCACTTGCGGACGAAGTTCTATTGCCAGGCGATATCCTGGCGCAGCTAGGCTGGCTTCTCCTTGTGACTCATGAATAAAGCCTGATAAGTAATAAGCTGCTGGGTTCTGATAAGAATTCTTAAGACTGCGGGTCTCTTCATCATCTAATAAATTAATGGGGTAGCCACTGATATTTTCTATGCGACTCGTTGCCGCCTGGGTATTGGGGTTGGCTTGTTGATCACGCTCTACCTTAGAGACAGCGGCAACCTGACTTTGAATCAGCTCCTCAATGACCTTCTCACGCTGCGCCATTTTTTTGGCTTCTACCATGGCGTCATTCCAGCGACCTTGAGAAATATGATTCAAGGCTAAAGTCTGGCTCAAAAAACTCACCTCATAAGGCTTTGGATCGTACTCACTACTAAAGCCTTCAGACAATACATAAGAGCTTGCCCCTGAAAAAGAGCGTCTGAGTTTATCGCTGGTAGTGACTTCCCAACGACTGACCAATTGATCAGCAGCTAATAAGTTTTCTGTGCTACTCGGAATCTGTGAAGGACCTTGCAAGCGCTGTACTTCACCCATCTCCATGTAGTACAAAGTATTTTTATCTTTGAAAGCGCTTTGGATAACGGCAGCAGTGTTTTGCAAGTCCCCGTTCTTGAACGGCTCCTTGGATTCGTTCATCTTCAATTGCTGAGTTTGAGTAGCGCAACCTACCAGTAAAGCAACTGCCAGCACGATACCGAATTTAGAAAAGTCTAATGCTGAAAATTTGAACAAATTTAGGGGCTTATGAGTGGTAGATGAAATCAATCTGTAGTTTAAGACAACAAAGTCTTCATACCTTTAACGCCTGATAGCAGGCTGGAGCTGACACAAAAAGAGCTTATTAATCCAATTTTGCGCCCGATTGCTGCACTACCCTGCCCCATTTAGCTACCTCAGCCGTAATTAACCGAGAAAGGTCTTTTGGGCTGCCAGGCGCAGGATCCAGACCACCGGCCAAGAGGCGCGATTTGACCTCGGCATTACTCAGCGTTTGGCGCACCATTTGATTGAGTTGCTTTTGGATGGGGACTGGCAAATTGGCTGGTGCCATCAATGAAAACCAGGAGACCGCCTCAAAGCCCGTCAAACCCTGTTCAGCCAGGGTTGGGATTTCTGGTGCGGCATGAGATCGCTTAAGGGTGGTTACCCCTAAAGCCTGCACTTCTCCAGCCTTAATCAAGGTCAATGAAGAAGAAAGGTTGTCAAACAACATGGAGATGCGACCACTTAACAAGTCCGGCAGAGATTGGGCACGGCCTTTGTAAGGAATGTGACGAATTTGTACGCCAGCCATCTCCTTAAATAATTCTCCAGACATATGCAGTGAAGTGCCCACGCCCGAAGAACCAAAAGTCAGTTGATCTGGCTTTGCTTTGGCTAACTCAATTAATTCATGAAGATTGCTGACGCCTAGCTTCTTATTCACAATCAGCACATTCGGTGTACTCGCTAAAAAGCTAATGGGCGTGAAATCCTTCACGGGATCAAAAGAGAGTTTCTCGTATAGTGCGCCATTGATTGCATGAATTCCAACGGTTCCTATTAACAAGGTATAACCATCCGGCTCACTCTTAGCAACTAGGTCAGCTCCAATGTTTCCGCCATAGCCTGGTTTGTTCTCGACAACAACTGGTATTCCTAAGCTTTGCTGCCAATTTTCAGCTAATACACGTGCCAAGATATCCGGTGCACCGCCAGGAGTAAAGGTAACAATAATCCGAATAGGCTGCTTTGGCCATGCAGCTTTGCCGGTTGATTTTGTTTGCGCATGAGCTGTCAGCGCCAGCAGTGATGCCATACAAATCAATACGAGGCTCTTGAAAATCTTAGAGAATGGCATGCTCAATCAATTCGAAACCAGACCAGATGGCCTGAATTAGAAACCAAAGCGAGAGCGCAGCCACAGCCAGCCCTCATATTTCACGGGGTCATCAGCGCAAGGGCCAATACCGCACTCAAGTAAGGTTGAAACAAGATTACCGAACACCAGCAGCATAAACAGAATCACTAATGTATTGGCGAACCAAGAGCGCGAGCGCACATCACGATTAGGCAACATTAACAATACCGCCAAGCCTAGCAATAAACCTGTGTAGCCCACATAGGCCCAGGTATAAAAATGTAATTCTAAAAAGGTTTTACCAAAACCTTTATCGCCTGGAAGAATATGCAAAAACACTTGACGCAATGAAACCATCATGCCCACTAGGCCGCCAATAATGCCCCAACCGTAATGCGCAGAATGTGCGCCGCAACGAATATTTAAGACCAATGCAAAACCAATGATCACAAATCCAATACGTTGCATTAAACATAACGGGCAAGGCAACTCACCAAAATAGAGTTGATCTACAAATGCATAGCCCAGCATGCCAACAACAGCGAGCAATGCAAGTTGATTTCCTAGAGCCGCTAAAGAAGGGAAAGAATGTCTGCTCACAATAAATTACAGACTAATGTTGAGATGGCTAGTGGCATGAAAGCGGAACCAAACCATCAGTATTCCAACAGTAATTGCTAAAACTACTACAGCAGCAAGTCGCTTCTCAAACCAGACCAAGATGAGCCCGATAAAAGCTGTCAGAAAAGGAAGGAACATATACATAAGGGAATTCTAGCGCAGGAGACTAAAGATAAGGGTAAAAACACGATTACAGGGCTCATGAAATGGTCATTTATGGCAATGAGGTGCAAGCTTTTGTTTAGAATGCCTTCATGACTCTGCGCCCTACCCCGCCCTGCTTAGATTTAGATATCCACGACAAGATTGCACGCGTTACTTTTAACAATCCTTCCGCTCGTAACGCTCTAACTTGGCCAATGTATGAAGAGCTTAAGCAGATTTGTGATTCGTTGGCAAAGAATTCCGATATTCGAGTAGTGATATTCAGAGGCGCAGGAGATAAAGCATTTGTTTCTGGAAGTGATATTCAACAGTTTGTTGATCTCAAAGAAAATGAGGCGTATGAAGTTGCTGTTGATCATATCTTTGCCTCTTTGCAGCAACTGCCCATGCCCACCATTGCAATCATTGAAGGTTTAGCAGTGGGTAGCGGCCTATTGATGGCTACCGCTTGCGACTTTCGCATCTCCACACCCGAAGCACGTTTTGGGATACCGGTAGCTAAGACTTTGGGAAATTGTTTATCGCCGAGCAATCTCTCTTGGATTGCAGCCCATCTTGGAGTGCCTACAGTAAAAAAGATGCTCCTGACAGCAGAATTAATTAAAGCGCCAGAGTTATTAGAGGCTGGCTATCTCTATCAATTAGCTGAAGCAAGCGAAATTGATGCAGCAGCAAATACACTCGCAGAAAATTTATCCACTCTGGCGCCCATTACACAAAAGGCTAGCAAGCTCACCTTGGCACGCCTTCTACAGAGCAATTTGCCCGATTGCACAGATCTCATGCGTGAGACCTATAACAGCAAAGACTTTAGGGAAGGAGTGAACGCCTTCCTAGAAGGGCGTCCACCAAAATGGATAGGCAAATAAGGCCTATCTTTTGTAATTAAATAATCTTTGTCTTTAAATTCGGTAAGCCTGCAACACTACCCTCAAGCACGTCACCTTTTTTGACCGGACCAACACCTGCTGGTGTTCCAGAGAAAATCAAATCTCCTGGCTCTAAGGTAAACAAAGTGGAAAGATAGGCAATAGTGTCGGGCACATTCCAAATGAGTTGATTCAGATCACCTTCTTGGCGAACCTCACCATTCACCAACAGCTTGACCAACCCCTTAGACGGATGACCGCACTGACTAGCCGGCGTGATTTCTCCGCATGGCGCAGATTGATCAAATGCTTTGCCTGTATCCCATGGACGCCCCATCTTCTTAGCTTCACCTTGTAGATCACGTCTGGTCATATCTAGACCAACCCCATAACCATAGACGTGCTCTAGAGCTTTATCTGCAGCAATATTCGCGCCACCCTTACCAATGGCTACAACCATTTCAATTTCGTGATGGACATCATTTGAAAGATTGGGATAAGCCATATTCTCGCTATCAGTCACAATCGAGTTGGCCGGCTTCATAAAAAAGAATGGTGGCTCACGATCGGGATCATGCCCCATCTCACGTGCGTGATCAGCATAGTTACGGCCGACGCAATAAATGCGATTGACTGCAAAGCGACGGGTGTCTCCAGTTACCGGCAAAGACACTACTGCTGGGGGGTCAATCACAAATGCTGAGCACATAAAAACCTTTCTAAGAATTTTGATAAGCGTGTGTTTTATTTCTGATGCGGAGAAGTATGGCGTAATTTTAATAACAAGATACTAAGAGCCAGCGCAAAGGTCAATGCATTTGCCATGATGAGAGGCCACTTCTCAATAATCAGGCCGTAGATCAGCCACAGGCCCACCCCAGCAGTAAATAAGGAATACATCCCCAGTGAAATACCTGATAGATCCTTAGTGCGCCAAGAGCGTATTGCTTGGGGTAAGAAGGCGACGGTGGTTAAGAATGCAGCGCAATAACCAATAATCTCTATTTGATGGGGCTCTAGATTCATTAGATGATTGTCTTTACAAAAAAGAGCAATTAAGCCTTCAAACAGGACCGCAAGAAATGAATCAAGGCTTTTTTGGGTTTGCTTTACGAGCTTCTAATTCTTTATTGATAGCCGCAAGCATTTTGGCATCTGGTGTTTTCCAGTTGCCGCCAGAATTGTTGACCATATAGACCAAGGCATCGGAGAAGCCTTCAATACTAAGATTGGGATTGCCACCTTTTGGAGGCATAGCTCTCACACCAAAATAAGCGTGAGCAGTCAGGGTTGCCTGACCTTCCGCAATCAAAGGAGCCCACTTAGCCTTATCGCCAAACTTAGGTGCATTAAGCACTCCCGATCCATGACAGCTGGCACAAACTTGTTTATAGGTATTTTCGCCAGATTGAGCCAAAGCCAAATTAGAGGCGGAAAGACCCAGTAGACAGGACAATAAAAAGAAAACTGGTTTGGATCGCATTTGAGCACTCTCTTAAGTGATGAATGCTTAAGAGGTTATCTGAATTTCAGAAACCTTGCTTTGATCCCAATCAAGCTAGGCCAAGAGCGCTAGCTATTTGATAGGTAATAAAGGCGGCAATATAGGCCAACCCAAACAGGTAGCTCAGCATAATGACCGGGATCTTCCAGCCGCCAGTCTCGCGCTTTACTGCCGCAATGGTTGATAAACACTGAGGTGCAAAGACAAACCAAGCCAACAAAGAAAGTGCTGTAGCTAAAGACCAGCCACTAGAAATTAGAGGAATTAGCGCATCCGCTGCATCTGCGCTGGAGCTAGACAAGGCATACACCGTCGCGAGAGAGCTCACGACAACCTCGCGAGCTGCCATGCCCGGCACTAATGCAATGCTAATTTGCCAGTTAAAGCCAATTGGTGAGAAAACATGAGCCAAGGCTTGGCCTAACATTCCGGCAAAACTATATTGAATAGGCGAACCTGTTGCACCCTCTGGTGGAAATGGAAAACTAGACAAGACCCAAAGACCAATTGTCATTAATAAAATAATTCCGCCAACTCGGCGCAAGAATATTTCTGCGCGTTGCCATAAGCTAATCGCCAAATTGCTTAAACGTGGCATGTGATAGCTTGGCAACTCCATCATTAGCGCATTCATCTTGAATTGCTCACTTGTAAAGCGCTTCAGAATCCAAGCTACAGCCATCGCCCCCAAGATCCCAGCAAGATAGAGCAAGAATAAAACTAAGCCTTGAAGATCAATACCTGCCCAGAGTTTTTGTTCTGGAATAAAAGCAGAGATGAGCAAGGCATACACTGGAAGACGTGCTGAGCACGTCATCATCGGCGCAATCAGGATGGTCACCATACGATCACGCGAATTAGAGATACTCCTAGTCGCCATGATTCCAGGGATTGCACAAGCAAAACTGGATAGCAATGGGATAAAAGATCTGCCAGAGAGGCCAACCGATCCCATCACCCTATCCAAGAGATACGCTGCTCTCGGAAGGTATCCCGACTCTTCAAGCAACAGAATGAAGAAGAACAAAATCAGAATTTGCGGCAAGAAGATCACAACACCACCAAGACCTGCCAAGATTCCGTTGATTAATAGGCTACGTATCCATCCATTAGGCAACCATTCCGCAATCTGACCACCAAGATACTCAACCGAATCCTTAATAAGCTCCATGGGCACTGTTGCCCAACTAAAAACCGCTTGAAAAATACAAAACAGCAAGACCACTAAAATAATGGGGCCCAGAACTGGATGAAGCAATACAGCATCTAGGCGATCACTTAGCTGATCCGGGATGATGCGATCTAGCTTTAGGTTTTGCAAAATCTTTTGCACTTGGACATTATCTGATTCTGTATGAGCAATGTGGGAGGCTACATTTTCTAATGTGGCATCACTTGTTCCGCTGCGAAGACTATTTAAGTTTCGCCAATCTAAATCAGACAGAAACCGTTTAATCTCATCAGCACCATTAGATTGAATACCGATGCTGGTGAGCACAGGCAAACCCAATTCATTCGAAAGAGCGGCTGTATCAATTTGCAAGCCCTGACGTTTGGCAATATCCAGCATATTGAGTACCACTACACATGGCAGACCCAGGCGCTTTGCGGCCAGTACCAAACGCAAATTGCGACGCAGATTAATGGCACTCAAAACACAGATCACCAAATCAGGGCGCTTCTCACCTTCTGCCCTACCAAGCAATACATTACAAGTGACTCGCTCATCAAGAGATCTTGGATATAAGCTATATGCGCCAGGTAAATCCAATATACGAATATTTTTTTCGGAGTCTAGTGTTAGACGTCCTTCTTTGCGTTCAACAGTGACACCAGAATAATTGGCGACTTTTTGACGGCTGCCAGTCAATAAATTGAATAGCGCTGTTTTGCCGCAATTGGGATTGCCCAATAGCGCTACGAGTGGCTCGCTTGGAAAAAAATGGACTTTGGATTCAGGCATGCTGCAAAGATTCAACCAAAATCATGCGCGCCTCTGATTGGCGTAAAGCAAAAGTGGAAGCGCCTACACGAACCATATACGGGCCCTTGCCTAGCAAACCCTTACGCAATACTGTGACTTGTTCACCCGGTAAAAAGCCAATATCTTCCAACTGCCCCTTAATTTGAGGGGCTCCTTTTGGCACATCCACTTGAGTGACGCGATAAAGACTGCCTAAGTCGACTTGGTCTAAATTCATTAAATATGCTTTTTAGCTTGTATGAGGCCCATTATAGCGACAAATGAGAATGAATATCATTCGTTTAAAGGGCCAATCCTTTAGCAATAATGTCTCTTTTAAGGCTCTTAAGGCTTGATCCAAAGCAAATGGGAGGGCCTTAATACGCTCTTGAGCAACTAAGGCGTGCTGTAGCCGTATCTTTGCAATATGGCTTGAGCTTGAGGACCCTGCATAAAGCGGTATAAATCAACCGCCTCTTGGGGTGCGCCCTTCATCAACACCATACGTTGCTTAATGGGGTCATACAACCTTGCATCCACCAGAAAATAACGCGTTTGCTTTAAGAGCTCCGGTGACTTAGCCAATGAAAGCGCAGAAAAACCAATGTCAGCAGCACCGCTAGCGACATACGTAGTAGCCGCACCAATATTGTCAGCATAAACAAGCTTATCTTTTGCGAGATCCCATAGGTTCTCAGCTTTTAAATACTGAACTGCTGCCCTGCCATAAGGTGCCAGCTCAGGCTTTGCAATAGCAACCTTATTGGCTTTGCTAATCGCCTTTGCAATTTCCACCCTGCTAGTTAGCGATTGAGTGCCGGATGATGTTTTGCTAATGATGGCCAATTTACCAATCGCATAAACCAAACCTTCATCTGTGGCTTTACCATTTTTATATAACTCAAGCGGAAACTGCTCATCAGCTGCAATGAATAAATTGAAAGGTGCTCCATTCAGAATTTGCGCAGCGAAGTTGCCAGATGAACCGTAAACCACCCTCATCTCAGGCTTACCTGCAGATCTAAATGCAGCGGCGATCTCAGTAAAGGCATCCTTCATATTGGCTGCTACTGCAATAGTGGCAACCTGTGCGAATACGCTACCGGCAAAGGCGAAAAATACTGCGAGGAAGATAAAGATCCGCTTGATCATGTCGAATCCATTCTAGTGGATTCATTGGCCTTTAGAAAACTATAGCCAATCCTGAATTTGTCGATTGAGACTGACAGCCTTGTAACCCGGCGTTTCTCCGGAAGCGCTCCGAATTTTACGAATCAGCTTAGAAGATGCGGATTGCTTAGCCATCTCCTGATGCATTGCTATGAAGAAAATTTCATCCTTGATGGGTACGAAACTAAGACCATTTTCTAAGGCAATATTCTTCACCCCCAAACCCACATCGGCCTTGCCGGCAAGAATGGCATTAGCTATAGCGGAGTGAGTAAATTCCTCATGCAGGTAGCCATTAATATCCATGGGATTAATTCCCTCTTCCATTAAGAGGTTATCAAGCAACAATCGGGTACCGGAGCCGATCTGGCGATTGATAAAGCGCACTTTTTTGCCCATGAGATCTTCAATTGCACGAATACGAAGCGGGTTTCCTTTTTTTACTATCAACCCTTGGGTACGCTTCATGACGGGATAGATTTCAATATTGCTTTTTGATAGACGCTGATAAATAGCCTTTGAGCTAGTGGGATCGGAAACGTGATAGCCAGCAATATGCGCCTCTTTATTCAGAAGTCTCTCCAAAGATTCTCCTGAGCCTGCAATTTTGAGTTCAACCCCTTGAATTTCTCCTGCAGCTTTTTGAATGACTGAATCACTACTGGAGAAAAATTTCCAGCGTACGCTTTCTGACTTTTGTATTTTCTTAATTTCTTTTAATAATCTATCGTGATACTGGGCATCATGCTTTAAGTGCTCAGCCTGCATATCTTCAATAAACTGAATTAAAAAAGTTCCAAATTCAGTCAACTCGGAACCATGGCCTTTGGTCCGAATAATCAGTGGCATACCTAATTCAGCTTCAACTTGATTGAGCTTGCCCCATGCTCCCCTATAGGAAGTGCCTGATTTTTTACTAGCAACTACCAAGGAGCTTCCCTGCCCGATGTCTTTCAGCAGCTGAGCGAGCCAAATCAGATCGACAGAAGCCCTTCCATCAACCTTGGTATTCACAATTAACGTGGGGCGGACTTCAATTTGCATATGTAATTTTTTGCATATTCATTAAGTATTAATGTATGCGATGATATCCCTTTAATCAACCCTTTCGAGTGCAAATATGAAAAAAATATTTCGGAGACTATTCCTTTCCACCCTCGTAGCTTTAGCTATTCCTGCGTCACAGGTTTATGCCCAGGAGAAAAGCATTGTGGTTTCCTCCACTACTTCAACTGAGCAATCAGGTCTTTTCAATTACATGCTGCCCATCTTTAAGATGAAAACTGGTATTGAAGTTAAGGTAGTGGCTGTAGGAACTGGCCAGGCACTAGACATTGGTCGACGTGGCGATGCAGATGTCGTGTTTGTTCACGATAAAGTAGCTGAAGAAAAGTTTGTTGAAGAAGGTTTCTCAACCAAACGAAATGAAGTGATGTACAACGACTTCGTTCTCATTGGACCTAAGTCAGACCCAGCGAAAATTGCTGGCGGTAAAGATATTCAAGTAGCACTACAAAAAATTGCTGCTGCACAAGCACCATTTGTATCTCGCGCTGATAAGAGTGGCACTCATGCGGCTGAATTGCGTTACTGGAAAGGTGCTGGCGTTTCAGTCTCTCCTGGTCCATCTTGGTACAAAGAAACTGGATCAGGCATGGGCCCTGCCCTGAACACTGCCTCCGCAATGAATGGCTACATCTTGGCTGACCGCGGAACTTGGCTCAGCTTTAAGAATCGTGGTGATCTCACCATTCTGGTTCAAGGTGATCCAAAGCTATTCAATCAATATGGCGTGATGTTAGTAAACCCAGCTAAATACCCTAATGTGAAAAAGGTACAAGGCCAGGAATTTATTGATTGGCTCATTTCCAAGAATGGGCAAGACGTGATTGCTAGCTACAAGATTGATGGCGAGCAGTTGTTCTTCCCTAATGCTAAGTAAATTTACAACAGTACAACTTAGGAGAAATCATGGAACTGAAAGTCAAACTTAGCGCTCGCAACACCCTCAACGGGAAAGTAGTTGAGCTCAAAATGGGTCAAACCACTTCTCACGTAAAGCTGGACATTGGTGGCGGACATATTGTGACGGCTTCCATTACTAATGAAGCAGTTGACGAACTTAACCTCAAGGTTGGAGATCAAGCCTGGGCAGTGATTAAAGCCTCTGATGTGATGATTGCCAAAAGCGCGTAAATCAAGACCTGTTTTAGGTAACAAAAAAGCCCGCATTAGCGGGCTTTTTCTTGCCGGTGAACTACCCGACTAATTCAATACTGTTACGTATTTATTTCTTTGGAGTAACAAAACCAATCGCTGTGTCGTCAACGAACTCAACCATCACATCGTCACCAGCTTTGAATTTCTCAAGACCTAAAACTGCTGGATCTACTTTTACTTTTTGCTTCTCGCCGTTAGGCATTGTGAAAGTAACAATACGTGTCTTTTGATCGATTGTTGAAATCTTGACAGTTGCATAGATAGTGTCTGTAGTTTCTTCAAATGGCTTAGCAGAACCTTTGCCAGCTACCACTACAGAGCGAACACCAGAGACGCCTGGCTTTTGATCTTTCCCAGCAGCTGTTAATCCAACAGCCACCGCTTGAGCATGCTCAACCAAGAACACGTCGCCCTTTTTAACCTTGTCTAAATCATTTATCGATTTAGAAACGTTCATTTGCGCCAAATTACCGTTTGCATCTTTCAATACAACGATACGTTTCTTAACATCTACAGAATCAACTGTTGCGCTCAAAACGACAACTTCAGCTGCTAATGGCAACATTTTTGCAGGTGTTTGTGCGAAAACTGAAGCAGCACAAGTAATACCAACTGCAGCAAACAAACCAGTCAATAAAGATTTCTTCAAGATAACTCCTAAATGAGTAAAAGGTTTTAGAGGGACTCAATACAGAGCCACAATTCATTGTAACCATGGATTGGGGCGTTTTTAGTGCGGGCGCGAACTATCCTTTCAACATTGCTTCTTTGGTAAATTGATGAGGAAATCAACATAAAGGCATCAGGAATCTTGGAAATATTGCTCAAATCGTGGAAAGAGGCTGAAGAAGACGCCTTTTTGGTGCGCCAGGAAGTTTTTATCCGGGAGCAAGGGGTTCCAGCCGAGCTCGAATTAGACGAATTTGACCCAACCGCGGTTCATGCCCTAGCCTATCAAAATACACAGTGCATTGGCACTGGAAGGCTGGTGGATTTAGGCAATGGCAAAGCCCAAATAGGACGCATGGCTGTCCTCATCGAATTCAGAGGCGAAGATATCGGCAAGCAAATACTCGAAAGGCTGGTGAATTTAGCTGTTTCACAGGGGATACGGGAAATCATCCTGCACTCACAAGTAGATGCAATCCCTTTTTATGAAAAACTGGGCTTTACAGCAGAGGGGGCTAGCTACGATGAGGCTGGCATTCCTCATCGTAATATGATTCTTACATTAGCAAATTCAACTCAATAAGCGATGACTACGAAAACCACTCCAACTCCGCCAAACTTTATCTACGTCCATCGAGTTTGCTATTCCGATACAGATGCGGCTGGTTTTGTATATCACGGACGCTACCTTGAGATTTTTGAGCGCAGTCGCGCAGAGTGGCTCTCCCAGCGTGGCTTGACCCCTACCAAACTTGCCAATGAATTCTCTATGGTGATGCCACTACGTGAGCTCACCATGAACTTCTACAAGCCAGGGCGTCTAGATGACTTGCTTTACATAAACCAAGTGATCGAACATCGTGGCCGTACACAAGTTACCGTTAAACAGACTGCGCAAAGAAAACTTCCTGACAGCGAGGAGTTTCAAGTGATTGCGAGCGCTGTACTACATATCGTCTGTGTTGATACCAATACACTAAAGCCTAAGGCATGGCCTGAGTGCGTATTCCAGGATGAGTAATATATTCAATGGAGCAAAAGATGTCTGATGGAAAACTACTGACCTTTGTAAAAGAACTGAGCCTTCTACTTGAGCAAAAGCCAAGCGAGGACGCCATCTTTACTAAAGGGAAAAAATTACTCGAGAATCTCATTGCCAAAGATGATTGGCTTCCTGAAGAATTTACTAAGCCACATCCACAGTATTACCAGCAATATCTTTTGTATGCAGACCCATTAGATCGCTTTTCAGTGGTGAGCTTTGTATGGGGTCCAGGACAAAAAACTCCTGTACACAATCACACTGTCTGGGGAATGGTTGGCCAACTGCGTGGTGAAGAAAAGGGCACTCCCTACTATCTCCAGGCAGATGGTGGATTCCAACCAGGCGATGCTTGCATCAGCCCGCCAGGACATGTGGATACCGTCTCACCCAATACGCACGATATTCATGTTGTGGAAAACAATATGAGTGATCAGACTTCAATTAGCATTCATGTCTATGGTGGCAACATTGGACGGATTCATCGTTCTGTATTTGACCCAGTCACGGGGGCAGAAAAATCTTTTGTCTCCGGCTACGCTAATACCACCGTGCCAAACCTCTGGAACCCTGCTTAATCGAACAATTGTCTAGCTTTAGGGCTGATGACTTAAAATAGCTACTCTTACTGCAAACGCACTTGCGTGGCAGCTCACCCCATTGACCGGGATAGTCGATTTTTTAAATACGTTGAATACGGGTCAATACTTTATTGGTCCCTATGTTATTTACAGATCTCGGTTTATCAGAACCCATTCTTCGCGCTATCGCTGAAGAAGGCTATACCAGCCCCACCCCCATTCAAGCTAAATCAATCCCTGCCGTTTTAAAAGGCGGCGATCTCTTAGCGGCTGCACAAACTGGTACAGGTAAAACTGCTGGCTTTACTCTACCAATTCTGCAGCGCTTAACTTCGGCCAAAGCGACTGCTGGCAAGCGCTTATTGCGTGTTTTAATTCTGACGCCTACCCGCGAATTAGCAGCGCAAGTCCAAGAATCTGTCGTAACGTATGGCAAATACACTGGCTTAAAGTCCACAGTCATTTTTGGCGGCGTTGGCGCCAACCCACAAATTAAAGCGATTGCTGGTGGTCTTGATATTTTGGTTGCCACTCCTGGACGCCTGTTAGATTTAATGTCACAAAATTGCGTTTCTCTTAAAGATATTGAGATTCTGGTTCTCGATGAAGCGGATCGCATGCTCGATATGGGCTTCTTGCGCGACATCAAGAAAATATTGGCTGCACTTCCAAAGCAACGCCAAAATCTTCTCTTCTCCGCAACCTTCTCTACCGAAATTAAAGCACTGGCTGATGGATTGCTAAATGCACCGGAGTTAATTGAGGTAGCTCGCAGCAATAGCACCAACGAGGCAATCGCCCAACTGATACATCCAGTAGATAGAACCAAGAAGCATCCATTATTAGCCCATCTCATTAAGAGCAACGACTGGCAGCAAGTGCTGGTCTTTACTCGCACCAAGCATGGCGCTAATAAATTGGTGACCCAGCTGGAGAAAGATGGCATCACTAGCATGGCGATTCATGGCAACAAGAGTCAATCTGCCCGAACTAAAGCATTGGCTGACTTCAAGGCGGGTAAGTTAACCGCCTTAGTTGCTACCGATATTGCAGCACGTGGAATTGATATTGACCAACTTCCTCACGTAGTGAACTACGACTTACCGAACGTATCTGAAGATTATGTACACCGCATTGGACGGACAGGACGCGCAGGATCAAACGGCGTGGCTGTATCTTTAGTATGCATCGATGAACATCAGATGCTGAGGGATATTGAAAAACTGATTAAGCAAAAACTACCGCAAGAAGTGATTGCTGGTTTTGAGCCAGATCCGAATGCAGTGGCGCAACCCATTCAGCTGCGTAGCCAACAACACCAACAATCCAGAAAACCAAGACCTGCTGGTGCCGGTGGCGCCCCAGCTAAAAAGACTCCGGCCAAGCGCGGCAGCCCACCTAAAAGAAGCTTTAACCGTTAATTTCACCTACGTTTAGAATATTTAGCATGAGCCAAAACGCAGAAACTTTACCGAACGAACCACGTCTCACCTCCCTCTCGCACGGCGGGGGTTGTGGTTGCAAGATTGCCCCTGGAGTTCTTTCTGAGATTCTGAAGAATGTTCCGCAGCTACCCTTTCCAAAAGAGTTGCTTATCGGCATTGAAACATCTGACGATGCCGCGGTTTATCAAATCAATGAGTCGCAAGCCATCGTTGCGACTACCGATTTTTTCATGCCGATCGTAGATGATCCATTTGATTTCGGAAAAATTGCTGCTACCAATGCAATTAGCGATATCTACGCAATGGGTGGCACCCCCTTGTTTGCGCTTGCCTTAGTTGGCATGCCGATTAAGGTCTTGTCCAATAAAACCATTGCACGCATCTTAGAAGGTGGAGCTGAAGCGTGTCGTAGCGCCGGCATTCCTATTGCCGGTGGACATACGATCGACTCTGTTGAACCTATTTATGGTTTAGTGGCTATTGGTATCGTTGATCCAAAGCGCGTTAAGAGCAATGCCAGCGCTAAGCCAGGTGATGTACTTATTCTAGGAAAACCTCTTGGCGTTGGAATACTGTCTGCCGCTCTCAAAAAAGATCTATTAGGTCCAGATGGCTATCGAGAGATGATCTCCAACACCACTAAACTCAATTCTGCAGGGCCTGATTTAGCTAAGTTAGTCGGCGTTAATGCATTAACTGATGTCACTGGATTTGGTTTAGCTGGCCACACCTTAGAGTTAGCACGTGGCTCTAACTGCACGGCACATATCGACTGGAGTCAGGTACCGCTACTCTCCAATGTACAGACACTAGCTGATGATGGCGTGATTACTGGCGCCTCCGATAGAAACTGGCTTAGCTATGGCAATGAAGTCGGCATCCCAGCAGACTTTACTCCAGCACAACGCGCTTTATTAACGGATCCACAAACAAGCGGTGGGTTGTTAGTTTCTTGCAGCCCCGAGAGCGTTAAAGAAGTGTTGGATATTTTTAATCAACATCATTTCTTGGGTGCCCGCGTCATCGGTCAAATGAGCAAGCGCCAAGACAAGCCGTTAGTTATTTCTTGAGATTAAATACGCTTGAGAAATCAAGTTGACCGTTGCCTGCTTTACTATGAGTTTCGTAAAGTTGCTGCGCTAACTTTCCAAGCGGCACACTCGCATCGAGATTCTCTGCGTTTTCAACTGCCAAGCCCAAATCTTTGAGCATTAGATCTACCCCA
The DNA here is from genome assembly GCF_018881795.1 of Polynucleobacter sp. MWH-Jannik1A5. Lineage (GTDB taxonomy): Bacteria > Pseudomonadota > Gammaproteobacteria > Burkholderiales > Burkholderiaceae > Polynucleobacter. The sequence continues at coordinate 1,466,841 of NZ_JACVPQ010000001.1, read as the reverse complement.
AAACCACCGGCATAGTCTTTTGAAGACGGCACGTTTTCCATAACTCCTGGACAAGGGTTATAAAGCTCCAACGCCCAATTGCGTCCCGAGCTTTTTGTCATGATGTCAGACAGCACCTTGGGATCAAGGCCATTCGCAATTCCCAGGCGCAGTGCTTCGCTCGTACCCAGCATCTGAATGCCCAAAAGCATGTTGTTGCAAACCTTTACAGTCTGTCCTGCACCATTCGCCCCAGCATGAAAAATATTCTTGCCCATCTTTTCCAGCACTGGACGTGCGCACTCTACAGCCCCAGCATCACCGCCAACCATAAACGTTAAGGTGCCAGCTTGCGCACCAGCGGTACCGCCAGAGACAGGCGCATCAATCATGACAAAACCTTTTGCCTGAGCCGCAGCAGCAACAGCTTGCGCTACCTTAGGTGAAATGGTTGAGCAATCAATCAGTAATGTTTTAGGATTGGCGTTTGCTAATAAGCCTGTATCGCCAAGATATAAACCTTCAACATGACGTGAAGCAGGCAGCATGCTAATCAATACATCAGCATCTTTTGCCGTGTCGTTAGCATTAGCCGCAACGATGCCTCCCGCAGTAGCGAAGGCATCCAGCTGGCTCTTAACCAAATCAAAGCCAGTTACCTGATGACCTGCTTTTAATAAGTTAAGGGCCATTGGTAAGCCCATATTGCCAAGTCCAATAAATCCGATTTTCATAATGCTCCTAGTTTTATTGTTTTCTTGAGGCTAAGTATTTCACACCCTCAGGTCCATATGATTCTGCATGAAGCTGCTTAAATTCCAGATGAAAAATTTCTCCAGCCTTGTAATTCTTACTTAGATCATCAATCACGATGGTGATATCGCCTTCGACAACAAAAGCCTTCACCTCAAATGGATGCTCATGAATGCCAAGCTGACCATTAGACACTTGCTGAACCTCAACTGGCTCAGGAAAACCCTCCCGAAGTAGAAGCTGTAAAAATTCCTCTGAATTCATGCCTCAACTATAGCGTGGATATACTCACCTGGCGTCGAGCAATTTTCATGGGGAGTCATGATGGTAAAAGTGATTGGATTGATTGAATTAAGGGATGAGGGAGCTTTTGAGCAATACCGCTCCCAAGTAGGTCAGACCGTAGAGCTATATAAAGGTTCGATCAAAAATCGGGGCTCCATTGCCGATGTATTTTGGAATGAACTTGGTTGTGCCCCATTCAGCACATTCGTGGAACTAGAATTTCCCAGCGAGCAGGATGCTAAGACGTGGGCCAATAGCCCTGAGTACCAATCGCTTGTGCCTATTCGTAGCAAGGCAATGAAGCTGACTTTATTTAGTATTGCAATCTAAGCCTGCTAAATTGCCTCTGAAATTTAGGCGCTAGAAATAAAAAAGCCTAGCTCGCAAGCTAGGCTCGTCAATCAGTGTGGGATGTGAATTACTTCTTCGCTTCCATTGCCTCTTTAGCAGCAGTGATTTCTTTACGACGCTCTTTGCAAGCACCGGCGATTTCTTGCAATGCCTTACGGGCACGTGCAGCAGACGCCTTAATACCTTTTTCAATGAATTTTTCGTTTTCAGCTTTATATGTTTCAAAAGCAGCCAACAATGTATCGTGTTGTGACATCTCGTCTCCTATTAACAAATGAATATTCTTACTGACAGCGAAATCAGTATATCCCCATAAAAACCACGGAAAATCACCCCCCAAATCAGGGATAACTCTTATATTGATGGCTTCAGCCAAAATAGGTTGATTATTAAAAAAATAACTCGGAGACAGACATCATGATCAGAAATATCTTTCTATTGGTTTTTGGCGCCCTCATTGGGCTCTCAGCCAATGCACAAACCACCTCCTGGCCCAATCCCAGCAAGCCAATCACCTTTATTAACCCCTTCCCGCCAGGCGGGGCTGTAGACGCCTTTGGGCGCCCGCTTGCCAAGCAGCTGTCCACTCAATTAAATGATTCCATCGTGGTCGATAACCGGGGTGGTGCAGGCGGTACGGTTGGTGCTGCAGCTGCAGCAAAAATGGCACCAGATGGTTATACCTGGCTTCTTGGTGCGGTGCATCATTCCATTGCGCCAAGTATGTATACCAACCTCTCTTATGACATCACTAAGGATTTTGAGCCAATCGCGATCATTGGTAGCGTTCCTCACGTCATCGTTGTGAACCCTACTAAGTTTCCGAAGAACGATCTGAAATCCATCATGGAAGAAATTCGTAAATATCCGGGAAAATACAACTACGCATCAACAGGCAATGGCACATCGCAGCATTTAACAGGTGAGCTCTTTAAGATGCAGAACAAATTGTTCATTACGCATATTCCTTACCGCGGTACAGGGCCAGCCCTTCAAGACCTCGTAGCAGGACAAGTCGATATGATGTTTGACACGCTAGCTGGCGCTGCACCTTTCATCAAGAATGGACAACTCATTGCAGTTGCAGTGGCAACCTCCAAACGGGTAGATGCGTTTCCAAACGTACCAACCGCTCAAGAATTGGGGATCTCCAATTTCATCGTGTCTAGTTGGTACGCCATGTGGGCTATCAAAGGTACGCCTAAGGAAATCGTTGAAAAGATGAGTGCTGAAGTACAGGTAGCACTTGCTTCACCTGAAATTAAAGAACGCTGGGCAAGTATGGGAGCTACCGTTCCCAAGATGACACGCCCTGAGCTTGCCGCCTATATCAATCAAGAAATTACTCGCTGGGGAGAAGTAGTTAAAAAGTCCGGTGCTAAATTAGACTAAAAAAATAATACAAATTTATCAAGAGACAGCATGACCATTCAGACCAAAAACTATTCCTTTGTTCGCAACAAGCTTCTCAATAAAGAAGAGATTGCATTCTTAGATGTGCGTGAAGAAGATCCTCACGCACAAGAGCATCCTCTTTTTTCTGCAAACTTACCGCTTTCCAGAATTGAGATTGATGCATACGCCAAGCTGCCAAATAAAAATGTTCCCGTCGTCACCTTAGATGACGGCGAAGGTTTTGCCCGGCTTGCAGCACAGCGCTTAGTAAATTTAGGATTTACAGATGTTTCCGTATTTGAAGGAGGCGTCAAGGGCTGGAAGGCAGCGGGTGGCGAAGTATTTAAGGATGTCAATGTTCCTAGCAAGTCTTTTGGTGAGTTTGTAGAAGCAAAACGTCACACACCCTCTTTGTCTGCGCAAGAGGTAAAGCAATTGATTGATAGCAATGCAGATGTTGTAGTTGTGGACGTTCGTCGTTTTGATGAATACAACACCATGAGTATTCCAACTGGCATTAGCGTTCCTGGTGCAGAACTGGTTCTCCGTCTTCCAGAATTAGCCCCTAACCCTAAAACTAAAGTGATCGTCAACTGCGCAGGCAGAACTCGCAGCATCATTGGTACACAATCACTCATTAATGCTGGCATCCCCAATGAAGTAAATGCCCTGCGCAATGGCACGATTGGCTGGACACTAGCTGGCCAAGAGCTGGATAAAGGTCAAAGTAGAAAATTTCATGAGGTGAGCGACGATACCAAGAATGAAGCTGCCATACGCGCGCGAAGCGTGGCTGATAGAGCTGGCGTCAAACGCGCAACACTCAGTGATATCCAGTCCTGGAGATCACAAACCGACCGCACTACTTATTTCTTCGATACCCGCACTCCAGAGGAATATGAGGCAGGCCACCTTCCAGGATTTCGCTCTGTACCAGGCGGACAGCTTGTACAGGAGACTGAAATGGTTGCTCCAGTTCGTGGTGCCCGTGTAGTCCTAGTAGACCCTAGTGGCGGTGGAGTGCGTGCCAATATGCCGGCCTCTTGGTTGGCGCAAATGGCCTGGGATGTCTATGTGCTCGATGAAGTCCATACCTCCAGCCTCACAGAAAAAGGTTCATGGAAGACACCGTTACCAGGTCTGCCAAAAATAGAAAGCGTAGACGCAGTCACCGTTTCTAATTGGCTTAAGAATGACAGCAATACGATTGCCATTGATTTCAGCACTCATGCTAATTACGTTAAAGGACATATTCCTGGAAGTTGGTATGCCCTGCGCTCTGAACTTGCAGAGGCGATGAAAAAAATTCCTCAAGCAGATCGCTATGTCATCACTAGTTCACCAAGTGAGCTAAGTCTTTTTGCAGCCCAAGAATTGCAAGCCCTCACCGATGCAGAGGTGCTTGTTTTAGAGGGTGGTAATGCAGCTTGGACGAAGGCAGGATTGGAGCTTGAGAAAGGCCCAAGTCATTTGGCCTCACCACCACTGGATCGCTACAAACGCCCCTATGAAGGTACGAACGTAGACCCATCCGCAATGCAAGCTTATCTGGACTGGGAGTTTGGGTTGGTAGAGCAGCTAGGCAAAGATGGAACTCACCACTTCTGGGTTCTATAAGTCTTGATAGCCATCCCTCAATCGTTTTCGCTTTTTCGACTACTAGCCTACGTCTCTATTTTTTTAGGGTTGTGCGCGTGCGAACGAGATACCTATACTAGTTGGAGCTGCAACTCTGCAACTGAGGCCAAAATTCCTATGGTGCTTCGAAAAGCGCAAATGGAATTGCAGGGGGATAAATTCGACTATTGCGGCAGCCTGGGAAATCAAAGCTACTTTGATCAGAAATGTCCTGCCCAGATCAATCTATCCAGCATTACATTTACCCCCTCTTCTGGATTGCTTGTAAAAAAAGATCAGGAACTGCAATGTGCGGCGTTGTAACGGTAATCATCCACAGTTAATTCATGAATCGCCTCAGCCCCAAGAAATTACTCCTCACTAAATGGACGGCCGTAAAGCCGATTGCCAAACAAAAGCATTTTTTAGTGAGCAAAGTCATTCTTCCTGAGCCGCCAAGTGACAAGATTGAGTTTGTCGAAATTGAGGCGGTCTATTCCAAGAAAACGACGCTGATTGCTTGGCGAGACCTCACCAATAGTGAGTTATGGCTGCAGGGCTGGCAATAAAAAACCGCCTCGGGAATGAGGCGGTTTTTATAATGCGCTAGTAGGGATGATTGTTAATCAGACTACTTTTTGCCTCCGGATTTTTTAACCAAGTCATCGATATTCTTTTCAGCAGCATCAGCCACTTGATTCACAATACGACGACCCTCTTTAAACATCTTCTGCCCTGTTGTAGACATTTCATTGACAACCTTAGATAGCTTGTCAGCATGACTTGGTATTTTATTTTCAGCATCTTCCAACCAATTGACCAATGAGTTACGAACTTTCTCAAGATGCTTCTCAGTTTCATCAGCAGCACTTTCACCAATATCCTTGAGAACTGATTTCACTTTCTTTTGATAAACCGTAGCTCGCTTAGCAGCCTCTTTTGTGGCTTCTTCTTGCAGGTCTTTTAACTTAGCCAAATCATTTTTCGCAGCTGACTTAGCGCTATCGAGGGCATTTTTCATACCCCACTCCATTTCAGCAATGTGATGCTCGCTTAATTGTTTGGCGGCATCCAGTAACTTGTGTGAGTAGTCAAACAATTCCTTAGCTTTTTCTTGTTGCCACTTTTGTAGATCTTTTGCATCCATTTTGTCGCTCCTATGAATAAGGGTTAATAAGACTTTGATACTTAACTCTATACCGAATTAGGTGAGCTGCCAATTCCCCTGATTCCAAGCATTAAAATGGGGGAATGACCGAAAGAAAATCCGTATATGACAGCATTGGTGGAATCGACAAAATCGATGAATTAGTAGATCGTTTTTACGATTTAATGGCCTTAGAGCCAGTTTTTAGTGATTTGCGGGCAATGCACCCTCAAGATCTTTCGACCTCACGAGAGAAGCTAAAGTTTTTCCTAACCGGCTGGATGGGTGGTCCTGATATCTATTCTCCAAAGTATGGGCATCCCATGCTTAGAGCTCGTCATTTGCCATTTAAGATTGGTTTAAAAGAGCGTAACCAGTGGCTAGCATGCATGTATAAAGCCATGGAAGAATGCGACATCGAAGGCAATATTGCGAAACAACTAGAGGAATCATTTTTCAATACTGCTGACTGGATGAGAAATCAGCCTAACTAGCGCTTAATCAGTAATTTACAGTGCTTGAGCACAAGCAAATCCGCTTGCCCAAGCCCACTGGAAGTTATGTCCGCCTAAATGGCCAGTGACATCAACGCATTCACCAATAAAGAATAATCCCGGATGTTTGCGTGACATCATGCTCTGTCCATCGAGCTCTTTAGTATCTACACCGCCTAACATGACCTCAGCCTTTTTCCATCCCAACGTACCTGCAGGCTTCACTGACCAGTTGGTGATCAGCTCTTTAAGGGCTTGACGATCTTTTTTAGAAACTTCAGCCCACTTACGACCTGTTAAACCTTTTTGATCAGCAAATGCTTTCGCTAGACGTTGAGGCAAAACAGAGGCCAGAATAGTTTCGGTCAGCTTTAAGCGATTCTCTTCATTATTAAAGAGCTCATCACAATTAAATCCGCCTGGACGCTCAATTGCACCTAACCAATCAATATGAATCGGCTCGCCCTCTTCCCAATAGCTACTTGCCTGAAGGACTGCGGGGCCTGATAAACCTTTGTGTGTAAGGAGCAGGTCTTCATTGAATCTACAGGCGCCATAACGATGTCCTTTGGAGCCTGAAGCAATTCTGACGGGAACACTCAGACCAGCCAATTCATTGAGATTCCCAAAATTATCCGCAGTGAATGAAAGCGGTACTAAAGCAGGCCTTGGGTCGACTACTTTTAACCCAAACTGCTTTGCAATATCCAATGAATAGGCAGTAGCTCCAATAGCAGGAACGGGTAAGCCTCCGGTAGCCATCACTACTGACTTTGACTTTTCTATACCCATATTAGTATGAACAGTCCACTGATCGCCATCTTGTGCAATAGACTCAACCGTCACAGGATGACGAATGGTTACCTTACCTTTAGCGCACTCAGAAAACAGCATCTCAATAATTTGCTTAGCAGAATCATCGCAGAACAGTTGGCCCTGATGTTTCTCGTGATATCCAATCTTATAAGCCGTTATTAGCTTGATGAATTCTGATGAAGGATATCTAGCTAGCGCACTTTTAACAAAATGTTGATTCAAAGATAGGAAATTTGCTGGGCTGCTATGTAAATTAGTGAAGTTGCAACGGCCGCCTCCACTAATACGTATTTTCTCGCCCAATACTTCTGCATGATCCAGCACCAACACTCCCTTGCCCAGCTGACCAGCAACGCCCGCGCAAAATAAGCCCGCAGCACCGCCACCAATAACAATGGCATCCCAAGCTTTACTCATGTCTTACTCAAAACGATCGATGATGTCAGATGAGATATTGAGTTTTCTCATGTGAAGCTTGGTATAGGCTTGACGAAAGTTTTTAGTCATCGAAATCATGACTGATGCTGTCCATGCAAACGAGAACATTCCAGAAAAAGCGATGATGACTGCGAGCATCTTCCAGCCGTCTGGAAGAATATCCTCCATGAATCCCATCGCTGTATAGGTGCTGCCACTAAATAAAATACTCTGCCCTAATGCAGGTAGCAATTTGAATACATACAACGCAATGCCCCAGATGAGTATTTCAGCAATATGCGTTAAAAATAAAAGGAATACGCTAATATAAAAACAGAGTGCTACAGCAGAGTATTTTTTCTCTGCCAAATACAAAAATGTTTTCACCTCATAGCGCTTGGCAATTTGGAGTAGCAGTACGCCATGAAATACCATGACCAACAAAAGCATAGCTCCACCCAAGAGATAGCCTGGAAGATCAAGAGATATAGCGAGATTGGCTTGTGAAGGATTCATGGTGATGATTTTACAGGTGCCTCGTTAGCCCAACTGATACCAATCCCGAATCACCTGCCAAGCCTCCTCGGCAGTCTCGGAGAAATGGATACTCTGCATATCTTCTTGGTCAATTACACCAAACTCAACCATGCTCTTAAAGTTCAGCATTTCATTCCAATAGCTTTTACCCACCAATATCACCGGTATGCGGACGACTTTTTTAGTCTGTATGAGAGTTAATACTTCAAATAATTCATCAAAAGAGCCAAAGCCTCCAGGATAGGCCACGATTGCTCTTGCTCTGAGCATGAAGTGCATCTTACGTAACGCAAAGTAATGAAAGCGAAAACTTAAACCAGGACTGATGTACTGATTTGGATGCTGCTCTCTAGGAAGGCTGATATTAAAACCAATAGTCTTATCACCGGACTCAAAAGCGCCCCGATTTGCAGCCTCCATAATTCCAGGGCCACCGCCCGTACAAATATGAAGCTTATTGGAGTCCTTTTTTTGTGTTGCATTGTAGGAAGCAACGAGAGCACCAAACTCACGGGCAGACTCATAATATTCACTGTGTAATAAGGCTTTATTAGCAGCAGCGATCTCATCTAGAGTCTTTGCTTTTTCTTTGAGCTCTGCTGCTGCTTGATGGCTAATGAAACGGGTTGATCCAAAAACCGTAATCGTATGCTCGATGCCATGTTCTTTGAGCAGCACTTCGGGCTTGAGCAACTCTAATTCAAAACGGATGCCCATGGTTTCTCTACGGGCCAGAAAGGCCTCATCATCAAAGGCAAACTTATAGGAGTCCTCGGAGTCTTCTTCTGAGATCTGACTCTGATGTAGATTTAAAAACTCGGTGATTGTTTGAGAGTTATGTGTGGGCAGCTTTGGGCTCATGTTGCAACCTTTTGGGGTAATTAGGACCATCTTAACTCGCGCCCAAATAAGTGTTAATACCTAGTTCAAGCATGGATACGGGCTTCTAGGGATTATTGGGATTTACCCAGAGCCTATCCCGAGTTAAAATTGATCTAATTTCAATCCAACTGAAGGAAAAGCAATGAGCAACCGTGCAATTATCATTATGGTACTAGTCTTAATTGGTGCCACCGCCTATTTACTAATCAAAGGCGACGGCGATATTGATATGGGTGGTGAAAAGCATGGTGCTGAAGCTGCGCACATGGAAGATGCTAAGAAAGATGCTCCTGCTGCTCCAGCAGCGGCTCCTGCAGCTCCTGCTGCTGACGCCAAGAAGTAATTTCTTATTCTGCACATAAAACCGCGGTCCGCCGCGGTTTTTTTATATCTACTTTTATAACCATGAAAACCATCGACTCTTCCACCCTTTCTTCCTTTGCTCCAACCGCAACTTTGCGTGTTGGCATCAATTTGGGTAACCCCATTCTTGCAAATGAGGAGCCTAATACAAAACGTCTTTATGGCGTAACAATTGATATTGCAAATGAGATTGGCAAGAGAATCTCTTTACCAGTGCAACTCACGCCCTTTAAAACAGCAGGCGCCACAGTAGATGCAGTCAAGACCGGAGAAATCGATTTGGTATTTGTAGCGATTGATCCAGTGCGTGGCGCAGATATTAGCTACACACCAGCCTATATTCAAATAGAGGGTGCTTACATGGTTAAAGCTGAGTCAACTATTCAGAACAATGAGGAAGTGGATGTTACCGGGAATGAAATCGTAGTTGGCAAAGGTAGTGCCTATGACCTCTACCTGTCCCGCGAGATTAAGAATGCCACCTTGCTTCGTGCCGCTAGCTCACAAGCCGTTGTGGACGACTTTATGTCTGGGCAAGGGAATGTGGCAGCGGGTGTAAAACAGCAGCTAGAGAGTGATGCGAAACGCTACAAGGGTTTACGTATGCTGCCAGGAAGGTTTATGGTGATTAATCAAGCGATCGGTATTCCTAAAGCACGTACTGACTATGAAAATACAACCGCCTTTTTAAGTGATGTGATTGCCGAACTAAAACAATCTGGATTTATTGCAGACGCCATGAAGCGCCACAATATTCAAGGCGCCAAAGTAGCTGACTAAATTGATTGTTATCTAGCACTCATAAATATGTGAACGCTCAGGAATGATGACATTAGTCCAATTCAGCTCATCCCTGATGCATTCAGCTAATACTGACGAGGACTCTGGCTCGCCATGCACTACAAAAACAGTACTTGGTGATTTTTTAAATCCTCGCAGCCAGTCTAGCAATCCCGCCTGATCGGCGTGAGCAGACAAACCGCCAATAGTATGGATTGAGGCTTTAACAGGAACCTCCTCACCAAATAAGCGCACTTTCTGTACCTTATCTACTAGGCGTCTGCCAAGACTGCCATAAGCCTGAAAGCCTGTAATCACAATGGCATTTTGTGAGCGCGGCAAATTGCTTACTAAGTGGTGAACAATACGGCCAGCGTCACACATACCGCTAGCCGAAATAATGATCGCCCCACCTTTTACTTTATTTAGCGCTTTTGATTCTTCTACGTCAGCAATGAAGCGCAGGTCTACTGTATTTGGATTATTTTGATACCACTTAAAGGTAGCTTGAGACTCGCCATCTAATTGCGAGAAAAAATGCTGAGTGAGGTGAGTTGCTGCCGTAGCCATCGGTGAGTCCACCCAGATACTTAGGTGGGGTAAGCGCCCCCTCTTCACCAAGTCAATTAATAAAAATAGTATTTCTTGAGTCCGTCCGACCGCAAAAGCTGGCATCACCACATTTCCATGCGCAGTCATAGTTGAAGTAATTACCTCAACTAACTCGTCTTCAGTATCTTGTAGAGTTCGATGAAGTCGATCACCATAGGTGGATTCAACTACAACAACATCAGCTTCCTGAATCAGATCAGGATCAGGCATTAAGACTTTTCCTTTCATGCCAATATCACCTGAAAAAACACACCGCTTTTTCTCTAACCCATCCTCGGCAATATCAATGACAGCGATAGCTGACCCCAAAATATGTCCAGCATTACGAAACTCTAACTGAACGCCTGGCACAAGCTCCACAGACTGCCTGTAATCCAAAGGCTCAAACTGGGCGAGAGTCATTTCAACCTCTTCCCTTGAATACAGTGCAACTGGCATTTCCCCACGCCACTTGCCCGCCTTCTTCCTTCTCTCCGCTCGCTCGACATCGGCACGTTGTAAATGGGCGCTATCAAGCAAAATAATTTTTAATAACTCAAAGGTAGCGTTAGTGCAGTAGATCGGTCCGGAAAAACCTTGCGCACATAAACGGGGTAACAAACCACTATGATCAATATGCGCATGTGTCAGTACTACAAAGTCGAGGTCTTTGGGTGCAAATGGTAAAGGCTCGAGGTTCTTATTGGTTGCCTCGCGACCACCCTGGAACATGCCATAGTCAACCATGAAATGCCGCAATCTTCCAGACAGCATCGCTTCAACGGAATGTTGTGAGCCAGTCACCTCACCTGCTGCGCCAAGAAATTGAATCTTCATGCAACCAGCATACTCTTTCCTATAATTAGCTCAAGCACCCCATAATCAGAGCGATACTATCCAAATGAACTCTCAACCTGTTGCCCTCGATACTCTGAAGCTCATACCGCTTCTCAAGCGGGGGCCCGCCGAACATAAAGGCAATGCTGGTAAGGTTGTTTTAATTGGTGGTGCACCTGGTATGGCTGGAGCGCTGATTTTGGCAGGAAATGCCTGCTTACATTTGGGAGCTGGCTGGACCATCCTAGAAATACTGGACCCAGCATCAGCGCGTGCCGACGTTAGCCAGCCCGAACTCATGATTCGTCTAGCGACATTGAATATTCAAGAGGCGCTTGTCACAACACGGCCCGATGTGATTGCAATTGGTCCAGGTCTCGGGAAATCGGAGTTGGCATCTTGCTGTTTGCGCTCAGCACTGGCACATCCAAACATTCGATTGGTGATTGATGCTGATGCGCTTAATTTAATCAGTGAGTCTTCTGAGTTACTTGAGCAACTTCAGACTCGCAATAAACAATTTCCGAATTCTACCGTTGTCACCCCCCATCCCGGTGAGGCAGCTAAACTTTTAAATTCGACAACAGAAAAAGTACAGTCTGATCGTGTTACTGCCATTAGGCAGCTTGTTGACTTAACGCAATCCATCGTAGTGCTGAAGGGACAACATACCTTGATAGCATCTCCACAGAACTCTCCGGTGCAATGTCTTGCGGGCAATCCCGGCATGGGCACCGGAGGAATGGGTGATGTTCTCACGGGGAGTATTGCCGCCATTGCTGGTCAAGGCGTTCGTCATCAACTCGATTTATGGCAAGCGACTGGAATCGCAGTTGAGCTCCATGCAAGTGCAGCAGATAACTTAGTAAGCCAAGGGGTTGGTCCTATTGGCTTAACGCCCTCCGAGACCGTCTTAGAAATGCGGGCCATGCTGAATAAGCTGTTATAAATCTATATGCATTCAGTAAGCGCAGCACATCATCACCGACGTTACCTCTATGGCATCCTGATGGCCGGAGTTGGCTCGATGCTTTTCTCGGGCAAGGCAATTTTGGTAAAACTCGCCTTTGGTTATGGCGCAAACGCCGAAACACTTTTGGCCCTACGCATGCTCATGGCCCTCCCCTTGTTTTGGGGCATCTTCTGGTGGGAATCACGCCGCATGACGATGAGTCCAATCACTTGGCTTGATCGTGGCAAATTATTTTTCTTAGGGTTTTTGGGCTACTTCTTATCTAGCTATATTGATTTCTTGGGCCTGCAATATATCTCTGTTGGTTTAGAGCGTATCGTCCTCTATCTCACACCAACCATTGTTCTACTCATCTCTTATTTTGTTTTAAAAAAACCAATCTCTAAACTTCAATGGTATTCATTAATCGTTGGTTACATTGGAGTTTTTGTCGTATTCATACAAGACGCTAGCTCTTCTGGTCTTGGCGCCTGGCTTGGAATGTTTTTAGTCTTCGGTAGTGCCTGTTCCTACGCAGCCTACATGATTGGCGCGGGAGAAATGGTTAAGCGCATTGGCAGTGTCCGACTAGTTGTCTACGCTAGCTCAGCCTCAGCGGTCTTAAGCATATTGCAATCAACCATTCACAATCCATCAGCCATATTCGAGCAAGTTCCACAAATTTATTGGTATAGCCTGCTCAATGCGAGCCTATGCACTGTGATTCCAATGCTTCTCATCATGATTGCTATCAATCGCATTGGCTCACCATTGGTAGCGCAAGCAGGAATACTAGGCCCCGTATCCACCATCTTTATGGGATATCTCATTTTGGCAGAGCCTATTACCTGGACGCAAATTAGCGGCATGACTTTAGTTATTGCGGCGATGTGGTTACTGGTGCGCAACGATGCCCCAACAAAAAAGTCACCAGATCCAAAAAAATCTGATGACTTTGATAATACGGAGCCCCTTAATTAAGGGGTATTCAATTACTGAGCTGGTGCGTCGGCAGCAGCTTTGGATTTCTTCTGAGATTTCTTTTTAGTCTTTTTCTCAGCTTTCTTTTCTTTCTTGGCTTTTTTCTTAGCCTTCTTCTCAGCAGATTTCTCGCTAGGGGCAGCAGCCGATGTAGGTGTTGGAGCGGCAGCAGGAGTAGCGGCTGGCGCAGAAGCTGGTGCTGGATCAGCAGCCATTACGGAGAGTGGCGTAATGCCAATAGCAGCAGAGATAAGGGTAGCCAAGCTCAAGCGTGCGAAACGAGAAATCATGTAGTTCTCCGAGTAAGTTTGTGGATAATTTAATAATACTCAAAAAATTGAGATTAATGCTTCATTTTTAGAAGGCTAGTCATGAGTGATTTTCCGAGCGACATCTTTACCGAACCCCAAGGTTATTCAGTAAACACCCTAGAACAACTAGGGCCCTTGACTGGTATGGCCGGCATCTGGGAAGGTATTCGAGGTTTGGATGTTAAGCCTAAGGCTGAGGGCCCTAAGAAGCAGGCATATGTAGAGCACATCGAACTCCAACCTATTGACCCCCAAACTAATGGGCCACAATTGTTCTACGGCTTGAGATATCACACGCACATCACCAAACCCGACCAAGTAAAAACCTATCATGATCAGGTGGGTTATTGGCTATGGGAGCCAGCTACTGGCAACATTATTCATACCCTCTCGATACCGCGAGGCATGATCACAATGGCAACCGGCAAAGCCACAGCCGATGCCAAGCAATTTGAGTTGCTCGCCAAAGAAGATGATCGATGTGCAGGCATCTCCTCTAACCCTTTTCTGGATTACGCATTTAGAACGGTCGAGTTTCGAATTCAGGTTTCGGTTCATGATGATGGCACTTGGTCTTATGAGCAAGACACGATCATGAAAATCAAAGATCAGGCAGAGTTATTCCACCACGTGGACAACAACACCCTGCATAAAATTGGAGAGGCAACCCCTAACCCCTTAGCCAGATGATTCGATAGATGAATCTGAATTTAATTTTGGTAGATGTAATAAGGGCCATCATGTGATGACCCTTATTGATGTTGCTTAACTACTAAAGTATTTACGCAGGTTGCGCTTCAGTCTCGGTAATTTTTTCTAGCGCTGCTTCAAGATGACCAACAGTGCGATCAACATGTGCCAGTTTTTCCAAGCCAAATAAACCGATGCGGAATGTACGGAAGTCTGGACGCTCATCACACTGCAAAGGAACGCCTGCTGCAGTCTGTAAACCGAGTGCAATAAATTTCTTGCCGGACTGAATATCTGGGTCTTTGGTGTAACTAACCACTACGCCAGGGGCTTGAAAGCCTTTAGCAGCTACAGAGTCATAGCCTTTAGAAACTAGCAAGTTACGCACCTTTGTACCCAACTCGATTTGCTTTTCTTTCAGAGCCGCAAAGCCAAGCGCTTGAGTTTCTTTCATCACGTTACGTAACACCTTTAAGGCATCCGTAGCCATGGTGGTGTGATAAACGTGGCCACCTTTTTCATAGGCTTCCATGATCTGAAGCCACTTCTTCAAATCCATTGAGAAGCTGCTGCTTTGTGTAGCGTCAATACGATCACGTGCACGATCGCCCAAGGCAATCAATGCGCAACATGGGGAGCTACTCCAACCTTTTTGAGGCGCAGTAATAAGGACATCCACATTACAAGCCTTCATATCAACCCACATTGCACCAGAGGCAATGCAATCCAATACAAATAAGCCATTTACAGAGCGAACTGCCTCACCCACCGCTTTGAGGTAATCGTCAGGAAGAATGATGCCGGCAGAAGTTTCTACATGCGGCGCAAAAACTACCGCTGGTTTTTCTTTCTTGATATAGGCCACCACTTCCTCAATAGGAGCAGGAGCAAAAACACCTTGTGTTGAATCTTCTAACTGGCGACCTTTAATCACGGTGACATCCTTGGTGATATTCGCCAAATCAAAGATTTGCGTCCAGCGGTAGCTAAACCAACCGTTACGCAAAACTAAACATTTTTCATTATTGGCAAACTGGCGAGCAACCGCCTCCATACCAAACGTACCGCTACCAGGAACGATCACTGCCGAACTAGCGTTGTAAGCATCCTTCAGGACACTTGAAATATCCACCATCACACGCTTAAATTCTTCAGACATATGATTTAAAGAGCGGTCGGTATAAACAACCGAGAACTCTAATAAACCGTCTGGATCAACATTGGGAAGCAAGCCTGGCATAGTAATTTCCTAGGGATTTCAGTGATTAGCCCTAAATGATACTGATTTAAGTGTTTTTTGGGCAGATGGCAGCAAAACCCCATTTAAAAGGGCTTTTTTACCCATTTTCAGCGGACTACTTCCCTCTTTTTGAAGAAATAGCAATGCCAGCAACGATTAAGGCAAAAGCCAGGCCATGAAAAAACTGCGGGGGTTCACCCAACATGGCGGCCGACAATAGCGCAGTAAAGAGCGGTATGAAATTAGCAAAAAAAGCGGCGACCGTCGGCCCTGCCCCATTGACTCCCAAACCCCAGCAACGATAAGCAATGAGAGATGGGCCAATTGCAACAAACAAAATCAATGATGATGTCCACCAATTTAAGTCGATAAAAGCATGGCCAGCAGCAATCTCAAAGCCATCAAAAAATCCTGTCCATAAAAGACCGACCGTAACCTGAGCCATTAAAAATTCAGCCCATGGCCACTGTCGCTCAGAGCTAGATCCAGGGCGACTTAGCATCCAGCTATAAAAAGCCCACAAGATCGTTGCCAGCATGATGAGGATATCGCCGATCACCATTTGCATGGATAGCAGTGCAACCAAATCACCGCGCGTCAACACAATACCAACACCAAGCAAACTGACGATTGCACCAATCATTTGCAGTGCGCTTGGCTTCACTTGATAAAACACTGCGCCAATAAATAGCATCCAGATTGGCATACTCGCACCGATCAAGGTGACATTAATGGCTGTAGAAGTTTGCAGAGCAAGATACAAAAGAACGTTATAACTCCCCACTCCAAATAAGCCTAAGAGCAAAAAGCGCTTTTTGTTTTGCCACAAAGCACTTCCAGGCATAAACACTCGCCAACCCAAAGGCAACAGAAGCAAAGCAGCTAACCCCCAGCGAACTGCACTCAGGGTGATTGGAGAAATGCTTCCTACCAACACACGGCCCGCAATGGCATTACCCGCCCATAAAGCGGTAGCCAATAATAAGTAGGTAATCGTTGCGAAATTAAGCTGGGGCATGGGAGATTTAAGAGGGGGAACGGTTATTTAGCGTCCCGAAACAAGGGATACCCTAGCATTGTAGAAACAAATCTCCCGGTATTGCTAAGATAGAGCTTAAATTAAGCATTTGCTTTAACAAAAGAGCATCAAATAGAAGGATTTACTGTGGCAATCATCACCAATATAGAAGACTTGCGGGTCCTCCACCAAAAACGCACCCCCAAGATGTTCTACGACTACGCGGACTCAGGATCCTGGACCGAGTCTACGTATCGCGCCAATGAATCTGATTTTCAGAAAATTAAATTACGCCAGCGAGTAGCAGTCAATATGACTAACCGCACAACCAAGACAACTATGATTGGTCAAGAGGTTGCCATGCCGGTTGCGCTTGCACCAACTGGTCTAACCGGCATGCAACATGCTGATGGTGAAATTTTGGCAGCTAAGGCAGCTGAAAAGTTTGGCGTGCCTTTTTGCTTATCGACCATGAGCATTTGCTCTATTGAGGATGTGGCCGAGCGCACTACAAAGCCATTCTGGTTTCAGCTTTATGTCATGAAAGATCGTGGCTTTATTGAGCGCCTGATTGAGCGTGCTAAGGCCGCAAAATGCTCAGCACTCGTTCTGACTTTGGACTTACAAATTCTTGGTCAGCGCCATAAAGATTTAAAGAACGGCCTCTCGGCACCCCCTAAGCTCACGATCGCCAATATGATCAACATGGCAACTAAGCCACGCTGGTGCCTTGGGATGGCAATGACGCCACGCAGAACATTCCGCAACATTGTCGGGCATGCTACCGGTGTTGGCAACATGTCATCACTATCCTCTTGGACCGCAGAACAATTTGATCCAGGACTGAATTGGGGCGACGTGGAGTGGATCAAAAAACTATGGGGCGGCAAACTGATCATCAAGGGCATCCTTGATGAAGATGATGCGCGCTTAGCTGCAAACTCTGGCGCTGATGCGTTAATTGTTTCCAATCATGGCGGCCGTCAATTAGATGGTGCAATTTCTAGTATCAAAGCCTTGCCTGGAATTGTGGACGCAGTCGGCAAAGATATTGAAGTTTGGATGGATGGCGGTATCCGCTCTGGTCAAGACGTTCTAAAAGCATGGGCCTTAGGTGCGCGTGGCACGATGATTGGTCGCCCGTTTCTGTATGGCCTGGGAGCAATGGGTGAAGCAGGTGTTACCAAGTGTTTAGAGCTAATTCACAATGAGCTTGACATCACCATGGCATTTACGGGCCATCGTGATATTCAAAATGTGACTAAAGATATTTTGTATCCAGGAACCTTTTAAATTTTTCACCTTCTAAACTACCCCCTCGCAGTCTTTGGCTTATCGTTTATAGCATTCGCTTTCGCTGTATGGTTTGGTCATACTGCATTGAGTCGCTATCGAACTAAAGATACTGAGACCTCTGAAGATCTAGGAATCATTCAGACGGCCACATTGACTTTGCTTGCCCTCATTATCGGGTTTACCTTCTCCATGGCAATTGACCGTCATGATCAGCGAGAAATTTTTGAAGAAGGCGAGGCAAACGCCATTGGAACTGAGTTCTTACGCGCAGATCTCTTGCCCCCAAAGGTCTCCGCAGCCACTAAAGACCTACTACTTCAATACGTAGACCAACGTATCCTGTTTTACTCCAAGCAAAGTCCAGAGAAAATTCAAGAGATTCGCAACAAGACTGAGCAGCTCCAAGCGGACTTATGGAATGAGATTCTTCCCGTTGTTCGCAAACAAGATACACCTACCATTGCACTGGTCGCCTCTGGAATGAACGATGTCATCAATTCTCAGGGCTATGTTCAAGCCGCTTGGTGGAATCGCATCCCTCTTACTGCTTGGGCGCTGATGGCAGCGATTGCAGTTTGCGCCAACCTATTGGTAGGATTTGGTGCGCGTAATTTCGAGAAGAACATGGGGCTATTCATGATCTTCCCTTTCGTTGTTTCAGTCTCACTCTTTTTGATAGCTGATATTGATAGCCCAAGAGGCGGTGTCATTCGCATTGAAGCCAGAAATTTAGTTGCACTGAAAAATAATCTCATTCAACAGATGGAAAAAGCCAAGCCATCTAGCGGTAACAACTAAGCTTCACCATAAAGGCAGCTCAAATGAAACGTGTAGTGGATGTTTTTAAAAACCGTGGCCGCGAGCTAGTCTGGACCTATGTTATTCACCTGCAAAACGATGAAGAATTTCATCCAGGGCAGCTGGACTTTGAAGTGGAGGCCCTCAGACTCTCCCAACTAGATAAACGCGGCGCAGCCAATGAACTTAGCGCCAAAGTACGCCTGAATAACTAGGATTTTGTGGTTTTTTGGGCCTAATTAGCCCTATTGTTGCAAATGTTAATGAGATTCATTATCATTTATGATGAATCAACTTAATAATGACGCATCATGACCCGATCCAAATACCACCCAGCTTCCATCTTTTTTCATTGGTTTGTTTTCCTACTGGTTATAGCTGCTTTTATCGTGATTGAACTCAAAGGTCAGTTCCCGAAGGGGAGTGAGTATCGCGATCTATGTAAATCAGTCCATGGCGTTATCGGACAGCTCATTTTTTTAGCCATGGCCGCTCGGCTGATGATCCGATTTATTTATGGCGTGCCGCAGCCTACAAACCCAAAACCTGCAATTGTTACATTGGCGAAGGCAATGCATTGGCTGCTGTATGCCCTACTCTTAATTTCCCCTATTTTTGGCATCTTGTATTTTCAGTATGGCGGCAAGGAAATCAATTTCTTTGGCTTAGTATGGCCTCAACTAGTAACCCCTAATCCCGAAATGAAAAAAGTGGTTGAAGGAATTCATGAGTTTTTAGGAAACACACTCTATATTTTGATTGGCATCCATGCAATTGCTGGTTTATGGCAACATTACGTTATCAAGGACGATACACTTCGTCGTATGTTGAATAAAGTGAATGCTTAAACCAAAGCAGGAGTAATGATTAAATGAAGCCACTCTCTAAAAAAGCCAAGATGGCTGTCGGTTGGACAATCCTAATGACCGTTATTGGCACTGCTATGTTGCATCAGTGGCAATTCTTCGCAATGGGCTGCGCATCCATTGCCCTGCTCCTCGTAGCCAATCACTACGACCTATTAAAAGATCCTGAAGATAAAAAATAATCCCACCTTTTGGTGGGATTATTTCTGTACATCTCAAGCCCGAGGGGCATTAAAGCATTGGGTAGTCGGTATAACCAACTTCATTGCCGCCATAAAAAGTGGCGCGGTTATAAGGATTTAAAACAGCGCCCTGTTGGAATCTTTCCGCTAAATCTGGATTGGCGATATATAAGCGACCATAAGCAACCGCGTCAGCCAAACCGGCTTCAAGCACCTTCTCACCCATTGCCTGGTCATAGCCGCCAGCAGTAATAAATTTTCCCTCATAGGCAGCGCGGAACATTTCGGATGTTATTGGCGCCTCTTCATTCGTCTGGTCGCCACCACCTGCGCTAGTTGCACGAGGCTCGATCATGTGCACATAAGACAGCTTATAAGTATTGAGCTTTGTCATTGCTGCTGTGAATAAGGCTACTGGATCGCTATCACCCATATCATTAAAAGTACCATAAGGTGAAAGACGTACGCCTACCTTATCACTTAGGAATACTTTGCTAACTGTCTCTATGACTTGACCCAATAAGCGAAGGCGATTCTCGATAGAGCCGCCATATTCATCAGTACGTTGATTCGTTTTGTCTTGCAAAAACTGATCCAATAAGTAGCCATTGGCAGAATGAATTTCAATACCATCAAAGCCTGCGGCTTTTGCATTTTGCGCTGCTACCTCGAACTCTTTGAGCAAGCGAGCGATATCTTCCTTAGTCATTGCCTTAGGAGTCTCATAGTTGTGCAGCTTCCAATCTGCGCCATAAGTTTGGCCGGATGCAGGAATTGCTGAAGGCGCTTCAGGTGCTCCCTGCTCCAGATGCAAAGAGGAATGTGAAATTCGACCGACGTGCCAGAGCTGAGCAACAATAGAACCACCCTTAGCGTGCACTGCTGCCACGATTTCTTTCCAGGCAGCAGTCTGTTCTGTTGAATAAATTCCAGGTGTGGCGGGATAGCCTTTGCCCAAAGGAGAAATTTGCGTAGCCTCAGTGATGATGAGTCCAGCGCTAGCGCGTTGTGCGTAATATGTTTTTGCCAATGGGCTTGGTACATCCCCAGTACCCGCGCGCATTCTAGTGAGTGGCGCCATGACTAAACGATTTTTTAACTGAATCGATCCAAGACTTACTGGGGTGAACATCATTTCTTTGCCTAACATTTGCTGCCTTTTATATAAGTAATAAGATGGTGGACTGTAACAAGGATTGATAATGTTTGCTGAACAATAAGTCAGCGCTTTTAGGTCGCGCCAAATTGCTCGCGAATGCAATTGGCGAGCGCATTAAACTCTTGAGTATGCGCTGTAGATGATCGCGCAACTAAAGCAATCACTCTCTTAGGGGTTGGTGCGGCCAACTCTTTCGCCACTAGCTGAGAGTTATTCAATAAGCTACTTTTGACCGCCATACCAGGTAGCAAAGCAATCCCAAGACCAGACTCCACCATTTGCAATAGCGTTAACAAGCTGGTTGCTTCTAGGCCTTCTGCTTTGCGAATATCCGTCCGCCTACAGGCTTGCAAGCTATGTTCACGCAAGCAATGCCCCTCCTCCAACAATAAGAGCCTTTCAGCCATTTTGGCCGGTAAGGTTACCTCTTTACCTTTTAGCGCTGGATCACCTTCCTTAGCAACCAACCAAAAGTGATCATCAAATAATTCTTGTACCAAAAGGCCGCTGACATCATATGGCAAGGCAATCAAAGCAAAATCTAATTTATGCTCAGCCAATCTTGAAAGTAAATTTGCCGTTAGATCCTCTCTGAGGGTAATTTTGAGATCCGGAAATCGCGTGCGAACTTCTGGCAAAACCGTTGGCAATAAAAATGGTGCGATCGTTGGAATCACCCCCAAACGAATTGTGGCGGTCATTGGCTTGCCTGTTGCGCCCGCATACTCCACCAAATCTTCAGAAGCAGCCAAAATTAGTTTTGCACGCTCAAGCACCTCTAGCCCAATTGGGGTGATCGAAACATTCTGACGATCACGCTCTACCAAATGAATGCCTAGCGCATCTTCCAGCTCTTTTAATCCTGCACTCAATGTTGACTGCCCCACAAAGCAGGCTTGAGCTGCTCTTGTGAAATTCAGCTCTTTAGCCAACGCAACGAAATAACCTAACTGCCTTAGAGATGGTAAATACGCCATAAATACCCCCTGTTATCGATTTATTTGATAAATACTATCATAATGATTTACTGGACTGATAAATAAATTAAGCGCACACTGAATCCATGGTTGAGAAAGTAACAAATATGACTCAACAAACCGAAGTTAATGAAAAGGAATCAAAATGGCCCGTCCAGAAATCAAAACCATCCACAACTTAGAGTCCGCCTTTGCAGGTGAATCTATGGCACACATCAAATATCGTTACTTTGCAAAGTTGGCTCGCGCAGCTGGCGATGAAGAGACCGCCAAAATATTTGAAGCAACTGCTGAGCAAGAAGTAATGCATGCGTTTGGTCACTTAGACTTACTCTACCCCGCCAATACAATGACACCAGCGCGTGCCTTAGAGATCGCCATTGAAGGTGAAACTTATGAATACACTGAAATGTATCCATCCTTTCGTAAAACTGCAGTCGAAGAAGGTAACGCTGCTGCAATTCAAGAAATTGATGAGCAAATCGCAGAATCAAAAGAACATGCTGAGCAATTTCAGGCGCTATTAGCTAAAGCGGCAAAACGCTTCGCTGCACTAGCTAACGTGGAAGAGCGCCATGCCAACCATTACAAGCAGGCTTTAGAGAAAGCAAAGGTTTTTACTGCTCAATAAGAGCGGCTCAGAAATAAATTGCAATTAAATTTAAAATGAATGAATTATTTAAGGAACCAGTATGAAATCTTACCAATGTATCGTGTGCGGCTATATCTACGATGAAGCAAAAGGAATTCCGGAGGATGGCATTCCTGCTGGAACCCTTTGGGCTGATGTGCCAGAAGACTGGGAATGCCCTGACTGCGGCGTAGCAAAAGCTGACTTTGAGATGGTTCAGATAAGCTAATACCTACACTTCACCCCTAGTCCTGTTTATTATTTTGTCACTTTGGAGAGCTCAGCTTTGGATCAAACCACCCCTCAATCCCCATCCGCGATTGTCATCATTGGCAGCGGATTAGCTGGCTATACCGTCGTACGTGAAATCCGTAAACTAGATAAAACAGTGCCAATCACTTTAGTGACTCGAGAGCCTGGTTACTTTTATTCAAAGCCGATGCTCTCTACCGCTCTAGCTAGCAATAAAGAAGCTGCGCAACTCATCTCTACCCCTGCCGATGGCATGGCAACCCAACAAGAGATGACCATCATGAGTGAATGTGATGTGATCTCCATTAACCCTGATAAGCAAACCATTCAAACTAACAAAGGCGAAGTGACCTACGGAAAACTGGTGATGGCCCTAGGGTCCGATCAAATTCGTTTACCACTTCAAGGTAATGCCGCCAATACGGTGATGACTGTTAATGATTTAGAGGACTACGCACTCTTTCGTAAAGCAATTGTTGGCAAAAAGAAGGTTGCCATTTTGGGCGCCGGTTTAATTGGCTGCGAATTTGCCAATGATCTTGTGCTCGGCGACTATGAAGTGGATGTCATTGACTTAGCCCCTCAGGCCTTAGGTCGCCTATTACCAGAAGCGGCAGCGCTTGAGCTGCAGCAAAAATTAAGTGACGCTGGCGTACGCTGGCATCTATCGACCACCGTTCAGGCAATTGACCACCAAGCAGAATCACTACAAGTGACACTAGCCAATGGCAAGACGATTACTTGCGATGTATTTTTATCCGCAGTAGGCTTAAAACCGAGAATTGAATTAGCTAAAGTAACCGGTATCAACGTTGGTACTGGCATTCAGGTGAATCGCCAACTAGAAACTAATCTTAAAAACATCTTTGCTATTGGAGATTGTGCAGAAATTGAAGGTTTAGTGTTGCCTTACGTGATGCCGATCATGCAAGCAGCAAGAGCATTGGCGCCAACCTTATTGGGTCAAGCCACAGCACTCACCTATCCTGCAATGCCGGTGATGGTGAAGACCCCTGCTTTACCCACCATAGTTTCCCCACCAGCAAAGGGTGCTGAAGGTAGGTGGACTACCACCCCAGTAGAAGGCGGCCTTGAAGCCCGCTTTGAATCTGCCGACGGCAAGCTGTTGGGCTTTGCATTAATGGGAACGGCTACTGCACAACGTGGCGCCCTCACCAAAGAACTGCCAGCCATACTGACCTAAGCAACATCGATACAGAAACAAAAAGGCCCGCATTGCGGGCCTTTTCTTTATGCAGCTAGCGGTGATTAAGAAACAATCACGAACCAAGTTGTGTTGTGTGATTGAGCAACCATCAAAAACAACATCGGGATAGATAGGATTGTGTTTAAACGGGATGTCAACATTGCAACGCGAGCTGATTTTGCTTTTACGTCTGCTTCAACAGCAACAATGCCAAGTGCACGCTTTTGATTTGGCCAAATAATGAACCAAACGTTAAAGGCCATGATCAACGCGATCCACATGCCCAAACCAATTGCACGGAATGGAGCTTGCAATGTGAATGCTTGATGCAAGTAACCACTTAAACCCGCAACGATCAAACCAGTAACAACAGTAAACAAAGCTGCGTAACGGAACCAAAATAATGCAGTTGGGGCAATCACTTTACCAATCGCTGGTTTTTGCTCATCAGGAATCTTTGGCATAGAAGGGATTTGCACAAAGTTAAAGTACCAGAGCAAACCGATCCACATCACACCAAACATCACGTGTAACCAACGGAAAATAAATGGGAGTTCAGCAGAACTAAAGTTTCCGCCCAATGCAAAGATGATTAAAACGAGAAGTACAAAGCCAGCTAAAACTGTGCGGCCCAGCGAGGTCAAGATAGAAGCCATAAGATTTTCCAGATTATTAAAAATAATTACTTAGCAAAATTCTGACTAGCAAAATCCCAATTCACCAGATTCCAAAAGTTTTCCAGATACTTTGGTCGCGCATTGCGAGTATCGATATAGTAGGCATGCTCCCAAACGTCGCATGTCAAAAGAGCTTTAGCATCGGTAGTAAGAGGAGTTGCTGCATTGCTGGTAGAAACTAGATCAAGACTGCCATCTGCCTTCTTAACCAACCATGCCCAACCTGATCCGAAAGTTCCAACTGCGCATTTGGTGAATTCTTCTTTGAATTTATCAAATGATCCCCACTTAGCATTAATGGCATCGGCCAATGCACCAGTAGGAGCTCCACCGCCATTTGGCTTCATGCCAAACCAATAAAAAGTGTGATTCCAAACTTGGGCTGCATTATTAAAAATACCGCCGGAAGATTTTTTAACAATCTCTTCAAGGGAGGAATTCTCAAACTCAGTGCCCTTAATTAAATTATTCAAATTAGTGACGTATGTCTGGTGATGCTTGCCATAGTGATACTCCAGGGTTTCCTTAGAAATATAAGGGGTCAAAGCATCTAGCGCGTAAGGTAACTGAGGTAAGGTATGTTCCATTTGTATTCCTTTAAATTTCATTAAGCAAAAATATAGGTTATTTTGGGATAACTATAGACTATTCTGACTTTTTTGTTTGAGGGGCAAGTAAATGCTGTAACCCCATATCTCAAGACCCAACTATAAAAAGAAATGCCGGCAATAGGCTCGCCGGCATCCGATAAGACCAAGGGTTCTGCAGCTTATTGAGCCGTCCAGCCACCATCCATATTCCAGGCCACTCCCCGCACCTCAGAAGCATCTGGTCCGCATAGAAACACTGCCAGGGCTGCTAATTGCTCGGGACTCACAAACTCACCAGACGGCTGTTTTTCAGAGACCAAGGCAGTCTTCGCAGCCTCATTAGAAATGCCTTCACGCTCAGCGCGAGCATCCACCTGTTTTTGAACCAAAGGGGTTAAAACCCAGCCCGGGCAAATCGCATTACAAGTAATGCCAGTGCGCGCGTTCTCTAGAGCAGTCACTTTAGTGAGACCAACAATGCCATGTTTGGCAGCAACATAAGCTGCTTTCTGAGTAGAGGCCACTAAGCCATGAACAGAAGCAATATTAATAATGCGACCCCAATTACGCTTCTTCATACCAGGCAAAGCATGATGCGTAGTATGAAAAGCAGAGCTCAAATTAATGGCGATGATCGCATCCCATTTGTCCGTTGGAAACTCTTCAATATTTGCAGTGTATTGAATGCCAGCGTTATTAACCAAAATATCTAATGAGCCGAAGCGCTTTTCAGTTTGCTTGATGAGATCTTCAATTTCAGCAGGCTTGCTCATATCGGCACCGTGATATTCAACCTCCACTCCACAAGCTTTAATTTTGGCAATGGCTTCATCTTTTTCACCAAAACCGTTAACCATAATATTGGCGCCTTGCTTTGCTAACGCAATTGCCATACCTAAGCCAATACCACTAGTTGAGCCTGTGACTAGCGCAGTTTTACCTTTTAATGTGGACATTTCATTTACCGTATCAAGTTGACCAAAGGGCTTTTTTGCCCAAAACTTGATGTTACAGGATCCGGGACTTAGATCAGATGCAGCCAGCGGCCTAACTGGTGCCAAAAGCTGTCTGGAACCAGGGTGAGGAGCCAGGTGAACATAATGAAGCGCAATAGCTTGCCTATGAACATATAAACAAGACATGGCTGCCAAGGGAGTTTTAACCAGCCGGCCGCTAAACACAGGGGGTCACCAAGACCCGGAAGCCAGGAAAGCAATAGTAATTTAGGGCCCCAATTTTCTAGCCACCGCTTCAGGCGACTATTACTAGGTTCATCCATGGATTTAAAACTATTGCGGGCGATAACCCCAAGCCACCAATCCACCATTCCACCCATAGTATTGCCGACTGTGGCAACCATAATGGCAACCCAAAATAAGTGCGGATTCAGAGTGATGTACCCAAATAAAATAGGTTCAGATCCAGCCGGAATTAATGTGGCAGAAATAAATGCGCTAATAAATACTGCCGGCAACCCGACAGAGGGCATTCCAAACCACGAAAAAAAATGCTCAAACATATGCTCCATTAAGCAACCGTCGCTTGCATATGTTTGATTAGGCGAATAGATGGCGCCGGATGGCATCCGTCTGTATTTATTTCCATCTTCTCTCTAGGTCTCATTTAGTCTATTTTGCCTTGTTTTGGCCAATATCCAAGAATTTCAAATCTTGCTTAAACTAATGCCTTAATTGGCAAATAAACCATAAAACCTATAAATCGAGACATTCATGAATCACCCTATCCCTAAACCTGACCAATACCAAGAAATGCGCGAAGCCTTGCGTGACCTCTGCGGCTCCTTTGATTCCACTTATTGGCAAAAGATTGATCATGAGAGAGGTTATCCTGAAGCTTTTGTAGATGCCATGACTAAGGCTGGATGGTTGGCCGCATTAATTCCAGAAGAATATGGCGGCTCTGGCTTGGGCCTTGCTGAAGCCTCCGTCATCATGGAAGAAATTAATTTTTCTGGCGGCAATTCAGGTTCATGTCATGGACAGATGTACAACATGGGCACCCTGTTACGTCACGGCTCTGAAGCTCAGAAAAAAATGTACTTACCCAAAATTGCATCAGGTGAGCTGCGCCTTCAAAGTATGGCTGTTACAGAACCCACTACTGGAACCGATACGACCAAATTAAAAACCACTGCAGTTAAAAAGGGTGATAAATATGTAGTGAATGGTCAAAAGGTGTGGATCTCTCGTATTCAACACTCAGATCTCATGATCTTGCTTGCGCGCACTACGCCAATCAGTGAAGTGCAACGCAAATCCGAAGGTATGTCGATCTTTATCGTGAACCTTGCCGATGCAATCGGCAAAGGCATGGAAGTTCGACCGATTGCTAATATGGTCAACCATGAAACCAATGAAGTGTTCTTTGATAATCTAGAAATTCCAGCGGAAAACTTGATTGGCACAGAAGGCCAAGGTTTTAAATACATCCTTGATGGCCTAAATGCAGAACGCGTCTTAATCGCCGCAGAATGTATTGGCGATGCCTATTGGTTTATTGATCGCGCACGTCGCTATGCCAATGACCGCGTTGTATTTGATCGCCCAATTGGCAAAAACCAAGGCATCCAATTCCCGATTGCAGATAGCTATATTGAAACTGAAGCAGCTAATCTCATGCGCTTTAAAGCATGTGAATTATTTGATAACCACCAACCCTGTGGGCCAGAAGCCAATATGGCCAAATACCTGGCTGCTAAAGCATCCTGGGAAGCTGCTAATGTCTGCCTTCAGACGCATGGCGGTTTTGGCTTTGCTAATGAATACGATGTAGAGCGCAAGTTTAGGGAGACTCGCCTGTATCAAGTGGCGCCAATTTCAACTAATTTGATTTACTCCTACATTGCCGAACATGTTCTTGGCTTACCAAGATCTTTCTAAAAAGCGATTCTTATGAACGTTCGTCCTTTAGATGGAATTACGGTTGTTGCACTCGAGCACGTTATTGCAGCGCCATTCTGTACTCGGCAACTGGCTGATTTAGGCGCGCGCATTATTAAAATTGAGCGTCCTGGCGGCGGAGATTTTGCGAGAGGCTATGACACCCAAGTTGAGGGCCTCTCCTCTCACTTTGTTTGGGTCAATCGGTCTAAGGAGAGCTTGACCCTTGACCTCAAGCAAGACTCTGCAATAGCAATACTGAAGAATTTATTAAAAACAGCTGATGTCTTTATTCAGAATCTTGCGCCAGGTGCGGCCTCTCGTATGGGTCTGAGCCCAGAGGTTTTGCAAAAAGAAAATCCTGGCTTAATTACCTGCGCCATCTCAGGCTACGGGAATGATGGGCCTTATCGAGACAAAAAGGCTTACGACCTCCTAATCCAAAGCGAAGCAGGCTTTCTTTCAATTACCGGAACGCCGGAAACACCTAGTAAAGCTGGTAACTCGATTGCTGATATTGCCGCAGGGATGTATGCCTATACGAATATCTTGGCAGCATTACTGCAAAGAGGGAAAACTGGGAAAGGCACGGTAATTGATATCTCCATGCTGGAGGCATTAAGCGAGTGGATGAGTTTCCCAATGTATTACGCCTACAAAGGTGCAGAACCACCACCTAGAAATGGCGCATCACATGCAACTATTTATCCATATGGGCCATTTAAAGCGGGTGATGGCAAAACGGTTATGTTGGGTCTTCAAAATGAGCGTGAATGGGTACAGTTTTGCGAAACGGTATTAGAAAATCCAGCACTTGCATTGGATGAGCGATTTGATCGCAACTTTAAGCGCAATGAAAAACGTGCTGAGCTCTTAGAAATTATTGATGCTTGCTTTAGTAAGCTCACTTCAGAACAGCTGATTGCCAGATTAGACAAGGCGCAAATTGCAAATGCGCATCTCAATGATATGGCAGGCCTTTGGAAGCATCAGCAACTCAAAGCACGCAATCGCTGGACTGAGGTTGGCACCCCAAACGGCGCTATTGCCGCCCTTCTGCCTCCAGGCCTCAATGACAGCTATGAATACCGCATGGATCCCATTCCTGCGGTAGGAGAGCACACTGACTCCATTCTCAAAGAGCTCGGACTGTCCGAGTCTGAGATAGCGTCTATGCGAGCTAGTGGCGCGATTTAAAGCAGTGGCGAAGTAAGATGCGCCGCATTCTCTAGATAACGACGCCAAGTTGGTCGTTTTGCCCAAGCTTTTGGATCCACATAATCAGCTTGTGCCAAATAAGACGCAATTAATTTTTCTAACTTAGCGCAAAAATCAACGTTGTAAACAATCAGACTGATTTCAAAATTCAGACGTAGGCTTCGTTGATCAAAATTAACAGAGCCAAAGACGGCAATGCGCTTATCAATTAATAAGCTCTTAGTGTGCAGTAAGCCGCCATGGAACTCCGCAATAATTACTCCAGAGTTCATCAAATCCTCATAGAAGCTTTTACTGCTCCAAGCAACTAGCGTGGAATCATTCAACTTAGGAACAATCAAGGTGACCTTAACTCCTCTGGCTGCCGCAGCCATCAGCGCTTGGATTAAACCATCATCTGGACCAAAATAAGGTGTAGTAATGGTCAACTCTTCACGGGCATCCATAATGGCCGAGAGTAGAACTTGATACAAGATATCATCACGATAAACCGGCCCTGAAGAGAACTCCTGAGCCAAAGCGCCACCAGCATGAGGAGAGGAAGGTGGCTCACGATCCCTAAAGTTAGTGATATTAGGGTTGTCAACACTCCAATCGAATGCAAAGG
Organism: Polynucleobacter sp. MWH-Jannik1A5; assembly: GCF_018881795.1. GTDB lineage: Bacteria > Pseudomonadota > Gammaproteobacteria > Burkholderiales > Burkholderiaceae > Polynucleobacter. The sequence continues at coordinate 1,437,045 of NZ_JACVPQ010000001.1, read as the reverse complement.
TCAATTCAAACTGTGATGCAACTGGGCCTTCAATGCGAACCATGGCATCAACCCATTCACCTACACCTGAGTCTTGCTTAAACGTCCGCGGGTCAACTAGATTCATGCTGCCTGTCCACACTACAGCACCATCAATAACGAATATCTTGCGATGTAGACGCAAATCAGCACGACGGAACTGGAAGCGACCAACCTGAATCGGCAATGCCTCGGTTACCTCAATCCCCGCTTTACGAAAACGTGCCGGCCATTGAGATTTAAACCAAGATTTACTGCCCAGAGAATCCAGCAATACTCGGCAAGCTACACCGCGCTGAGATGCTGCAATTAAAGCCTCACAAACTCTATCCGCATCTCCGCCGAGAGCCCAAATATAAAACTCCAGATGCAAGCTCTTCTTAGCGTTATTAATCTCATCAATAAAATTTTGCAAGATTTTGAGTGAGTTTGTATGCAGTTCAATTTTGTTGCCTGCTACTACTGGTGAACCATTTTTAGACTCAGCCAAAAGACTGAGGGCCCTACCCTCAGCTGGCAACTGCTGTCTATCAGCCGCAAACTCCTGACGTATCGTCTCAGTGAGTTTTTCATACTCATGATTCATGCGCACAATCTTGCGCGTCAGCTTTCGACCTACAGGTCTCTCGCCTATCAGAACATATAATGAAATTCCCAAAAGGGGTATCAATATGACGATCAGAAACCATGCAAATGCTACGCCAACCGGCCTTCTAACCGAAATTAAATGAAGGCCAAATAGAAGCACAATAATGACATGCACTATCGGAACCCATATGAGAGAGAACCCGAAAAGGGATCCAAAAATAAACGCCATAATATTCATACAAGTTCCAATTCAGCAGTAATACCTAGATGATCAGACAAATTAAGCCACTCATGCAAAATTTCCGCAGAATGAATTTTGAGTCCGCGTACATAAATCCTATCCATTGGAAGTAACGGCCTCACACTCGGAAATGTTTTGGCTGGTGATCCAGTGAGTGTCTCAAAGACCTCATTAAATCCAGCAGCCTTCATTGGCGCACTCACACGATTACGCCAATCATTAAAGTCTCCTGCAACAATCGTAGGCCCATCTTGCGTCAAATCTCGAATGTGCCTAATGATAGCCTCGAGCTGCCGCTCTCTGCCACGCTCAAAGAGCGCCAGATGCACGCAAAAACAATGAATGGGCGTATCAACGCCATCCAGACTGGTAATACTATGAAGTAGTCCCCGACTCTCAAAACGATAGGCTGAGATATCGTAGTTATTTCCTTTTTGCTGAGGATGCCTCGAGAGAATGGCATTGCCATGATGCCCATTGCGATACTCCACATTTTTTCCATAATGCCAGTGCTGCCAAAAATCCTCGGAGAGGAAGTGAGTTAACTCTGTCAGCGGCCATTGCCCAAAACGCCTTAATCTTCCTCGATGCTCTTGTTGCAATTCTTGCAAAAAAAGGAGGTCTGGATATTGAGTGCGCATTTTTTGGCGCAACTGATAAATCGTTGCATGTCGATGCAAGGGTGATACACCCTTGTGAACATTCATACTCAAAACAGTAAAACGGGAAGAATTACTTTGGCTCATTAAAACTGTCCCGCGGCACGTTGACGCCGTACGCGCGCTAAATAGATTTCGCCCTCAATTAAATCCTGGCACTGCATACATTTATTGCAAATAGAGGCCTGCTCGCGCAACTCATCAATAGAGTCGATTGGATGGGTATCCAAATACTCACGCAAATCCACGTCGAGGACCTCGTTGCAGAGGCAAACCACTTCAGCCATAAGTCGAAAATAGGGAAATCAATCTCATTACAGCCATTTTGCCATTGCCTTGATAGAATCAAGCGCATGTTGAAAGCTTTCCAAGACGCCCTTTCTTTACTCGCCCAGCTAGACGGTGGTGTTTTGGGCATTGTTATGGTTTCCCTGCAGGTCAGCCTCAGCGCCCTATTGATTGGCACGCTGTTAGGCCTACCTATTGGCGCCCTTCTGGCGACGGAACAATTTACCGGCAAAAAGACGATTATTGTGACCCTGAATACCCTCATGGGAGTGCCGACAGTGATCGTTGGGGTCTTGGTATACCTCATGCTATCGCGCACAGGACCCTTAGGGGCATGGGGATGGTTATTTACCATCAAAGGTATGGTTGTAGCCCAAACACTACTTACTACCCCCTTAATCGCCGCTCTGAGCCGACAAATCCTTGAAGATTCCTGGAGAGTTCATAGGGACTCTTTTCTAAGCCTGAAATTACCTCCGCTATCACGCTTTAAGTGGCTTTTGTGGGATTGTCGCTTTTCCCTGACGATTGCTGTCCTTGCGGGCCTAGCTAGAGCCATTTCTGAGGTTGGCGCCGTCATGATTGTGGGCGGCAATATTGATCGCTCCACTAGAACTATGACTACTGCTATTGCTCTTGAAACAAGCAAGGGCGATCTTCCATTGGCCCTCGCACTGGGCATAGTCCTGCTATTGATTGTCCTGCTAGCTAATTTATTTACCTTTGCAGTACGCCAAATTGCGGAGCATCGCTATGGTTAATACTATCGAAAATTTTGAGAGGTTCATTGAACTCAAAGACATCATTGTCAAGAGTAATGCCAGAACCATTCTTAATATTCCACATGCCATTATTCCCGCAGACAGAATTACCGCCTGCATTGGACCGAATGGTGCTGGGAAAACTACTTTTCTCAAGGTGCTTGATGGCCTTATCAAACCGGATAGCGGCTCCGTCACCTACTCCTTCCAAACTAAGACTTCATTAGTTCTGCATCACACCCCGATGATTAAAGCTTCTGCAGCCGCTAACATTGGGATCGTTCAAGATGTCGATTCAAGCATCACCAAAATGGATATCCAACAGATCATGGAGGAAGTTGGTCTAAGCAACTTAGCCAATAGTCCAGCACATAAATTATCTGCTGGCGAAAGACAAAAACTTTGCCTTGCAAGGGCCATTCTTCTGAAGCCCAATTTAGTTTTATTAGATGAGCCTACTGCCAATCTTGATCCCAACACCACTGAACAGGTTGAAGACCTCATTCGAAAATTTGATCAGCATGGCGTGGATGTGATTTTTTCATCTCATCAACTAGCGCAAGTGCAAAGACTCGCTCAACATATCATCTTCATTGACCAAGGTGAGATAAAAGAAAAGGGACCCGTAGGCCCCTTCTTTGAAAATCCCCAGACAAAAGCAGCTAAACGCTACTTACATCAAGAGTTGTTATCCGATTAATTACTTCGCAGCAGGTGCTGCTGGCGCTGCTGCAGCTACCGGGGGAGTAAATGGTGGAGGTGCAGTACAAGCTCCAGGAGCCGGTGTACCTGGCGCTCTAAATTGATCCGCCACCTTGTTTTGTGACAGACATAATTTGTAAGCACCTACTCTATCTCCGTAAGCAGCCTTAGCTTTAGTTAAGGCTGCTGCTTCCGCTTGCTCAGGGGTTAATGGAGGTAGTGCAGCAAACGCTACAGTACCGGCAAAAGCGCAGAATGTGAAAGCAATGATTTTTTTCATGGCTTAACCCTTTTTATTAAGATCGTCGTACCAAAGCTCATGGTGCTCTTTAGCCCAAGTCGCATCAACGTAACCAGTCTTCATACCGTCGATTGAACCTTGCATACCGATAGTACCGATATAGATATGCCCCATCGCTAGCGCGCTCATTAAGATCGCAGCACTACTGTGAATGATGTTAGCAATCTGCATCGTGCCACGTGTGTATTCAATAGTCATGAACGGCACGATCATATCGAGCACAAACCCAGAGGCTGAAATGAGGAGACCCAAGAAGGTCATACCAAACCAGAACCAGAATTTCTCACCGAAGTTGAAGAAACCAGCCGGGATGTGTTTGCCATTCAAAATTCCACCGAAGTTCATGATCCAATTCATATCACCCTTGCCTGGGATATTCTTACTTACGAAGAGCAAGAAGAAGATCACGATACAGATCGTAAACAATGGACCAGTGAAGTTATGAATATTCTTGCAAACATCCAAGAATGATCCGTAAGCTACTCCACCCATCAAAGGCATCGCAAAATATTTGCCGTACAGAATCAATAGGCCAGTAAACGCTAAAGCCAAGAAACTAAAAGCCATCAACCAGTGAACCAAGCGATCAAAAGCGCTGAAGCGTTTGATTTTTACGCCTGACATTGGCTCATGCAGTTTGATTGAGCCTTTGATTGTGTACATTGCAACTACACCAAAGAATGCAAGTGCAAGCAACCACCCACCGTATACAGTAATGACACCGTTGCGAATTACGCGCCACTGTTGCCCGGAACGCTGAATCAATACGCTAGCCTCTTTGTCTGGAATGCTGACATAGTTGTAAGGGTCGCTATTAGCCGAAGTAAATATGGATGGATTTGCTGGCTGAGCCTGTGCTTGCGTGCCGTTAGCTAAAGCATTTGGATTGGCCGGCACAGACAATGGCGGGATGTCCACTCCGCTAGGAGAAGGCAATGGCGCCATCGGTGCGCGCTCAGCTAGACTTATTCCGCTTGCCAAAGTCAGCGACAAACCTGCGGTCACCACTAAAGCACGTAGAACTTTTGAAAATGATCGTTTCATACAGATGTCCTTAAACGTTTTCGTTTTATTTATAGTTATTTAGTGGATCACTTCATGCGGCTGTATTCGTTTTGACCCTGGGTGCGCTTATCAACAGACTCAGTCCAACTAGCCTGATTACCTGGCGTCCAATTCTTAGTCATAAAACCATTATTAGCGCCCATGTAAGGGGCCACGTCTGGACGTTTAGCAGCCTTAGCAGCAATTTCTGGAGGCTCAGAGCAAGCAGCCAACAACGTGGCTGCTGCAAAACATAAACCGAGAGTTTTGAAATTAACTTTCATTATTTAGCTCCTGGAATTTTTGCAGCAGGTGTTGGTGTTGGCGCAGGTGTATCTGGGCCGCCGTAGGCAGTAGTCCAGCCAAATGCTTTAGACCCTGGATACTTACCATTTTTCTCACGAATAGCAACGCGATTGTTGTAGATGCTAGAAATAATGTCGCTATCGCCACCAATCAATGCCTTGGTAGAGCACATCTCAGCGCATAGTGGCAACTTACCTTCCGCCAAACGATTACGTCCATACTTCTCGAACTCAGCAACACTACCGTTCTCTTCTGGACCACCGCTACAGAATGTGCACTTATCCATCTTGCTGCGAGTACCAAAGGCACCCTTGCTTAAGAATTGTGGTGCGCCAAATGGGCAAGCAAAGGAACAGTAGCCGCAACCGATGCAGATATCTTTATCGTGCAACACAACACCCTCGTCAGTGCGGTAGAAGCAGTCCACTGGACATACCGCCATACAAGGAGCATCACTACAGTGCATACATGCAACTGAGACTGATTTTTCTTGACCAATGATGCCATCGTTCACTGTTACTACGCGACGACGGTTAACGCCCCAAGGAACTTCGTTATCGTTTTTACAGGCCGTGACACAACCGTTGCATTCGATGCATCGCTCTGTGTCGCAGATAAATTTCATTCTTGCCATTGTGTTCTCCTGACTTTATTTTTTAACTTAGGCAAATTTTTCGATTTGGCACATAGTGGTTTTGGTCTCTTGCATCATCGTCACCTGGTCGTAACCGTAGGTTGTTGCAGTATTGACCGCCTCACCAAGAACCACTGGAGCTGCGCCTTCTGGGTAGTACTTGCGCAAGTCATTGCCTTGCCACCAACCAGCAAAGTGGAATGGCACAAACGCAGTTCCTTGATCTACACGCTCAGTCACCAATGCACGAACCTTAATCTTGGCACCTGTTGGAGACTTAACCCAAACGTAATCCCAGTTCTTAATACCGCGATCTGCTGCAGCCTTTGGATTGATCTCCACAAAGTTTTCTTGTTGAAGTTCAGCTAACCATGGGTTTGAACGAGTCTCATCACCACCACCCTCGTACTCAACCAAACGACCAGAAGTCAGAATGATTGGGAACTTCTCATATAGCTTCTGATTCAAGTTTTGATCTTGAACAGTCTTATAGAGAGTTGGCAAGCGCCAGAAGTTCTTCTTATCCGCAGAAGTTGGATACTTACGCATCATCTTCTCGTTAGTACTGTAGAGGGCTTCACGGTGAATTGGAACTGCATCTGGGAAGTTCCAAACTACTGCGCGTGCTTTTGCGTTACCAAATGGATGGCAACCGTTTTTCATTACCACGCGCTGGATGCCGCCAGACAAGTCAGTCTTCCAGTTCTTGCCTTCAGCAAGCTTCTTCTCATCTTCAGTTAACTGATCCCACCAACCAAGCTTCTTCACAAATACGTGGTCGAACTCTGGGTAACCAGTAGTGATTGCAGAGCCCTTAGAGCAAGAACCATCTCCAGCCAGTAAGCTCACGCCTTCACGCTCAACACCAAAGTTGGCGCGGAAGTTACCGCCGCCTTCCATCACACTCTTACTGGTGTCATAGAGATTAGGTGAACCTGGGTGTTTGATTGCGGCAGTGCCGTAGCAAGGCCAAGGCAAGCCGTAGTAATCGCCTGTAGTGTCGTAACCAGTAACCGGGTCTACACCACCACGAGACTTCAGAGTCTTCGGATCAAACGTTGCAACCATTCTCATGTGCGCTTTAAGACGCTCAGGAGTTTGGCCTGTGTAACCAATCGTCCAAACGGAGCGATTGATCTCACGCAAGATGTCTTCAATTTGCGGCTCTTTCCATTGCTTACCAGCAAATTTGGAGTTGAGCATTTTGTAGTTCTTGGACAACTCTTGACCAAAGCCAAGGCGATCAGCAAATGCTTGCATGATCACGTGGTCAGGAACTGACTCAAACAATGGGTCGATAACCTTCTCGCGCCACTGTAAGGAACGATTAGATGCCGTCGCACTTCCACAAGTTTCAAACTGAGTTGTAGCTGGCAATAAATACACATTACGGTTTTTATTAACAGCATCACCTTCAGCAGCCGGCATTGCTGCCATTGCTGCAGTAGCACTTGGGTAAGGATCAACTACAACCAATAAATCTAACTTATTCATCGCACGCTTCATATCTAAGCCGCGTGTTTGTGAGTTAGGCGCGTGACCCCAGAAGAACAACCCTTTAACGTTAGTCTGCTGATCGATCATGTCGTTGTTTTCAAGAACGGCATCAACCCAACGAGAAACGGTAGTACCGGATTTCTCCATCATGTCAGGTGCGTAGCGACCCTTGATCCACTCGTAATCAACACCCCAAACTGTTGCGTAGTGCTTCCATGAACCAGCAGCCAAGCCATAGTAGCCAGGCAATGAATCTGGGTTAGGACCTACGTCAGTTGCACCCTGAACGTTATCGTGACCGCGGAAAATATTTGTACCGCCGCCTGATTTACCAACGTTACCTAATGCCAATTGCAAGATGCATGATGCACGAACCATGGAGTTACCAATGGTGTGCTGTGTTTGGCCCATACACCAAACAACAGTGCTTGGACGGTTCTTAGCCATAGTTTCTGCAGCTTTGTACATTTGAGCTTCTGGTACGCCACAAGCCTCTTCAACTGCAGCAGGAGTCCACTTCTCCATAACCTCTTTACGAATCTCTTCCATGCCGTAAACGCGGTCATTGATGTACTTCTTGTCTTCCCAACCATTTTTAAAGATGTGATACAGAAGTCCGAACAAGAAAGGAATGTCTGTGCCAGAGCGAATGCGAATGTATTGATCTGACTTCGCTGCTGTACGTGTGTAACGTGGGTCAACCACGATCACTTTGCAACCATTCTCTTTAGCGTGCAACAAGCTCAACATGGAAACAGGGTGAGCTTCTGCTGCATTTGAACCAATGTACAAAGCAGCCTTCGAGTTCATCATGTCGTTATAGCTATTGGTCATCGCACCATAGCCCCAAGTGTTTGCAACACCGGCAACTGTTGTGGAGTGACAGATACGAGCCTGATGGTCTGTATTGTTAGTGCCAAAGAAAGAGACCCACTTACGGAGTAAGTAGGCCTGTTCGTTGTTGTGCTTGGATGATCCGATAAAGAACATTGCATCAGGAGAATATTTCTCACGGATGCTCTTCATCTGCGCAGTAATTTCTGTAAGCGCTTGATCCCAAGAGATACGTTGATACTTTCCGTCAACCAACTTCATTGGGTAACGCAAACGATAGTCACCGTGACCGTGCTCACGCAATGAGGCGCCTTTTGCACAATACGCACCCATATTGATTGGTGAATCAAATACGGAGTCCTGACGAACCCACACACCATTCTCAACAGTAGCGTCTGTAGCGCAACCTACTGAACAGTGAGTACAGATGGTGCGCTTAACTTCAATCTTGCCCTTGCCATCCAGCATTGCTTTGCTAGGTTCAGCAACTGCTTTTTGCACCATGGTCAATTGGCTAGCAGCGATACCGGCTCCAACTCCAACGCCTGAACGCTTTAAGAAAGTTCGACGGTCCATTGTTGGAACTGCTGCCTTCAAACCACGAGATAGGCTACCTATCAAATGAGATGAAGAGCGGCTGCTTTGTGGGGTATTTGATTTACGAGTCAGACTCATATGGTGTCCCTGAGAAAGTTTTTTTATTTATTGAATAACCAACTAGATCTAATACTTAAAGCTTTGTAGTTTCGTAATACTTGCGCATGTGTGCAGTGATTTGCTGACCATCATGATTGGGCTTTACTGTGCTGCCAATTTCTTGCATCACCGCTTTACCAACTGAAGTTTGAGAAGCCACTGCAACAGCGCCAACAGTGGCACCTGCGCCAATAAAAAACTTACGGCGTGATGGTTTGTTTTCTTCGCTTAAAGCAACATTTGATTTAGTGCTCATGGCTTGCTCCTAATTGGTTTTTATTGATTTCGATCAAGTGTAATTGGTAATTGCATTTTTCGCATATTGTCATATCGAATTACATATAAGGCTTACCCTCTATTGCGCTGCAACATTAAATCATGTCAAAGCCTTGTCCCTCAATAGCTAGGAATTCCCTGGTTAGCGCGGCAACCGGGTGATACAAATGCATCTCTGGAATGCCTTCTATTGCATCGCACAATTCGTCATACCAAGGGCGAATATGCTCATTAAAAAAAACCCTTTGGTTTGTAAGGTTGGAGATTTCAACATCATCCCCAGCTATGAGGTATCGCATCACTTCGCAAAGCGCTGAAATGTGGTCTTCTGTTTCAGTGATCTCTTCCGCAGCCTCAAGCCCAAACTCCTGCAGAGCTCTGCGGATATTGACCAAAGGCTTCTCATTTAAGTGGCCAGCCATATAAAAAGAGCCGTTCAACACCACATTAGGCTTGCCAACGCTAATGAAATTCAAGTCAAACTCGTCGTGCCAGGCCTTGGCAGGATTATTTTTAGCAACCTCAACAACATCCATCCAGACTTTTGCCAAAGGCGCCTCATCAGCAGCGTCATGCTGCTCTGCTGTGGCTGCAATTTGATCTAGCAACTCTTGATCTGGCGGCAACTGAAACAAGCGAGCAATCAGGCCATATAAATCCGCTCTTGCCAAATCCTCAGGCAGGCCAACGTCCCCCACTTCAGCCGTCAAATTTTCTTTTGCAACTTCTTTAGCTGTTTCACTCATGTTCTTTTTTCACCATATCTACCACTCGACAATCACTACACATCTTCAATCGATCCATTGCTGCTCCAGCAAAAGCGCCATGCGCGCCCAACTTGGTGAGCATCAAGTCAACCATCTTGAGTGTTCCGAAAACTTTGCCACAACTAATGCAATGAAAAGGCTGGGTTTCATTGAGCGTTACTCTTTGTTTACGTTGCTCTACAGTCTGCAAACGAGGAGCAAGAGTTAATGCATGCTCTGGACAGGTTTGCGCACAAATTCCGCATTGAACGCACTGCTTCTCAATAAAGGAAAGTATGGGCTCATCAGGATTATCTAAAAGCGCACCTTCAGGGCAGCTGCTTACACAAGACATACACAAGGTGCAAGCATCCTTGTTAATTGTTAGTCCACCTAATAATGAGGACTTAGGAAGCGCCACGCCTGCTTCAGGTAAAGGTGTCTTAGCTTGCTTTTGCAGATGCTCTAAAACCGCCTCAAGTGTTTCTCGCTTCTGATTCGACAAGCCCATGGTGGCGGGAGTACAAATTGGATTTAGAGAGCCGCGTTGACGTAATGCTCCCATTGCTTTCGATACGGTCGATAAATCATCAGTAGAACTTGCCAATACCAACTGAATGCGCTCATCAAACCCATACGCTTTCAGAATACTATTCGCCAATTCTGCCTGCCCTTCAAGAGCGGCACGGTATGCAGGATCTTCATCCCCACTTAGCAACAAAATGACTTCAGCAAAACCATAGGACAAGGCGCCAAGCCACAAGTCCAAACCAGTTGAGGCAATATGTTCAATGCCATAAGGAATAACAAATGCTGGCAGACCTTCGTACTGTTTGGGCATGATGTGCGAGGATCTGCCCAAGCCATCAATCATTTGAGTGCCAGCTTTTAAAGTGTGCAACAGCAAACTAGGTGCCATAGCTTGGTTGATCTTTTTGGCTTCAGCTGTAAATACATTCGCTATTGTTTTTAACTCTTTCCCCTGATGAGAAACACTAGGGTAGTTGTAACTCATTGCGCCCGATGGGCAAGAGGTGGCACAGGCTCCGCAGCCCATACACAGATTTGGATTAACCTCGACCGAGCCCTGGCCATTTTTGAAGATGGAACCAATAGCGCCGGTTGAGCAAACATCAATACAAGCACTACAACCTACTTTGCCATTGCGACCATGCGCGCAAATCTTTTCGTTGTAAGTAAAGTATTTTGGCTTCTCAAACTCGCCCACCATCTCAGTTAATTGATTAACTGCGAGCGCTTGATCGAGAGGATCATTGCCAGGGGCAAAGTAGCCTTGCGGGGTTTGACTCATGCGCATTTTTGGATCAGTACGTAAATCCAAAATCAAATCAAATTCAGAATTACGCTTTCGCTCTTTTCGATCAAATGAGATAGCGCCAATACCAGCGCAGGCAGTAACGCAAGCACGGTGAGACTTACATTTATTCAAATCAATCTGGAAGGAGAGATCAATAGCGCCTTCAGGGCAAACTTCGACACAAGCACCGCAGCGAGTACACATCTCGGGATCAATTGGATTTTGCAAATCCCAGTCCACTGAAAAGTTGCCGAGGTATCCGTCTAACTTCGTAACAGCACCGGTGTAGATTGGATAACTTCTGTTGAGCGGCAAATCACCAGGCTCAGTACACAGAACGGAAACATCTAAAGCGGAGCTTAATTTTTCTGCCCATGGAATTGCTTGAGATCCTGCGCCAACAATCAACAACCTGCCCTGGCTCTCATAATTCACCACCGGAACTGGATCAGCTTCAGGCATATCAGCTAAAGCCAGTAGTGCAGCAATCTTGGGTCCCGATGCTTTTGCTTCTTGCGTCCACCCGGCAACTTCACGGATATTTACAAAACGCAGTGGGGCAACTAGAGGCTTCTCAGCTTGATCAGCCAACTCACCAAAAAGTGCAGCCTCTTGTGTGCATGCCACCACTACAGAATCTGAGCCCTCTAGGGCTTTCAAAAATGATCCGACCTCTTGTCTACATAAAGCAGTGTGCATCGGCACACCAAGTGCTTTTGCATCCAAGGGCATGGTGCTATTACAGTTACAGACTAATTTTTGACTCATGCGCTATCTTCTTAAGTTTTTTTCTGTTCAGGCTCAGTCGAGGCATCTTTAGGGACCTCGTCCAACTGGGTGGAGAGATTTGGTTGTTTGGATGTTAAATCACTTTGCTTTTGTGCATCCAAGGCGCTAGCCTCCAACTCAGGATTAGAGGCTTGAATCTCGGTTTGTCGAGAATCTGCGGTTACCTCTTTAGCAGGATCTTCGGGAGACTTGCTGAAAAGATTCAACATATCGCTCTGCACCATTCTTTCAAGCATTCCTGGCGGTAGTGGATCTGGTTTGCTGTAATCATCAATGTAGATATCTAACCCATCCATGATGTTGAAATGGGGGTCTGTGAACATTTTCTTTAAGGCAGCCTGCTGAACAGAGGGGTCAACATCTGGCTTCATGAAGGCAGAAAAATCGGGATCAAACCGATCAATCTTCGCAACATCATCCAATGTGGGCAACGGTGGTGCCTCATCTTCAATCTTCTCAGTTGACGGAACTGGAGATGACTCCTTAGGCGCTTCGACTTTCTTCTCTGCAGGATCCGCCTCTAAACCCGCCTTACGCTTAGACCAACGACCGAGAAACCCGTCAGCCATTATTCCTCCGCTGGGCGTTGTGCACCCTTAAATGATGCAGGCTTATGACGCTTTTTAGGCTCTGGATGATACTTATCATTTACATACTCTTGTAACCAAGACGCATGCTGCTCACTCATGGGAACGGTATCAACTGATTCTCCACCGTCAAGCAAGCGAGCGGCTTCGTTATAGCTAACGCAAATTCGATGTGGCACAGCGAATGATGATTCCGCCTTTGCTAACTCGAGAGATTGCTCGTCAACATATCGCTCAATATCTTCCTCAAGACGCCACATCACAAACCAACTTGGGGTTGTGGCAGAAACATTGAGATAGTAACCCTCTGACTCATCAGGGAAAAGGTCAAGTTCGTAGCCCGTAAATAACCAAGACTCTCCCTCGGCATCGCGCCCGAGAAACTGTCCTGAAATGGCATTACTTTGATTGCTATTAAATTGCCCCAAATCAGGCACCACCTCTTGAGGTACCCAACGGTAAGAAACCCATGGGTTATCCATATTTTGTTTACGCATCAATACAGCAAAGCGCATAAATGTTCAGTGCCTTAGGTATTTTGAACAACAATGTTCGGAAATTTACTACTCATATCTTTGGATAGAGTAGCAACACGAATGGCAACCTGTCTAGCAATGCCTTTATAAATCGCACTAATTGCGCCGTCAGGATCCGCAACCACTGTAGGACGCCCTGCATCTGCCTGCTCTCGTATGGATAGATTCAAAGGTAAATCACCCAAGAAGTCCACTCCATACTCTTTGCACATCTTTTGGCCACCGCCAGTACCGAATACATGCTCTTCGTGTCCGCATTTTGTACAAACATAAGTACTCATGTTTTCGATGATGCCGATGATAGGCACGCCTACCTTTTCAAACATCTTCAGACCTTTGCGGGCATCTAACAACGCAATGTCTTGGGGTGTAGTAACAATCACTGAGCCAGTAACAGGCACTTTTTGCGCCAGAGTCAATTGAATATCACCAGTACCCGGTGGCATATCCACAATTAAATAGTCCAAATCACGCCAGCGGGTTTGACGAAGCAGTTGCTCGAGAGCAGAAGTCACCATTGGGCCACGCCAGACCATTGGGGCATCATCATCAATCAAAAAGCCAATTGAACTTGCCTGCAAGCCATAAGCCTCCATTGGCTCAATCGTATTCTCTTCAAGAGAGTCTGGTCTACCAGTAATACCCAACATCATTGGCTGACTTGGGCCGTAAATATCTGCATCCAAAATGCCAACCTGCGCACCCTCGGCAGCTAGCGCCAAAGCCAAGTTCACCGCTGTTGTCGATTTACCAACACCACCCTTACCACTGGCAACCGCAATAATATTTTTTACACCAGGCAATAGCTTGACGCCACGTTGCACTGCATGCGCAACAATTTGACTAGAAATATTAACGCTGACATTTTTAACGCCAGACAATTCGCGCAGGGCATTAATAACTGATTTACGAATCGAATCAAGCTGACTCTTCGCAGGATAGCCTAGTACGATATCCAAAGAAATATCACCATCTTCTACGCGGAGATTTTTAACGTTTTTAGCGGTAACGAAATCAACCTTAGTATTGGGATCAACTAAGCTTTTGAGTGCTGCTTGTACTAACTCTGGTGTAACCGACACAACCTTCTCCTAATATAAATAAACCTAGAATGGGATTCTAGGTTTTGGTATTTTTCTTATTTAGCGCTAGCTTACTCGTAGCTGCAAATATTTGCTTAAATGGGCGTCAGCCATCATTAAGCAAGTACTCTAGAAAATGAGCAGACTCAGATAATAGACCGCCATGGACATGAGCGCAGTTGCTGGAATGGTGAAGATCCACGCCCAGACGATGTTTCCGGCAACTCCCCAGCGAACTGCACTAGCCCTTTGGGTTGAGCCAACACCCACAATAGCCCCAGTAATCGTATGGGTAGTGGAAACTGGGATACCGATAGCCGTTGCTGCAAATAAAGTAATTGCGCCACCAGTTTCAGCACAGAAACCGCCAACCGGCTTAAGCTTGGTGAGCTTCTGTCCCATGGTTTTGACAATTCTCCAGCCACCAAACATCGTGCCCGCAGCAATAGCGATGTAACAAGAAATAATTGTCCATGTCGGTGGCATCTTTGCACTAGCTTCAGCGTAACCAGTGATGATGAGCAAAAGCCAAATAATACCAATGGTTTTTTGGGCGTCATTACCGCCATGACCCAAACTATAAGCACTTGCAGAAACCAATTGCAGGCGACGGAACCAACGATCTGTTTTGGCTAGATTTGCATTTCGGCAAACCCACGCAACTATCAACATCATTAGAGAGCCGAGCAAGAAGCCAACAAATGGTGAAATGAAGATGAAAGAAACAGTTTTAATGATTCCCGACCAAACCAAGCCATCCGTACCTGCTTTTGGCAATGCAGCACCAACTAAGCCACCGATTAAGGCATGAGAGGAACTTGATGGAATGCCGTAATACCAAGTAATCACGTTCCAGACAATTGCACCCACTAACGCGCCAAAGATGACATGTAAGTCAACTGCCGCAGGATGAACAATTCCCTTTCCCACTGTGGCAGCAACGCTCAAATGAAAAATGAAGATCGCCAGAAAATTAAAGAAGGCTGCAAAGACTACTGCTTGCTGTGGCTTTAAAACGCCCGTCGAGACCACCGTCGCAATGGAGTTAGCAGCATCATGAAAACCATTCATGAAATCAAATGCAAGTGCTAACGCCACTAAAAGCGCTACAACCCAAAAGGCTACTTCTATCGCTGGCAACTTAATTCGCCTTAAGAGTTTTCAAGAACGATGCCTTCAACCAAGTTGGCAACGTCTTCACATTTGTCGGTAACTTCCTCAAGCAGCTCATAAATGCGCTGGCACTTAATAAGCTCGCGCACTTCGATGTCTTCACGGAATAATCTGGTAATCGCAGTAGATAAAAGGCGATCAGCCCC
This sequence comes from Polynucleobacter sp. MWH-Jannik1A5, assembly GCF_018881795.1. Classification (GTDB taxonomy): domain Bacteria; phylum Pseudomonadota; class Gammaproteobacteria; order Burkholderiales; family Burkholderiaceae; genus Polynucleobacter. Next base: position 1,421,823 of record NZ_JACVPQ010000001.1, on the reverse strand, counting down.
AGACTCTAGATGATCAATTTCATCGCAGGTCTTCAAAGCAGCTTTCGCCACCTCTGGATCAGAGATATCTTTTAATGTAGCAACAGCATTCTTCATGCTGATGCAGCACTGATTGCAAAGCTCCGCCATTTGAATCATTTCTGGCGTCATTTGCTTTACGTTATACAAATGCATTGCTTCTGTACCGTTTTGCAACAAGTCCGCAACGTCATCCATCGTATTGATGAGTGAGAAAATTTGATCGCGATCGATTGGAGTGATAAACGTTTTGTGCAATCGACGATGTACTTCTTTAACAACGTCGTCGCAAGCATGCTCGGCTTTATCAACGTCTTGTGTATATTTCGCGCGCAATGCTTCATCGCCGTAATGCTCGACGAATTTTAAGAAAGATTCGGAGGCGGAAACGATATTGCTAGCGTGCTCGTTGAAAAGCTCGAAGAAATTACCATCGTGAGGCATTAACTTACTGAAGAACATAAATCACGATCCTTTAGGAACAAAAACTACGGGTTTTGTTAGGTTTACTGACATTCTAAACAATTGCTATTTGGCCACTGGAAAGCCGGCGTCTGTTATAAGCTGACTGGCCTGCGCTTCAGATAATGTCGTTTCTAGGTTGACCGTCTGACTTGCCAAGTCGGCCTGAACTTTGGCTTGAGGGTCCCGAGCCAGGACGGCTCTCGTTACTGCGTTAATACATCCCCCACAAGTCATCCCGGATACTTTTAAAGTCAACATATAGGCCCTTTTGATGTAAATGTGGCTTGCATGCAGTAGATTATCTTCTATATGAGCCTCCAAATAGACACTAAATCAGAGCTATTTACTCTGGATATCGGCGGGATGACCTGCGCCTCCTGTGTAGGCAGAGTTGAGAAAGCTTTGGACAAAATACCCGGCGTAGAGGCTGCCAGTGTGAATTTGGCAACGGAACAGGCCAAGGTACGCTTAAAAGCAGATTCTGGGCTTAATGCGGACGACCTTATCGCCACAGTCCAAAAAACAGGCTATGAAGCAAAAATCAGTAGTCCTCATCAAATTTCAGAAACGGCACCCTCTAAGCTGTTTTGGGGAGCGAATGGTTTAGGGCGCGTATTGCTGGGTTTCGCCCTCTCCGCCCCACTTTTTCTCCCAATGTTCCTGATGCCTTTTGGCATTCATTGGGCACCCTCACCAAAGTGGCAACTTCTGCTTGCCACCCCTGTGCAATTTTTTCTAGGATGGCGTTTTTATAAAGCAGGTTTCAAATCCCTCATGTCAGGTGTTGGCAATATGGATTTGTTGGTAGCGCTCGGCACAAGCGCAGCATACGGCCTCAGTATTTATCAAATGATCGCTTCACCTCATGCGAGTCACGAGCTTTACTTTGAAGGATCGGCAGTCATCATCTGCATGGTCTTACTAGGCAAATGGTTAGAGGCCAGAGCTAAGCAACAAACTAGTGAAGCAATTCGTGCATTACAAAAGTTGTGGCCAGAGCACGCCAAAGTCATTGAACGAGATATTGTCATCACCGAGAACTCCGCCTTAGACCAATTTCATGATCTACCCTTAGATCAGGTATTTCCGAAGGACCGTATCTTGGTTCTGCCCGGCGAGCGCATACCAGTGGACGGCATCATCCTACTGGGCAATAGTCACATTGATGAATCGCTGCTCACTGGAGAAAGTGATTCAGTCAAAAAACGCATAGGAGAAAATGTTATTGGCGGCTCACTCAATGGCGAAGGTGTCTTAGTCATTGAGGCTCAAGCGGTGGGCGTTGAGAGCGTGCTTTCGAAAATTATCTCCCTGGTCGAAGATGCGCAAACCCAAAAGGCGCCAATACAAAAATTAATGGATCAAGTGAGCGCTATTTTTGTTCCTAGCGTGATCGTGATTGCAATCATCACGGGTTTGGCAAACTGGCTTTATTTAGACTCAGCATCTATTGCTATATTGAGAGCAGTCTCTGTACTCGTGATTGCCTGTCCATGCGCACTCGGACTTGCAACGCCAGCGGCCATCATGGCAGGGACTGGGGTAGCAGCGCGTTTTGGAATTTTAATTAAAGATCCTCAAGTTTTGGAATTGGCACATCGCTTGAATGTTGTGGCGTTTGATAAAACCGGGACACTCACCGTTGGTAAGCCTAGACTACTGAAAGTCATTTCTTTTAGCAGATCATTTTCTGAGAATGACATTCTGGCAACAGCTGCAGGCCTTCAACTTGGTAGTGAGCACCCTCTTGCAAAAGCCCTCCTAGACGCCGCCAAACAAAATGGTTTGACACTGATAACGCCGACCGATAGCAAAGCATTGCCGGGTATTGGTATTAGCGGCAAACCTAGTGCTGGCGCTCTTGCTGGGCAAAGCCTCGCCCTACAAAGCATTGCGTCCCTAGAGAGCAACCCCCATCATGCCGAAATACTAGAAAAGGCCCAGTCTTGTTTTGAGGCCGGTCAAACCGTTTCAGTCTTAATGAATAATGAGGCGAACTCATTGCCAATTGCAATCTTCTCCTTTGGGGATGAGCTCAAGGAAAATTCTCGGGAGGCAATTAAATCACTAAGCAAGCTGGATATACTTACTGTGATGCTTTCTGGTGACAATATTGCTGCGGCCAATCGTGCTGCAAAAAATATTGGCATTGCAGAAGTGTTTGCACAAATTATGCCTAGTGATAAAGCAAACATTATTCGTCAACTTCAAACCAAGAATGGTCAGCGACAATTTGTTGCCATGGTAGGAGATGGCGTAAATGATGCACCTGCCTTAGCTAGCGCTGATGTAGGTATGGCAATGTCTACTGGCACTGATGTAGCAATGCAAGCGGCTGGCATTACCTTAATGCGAGGGGATCCTATATTGGTAGCCAATGCGATCGATATATCCAAGCGAACTTGGAAAAAAATTCAGCAAAATTTATTCTGGGCTTTTATCTTTAATGTCACTGGCATCCCCTTGGCTGCTCTGGGCTATCTCTCGCCGATGCTGGCTGGCAGTGCTATGGCACTGTCTAGCTTTTGCGTTCTGAGCAACGCACTTTTACTAAAACGCTGGCGCCCTACCCATTGCTAAGTAAAAGCATTTTTACTGCTTTACTTGGTTTATTTTGGACTCTTGCGAATTAATTCGATATCACCATAAAACGCTCGCGTCTCTGACTTGGTATTATCTGTATCCGTTAGCAAAGCGATGCCAATGACTTCACCAGGCGCTTCGCCGTAAGCCCGCTTATAGTCTGCCGCCAAATCACGTTGGTGTTTATGCCACTGACCTAAGTTATCCCAGCCAGAATCCACCACAATCATTTTGATACGAGATGTATGGGCATTCGTAATGATGGTATCAACGGGTGACTTGCCAGACCAGATGTACATCAGTGTGGCATAAGGCATCTCTTGACCACTAATGAGGTTGGCCATTTCAAAAGTCATTTTTTCTTTTAAGGGTAATTTGGATTTATTGCCATCAAATGCAACCAAAATACGTAACGGCGCATCGTCGGTATGACCATCGACATTATCTGCATTGACGATAGGCTTTAGCGCCTTCCACTCCCACTGCAAAAGTAAATTACCTGCCTGACGGGGGCGTAACTTCACCGCCAATCCAGATGCAGAGGTTTTTGAATTCGCGCTTAGCACTGTTTTACCTTGATAGTTTTCAAGGCGATATACCGTGTTCTTTTTAAATGGCGCTATACGATAAAAATTCCACCCGCTTGGCATGCCATCGCGAGCTGTCTCGGCAGAAAATTTAGGCAACTCCTCTTGAGCCGGCAGCAAATCTGCATTAAATGGTTGGCCGGCTTCGTTTTGCACCGAATCGCCGCTCAAACCAGCACAACCGCCCAAAAAAAGGATCGTACAGAGGATCAAAAATAAAGGGGCTGACTTTGACATACTTCAATTGTCCCAAAGAATGAGACTTGTGAGTCTAAAATCATCTGATGCGTCATCAATCACCCTCAAGCTGGGCCTTCATCTGCGTCTTTATTGCCGCGTTGGTGCATTTAGCCCTGGGTTTTTCTATTGAGTTCTCAGTAGATGAAGCTCACTACGCTTTGTATGCCCAACACTTGGCTTGGAGCTATTTCGATCATCCACCATTGGTAGGTTGGATCCAATGGCCTTTGGTGGCCGTGACATCTTCAGAAGGGATTATTCGATTAATTCCAGAATTACTGTGGGCTATCTCTTGTTTCTTGGTGTATCGAGTCACCATTGAACTGCATCACCTGATTCAAGGACGTAACGCTGGTTATCTGACGAACGCACTGCCATCGGCAAATTTATGCGGACTGATGGCCGTATTAACTATTGTCGCTGCACCCATGTTGCATATTCTGGCGATTGGCTTATTGCCAGACACTCTTCTTACCCCTTTAAGTCTCGGCTTAATGTTGATGGCTCTTCGTTGGTTAAGAAAAGATCAATTTAGTACAGGTGATTGGATTCTGACTGGAATCCTATTGGGCTTAGCAGGGCTAAGTAAATATACCGCCGCTTTTACTGCGTTCGCATTACTCTTTGTATTTCTTAGCTCACCCAAAAAATCTTGGCTAACAAAACCGGGCTTCTGGCTAGCTGCATTAACCGCTTTGCTACTCATTACTCCAGTCCTATATTGGAATTGGGTTAACGATTGGATTTCATTCAAATATCAACTAGCGCATGGTGGTGGTGGTGAGTGGCTGTTGCGCAGGCTAGCAGCCTATTTTGGCGTTCAAATTCTGGTCTTTGGCCCTCTATTGATTCTGGGTTTCATTATTTTCTTAAAAGACTGCATCCATGGGGCAAAGATTTCTCTGTTTGCACTTATAGGATTCTTTTTTATTCCTTTTGCAATCTTTACTAGCCTATCCGGGGGTGGCGGTCTACCTCACTGGACTTCGCCCGCATGGTTTTGTCTTGCGCCATTCGCTGGCATTGGTTTAGCAAAAGCATGGGCAATGCAACATCGCAACTGGATTCGTATTTTATTTTTGATACAGATCGCACTATGTTGCATCGGCTTTGCCTATGTCTTATCCGGGGGCATTAGCAATGCATCGATTAAATCCAATCCCATTGCAGATTTATATGGTTGGAAAGTAGCCGGGCAAAAAGCAGCCGAACTAGCCAAAGCGACTAAAGCGGAGGGTATTGCCGTTCAAAATTGGACTCTAGGTAGTCGCGCTGCTTGGTATGCATCTCCGACCCCGGTATTTGTTTTAGATCAGAGACGGGATCAATTTGATCTCTGGTTTGGAGAAATCCCGCCAGGAGGGAGCGCCCTGCTCATTAACTGGTCAGGTATGCCCCACTCCATACCAGTCGGCAATAAGTCGGCTTTTGAGACATGCGAACCATTGGATAGCCTAGAAATTGAGCGTTTTGGACGAGTTTTATCCAAATTCGACTTTAGCCTTTGTAGGAATTGGCAGGGACCCGGTCGCTCAGAGTAATTCCCCCAAATTCAAGACCTTAGGCCTCCAAGGCATTATCCTTACGCTTATGAGTTCACAGACCCAGCCCACTCCTAAAACCCAATCGGGCTGGAAAACCATCCTCAAGCGCGCTTGGCCCACTATTCGGGTCCTTCTATCTATTGCACTACTTTGGAAGGCAACCAGCGGAATTGACTGGCACTCACTATTTGATACCCAGATTCAGATGCAGCCCCTTTGGTTTATAGCAGCACTAGTGAGCATGATGAGTGCCTTCATCTGCGGCGGCTATCGTTGGGGATTATTTATGCAGGCCGTTGGATTTCCACGCCGCATCCGCTCCTATATCGGCCTCTACTTTGCCGGTGGCCTCATTAACCAAGGATTACCAAGCACATTAGGCGGCGATAGCTATCGCGCTATTACTGCAACTCACTTAACCAATACTGGCAACCTATCTGAAACCAAAGAGTTGGATGAGGAGCTTCATCATTCAGTAGATCTTGAGCATGCGACACCAAAGTTGCGCTTAAGTTTTGCAATGGTTTTGGTTGATCGTCTTTTGGGTTTGGCAGGTAATAACTTACTCGGTGCCATTGGGTTAATTCTAGGCGGTGCCACATTGGCGGCTTGGGGTCAGGACTTAGGCTATGCAGTTATGGCGGTGATGCTGTTGGCAGGCGTAGCTATTGCACTTATCTTGGCTTGGGGACCAAGCAAGCAGCTATTACAAAAATTCTTAGATCGCTTCAATATGAATAATGCAATGCCTGGAATTCAGTTAGCCTTTGCTTGGCCTAACAATATTGCCCAAGCAGGTTTAGCTATTGGCATTCACTTTCTTACAATCTTAACGCTGCTCTTTTGCCTCAAGGCTTACGGCGTTAACGCTCCTATTGAAGGGCTCATGATTGGCTTGCCTGCACTTAGCTTGCTACTCATGTTGCCGATCAGCATTTCTGGATGGGGATTGCGTGAAGCCACCCTCTCCTCAGTCTTGGCCCTCTGGGGTGTCAACCCCTCCTTAACAGTTCTAGCTTCCATAAGTTATGGGGCAATTACTGTTTTGTCAGTTCTGCCTGGCGCCTATTTTTTACTAAAACGAAAATAATTTTTTTAGAGCAAAACTATGACTATTAGCGTCAACACTATGCGCGCCATTGATCATTGGGTCGGCGTACCCCTATGTGCAATTGTGAGTCCAGTTATTGCTTTGCTTGATGGCGTAAAAAATATATTTAATCGCGGACCAGAGACTCCAAAAAAATTACTCTTTATTGAGTTATCAGAAATGGGTAGTGCGATTTTGGTCGACCCAGCAATGCGTAATGCGCAGGCGCGTGGAGCAGAAATCTTTTTCTTGATTTTCAAAAGTAATCGCGCCAGCCTCACATTACTTAATACCGTAAAGCCAGAAAATATCTTTACTATTGACTCATCCAGCTTGGGTGGCTTAATTAAAGACACCCTACTCTTTCTGATGCTTGCTCGCAAACACCGCATCGATACCGTCATTGACCTAGAGCTGTTTTCGCGCTTTACAGCCCTTTTAACTGGCATGTGTGGTGCACGGCGTCGTGTGGGTTATCACATCTTTCACGGCGAGGGGTTATGGCGTGGCTTCATGCTCACCCGCAAAGTGCATTACAACCCGCACATTCACATTACTAAGAATTTTCTTTCTTTGATTCATGCTGCTTTTGCCCAGAAGATTGAAGTTCCTTTTAGCAAGATTGAAATTCCAGATTCTGAAGTTCGCTTAGAGCAAGCCATCATCAACCCAAGCGCTCTAGAAAAAGTGCGTGAGCGAATTGAGAAATTAGCTAAAGAAGAAAATATCAGCTACACCCCCGGAAAAAATCGTCTGATTTTGATCAACCCTAATGCAAGCGATCTTTTGCCGCAACGCCGCTGGGCTCAGCAACGTTTTTCTGAGTTAATTCAAGCGATCCACCAAGAATATCCAAATGATCTGATTCTGATCACAGGCTCACCCGCTGAGTTTGCCTATGTAGAGAAAGTTCGTGTTGTTGCAAATATTAAGAATGCGCTGAACTTTGCTGGGCAAGTCAGCTTCGCAGAATTACCACCCCTTTATACCCTGTCCGATGTAATGGTGACTAACGATTCTGGTCCTGGTCATTTCTCAGCAGTAACGCCATTAAGAACGGTTGTTCTCTTTGGACCTGAAACTCCAGCACTCTACGGATCGGTTGGCAATTCTATTGCTATCACTGCAAACCTTGCATGCTCTCCTTGTGTGAGCGCTGCCAATCACCGTAAAACACCTTGTCACGACAATGTCTGCATGCAAGCCATTACAGTCCCACAAGTTTTAGACAAAGTCATCAAGCAATTGCAGGATGCCGATCAAGCGAAGGCCCGTTAAGCTGGATGAGTAAAAAGGCTATACCTGGATTTGCTTGGTTTATCCCGCTAGCTCCGCTCGCGCTTGCATTCATTCTCTACTTTGGCGATCTACAAAGCAGTAGTTTTTTATTCATCAATCAATTTACCCAGCAGTTGCCAGACACACTTTGGACTTGGCTTACTTTTTTAGGTAATGGTTGGGGCGTATTTGCAATCGCATTTCCACTCTTACTTTTGGCACCAAGAATCTTAACTGCAGGTATTTTTGCTGGTACCATAGCGGCGCTATCAAGCGCTGCATTAAAAGGCCTATTTAATCTACCAAGGCCTGCAAGCATTCTGAACGAGGGAAGTTTTTATCGTATCGGTGAAGCACTACTTCATAGAGCCTTCCCTTCTGGTCATACGCTAACCGCATTTGCGATTGCAAGCGCTTTCTATTTTTCAGCAAGTAAAGAGAAGAGAACACCGCTTCTACTTTTATTTGCTCTTGCTGCATTGGTTGGGCTATCGCGCAATGCAGTTGGTGCCCACTGGCTCACCGACGTTTTGGGTGGAGCGGGATTTGGTATTTGGTGCGGCATGATTGGAGCCTTACTAGCCAATCAATTCCCGGAGAGTCAACTGGGTCCCAAAAAGATATGGGCTCATCTGATTGCGCTTGGTGGTGTTATCGCAATCTATTCTCACCTCACTCAAATAATGGATCACGAATTAAACCAACCGCTGCAATATGCTTCTGTCGCTATCATCGTGATTACGCTTGTGATGTATGGCAAAGCACAATTTACTCAAGCGCGCCCACTGTGAGTCTATCCAGATATGTTTAGCTATAGACATGCATTCCATGCTGGAAGTCATGCAGACATTCTTAAGCATCTGACGCTAATTCATTTAGTTGATTATTTGCAAGAAAAGCCGGGTGCACTCACAATTGTCGATACGCACGCCGGCGCAGGTATTTACAGCCTGCAGGATGGCTTCTCAACGGTAAGCAAAGAAGCGGATGGCGGAATCTTTCGCCTCGCTCAATATGTCGAAACATGTAAACATGCGAATAGCCCGATACCCGAAAGCATCCTCGAGTATTTAAAGCATATCGAGGCTGAAAATACTGACGGTCAATTAAGGTCCTACCCAGGATCCCCTTTTATATTAGCTGGCTTGTTACGCCCACAAGACCGTCTTAAGCTATTTGAATTGCACCCAAAAGAGATTGATATTCTGCGTCACAACATAGGTGAGCTAAAGCAATCAAAGCAGATTGATATTTATGCCGAGGATAGCTTTGCCAGACTCAAGGGTTTGCTACCGCCACCAAGTAGACGAGGTCTAGTATTAATCGATCCATCCTATGAAGATAAACAAGATTATCGATATCTTGAGACCGCCATGGAAGAAGCATTGCAACGCTTTGCCACAGGCTGCTATGCAATCTGGTATCCCGTTATCTCCAGAAGAGAATCCATTGCTCTGCCTGATCGCCTGAAAAAAATTGCTGCAAGCCATAAGCGCTCTTGGCTCCATACTGAATTACGCGTTGAAAATGCTCCCGGTGAGCGACGTCTTCAGTCGAGCGGTATGTTTATTATTAATCCGCCGTGGACCCTTGAAAAACACTTAGCAGCTGCCTTGCCCACCTTAACAAAAGCTTTAGGCATTAATGGTGGCGGTCAGTTTGTACTTAAGAGTTTTGAGGCAAAGAACTAGTCACGTAGACTAATCATGACCTCGTTGCGGCGCATAAATGGCAAAGTCCAAGGTGGGTTGTAACGAGCAAAATTTGGCGTGCCAGTACCCTGTAAATTTTTAGACTTCATCCACTGCTCCAATTCCAGAGTTTTCTCAGCGACTTTTTGATCGTTATAGAACCCAGTAAAGCTGATGACTGCTTTTTTAATTGCAGGAACTTGACGTAATTGCACCAGCGGATTGATTGGCTTAGGTATAGTTTCCATAGTGTATTCAGCCGGCATCACAAAAGACACTACCCACTTGCCAGCATTTGACTCAATCCCCACTGGGGCAGTCATAGCAATCTTTGCATTCTTTGCCGATTGATCTTGCACTGTTACCGGCGCAGTCATAGCGATCTTTTCACTCACTTGATTTTGGCCAAATATATAGGCCGCAATCAAGCGAAAGCCTTGACTAGATGCGCCATCCAAATCACCCTCAACCTGAACCTCGGCCACAATCATTGGCGCATAAGATCGAATTTCAAAAGGGGATTCTTTCTCGAGAACAGTATATTTTGGCTCTTCAGTTGCCATAACTGCTCCTGTAAAGGTAAATGCAATGAGAAGGAAGATGCCTCTGATACAGGGGCGCTTCAAGAGGTGACTAATCGTTACCACTGCGCCTTAAGCTCAAATCCATTTGAATTGAAATTTAAGCTAGCTGTAGCGCCAATAGGCAGAGTCAATTTATTTGCTTGGTGCCCAAATGGCAGCCCGGTCAATATAGGAATCTCTTTTGGCAAGCGTTTGCGAACTACTTCGATAGCGCGCTCAAGTGAATAACCCCTGTCGTTATCGTATAGACGATAAGCGGAAAAACCGCCCAATAAGATGGCGCTTTGATTTGAAAGAACACCTGCATCTAGAAGTTGCATCATCATTCTCTCAAGCCGATAAGGATGCTCATTCACATCCTCTAGAAACAAGATACCGCCCTGCGTTTGCTTGGCATCAGGGAGATATGAAGTGCCGACCAAACCAGCGATCACAGTCAAATTACCTCCCCACAATAATCCTGTGAGGGAGCCAGTATTGGCTTTACCCAAAAAGGATTGCGGGATTAAAACCTGGCAGTCGAGTTTGCGATTTTGAATAGCGCTCTGAAAATGCTCCCACATAAATGCATCTGGCACCACTGGAGCGCCATCATCGCCAAGACGTCCAAAATCATAGTTGAGCATTGGGCCAGCCAAAGTAATGGCACCTGTTTTTGCCAGCAAAGCCAACTGAAATACCGTGAAATCACTATGGCCACAAACTTGTAAACCATTTTGAATTGCCTTAGCAATAGCACTCCACTCTATATCTGGAAGCAAGCGGTGCAAACCGTATCCCCCGCGCATAGCCATCACTAGGGTTTTTGAATCTAATTGAGCAATCTGATTAATCTCAGCAAGACGCGCTTCATCGCTGCCAGCAAAGCGCTCGTAGACTCGATGTACGCAATCTGCATTTTGGACATCAATACTTTGCCCCTCTAACCAGTCAATGCCAGCCAAAGGACTTTTGCTATCTAAACTTGCTCCAGATGGAGCAATCAGGTGAATGGATTTCAACGTCGTCCCTTAAAAAAATCACGTAACAACTGACCACACTCTTCACCCATGATGCCACCTTCGACGCTAGTCTGGTGATTAATCTGCTTAGAAGCAAATAAATCCAAGACGCTGCCTGCGGCACCTGTCTTAGGGTCTGGGGCGCCAAATACTACACGATCAATCCTAGCATGAAGCATCGCTCCAGAGCACATCGCACATGGTTCTAGAGTGACATATAAAGTGCTGCCAGGAATACGATAATTCCCTTCAGAAAGCGCAGCCTCTCTCAAGGCCAACATTTCTGCATGTGCACTGGGATCATGATTTGCAATAGGTTTATTAAAGGCTTTGGAAATGACTTGGCCATCTTTAACCAAGACAGCCCCGACAGGAACCTCGCCTGATTGCGCAGCCAACTGAGCTTGCTCAATTGCCATACGCATATATTGCTGGTCAAGCTCAGCTTGCATCATTTACACAGAGTGGACATCAGCCCAGCAATTAGGCGTCTCATAAAGTCGAACAGAAGAGAGTTCCAGGCGACCACCAAAGGCTTTATTAAAGACTGGTTGCAGTATTGCGAAAGCAGCATTTGCCAAATTTTCTACAGTCGGAACGTGATCCATGATGACTGTCTTGTGATTGGGCAAAGTAGCCAAAAACGCCACCAAACCTTCATCCTCCTTGGCGACCAGAAAAGCATGGTCCCAAAGATCAACAACATACTGATTAGTTAAGCGCTTGATATCACCAAAATCAAGCACCATCCCATCATCAGCTTTACCTGGATGATCTGCCACTTCACCCGCCAGAGTGACTTCAATCGCATAACGATGACCATGCAGATGGCGGCATTGACCATCATGGTTTGGAATGCGATGTCCTGAGTCAAACTCGAGGCGACGGGTAATGGAGATGGGAGGCTGTTTATTTGTCATTAGGTACTTAATTATCCTGTTTGAGCTTGGCCAAATTACCGAATCCCGATCAGCTTATGAGACTGCAGACTCAATCGCCATAAGGGACGCTTTTGACACAAGCTTACTGCTAATTCTGTATTGCTTTTAAGGTTTTGGCCATCCATAGGCTGTAAGAAACGATTTCGATAATCCATCTTCTCAAAGCGAGCCATGAGTTTTTCTAACTCTAGATTATCTTGCTGAGGAATTACCAGCTTTAACTCATCTGCTTGCAAAACAATTAATTCGGATCCAGCCTTAGGACTGACGCAAACCCAATCAACCCCTTTAGGAATTTTAATAGTCCCATTTGTTTCTATTGCAACTTCAAAACCTTTGCGATGAAGGGCTGCGATTAGCTCATCATCCAATTGCAGCAGAGGCTCACCGCCAGTAAAAACAACATAACGCTGCTGAGGTCCAGCAGAGGTACTGCGCCATGAAGACTCAATAGCATCTGCAAGTGCATTGGCCGTTTCAAACTTACCGCCACCAATACCATCACTACCCACAAAATCGGTATCGCAAAACTGGCAAATAGCTGTGGCACGATCTTCTTCACGCCCACTCCAAAGATTGCACCCAGCAAATCGGCAAAATACTGCCGCCCTACCAGCGTGGGCGCCTTCACCCTGAAGGGTGGGAAATAGTTCTTTTACGGTATACATAGCAATTAGACTATTTTAAGCGCTTTGCTTATTTCCAGGAGATTAACTCCCACTCCAAGTAATCTTCCCAGTAAGCATTCGCCCAATAAACGCCTGGCGTAATGTAACGCCCATAGCTCCTACGTATCACCCAGCGACCAACTTCTGGCGAGAGCCAAAGCAAATCCTCACGGTAATTTGCTACTCTAAAAACATCCTGACTTTCAAAGTAAGGCATCTCATTTTGATATTTCAGGGTCAAAAATTCACCCGCCGTAACTGAAATACGTTCCCATTGATAGGAATTGACATTTACCCCCCAATAGAAGCTGCCGTCTGGATGACCCAGGACCTGATACCGGGTTCTGTAAAAGCCATTCCAATTGGCTTTTAATTGTTCGGGCCATATAGGAATTGCAGAAGTAAATTTTTGTGGCGGACTCCAGTGTGGATCCTGAATCACAAATCCCCAAGGAGATTGGATTTCATCTGGTAAGGGGCCTGCTTTGATGCCGACTCTAGAAATTCGAATTTGCTCTCCAACTGAAACTACTTTTTCAGTAACCGTATCCACTATCTCCTGGTTAAAAACATTACGCACTCGATATACCCATTCTTGCCCTACTTTTGGAGCGCGAATGGAAGGAGTGGGAGTGGGCTGAGCCTCAACGACTCCATTTGGAAATGGCTGAGAGGAGATACATCCCGTCAATAGGACGGACATGATTAAGTAAACAATATGGCGGGCAGTCATCATGTCGTCAGCTTATCGATATAAAGCATTCTCTATAAAATTATGGGCAACCGTCGTCTTTGGGATGGCCATTCCTAAACCATCAAACCAAGAGTGTGCTTTAAGCTCAAAACCCACTCCATGCATATAGTTATAAATAGCCTTTTTCAATCCTTGACCCAAGGCATCATGGTCAACGCCAGTTGGATCAATAAAGGCAACATCATTCTTGGCAAAAGTAATTTCTGGCAACGGCACTAATTCAATTCCATACTCTTGTGGATTTAAACCCACAGGAGAATGAACGGTGCAGATAAAGCGGTGAAAAAATCCACTTTGAATACAGCCACTCTCAAATAACTGCCTTACATATTCCAAAGCATCTACCGTTTCTTGTACGGTTTGAGTTGGAAAGCCATACATTAGATAAGCATGCACCAAGATGCCCGCATCTGAAAAACCTTTGGTAACCTGGGCCACTTGCTCAACGGATACACCCTTTTTCATCAGGTTTAACAATCTGTCAGAGGCAACCTCTAAGCCGCCTGACATCGCTATACAACCACTTTGGGCTAGAAGTTCAGCTAATTGCGGAGTAAAAGTTTTTTCAAAGCGAATATTGCCCCACCAAGAAATGACCACCTTACGACGAATCAACTCCTCAGCTAGGGCTTTTAATGCCTTAGGTGGAGCTGCCTCATCCACAAAATGAAATCCCGTTTGACCGGTCTCAGCAACGATCTGCTCAATACGATCCACCAATAAGCTGGCTGAAGCAGTTTCATAACGAGAAATGTAATCGAGCGAAACATCGCAAAAGCTACATTTTTTCCAATAGCAGCCGTGAGCAACAGTAAGCTTATTCCAACGACCATCACTCCATAAGCGATGCATTGGATTAAGCATGTCCAAAAGTGATAAATACGAATCTAGAGGTAACCCATCCCAAGTAGCTGTGCCAACCTCTTCAAATGGAATGTCAGGCTCCTGCCAATTAAGATATTGGACTTGATTCTCTGCATTGCGAATAAAAGTGCGTACCAATCTCTCTGTGGAGCGCTTACCCTGCAAATGTTCTAGCAAAGCAAGCAAGGGCCTTTCCCCAGAATCGAGCGTA
>NZ_JACVPQ010000001.1:1274720-1407027 GCF_018881795.1 Polynucleobacter sp. MWH-Jannik1A5 | reverse complement strand
ACGGTACGGATAAAAGCACTAGGCTGGGCTGATGGTCCTCAATAGCCTTACTTGCAAGTTCTTGCAAATGCAAATCCATTAGCGTCGGGTTAGCATTCAGTGCATCAGCTAAAGGCGTGAACGTAGGCTGACTACTTGCTAGTGATTCCGCATAACGGACAAACTCAAAACGATCATCAACGGCATCGCGCAGCACATCCGATAAATCATTGAGATACAAGGTTGCTAAATGACGTGCTCGATCATGTGATCCTAGAGCTCCAAAAGCCCAAGCCAATGAGTCGCCATCTTCATCATCAAAAGCATCCAAAGACGCGAAGCGTGGTCCTTCAGGCAAAAACGCACGCGAGTTAATACGGTGACTGAGAGTGCCATCACGACCCTGCAAGAAACTAATCACTGATGAGATAGTAGATTGGTAGCTCGCAAAGTAGTCTAAGAAAAAATTGACGCTAGCACTACGACTTTCCTCCGGAACCAGTAGGGCTTCCCCGTGAATTTTGGCTAGGCCTTCGGGCGTAAAAAAACTGAGTACCAGTGCCAGAGCTAAATCCTCTTGGACGGCATCTACTCCGCGTGACCTCAAAAATCCCGTGAGATAGGCCGTAGAAGGATATGGCGTATTAAGCTGAGTCATTGGGGGAATGAGGCTTAATACCTTCACACTCATTTACGATGCCCCCAGAAGAGTTAACTCTTCACTTGTAAATCCAGCTCGCTGACGAGCCTCTATATTGAATGGCCCCTTTAAAACAGGTGCGCGATATTTTTCAGCCAACTCTCGGTAAGTAGCAATCGGCGAAAGATGATCCTGTGTACACAAGAAATTAAACCAACGATTACCAATCAGAACATGGCCGATTTCATCATTGAGAATAATCTCTAATATCTCAACCGCCCTTGCCTCTTTAATTTGCTTAAAACGATCTCGAATCATCGGTACGGCATCCAACCCTCTTGCTTCCATGGTTCTGGGCACAAGCGCCATCCTAGCAATGACTGAATCAGTTGTTCTTTCAACCATCTCCCACAAACTATTGTGAGCCGGAAAATCACCATAGGTAAAACCCAGTGATTTCAGATGTTCATTCACCAAACTGAAGTGATACGCCTCTTCTTTAGCAACCTTAAGCCAGTCCTCGTAGTACTGCTGAGGCATATTTGGAAAGCGCCAGATTGCATCCAGAGCAAGATTCATGGCATTAAATTCAATATGCGCAAGTGAGTGCAACAAACCCGCCCTACCTTCGGGCGTATCCATTCTTCTTTTGGGAACTAACTTTGGTAGAACTAACTCTGGCTTAGCTGGGCGCCCAGGAAGTGTGAGGTCTTGAGGGTTAAGTACACCAGAAATATCGAGAGTCACCTGCTGCTGTTGATATTCATCAAACAGCTGCAACAGTTGACTTACCTTAGCCTGATAATCGACGCTTGCTAGGATTGCGAGTGAGGTTGCTCGTAACTCAAGCATAGGAATTGTTGGCTGTTTTAGCCCGCCCCTTATTCCCACTCGATCGTTGCTGGCGGTTTTCCGCTAATGTCGTATACGACTCGATTGATGCCACGCACTTCATTGATGATGCGGTTTGATACTTTGCCAAGCAACTCATGCGGCAAATGAGCCCAATGCGCCGTCATAAAGTCTTGAGTCTGCACAGCTCTAAGTGCTACAACATATTCATACGTTCTGCCGTCACCCATCACACCCACAGACTTCACTGGTAAGAAAACAGCAAATGCTTGACTGGTGAGGTCATACCAAGATTTTTGACTGACTTCATCAATCGTATTACGTAACTCTTCAATGAAGATGGCATCAGCACGTTGAAGCAAGCTCGCAAACTCAGCCTTTACTTCACCCAAAATACGCACGCCAAGACCAGGGCCAGGGAACGGATGGCGGTACACCATTTCACGTGGCAAACCTAATGCAACGCCGAGCTCGCGAACTTCATCTTTAAAGAGCTCGCGCAATGGCTCAAGTAATTTGAGATGCATGTCCTCAGGTAAGCCGCCAACATTATGGTGACTCTTAATAGTATGTGCGCCCTTCTTACCTTTACCAGCAGACTCAATCACATCCGGGTAAATAGTTCCTTGAGCAAGCCATTTGGCGTTTTTTATTTTTCCAGATTCAGCTTGGAAAATTTCCACAAACTCTTTACCGATAATCTTGCGCTTAGCTTCTGGATCAGAAACGCCGGCCAACTCACCCATAAAAGTTTCTTTGGCATCAACGCGAATGACTTTCACACCCAAATTGCGTGCAAACATCTCCATCACCATGTCGCCTTCATTTAGACGAAGCAAGCCATGGTCTACAAACACACAAGTCAGTTGATCGCCAATGGCGCGGTGAATCAACGCTGCAGCAACGCTAGAGTCAACGCCACCAGATAAACCAAGAATGACTTCCTCATCCCCAACTTGCTTGCGAATATTGTCTACAGCTTCCGCGATGTAATCGCCCATCACCCAGTCAGGCTTGCACTGACAAATCTCATGCACAAAACGCTCAATGATTGCCGTGCCTTGAATGGTGTGGGTCACTTCAGGATGAAACTGGAATGCATAAAAACGACGCTCTTCATCAGCCATGCCTGCTATAGGGCAAGACTCGGTCGAGGCCATCAACTTAAATGATGGCGGCAATGTAGTAACGGAGTCGCCATGACTCATCCACACTTTCAGAATGCCATGACCTTCACTAGTCGAGAAATCCTGAATACCTTTGAGTAAATTGGTATGGCCATGGGCGCGCACTTCTGAATAACCGAACTCACGTGCCTTACCCAAAGACTCGGCAGACGCAACCGCACCACCCAATTGAGTAGCCATCGTTTGCATGCCGTAGCAAATACCTAGAACAGGAACACCCAGTTCAAAAACGATTTGGGGTGCACGAGGACTACCCTCTTCAGTTACTGAGCTTGGTCCACCAGAAAGAATGATGCCTTTACCACCCTGCTCTTGAATGAACTTGCGAATGAATTCTGGATCGCAATCATAGGGGTGGATCTCGGAGTACACACGTCCATCGCGCACGCGTCTTGCAATGAGTTGAGTTACTTGTGAACCAAAGTCGAGAATCAGTATTTTGTCGTGCACGAATGAAGCAATCTTATTTAAGTCTTAATCAATATGGTAGTTTGGCGCTTCTTTAGTGATCTTCACATCATGAACGTGCGATTCACGCACACCAGCAGAGGTAATCTCAACAAAGTTCGCTTTCTCATGAAGCTCGTCGATCGTTTTGCAACCAAGATAACCCATGGAAGAGCGAATGCCACCAGTTAATTGGTGCAAGATTGCCAAAACGCTACCCTTATAAGGCACTTGACCCTCAATACCTTCAGGCACAAGCTTCTCAGCATTCGCAACGATGTCGCTTTGGAAGTAACGATCAGCAGAACCATCAGCCATCGCGCCCAAAGAACCCATACCGCGATAACTCTTATATGAACGTCCTTGATATAAGAATACTTCTCCAGGGGCTTCTTCAGTACCGGCAAACATACCACCCATCATTACAGAACTAGCGCCAGCTGCTAATGCTTTTGCAACATCACCGGAGTAACGTACGCCACCATCAGCAATCAATGGAATACCAGTACCTTTGAGTGCAGTGGCCACATTCACAATCGCAGTAATTTGCGGAACACCGACACCAGCAACAATACGAGTGGTGCAAATTGATCCTGGACCAATACCAACCTTGACGCCGTCGGCACCATGATCAGCCAATGCTTTAGCAGCATCGCCAGTAGCAATATTGCCGCCAATCACTTGAACGTGAGGGAAAGTTTTCTTGACCCACTTCACACGATCTAATACGCCTTGGCTATGTCCATGCGCAGTGTCAACTACGATCACATCAACACCTGCGCGCACCAATAATTCAATGCGCTCATCATTATCTGGACCTACACCTACTGCAGCACCTACGCGCAGCTTACCTTCGCTGTCTTTACAGGCATTCGGATGCTCAGTCGCCTTCAGAATATCTTTTACTGTAATCAGGCCACGTAACTCAAACTTGTCGTTCACAACCAATACGCGCTCTAAACGATGCTGACTCATTAAACGTTTTGCTTCGTCTAATGAGCAACCTTCTTTAACAGTCACTAAACGCTCACGTGGAGTCATCTTGCTTTTTACTGGTGCATCTAAGTCTTCTTCGAAACGCAAATCGCGGTTAGTGATGATGCCAACCACCTCTTTGCCTACGAGAACTGGAAATCCAGAGAAGCCATGTTCACGAGAAAGCTGAATCACTTGACGCAATGTGACATCAGGACTAATGGTAATTGGATCACGTAGTACGCCAGATTCGTAGCGCTTTACTTTCGCCACTTCACGCGCTTGTTCAGCAGGCTTTAGGTTTTTATGAATAATGCCAATACCACCTTCGCTGGCCATGGCAATTGCCAAACGACCTTCGGTCACAGTGTCCATAGCTGCAGACACCAATGGTGTATTGAGTGAAATTTCTCGAGTTAACTTACTTGCCAAGCTGGCATCTCGAGGGAGTACCGATGAATAGGCCGGTACGAGGAGCACATCGTCAAAAGTGAGTGCTTTTTGAATGAGTCGCATGCAAAACCCCTAGTCGCAAAAACCGATTATAGCCTCCTAGCCTTTCTTTTAGCTGCGGCAGCCTGGAATTTGGCATCTTGGTTCTGGTTGGCCTTTTTACGCCGAACGGTCTTAGGGTCTATGAGTAGCGGGGAATATAGCTCCAAGCGATCACCGGTATAAAGCGGGCTATCCCAGTCCTTGCGCTTGCCAAAGACCCCAAAGCAGCCTTTTCTGGCTATAGCAGGGTCATCAGGACCTAAGGCGATTCCAGTCTTGACCAGAGCCCAGCCAACCGTAGCCACCTCTCCAGCCTCCAAAATGAGCTTGATCGGCGTTAACTGTGGCTCCCCCTGTCTTGCATCACAAAGTAGCAGATCCAGTATGCGCTCAGCCATACAGCTCCTCTGCACGCTTTACAAAACAATCCACAAAGGTGCCGGCGATGTGGCCAAAGACGGGCCCAATGATCTTATCGAGAATGACGCTCTTAAACTCCCAATGGAGCTTGAACTCGACCTTACAGGCATCTTCGCGCAGAGGAGTAAAGTTCCATTGCCCAGAAAAATGCTTAAACGGCCCATCTACAAAGACCATATCAATCGTTTCTGGACGGTGGTTTACGTTGCGGGTATGAAAGTACTGGGTAATGCCCTTGAAATGAATATTGATTTTGGCATCAAGCACTGTCTCAGTTTGCTCAAAAATTTCCACACCGCCACACCATGGCAGAAACTCCGGATAGCGGGCAACATCGGTCACTAAGCCGTACATGCGGTCGGCTGATTGACCAATTAAAACGGTCTTGTAGACGTCTGCCATAATCGTTCTTGAGAGCTAAATAAATATGAGTATCGTCGATAACAAAAAAGCCTTCTTTGATTATTTTATAGAGGAGCGCTTTGAGGCAGGTCTTGTGCTGGAAGGCTGGGAAGTAAAAGCTATCCGCGCTGGGCGCGTGCACATCAAGGAAGCGTATGTCGTTATACGTAAGGCGGAGCTATTCCTGATCGGCTGCCATATCACCCCTCTCCTTTCAGCCTCTACCCATATCGTTCCGGACAATACCCGCACTAGAAAGCTGCTTCTCAACGCTATTGAAATCCGCAAACTCATTGGCAAGGTTGAGCAAAAAGGCTACACGCTAGTGCCACTCAACCTGCATTTCTCCAAAGGAAATGTGAAGTGCGAAATTGGCCTGGCCAGAGGTAAAAAACAGCACGATAAACGGGCTGCCACCAAAGAACGTGAGTGGGAAGTGCAAAAAGGTCGAATCGCCAGAGGCGATTTAAACGCTTAACCACCCAAAAACTGGGTTAGACTGGCCTGAGAGCCAATATCTGAGCATTTATGCACTTTTATGGTGCAATACAGCACCAAGCCGCTTCAAACCCCTCAATTCAGACCTTTTAAAGGCATTAGTTTTATAACTATGAAATTGCCTTTTGACGAAATGCTCGACGCCGCAGGCAAAGCGCGTCCCCACTACCAAATTTTTCATAATTGGCTAAAACAGCAAAGCGACACCCTGATGGGTCTCAAACGAGCTGAAGCCGACCTGATCTTTAGGCGAGTCGGAATTACCTTTGCTGTTTATGGAGATGATCTTGGCGCAGAGAGAACTATTCCTTTTGATCAAGTGCCCCGCATCTTTACTGCGAAAGAATGGGAGCAGCTTGAGGCTGGTTTACGCCAACGCGTTAAAGCACTAAACCGCTTTATCTATGACGTGTATCACGATGAAGAAATTATCAAAGCAGGAATTGTTCCAGCCGAGCAAATTTATAACAACGCACAATATCGCCCTGAGATGCGCAATGTCAGTGTGCCACGTGACATCTATGCACAAATTGCTGGGATCGATATCGTACGTGCCGGTGAAGGCGAGTTCTACGTACTAGAAGATAACTTACGTGTTCCCTCCGGCGTGTCTTATATGGTTGAAGACCGCAAGATGATGATGCGCCTCTTCCCTGATCTATTTCAGAAGTATCGCATTGCCCCTGTAGAGCACTACCCCGATCTTTTGCTCGAATGCCTTAAATCCGTTAAACCAGATGACGTTAAAAAACCAAATGTGGTGGTGCTAACGCCTGGCATGTATAACTCCGCTTACTTTGAGCACAGCTACCTTGCGCAACAGATGGGTGTGGAGCTGGTTGAAGGCAAAGATCTGTTTGTTAAAAATGAACAAGTCTTCATGCGTACCACTCAGGGCCCCGAGCGAGTGGATGTAATCTACCGTCGCGTTGATGATGACTTCTTAGATCCTCTGGCATTCCGCTCCGATTCAACCTTGGGTGTTGCAGGACTCTTATCTGCCCATCGTGCTGGTAACGTTACTTTAGCCAATGCGATTGGCACCGGCATTGCCGATGACAAATCAATTTATCCATACGTACCCGAGATGATTGAGTTTTATCTTGGCGAAAAACCCATCCTCAATAACGTTCCTACTTTCCAGTGTCGCAAAACGGATGATCTGGCATACACCTTAGCGAATTTAGATAAGCTAGTTGTCAAACTCACTCATGGTGCTGGTGGCTATGGCATGTTGGTGGGCCCAGCATCTACCAAAGCAGAGATTGAAGAATTTAGAACGCATCTGATTGCAAACCCAGACAAATATATTGCTCAACCGACCTTAGCGCTCTCTACCTGCCCTACTTTTGTGGAGTCAGGTGTTGCACCAAGGCATATCGATTTAAGACCCTTTGTACTTTCAGGCAAAACCATCAAGATGGTGCCAGGTGGATTGACTAGGGTTGCGCTTAAAGAAGGTTCTTTAGTAGTGAACTCCTCCCAGGGTGGTGGAACTAAAGACACCTGGGTGTTAGAGAAATAAGGAAAGAGTAAACATGCTTAGCCGTACCGCTGATTGTCTTTATTGGATGGCTCGCTATACCGAGCGCGCAGAAAATACCGCCCGCATGCTTGATGTCAATCATCAAACATCCCTGCTGCCACAACCTACTGAGTTTTTGGAACAAAGCTGGAAAAAGCTACTCACGATTTCTAAGTTGGAGGAGGCATTCCTCAGTAAATATGATGTGATTAATCGTGAAAATGTGTTGGATTTCATGATTTATGAAACCAGCAATCCTTCGAGCATTGTTTCCTGCTTATATGCCGCCCGTGAAAACGCACGCGTGATTCGCGGCAAGATCACTTCGGAGGTGTGGGAAACCCAGAATACGACTTGGCTTGAGTTACAGCGCATTCTGGAAGCAAGGCATCAAGCTGATCCTAGCCGCCTATTGGAATGGGTCAAGCACCGCTGCCACCTTTCTAGAGGCGTTCTCTATGGCACGATGCTGAAGAACGAGGCTTTCTACTTTATTAGCGTTGGAACATTGCTTGAGCGTGCCGACAATACTGCCCGTATCTTAGAAACGAAATATGAAGATCAAGCAACGATAAAGGTACTTGGTGCCAATAAATCCTCAGATGAAGGTACCGATGGGGAATTCTTTGATTTTTACCACTGGGCTGCATTACTTCGCTCAGTTTCCGCATTTGAGATTTACCGTCAAATTTATTCCGATCAAGTAACCCCAAAACAAGTTGCTGAGCTACTGATCTTTAATAAACAAATGCCGCGTTCCTTAGTATGCTGCGTAAATGAACTCATTCCCCTTATTTCCGAGGTAAAGAATCAGCAATCCAAAGAAATTGAACGCTTACTTGGCAAACTCAAAGCCAGCATGGATTACTCCGATATCGATGAGGTGTTTGAGCAGGGCTTAGAAGAATTTATTGAAGAATTTCTAGAGCGCATTAATCATATTGCTGATGAATTTAGTAATGCGTACCTCATCCCACTAGCGGTTGCTTAAGACTTCACCAAAGAATATATGCACTTAAAGATTCGTCACCGCACTGAATACCGTTATGAAACTCCGGTACGCTACTCTATTCAAGAGTTGCGCCTGACTCCGCCAGCCGTCGCAGGTCAACAAATTGATAAGTGGAAGATTAGCACTCCCATTAAGGCATCCAACTCAATCGATACCTTTGGAAATGTATGTAGCGTTTTCGTTCAAGAGACTCCCTATACCTCGATGATGCTTGAGGCTGAGGGTGAAGTCCACACGGAAGATGCTTTTGAATTTATAGATGATCCCAAATCTGTTTCCCCATATTATCTTCTGCAGCAGACCAATCTCACCGAGCCTACAGAAGCCATGTTGGAATATTTCTCTTACAGTCTTCCAAAGAAAAATTCAGTTGATCAAGTATTAAAACTCGCTGAGGCTGTTCAAGGTTTAATTGTGTATTCCCCTGGCCAAACAAATTTCGCTACAACTGCCGCGCAAGCTTTTGCTATGAAATCCGGTGTTTGCCAAGATCATGCCCATATTATGTTGAGCCTATGTCGAGCCTCTGGAATACCGGCTCGATATGTCAGCGGGTATTTCTTTGCGGAAGAGTCTCCAAATCTAGCAAGTCATGCTTGGATTGATTTCTGCAGCGATATTGACAAGGGCATCTGGACTAGCGTTGACATTACTCATGCCTGCCTCATCGATTCACGTCACATCAGGTTAGCAGTGGGTCGTGACTACTACTCTGCAGCCCCTGTAAAAGGGGTGCGTACCGGAGGCGGAGGCGAAGAACTAAGCGCCAATATCTCCATTCAACAGCTCGGCTAGCCCATCTGATTTTTAAGAGATAATCTCAAGAAATAATGAAGAGGGTTAGAGAATGACGTACTGTGTTGGGCTTTGTCTTAAAGATGGTCTTGTATTTTTATCGGACACCCGAACAAATGCAGGTGTAGACCAAATCGGCACCTTCAGAAAAATGACCTTGTTCCAAGAAAAGGATCGTTTCTTCACCCTCATGAGTGCGGGCAATCTTGCCATCACTCAAGCCGTTAAAGAAATCCTCTTACAAGGCCAACTACTCAATGGCAAGAATCTTTGGACCGCTGAAAATACGCATGATGCCGCTGTCGTTATTGGCGACGCCGTCAAGCAAGTTTATGAACGCGATCACAAGGCGCTTGAAAAGGCTGGGATCGATTTCAATTGCAATCTGATTTTTGGCGGACAAGTTAAAGGTGAAAGACCCCGCCTATTTAATATCTATTCTGCTGGCAACTTTATTGAAGCCACTCCAGAGACTTGTTACTTCCAGATTGGTGAATCCAAGTATGGCAAACCAATTTTGGATAGAGTGCTGAACTTCAATACCTCATTGAATCTTGCAACCAAGTGCGCCTTGATCTCCATGGACTCCACTCTAAACAGTAATATTTCCGTAGGTCTGCCGCTCGACTTACTTGTATATGAGAAGAATTCACTGAAGGCCAATAAGCTCGTCACCATGGATGAATCTAACCCCTACTTCCAGATGATTCATCAGCTTTGGGGTGAAAAGCTACGCGCTGCGTTTAACTCGATTTCAGAACCTAGCTGGAGTGGCGCCAATAAGTCGAGCGCCATTTCAGCGCCGGCCAAAAAGATGGGTGCAGTTCCCGTTAATCGCCAGCCTGCAAAATCAAAAGCAAAGGTAGCAACCCCAACTGCCAAAAAGCCAGTAAAGAAAACCAGCATCAAGGCAAAAGCAAAATAATTAGCTAAAGAGCTCTTCCACTTCACCAAACAAAAAGGCCTAGAAGAATCTAGGCCTTTTGCTTTTTACGACTTCGCCAATTAGGCTTTTAAGTTCTTACCCAACATCTCCCAAGTAGCTACTACGCTATCTGGATTTAATGAGATGGAAGTAATGCCCTTCTCAACCAACCAACGCGCAAAGTCTGGGTGATCTGAAGGACCCTGACCGCAAATGCCAACGTACTTGTTTTGTTTACGGCAAGCATCAATGGAGCGGGCAATCATGAACTCCACCGCTGGATCACGCTCATCAAAGTCGATTGCGAGCAACTCCATACCAGAGTCACGATCTAGACCCAGAGTTAATTGAGTCATATCGTTTGAGCCGATAGAGAAGCCATCAAAATACTCAAGGAACTGATCCGCCAAAATTGCATTGGAAGGAATCTCGCACATCATGATGAGGCGCAAACCATTAACACCACGCTTGAGGCCGAACTTCTCCATCATATCGATCACGCGCTTAGCCTGATTAATAGTGCGCACAAACGGAACCATGATCTCAACGTTATCTAGACCCATATCTTCACGAACGCGCTTCATTGCCGCGCACTCGAGAGCAAAAGCCTCGCCAAAATCTTCTGATACATAACGTGATGCACCGCGGAAACCTAACATTGGATTTTCTTCATCCGGCTCGTAACGCGATCCTCCAATCAACTTCTTATACTCGTTAGATTTGAAGTCTGACAAACGAACGATTACTGGCTTTGGATAGAAAGCAGCAGCAATGGTTGCCACACCCTCAACCAGCTTATCTTCGTAGAACTGACGTGGGCTAGCGTAACCGCGGGCCACACTCTCAACCGCACGCTTGAGATCTGGATCAATATTTGGGTACTCCAATACTGCGCGTGGATGAACACCAATGTAGTTATTGATAATGAACTCTAGACGCGCAAGACCAACACCAGCATTCGGAATTTGGCAGAAATCAAACGCCAACTGCGGATTACCAATATTCATGGTGATCTTCACTGGAATCTCTGGCAATACACCACGAGATACTTCAGTAACTTCAGTTTCAATCAGACCATCGTAGATGTGGCCTTCATCACCTTCAGCACAAGAAACAGTCACCATCATGCCGTCTTGTAAATGCTCAGTCGCATCGCCACAACCAACTACCGCAGGTACGCCCAATTCACGAGCAATAATCGCAGCGTGACAGGTACGACCACCACGGTTAGTCACAATCGCTGAAGCACGCTTCATTACTGGTTCCCAGTTTGGATCAGTCATGTCTGCAACTAATACGTCACCAGGCTGAACACGATCCATCTCGCTTGGGTCACGAATGATGCGGACAGGACCAGCACCAATCTTTTGACCGATTGCACGACCCTTGGCTAATACCTTTGAGCTACCTTTTAACTTATAGCGCATCTCGACTTGGCCAGCAGCCTGACTCTTCACAGTCTCAGGGCGAGCTTGCAAGATATAGATGCGGCCATCTTGACCATCTTTACCCCACTCGATGTCCATTGGACGACCGTAGTGCTTCTCAATGATCATGGCGTATTTTGCCAACTCAGTAATATCAGCATCCTCTAATGAGAAACGATTGCGTTTTTCTGGAGTGACATCTACTGTCTGCACTTTTTCAGCTGAACCTTTAGGGGCGAATTGCATCTGAATTAACTTAGAACCTAAAGAGCGGCGAATGATTGCTTTCTTGTCTTTAGCTAAAGTGGTTTTGAATACGTAGAACTCGTCAGGATTTACTGCACCCTGCACCACAGTCTCGCCCAAGCCATAGCTTGAAGTAATGAAAACAACATCTTCAAATCCGGACTCAGTATCCAATGTGAACATCACGCCTGCAGCACCTAGATCAGAGCGCACCATGCGCTGAATACCTGCGGATAAGGCTACTTCAGCGTGGGCAAAGCCCTTGTGTACACGATAGGAGATCGCACGATCGTTATAAAGCGAGGCAAATACTTCACGAATCTTCTTGAGAACGTCATCAATACCTTCAACGTTCAAGAAAGTCTCTTGTTGACCTGCAAAAGAAGCATCCGGCAAATCTTCAGCAGTTGCTGACGAACGCACAGCAAATGAACCTTTGCCGGAATCATCCAATACCGCAAATGCTTTGCGAATTTCTTCATCAAGTTTAGGCTGAAATGGTGCCGTTTCGATCCAGTTACGGATCTCTGCACCAGCTTGTGCCAATGCACGCACATCATCAATATTCAAACCTTCTAAACGCTGCTGAATACGTTCAGTCAGGTTATTGTGTTTTAGAAAATCACGAAATGCCAATGCAGTGGTAGCAAAACCTGTTGGAACACGAACCCCAGTAGAGGCTAACTGAGAAATCATCTCTCCCAATGAAGCATTCTTACCGCCAACGGATTCAACATCCGTCATGCGAAGTTGCTCAAATGGCAAAACATAGGCATCAGCCATACTGCTATTTTGTTGCTGTTGGTTGGACATAAAATACTCTCTAAAGATAAGGAAACTGGTATAGCGGCCACCCTAAACGGGGCATGCTTTAATATGATTCTATTGTAGTGCTGACCCCGACTTTTAAGCCAAATCTATGTCTATCGAAACCCGCATTGTTTTTATTGTTTCTGACGGTACCGGCATTACTGCCGAGAACTTCAGCCAGTCGATTTTGGCCCAATTTGAGGCCACTTTTAAGCACATTCGGGTGCCATTCGTAGATAGCGTTGATAAGGCCCATGACGCCGTCAGCAGCATCAATCAGGCGGCCAGTAAATATGGAGTTCAACCCATTGTTTTCACTACTTTGGTGAATTCCGAGCTCAATGCCATTGTCGGCAAGGCAAATGGCCTCATTCTCGATATGTTCCAGACTTTCGTAGCACCTCTCGAGGAAGCGCTCGGCATGAAATCGACCCATGCCATGAACCGACTTCACCACAATGCGGATACCGAAGCTTATAAGAACCGTATAGAAGCGATTAACTACTCATTAGCCCATGACGATGGACAGTCCAATCAAAACTTGGCTGAAGCCGATGTCATCCTCATTGGCATCTCTCGAGTTGGCAAAACTCCTACAAGTTTGTACCTAGCAATGCAATACGGTCTCAAGGCGGCAAACTACCCTCTTATTCCGGAAGACTTTGAACGGGGGCAACTACCGAAGGATCTAGTACCTTACCGCCAGAAGATCTTTGGACTCATGATTGATGCAGAGCGCTTATCCGAGATTCGTAATGAACGTAGACCTGGCAGTAATTACGCCAAGCTAGAAAACTGTCGCTATGAAATTAATGAAGCAACAGCAATGATGAAAAAACAATCTATTCCATGGGTACTCACCACCAGCAAATCTATCGAAGAGATTGCTACCACCGTATTGCAAGCAATTAAGTCTGATAAAACAATCTTGGGTTGATTGCTTTTAAGTAAGACTAACTTCGTCTAACCCGCAACGTCTCAAATAAGCATACCGCTGCTGCCGTTGAGACATTGAGTGACTCTACCCTTGGATCAATTGGTATGGACACACCTTTAGCCTGAGCCAGCAGATCTTCTGAAACGCCCTGGCCTTCGCTACCCATCACCCAAGTCACCGGATGCAGTAGATCTTTTTTTAGGGAGTACAGGTCATGTTCAGCATCTGCTGTTGTTGCCAATAATTGCGCGGTTACAGCACTCAATACTTGCTGGTTAGACCAGCCTTCATATAAATCTAGCAATTTGTGAGCGCCCATACCAGCACGCAATACCTTGGTAGACCATAAATGAGCGCAACCTGATAAAGCGATGACTTGTGTAAACCCAGCTGCAGCTGCAGTGCGCAATATTGAACCCACATTCCCAGCATCTTGCACTCGATCCAATATCACTACATCACCATCTAGCGTTGCAATCGATTGCGGTGTTGCCAGAGTAGATTTTGGCAAATCAAGCAGACCGGCAATATGTGGTGCATTGACTAAATCCGATAGAAGATCCCAGAGAGCACTATCCAACTGAAATACTTTAGTGTCTGGACAAATCTCCAAATGCTCATAAACGGCTTGCGAGATCTCCACATTCTTCAAACCGATTTCTGAGGTTAGGAGAATTTTTAAGGCGGGATCACCCACCCAGGTCTGGACCAGGTGTATGCCTTCCAACAAAGCCTGCCCGCTTGCTAGTCTGGCCTTCTGCCCTTTAGAGCCGGTAGCTTGTAACAGGCGAATCTCTTTAAATAAAGGATTCTCTTTGGAGGTGATCTGATCAAAATTCATAACTTAGTTTGCAATAGATTCAAGAACTTTGCGTACCGGCGAAAAGCTTCGTCTATGTTGATCGCAAGCCCCATATTGCTTGAGAGCGGCAAAATGGGCTTCTGTTGGATACCCCATGTGCTGAGCAAAGCCATATTCTGGATGAAGTTCATGCAAAGACATCATCTGACGATCACGCGTCACTTTTGCCACAATCGATGCAGCGGATATAGCCGGCTCTTTAGCATCACCCTTCACAATCGCTTCAGCAGCAATTGGCAATTCTGGGCAACGATTTCCATCGATCAATGCTTTATCAGGCCAGGCCCCTAAGCGAGTGGTGAGGTCTTCAATAGCACGACGCATCGCCAGCATGGTGGCCTGCAAAATATTAATCTCATCAATTTCTGCTGGGCTAGCTTCACCAATGCCCCAGGCCTTTGCCTTTTCCATAATTTGCTCATAGAGATATTCGCGACGAGCGGCGGTTAATTTCTTGGAGTCTTTTAATCCATCAATCGGATTATTGGGATCGAGCACTACAGCACCAGCCACTACAGCACCTACTAATGGTCCGCGCCCAGCTTCATCTACACCGCAGACCCAAATTAGACTCATATACTTTTTTGTTTATTACGAGCGTTAGCAATCGTTTGCGCTACAGCTTGCGCAACCAATAAGCCTGTGGGGCGACGCAAAGTTTCATGCATGTGCACAAAGCGCTCCTTGAGCTCAGCCACTTTAACTGGGTGCTCTAACCAATCTTGCACAGCACTCGCCAATTTTTCAGGCGTTGCATCGTTCTGCAAGAGTTCAGGCACAACAAATTCTTCGCAGAGGATATTTGGCAAACCCACATAAGGTAAATATCCTTGACGCTTCATGATTTGCGCAGTTAACCAAGGCACCTTATATGAAATGACCATAGGCTTTTTCCATAAAGCTGCTTGCAATGTGGCTGTGCCGCTGGCAATCAACACTACGTCGGATGCTTCCAAAACTTCGTCAGCCATTCCATCGAGCAAATCTATCTGGATATCTGGATTGATGTTCTTCGCTGCAAGCAAAAGCTGTTCAAGCGGTTCACGTAATCGTGGCGTTGCCACCGGAATCAAAAAGTGCAGTTTCTGACCCTTTAATCTCTTGGACAACAGCTGCATGGTTTCAAAAAAGACAGGGGCAATAAGCTCGATCTCGGACCCCCGGCTACCAGGAAGCACAGCAATCACAATGCCATCGAGTGATGTTGCCTGGCGGCTCAGGTATTGACTGATCTTTTCTCTTGCTTGTTGGGTATTTGGCTCAAGCGGAATTTCGCTAGCCAATGGATGACCTACATAAGTCGAAGCCACACCTGCCTTGTCATAGATTTCAGTCTCGAAAGGGAAAATGCAGAGCATGCGCTCTACCGCCTGAGAGATCTTCTTGATACGCCCCGCTCTCCAAGCCCAAATCGACGGAGATACTAAATGCAAAGTCGGAATACCCGCTTTACGTAACTCAAGCTCAACACCTAAATTAAAGTCAGGCGCGTCAATTCCCAAATAAACATCCGGTCGACCTTCATGGAGAAGATTTTGAATGAGCTCCTTACGCAACTTCAGAATTGCCGGCAGTTGTTTGATAGCCTCAACATAACCACGCACACTCAAAGTTTCCATAGGCCAATCGGAACGCATGCCTTCTGCTTGCATACGAGGGCCACCAATGCCGTACATCTCAAGGCCGGACATATCCGGTATTTGATTTAGCGCACTAAGTACTGGCGCGGCTAACAGATCACCAGAAGGTTCGCCAGCTACACAAGCTAACTTTGGCAAAGTAAATCCGTTACCGAATAATGCCGCGGGTAGAAGCGGCAATAAAGTCATGGAATTGAGCAAGCTTTTCCGCAGTAGCTGCGTCAGCTGCAGAAGCAACAACCATCTTCTGAATTTCTACTTTGGCATCTTCAAAGCTCAAGCCATCCTTATAGAGAATCTTGTACGCTTGGCGCAAGGCCGCAATTGTTTCGCTCGAGAAACCACGACGCTTTAAACCCTCAACATTAATTCCATGAGGAGAAGCTTTATCTCCAGCAGCAATCACAAATGGAGGAATATCTTGGACTAAAGCGGAAGCGCCACCTAACATCGCATGCTGTCCAATTCGGACAAACTGATGCACGCCGGACATGCCACCCATAATGGCCCAGTCGTGTACTTGTACATGACCAGCAATTTGGGCATTACTTGAGAAGATGGTGTGATTACCAACTTGACAGTCATGAGCGATGTGCACATACGCCATGATCCAGTTGTCATTGCCAATGCGCGTAATGCCCTCATCTTGCGAGGTGCCAGTATGAATCGTAGTGAACTCACGAACGGTATTGCGGTCACCAATAATGAGTTGAGTGGGTTCGCCACGGTACTTCATATCTTGTGGTGGCCCACCGATTGCAGCAAAGTGTGCAAAATTATTCTCTTTTCCAATAGTTGTGTAACCCTCAATCACAGTATGAGAGCCAACCTTGGTGCCGTCACCAATTTTGACGTTAGGTCCAATGACAGAATAAGGGCCAACCTCAACATCACCGGCCAGCTCAGCCTTGCTGTCAACTACAGCAGATGCATGAATCCGAGTCATTACGCGCCTTTCGTACGTACCGCACAAGTGATATTTGCTTCTGCAGCAATCTCGCCATCTACAGTTGCCTTAACAGCAAACTTATAAATGCCAGCACGACCCCGCTCTAATGTGGCAGTCATAATCAATTGATCGCCAGGCAATACCGGTTTCTTGAAGCGTGCACCGTCAATACCTGCAAAGTAGTAGATTGCGTCCTCAGCGCGCTCTTCAGAGAACGTTAACAAAGCGGCTGTTTGAGCCAAAGCTTCAATAATCAAAACTCCTGGCATTACTGGAAAGTCTGGGAAATGACCCTGAAAAAATGGCTCATTCATAGTGACATTTTTTAATGCAGTAATACTTTCACGCGGGGAGATTTCTAGTACGCGGTCTACCAATAAAAATGGGTAGCGATGGGGTAGCAATTTCAGAATCTTATTGATATCGATTGCAATTGGTGTGCTCATATATAACCCGCTAAAAAGTAAATATTAATCTTAGATTCACAGAATCTTATGAGTCTGTGGTTTTGTTTTTATCCAGCAAACGCAAGCGTTGACGTATTTTATCGAGACCCCGCAAAATAGCGGCATTTTTCTCCCAAGCACCGTGCAACATAGACGGATAAACACCGGTGAAATGCTGTCCTGGCTCTACGATAGAGCGAATGATCGAGGTGTTGCCTGAAACAGTGGTTCTATCCGCAATCGTTAAATGGCCAGCAAAGTTTGCGGCACCCCCAATGATGCAGAAGTTACCAATCTTGGTACTGCCGGAGATTGCCGCACATCCAGCGATTACACAGCAGCTACCAACAATCACGTTATGAGCTATTTGAACTTGATTATCAATCTTAGTGCCAGCGCCAATAACGGTATCGCTCATTGCACCACGATCAATTGTCGTTGATGCTCCAATCTCCACATCATTACCAATAACTACTCGTCCTGTTTGTGGAATCTTGACCCACTCTCCACCAGTAGCAGAAAAATCAGGGGCAAAACCAAAGCCATCAGCCCCAATGACTGCACCACTATGAATAATGCAGCGCTCGCCAATTTGACTATTGTGATAAATCGA
This sequence comes from Polynucleobacter sp. MWH-Jannik1A5, assembly GCF_018881795.1. Lineage (GTDB taxonomy): Bacteria > Pseudomonadota > Gammaproteobacteria > Burkholderiales > Burkholderiaceae > Polynucleobacter. Next base: position 1,388,945 of record NZ_JACVPQ010000001.1, on the reverse strand, counting down.
AACAGATGGATAGATCAAGGTATCGCTTGCAATCACACTATCTTTAGCAATGCTGGTATTCCCCAAAATAGAAACACGCTCACCAAGCTTTACACCGGCACCAATTTGTACAAATGGGCCAATATGACATGAGGATGGAACGATCGCAGTAGCATCGACTACTGCACTCGGATGAATTCCAGGCGCATATTTCGGGCAACTAGCTTTTGCAAAATGTTGAGCCATTCTTGCAAAAGTAGCGTAAGGATTTTTAGAAACAAAATAAACGCGCTTTGCCGAATTGACACTGGGATTAGCCTGCAAAAATTCCAGATCTGATTGATTAACAATCAAGGCACCTGCAGCACTCTCACTAGCCTGCTGTCGGTAAAGCGGATTTGATAAGAAGGAGATTTGGTCCGGCTGAGCTCGCTCCAATGGAGCGAGGCCGGTAAATTTGTGGGAGGCCTCCCCCACCAAGCTTGCTTGAAACTGTTCGGCCAGCTCGATGGCAATAGGCATAAACTTACTTAAGACTATTTAAAACCTTGATGATGTCATCAGTAACATCAATTTTAGAATTAGCGTACGGAGGATCTTGGACAATGATGTCTAGCTTCTTCTGTTCAGCAACTTGCTTGAGTGCAATATTTGCTTTCTCAGCAATCTTGGCGCGCTCCTCAAAGTTTCTCTGATTGAGATCTTCTGTAAATTCACGTTGCTTGCGTTGTAACTCACGATCTTGGTCAGACAACTCGCGTTGACGACGAATGCGATCCGCCTCGCTCATCACAGCAGAATCACGATCCAGCTTTTCTGCTGCAGCTCTAATTTTTTCGGCTCCGTCTCTGATATCTGCTTGTCGCTTTGCAAAATCTTTTTCTAATCTAGCCTGGCTTTGTTTAGCAAGATTAGATTCATTAAAAACCTTCTCGACGTTAACCGCACCAATTCTTGTGCCTGCGTCTTGAGCAAATGCCTGAGTAAACGAAAGAGCCGCTACTGCAGCAACAATGCCAACTTGAATCCATTTGGAAGATTGATAAAACTTCATAAAACTTTCCTTAAACAATTAAAACGCAGTGCCCACTTGGAACTGTAAACGCTGGATATTATCCGTTGGTTGTGACTTATACGGAATACCGTAGCTGAACTTCAAAGGCCCGAGCGGTGATATCCATGATAAACCCATTCCATATGAGTATCTCAGAACTAAATTGATATTCTCTCCGAAGGCATTACCACCGTCGACGAAGGTAAATAGGCGCAATGTCTTATCTACCCCTGAACCCGGGACCGGGAAGGTGTACTCCACATTACTAACAATCTTGGATTGGCCACCGGTAGGCTGATAGGCCCCGATTGCCGTGTTGTAATACTGTGGGCCTAATGAACCAGGTGAGTAGCCGCGAACCGATCCGATACCACCAACGAAGTAGTTCTTAGTAATTGGGAATGGATTATTGCCGTACTGCTCTCCGTAACCCACCTCACCATTAAAGGACAGAATATTGCCCTTCGAGAAAGAGTGGTATTTCTGATATTGGCCAAAAATTCGATAGAAAGTCATATTGCCAATCGGCGTGCCAGCCTCTGCTGACAATTGCTCCAGCGAGCCCGTTGACGGGATGAGCGCACTATCTCGTCCATCACGCGCCCAACCAACTGTGATTGGCACGTTGTAAGTTGTTAGCGTAGCAGGGTAGCCAGGCGCTGCTATGCCATAGTTCTGGGCATAGTTTAAATAGGGTTGAGGCGTATTGTTGGTTGTCTGAATTTGATATGCCTCGATACCAGTACCAAAAAAGACTCTATCTACTTCAGTGTAAGGAACACCGAATTTAATATTCGATCCAACAGTCTTAATTTGATAGTTGGGATCACCCACGTAGTACAAAGGTTTTGATGATCGATAAAACAAATCTGTATATCGACTAATTCCATCCTCAGTAAAGTAAGGATCATAGTTAGATAAGGCCAAGCTTTGATTAATCTTGCCCAGAGAGAAATTCAATCCAACGGATGTGCCAGTACCGAACGCATTATCTTGATTAACACCAGCAGATAAAATCAATTTTTCAGTTGAGGAAAAACCCGCGCCCAGAGTAATCGCACCAGTCGGCTTTTCAGTCACCTTCACATTCACATCAACTTGGTCGGGAGAGCCAGGCACATCCTCGGTGGTGATATCTGTTTCGGTGAAGTACCCTAAACGCCCTAAACGTTTTTTGGATAACTCGATCTTGTCACTGTCAAACCATGAGCTTTCAAACTGACGCATTTCGCGACGAATGACCACATCGCGAGTTTTTGCATTGCCTGAAATAGCCACTTGACGCACATAGATGCGACGACCCGGATCGATAACTAAAGTGAGGTCAACCTCAGCAACCTCGCGACGTATATCAGGCTGTGGATTAATAGTTGCAAAGGCATAGCCATAGGAGCCCAAAATCTCAGCAACCGCTTTGGTACTCTCCGTTAGACGCGCAGAGGAATAAGTATCTCCAGGCTTTAAAGAGACCAACTGCATTAACTCAGCATCCTTACCCAAGGTATCGCCTGCTAAACGTACATCTTTAACGGTGAATTTTTTACCCTCACGAATACTGATTGTGAGATAGATACCTTTTTTATCTGGCGTAATGGAGACCTGGGTTGACTCAATTACAAATTCTAGGTAACCACGATTTAAGTAGTAAGAGCGAATCGTCTCTAAGTCAGCAGTGAGCTTTTGCTTGGAATAAAGGTTATCTTTGCTGTACCAGGATAACCAACCACCTGTTTTTAGCTGCATCTCACTTTTTAAAGTGCTTTCACTAAATACTTCATGTCCGATGATGTTAATTTCTTGGATTTTGGCAACAGGACCTTCGTCAACGTTGAAATACACTGCAACTTGGTTGCGCTCAATCGGCGTTACTGTAGCAACGACTTCTGCTGCGTACATGCCCTTGCCAACATATTGACGCTTAAGCTCTTGCTCAGCTTTATCAATTAAGGCTTTGTCGTAAAAGCGGGCTTCAGCTACGCCAACTGTTTTCAGTGATTTGCGTACGTTCTCAGGATCAAACTCTTTCATGCCCGTAAATTCAATACGAGAAATCGTGGGGCGCTCTTCAACGATCACAATAAGAACATTGCCTTGAGCTTGGATCTGCACGTCTCTAAAAAAGCCAGTGCTATAAAGCGCCTTAATCGCCTCAGTACCCTTCTCTTCTGTAAAAGTGTCGCCAACTTGAACAGGTAAATAACTAAATACCGTACCCGGCTCTACACGCTGAAGACCCTCAACACGAATATCTTTCACCACAAAAGATTCGGCTGCCGAAACATTCAAGCTCAACCCTAGTGCAAAAAATACCAAGATATGGGTGATGAAACGGGCAAAAATACGGAAAGATGATGTCAGAGAATTCAAGGCGAAATATAGCGTTGTAAATCGTTAAACAATGCCAGTAATGACATAGAAATCAGCAAAATAAAGCCCAGTTTTTGGAGCTGTTCCTGCATTGATGTCGAAATCCGCTTACCGGCGACCAACTCCCATGCATCATACAGTAGCTGACCCCCATCAAGCATTGGAAAAGGGAGCAAATTTAGCAAACCAATACTAATGCTCATAAGTGCCAAAAAAGCTAAAAATGGCTGCCACCCCACCTGAACAGTCTTGCCTGCCATATCGGCAATACTGAGTGGTCCACCCAACTGCTTTAAGGAGGTATTTCCTGTAAATAAACCGATCATTAGCCTTGTAGAGACCTTGGTGATCACCCACACCCTTTGCGAGGCAAATACGACAGCATCAATTGGCCCTAATTTCAACTCTTGCCACTTTTCTAAAGGGGTAGCTACGGGTAGCAAGCCCAAAGACATCATAGGATCCTTATCCGGGCTAATTTTGGGTAAATCTTTGGCATAAAAAGCCTTGATGTATCGACTTCCAGCTGGACTTTGAAGTTCTAGCGCAAAACCATCCTCCCCAGTAATGGCATCCATCAGACTCCAGCGTAGAGCGTTCCAACTGGCAACAGGCTCAAAATCACCAAAAAGGGGCACAGTATCAGCCTGAGATCCCAAATCCTGCCAACCGATCACTCGATCCCCTTCTGCAACCCCCAAATTTGCAGCTACGGAGTTTTCGGGAGGATTTTGCAAAACAGCAGGTAACTGAGGGGCACCTGTCAGGTAGATAAGACCAAAGAAGACAACTGCCAGCAAGAAATTAGCAATAGGGCCGGCCGCCACTATTAAAGAGCGCTGCCAAAGCGGCTTTTTGTCAAATGCTTGATGTTCTTCTTCAGGTGAAATACTTTGCTGACGATCTCTTCCGTCAAGTAATTTCACATACCCACCCAGTGGAATTGAAGCTAACACCCATTCTGTTTTATTTTTCGCATGGTATGTGTAGAGGGGCTTGCCAAAACCAATCGCAAAGCGAAGCACTCGAACACCACAACAGCGAGCTGCTAAAAAATGACCAAACTCATGAAAGCTAACCAATACCCCCAGGGTCAATAAAAAAGCCGCGAGAGTAATCATTGCTTACAAAGAATGTTCTTCACTACCGCTTGCGCCGCTTGACGCGCGCTCGCATCAATACCTAAGATTAACTCAAGAGAATCGGCATTCACTGTCGGAATAGCGCTTAATATTTCCTCCACCACAACCGGGATCTGCAAATACGGCAAGCCCTCATCCAAGAAAGCTGCCACTGCAATTTCATTTGCAGCATTGAGTACCGCCGGTGCTGTGCCACCCTCTTTGGCAGCAGCAAATGCCAGCGAGAGACAGGGGAAGCGCTTCAAATCTGGCTCGGCAAAATTTAGGGCTGACAACTGCGTCAAACTCAGTGGTGCCACGCCTGCATCAATCCGCTCTGGCCACGCCAATCCATAGGCAATAGGGGTGCGCATATCTGGCTGACCTAATTGCGCCAACACGGAGCCATCACGATAACGAACCATCGAATGCACAACACTTTGCGGATGAATCAATACCTTGATTTGTTCCAAAGGCAAACCAAATAGCCAAAATGCCTCAATCACTTCGAGACCTTTATTCATCATCGTTGCAGAGTCAACAGAAATTTTTCTACCCATTACCCAGTTCGGGTGGGCACAAGCTTGTTCAGGAGTGATATTTGCTAACTGCTCAAGAGGTGTATTTCTGAATGGTCCTCCAGAGGCGGTTAACCAGAGCTCTTCAACCCCGTGACGAGGATTTGGTTCTTTAGAAAATTGCTCAGGTAAGCATTGAAAGATGGCATTGTGCTCGCTATCAATCGGCAGAAGCTCACCACCGCCCTCCCTCATCGCCTGCATAAATAAATCGCCAGACATTACCAAGGCTTCTTTATTCGCGAGTAAGACTCTCTTCCCCGCTTTTGCTGCAGCCAATGCAGGAACCAAGCCAGCAGCGCCCACAATTGCAGCCATGACAGTATCGCAATTGGAATCAGTAACAGCATTCACTAAAGCTTGTGGTCCATACAAAACTTGAGTATGAATATTTTTCTCAAGCAGAAGCTTGCTTAAGCGTGCCGCGCCATCGGCATCAGCCACAACAGCAATAGCGGGCTTAAATTCAGAGCACTGTTGCGCTAGCAAATCGACCTGCTTGGCAGCGGTAAGTGCAGCCACTTTGAAGCGATCTGGATGTGCGCGAATCACATCTAGCGTATTAACACCGATAGATCCAGTTGAACCCAGAATCGCAACGTGCTTCATCGACATCAAACAAATCCTGCCAAAAGTGCAGCAATTGGCATGGTTGGAATCAACGCATCTACTCGATCCAATACACCACCATGCCCTGGCAACAAGTGACTGGAATCTTTTACTCCAGCCAAACGCTTAAGTTGAGACTCAAATAGGTCGCCAAAAATACTAAAGGCTGTTAACACCGTCACCATCAAGAACATGGGTATCCAACCAAATCGAATTGCCCATGCACCAAACAGAGTGGACTCAAAGGAAAAGAAATACACACATGCAAACGCGTAAACATAGCAAAGTAATAAACCGCCAATAGCACCTTCAACAGACTTACCTGGACTAATTTGCACAGCAAGCTTGCGCTTACCAAAAGCCTTGCCCACAAAGTAGGCACCAATATCAGCAACCCATACCAAAGCCATCATGCTTAACAAAAATATAAGGCCGAGTTCGCGCAAGAACACTAATGCAAACCAAGTCGCTGGTAACAAAATTAAACCAAGCACTACATAAAAAGGTCGCAGCTTTTGCAAAGAAAGATTCATGCCTTTGGCCAATATAAATGGCGCAACAAAGAACCAGAATAGAACTGCTAGTAGTAATAAAGCAAACTGCCAGGAGGCATTTTGCATGCCCAGTAAAAACAAAATAATGACAAGGCAAAATACGGCATATATCCAGGCAGAAGGACTAGCCTCTGGGGCTAGCAAACGACTCCACTCCCAAGCAGCAGCCAATAAAACCAATAAGAAAAGGCCGCCAATATAAATTGGAGGAAGTAAAAATAAAGTTGGCAACAGTACCGCCATCAGAATAAGGGCGGTAATAACTCTGGTTTTTAGCATGGGAATGAGCTTAGCAATGGACTACATCAAACTGCATCGCTCATTGCTTGCGATGCAAGCTGAGCACTTGTGCGGCCAAAACGGCGCTCGCGCTGACTAAACCAGTCAAACGCTTTATGTAATTCTTTCTCATCAAAATCAGGCCACAAGATATCCGTGAAATACAACTCGGTATAGGCTAGTTGCCACAACAAGAAATTACTGACACGTTGTTCGCCGCCAGTGCGAATAAATAAATCTGGCTCCGGTGCATAAGCCATCGAGAGATGTGGTTGAAGCAACTCTTCAGTCACCTGCTCTGGTTTTAAATTGGGATTAGCCGCAATACATTGACGCATGGCCTGCAAAATATCCCAGCGACCGCCGTAGTTTGCAGCAATGGTAAACGTGAGACTTTTACAGCCAGCAGTCTTTTTCTCAGAAAACTCAACCATCTCTTGAATAGCGGAATCAAAACGACTCAAGTCGCCAATTAATCGCAAGGCAATATCATTTTCAGCAAGACGAGATACTTCGCCCTTCAAAGATTTCAAAAACAGCTTCATTAAGAAGCCTACTTCTTCAGGAGGGCGGCGCCAGTTCTCAGAGCTAAATGCAAAGACCGTCAAATACTCAACGCCAAGTTTGCGACATTCTTGAACAATTTTACGAACAGCGCCCAAGCCTTCTGAGTGCCCTGCAACACGCGGCATCATGCGCTTACTAGCCCAGCGCCCATTACCATCCATGATGATTGCTACATGGCGAGGTACGGCACTGACCTCTGGAATGGCTAGGGTTGAGCTGGAATGTTGAGTCATTAGAAACGAAGGTTCAATCCGGCACTTAAACCGTCATGATCTCTTTTTCTTTTTCAGCGATGATCTTGTCGATATCGACCACAGCTTTATCAGTCATCTTTTGAATATCGTCAGTAGCACGACGCTCATCATCCTCAGAAATTTCTTTATCTTTCGTTAAGCGCTTGAGGTGCTCATTGGCATCACGACGTAAATTACGCACAGCAATCTTCGTATCTTCGCCTTCGCTCTTCACAACCTTGGTGAGTTCACGACGACGCTCTTCCGTCAAAGCAGGCATTGGTACTCGAATCACAGTGCCCTGGGATGCTGGATTTAAACCCAGATCAGAATCGCGAATTGCTTTTTCAATTGCAGCAACCATCGTTTTTTCAAAGGGTTGCACATTGATAGTACGGGCATCAGCCAAGCCCAAACTGGCAACCTGACTTAATGGTGTTGGGTTGCCGTAGTAATCCACATGAATGTGTTCCAGAATTCCTGGGTTAGCACGGCCAGAGCGAATCTTAGCTAAATTGGTTTTCAAAGCCTCAAGAGACTTTTCCATCTTTTGATTGGTATTGGTTTTAATTTCTGCTGCAGACATCAGGCCTCCTATTAAACGTGCACCAAAGTACCTTCAGGTTCACCCTGCACTACACGCATTAATGCGCCTGGCTTGAGAATTGAAAATACTTTGATTGGTAATTTGCGATCACGGCACAACGCAAATGCAGTTGCATCCATGACTTGTAGATTCTTGATTAACGCTTCATCAAACGTAATGGTTTTATATAAGGTAGCGGTTGGGTCTTTCACTGGATCTGCGCTGTAGATACCGTCTACCTTCGTTGCCTTAAGCATCACCTCAACACCCATCTCCGCACCACGCAGAGCAGCAGCTGTGTCGGTAGTAAAGAATGGATTGCCAGTACCAGCAGCAAAGATCACAACTTTACCCTCACCCATTGCGCGAATTGCGCGTGGGCGAATATAAGGCTCAACAACTTGATCCATACGCAGAGCAGATTGCACGCGCGCCTCAACACCTTTTTGACGCAGAGCATCTTGTAATGCTAAAGAATTCATCATGGTCGCCAACATACCCATGTAATCAGCAGTGGCTCGATCCATGCCGGCAGCACCACCTGCAACACCACGGAAAATATTTCCGCCACCGATCACAATCGCTAGCTCTACCCCGCTATTTACTACCTCGGCGATTTCCTTGACCATGGAATCAATGGTGACCGGATTGATGCCGAAAGCATCGTCACCCATAAGGGCTTCACCAGATAATTTTAGGAGGACTCGTTTGTAGGCTGGCATGTTTTTTATTTTCCGTAATTTGCTAAGCAATTAAATTACTTAGCTTATTGATCTTTAAGCGCTTTTTAATATCTCAGCCAAATTATAAAGGGCTTGGGAGGGACCAAAGAAAAGGGCACAGAAACTAAGGTTTCTATGCCCATTTGGGTAATGCCGACTAGCTGGGGCAAGCCCCAAACTAGCTAATTAAGCAGTTGCTTTAGAGGCGGCAGCTACCTGTGCAGCAACTTCAGCTGCAAAGTCGTCTTGACGCTTCTCAATGCCCTCGCCTACAACAAACATGGTGAAACCCTTGATTGTTGTATTTGCAGCCTTGAGCATTTGCTCAACAGTTTGCTTGTCGTTTTTAACGAAAGTCTGGTTCAACAAAGAAACCTCTTTGAGGTACTTCTGAATAGAACCTTCAACCATCTTTTCAACGATTTCTGGTGGTTTGCCAGATTCAGCAGCTTTTTGAACAGCAACGCTACGCTCAACAGCGATCGCTTCAGCAGGAACATCAGCCATAGATAAAGCCACTGGCTTCATTGCAGCAATATGCATCGCTACGTCTTTAGCTGCAGTGTCGTCACCTTCGAACTCAACCACTACACCAATACGCGTACCGTGGAGGTAAGAAACCAACTTGCTGCTTCCAGCAAAACGCTTGAAGCGACGTGGCATGATGTTTTCACCAATCTTACCGATCAATGCGCTACGAACTTCATCAACAGTTTGACCATTCATTGGCAATGCCAACAAAGCAGCAACGTCAGCCGGATTCTTTTCAGCAACCAACTTCACGCACGCATCTGTAAATGCCAAGAAGTCATCGTTTTTAGAAACGAAATCGGTTTCGCAGTTCACTTCCAACAATGCACCAGTAGTGCCATTGATAGAAGCAGCAACGATACCTTCAGCAGTCACACGAGAAGCTGCTTTACCAGCTTTGCTACCAAGCTTAACGCGCAGAATCTCTTCCGCACGAGCCATATCACCATCAGCCTCAGTCAAAGCTTTTTTGCACTCCATCATCGGAGCATCAGTTTTGGCGCGTAACTCGCCAACCATTGCAGCGGTAATAGCGGCCATTATTCAGCTTTCCCTTCTTCAACAAACTCTTCTTCACCTTCTTTAACCGCTGTCAGGATTTCCTGAACAGAGTTAGCTTTGCCTTCGAGGATTGCGTCAGCAATACCACGTGCATAGAGGGTTACTGCTTTGCTTGAGTCATCGTTACCAGGAATGATGTAATCAACACCTTCTGGTGAGTGGTTGGTATCTACAACAGCGATTACTGGAATGCCAAGCTTGTTAGCTTCAGTAATAGCAATCTTGTGATAACCAACGTCCACTACGAAAATCGCATCAGGAACACCGTTCAAATCTTTAATACCGCCAAGAGCTTTTTGCAATTTGTCGAGATCACGGTCATTAGTCAAAGCTTCTTTCTTAGAAAGCTTTTCCCAGTCGCCAGCTTCTTTAGCAACTTCCATATCTTTCAAACGCTTGAGGGAACCTTTAACAGTTTTGAAGTTAGTGAGCGTACCGCCCAACCAACGGCTGTCGATGTAAGGCATACCAGCACGAGCAGCTTCTTCAGCAATGATCTCGCGTGATTGACGCTTAGTACCAACAAATAAAATCGTGCCACGATTAGCAGCAACTTGTTTTGCAAATTTCAGGGCGTCCTGAAACATTGGCAATGTTTTTTCCAAGTTGATGATGTGGATTTTGTTGCGATGACCGAAAATGAATGGGGCCATCTTTGGGGACCAGAAGCGAGTTTGGTGACCAAAATGGCAACCGGCTTCCAGCATTTGACGCATAGTTACTGACATAACTTCTCCTAAGGGTTGGTTCTAAAGTTGAGTCCTAGCTGCGCTAAAAAACGCCACCCTGGAAGGCTCAACTCGCGATTTCAAGTCCAAAATAGACCTGAGACCACAATTATAGCTTAAATATCAATGCTCTAGCCCCCTTTGCCCCTAGGCAGACTTTGAGGCTTGCCCTCAAAATAGCCTCCAGATGCCCTAAAAATAGGGTAATTGCCTAATTTTTAGGCAATTAGAGCAAGCCAAAACTCTCCAAGTCGTTGATAATCAAGGCATGAATAGTGTATTTACCGCAGAAAAAGACATCCAAGGGATGCGCGAAGCTGGCCGCTTAGCCAGCGAAGTTTTGGACCATGTAGCTCCCCATGTCAAAGCTGGGGTGAGTACTGGAGAGCTGGATCGCATTTGCCATGAATACATGCGCGATGTCCAAAAAACGATCCCTGCACCATTGAACTATCAGCCGCCTGGCTATCCCCCCTTTCCAGCTTCAATTTGCACCTCAGTAAATGATGTGATCTGCCACGGCATCCCTGGCGAAAAAGTGTTGAAGACTGGTGACGTAGTGAATCTAGATATCACTGTCATCACTCCTGATGGTTATTACGGCGATACTAGTCGCATGTTCATGGTGGGCGAAGTTTCCGTCATGGCAAAACGTCTCACCCAAATTACTTTTGAATGCATGTGGCTTGGAATTGCACAGGTGAAGCCTGGTGCTTCTTTAGGTGACATTGGTTATGTCATTCAGACTCATGCAGAAAAAGCAGGCTACTCAGTCGTACGTGAATACTGCGGCCACGGCATTGGAAAAGTATTCCATCAAGATCCACAAATTCTTCACTACGGCAAACCCGGTACTGGTGAAAAACTTGAAGCTGGTATGACCTTCACAATTGAACCAATGATTAACGCCGGCAAACGCGATATTCGCACCATGCCTGATCAATGGACAGTGAAAACGAAAGATCGCAGCTTGTCAGCTCAATGGGAGCACACATTACTGGTGACTCAGAACGGTGTTGAAGTGCTGACATGGTCGGAAGGTAGCAACCCTCCGCCCGATTGCGTAAAAGGCCTGTCTTACAGACCTTCATTAGCAAGCGCCTAAGTTATGAGCAAGCAGCAGCTGGCTAGCAATATTACTGATGCAGCTAGCCTGCGCGCAGCTCGCGAAGTTGCTTACGACGAGTTTAGAAAAACACAGTCAGTAGGTAAGTTAACCAAACAACTTACTAAGATGAGCGATCAAATACTCGCCCATCTCTGGAATGGCTGTGGCTTAAAAAATGAAGCCGCCTTAATTGCCGTTGGCGGTTATGGAAGAAATGCCTTATTTCCCCACTCCGATATTGATATTCTCATTCTGCTCCCCGCTGAAGAAAAACAAGCTCTTGCTTTATCCAAGCAGGTTGAGCAATTTATTGCCAGCTGCTGGGATATGGGGCTTGAGATAGGCTCTTCAGTACGGAACACTGCGGAATGCATGTCTGAATCTGAGCAAGATGTCACTGTGCGCACATCACTTTTAGAATCGCGATTCCTGTGTGGCAATAAACAACTATACAAAGACTTTGCAAAAGCCTTTGAAGCAGCCATGGATCCAAAGGCATTCTTTCAGGCCAAGCAAGCAGAGCAGATTCAGCGTCATTACAAATATCAAAACACTCCTTACTCTTTGGAGCCTAACTGCAAAGAAAGTCCTGGCGGTTTGCGTGACTTACATGTCATTTCTTGGGTAAGTAAGGCGGCGCTATTAGGCAAGACCTTCAAGGATCTCAATGAAGCTGGCCTTGTTACACAACGCGAGCTGACTGAACTCAACCGTAATCAACGCTTCCTAGAAACTCTGCGCGCTAATTTACATTTGCTGGCAGGGCGTAGACAAGAGGTCCTCGCTTTTGACTTGCAAGCAGCGCTTGCAGCATCCATGGGAATTAGAGAAGATACGTCAAGACGAGCAAGTGAAGCAATCATGCGCCGCTACTATTGGGCTGCTAAAGCAGTAACCCAATTAAATGATGTTCTGCTACAAAACATTGAGGCCCTACTCTTTCCGCAAGAGTCCAAAACCACGCATCCGATTCCCGGCGAAGGTAATGAATACTTTATTGAGCGCCAAGGGGTATTAGACATCACCGATCCTCAGCTCTATCAGAAACACCCAGAACAGATACTGAGAACTTTCTTAGTGTTTGCTCAAACATCTAATGTAAAGAGCTTGTCTGCGACTATCTTCAGGGCACTCTACAACGCTCGAACCAAGATGGATAGCAAATGGCGCAAGGACCCAATTAATCGCGCGCTTTTTATGGAGATCTTGAAGCAGCCTGAAGGTGTAAGCCGTGCTTTCCACCTGATGAATCGCAGCAGCGTACTAGGACGTTACCTTCCAGCCTTCAGAAAGATTGTTGGGCAGATGCAGCATGACTTATTTCATGTGTATACGGTTGACCAACACATCCTCATGGTGCTACGTAATGTGCGTCGCTTCATGGTGATTGAACATACACATGAGTTCCCTTTCTGTAGCAGCCTCATTGCTCACTTTGAGAAACCTTGGTTATTGGTAATTGCAGCCCTATTTCATGACATTGCCAAAGGTCGTGGTGGCGATCACTCGCAGCTAGGTAAAGCAGATATGCGTAAGTTTGCCAAAGACCACGGCTTGGATAAAAAAGATACTGAGTTACTCGTTTGGTTGGTGGCAGAGCATCTCTACATGAGTCAAGTTGCGCAAAAGCAAGATATTACGGATCCTGATGTAGTCAAAGCCTTTGCCAAGAAGATGGGGGATGAGCGTCACCTGACTGCACTTTATCTACTGACGGTCGCCGATGTCCGCGGCACCAGTCCTAAAGTATGGAATGCCTGGAAGGGCAAACTCCTAGAAGATCTGTATCGCGCAACACTCAGGGTATTGGGCGGTGCAAAACCAGATGCCTCCTCAGAGTTAGCCCAACATCAAGAAGAATCCAAAGCAAAGCTTCGTCTCTACGGCATTAACGATGATGCTTATGAGGAATTCTGGAAGCAATTGGATGTAGCCTTCTTCTTAAGGCAAGACTCTTCTGATATTGCTTGGCTTACAAGACACTTGTTTAATAAAGTAAATAGCGAGCAGTCAATTGTCAGAGCTAGACTTTCTCCCATTGGTGAAGGACTGCAAGTAGCAGTCTATGTAAAGGACCAAGAAGATCTCTTTGCCAGAATCTGCGCCTACTTTGAGAGACATGGTTTCTCTATTTGGGATGCGCGTATTCACACTACACGTCATGGCTATGCATTAGATAGCTTCCAAATCTCCGGTAGCAACTTAGTAGATGAAGGCGGTAGTTATCGCGACATTATTCAGTTGGTGGAGTTTGAGCTTACGGCAGCACTAACTAATAGTGAACCTCTGCCAGCGCCCAGTATGGGTCGTCTTTCAAGACAATCACGTACCTTCCCTATTCAGCCGCGCGTGCATATGGTTCCAGATGACCGCGGTCGATATTACACACTGGCGCTATCTGCTAGTGACCGCACTGGTTTGCTCTATACCATCTCCAGAGTGTTAGCGAAGCATCAGGTATCGATTCATACCGCCAGAATTAATACTCTAGGAGAGCGAGTGGAAGACGTACTGCTTCTTGATGCTGCTAACTTGGGTAAGAACCCTAAGTTACAGATTCAATTAGAGACAGAGTTACTTGAGGCTTTAGGGGCTTGAATAAATAACTCTAATTAATTATCTATGGATAAAAAACCCACCGAAGTGGGTTTTTTATCTCAAACAAAGATCAATAGCGCTAGTGGGGTATAGAGAATTAATATCATCAACCCTAAGAATTATCGCTTGCCCTTTAGATAATTTAAAGCCAACTTTATATGCCTATAAATAAATGGTGGCAATAATAATTTGGGATGCAAAACTACTGGCGGAACCCAATCTTTTTTGTAGTTTTGTGCATTAAAAGCAAAAACTTGCTTTCTGATCTCGGGCCCATCAGAAGGTCTAGCGGCATACATGGTTGAATGAGTAGGCAACTCTTCATAAACTTTTTTAGAGGCAGTGTAATAGTAAAGTGCAATAGACCTACGTTTAATATGGTCTGGGGTGGTAAGCGGATCTGGATGGCCGTGGTAGGAATCCGCATCTGTATTAAATATCACACATCGGTTGAAAATAGGAGAGACTGAATTAACTTTGTTCTTCATGCTCCTATCCCAAATCTCTAACTGGCCACCATATTCCTCGTCCCAGTCCTTATTAAGATAAATGAGTACATTTAATCTTCTATTTAAATGCAGTTGCTCATTTACGCGAAAATCAGCATGAATCCCAAGCTGACCACCTCTAGAGGTTTCATGAAAGCCACCACCAGCAAAATAGGGGTCAGGAATAATTCCACTAATGGTAGTTATACCCTCCAAGAATTGTAGGAATGGTGCTGAATTAAAAAAGTCAAAAGCCCTCCTTACAAATTCATTGCAATCATTAGGAAAAATTTGCCTCTTATGGTGCCCAGCATAGTGACCCTCATGCATTACATCGCTATCTAGAGGATGAACAGGGAAATTGGCTAATATTTTTTCCGCAAAATCATTTGGTAAAAAATTATCGATAACTATGTGAGGATAGGGCTCAGCAAAACAGTAAGTCCCAGCTAGCTCTTCGCCAATCTCTCTCGCAACCGTAGCTGAGAGTTTGATTCCATCATCCAATGTAATCGGTAATAAACAGTCTATCGCTTTGCTGGATGAATTCATATCATTTTAGATAATTGATTTTATTACTATAACTATAATACATATAAAGAGTTACCCAACCACTATCATTTAATTTTAGGGATACGTGGATATAAAAAATATCTCCATCTCTCTCGAAACTTTGGTTAAGGAGTTATCAAGATGAAAGCAACTCCAACAATGCTGCCTCATCAATTACTGGAATTCCAAATTCTTCAGCTTTCGTGAGCTTGCTACCAGCATCTGCACCGGCAACGACATAGTCAGTTTTCTTGGAGACTGATCCCGCTACCTTAGCACCTGCTTTTTCAAGCAGATCTTTTGCTTCATCTCTGGTCATTGTTGGGAATGTACCCGTCAGAACAAACGTTTTACCTGCAACGGCAGCGCTAATCACTTTTTCCTCAACTGCAAGCTGCATTCCAGAGGCTAGCAGTTGCTCAATTACCTCACGATTGTGGGCTTCTTGCATAAAACTCGTGATGGAGTCAGCAACTACAGGGCCAACATCTTTTACTGTTAGTAGGTCTTCGAGATTTGCATCCATTAATGCATGCATCGACTGATAGTGATTGGCTAAATCCTTGGCAGTGGTCTCACCCACGTGACGAATACCTAAAGCAAAGATAAATCGGGCTAAGGTGGTATTTCTGGATTGGTTGATTGCCTGAATGAGATTGTCTGCTGACTTCTCACCCATACGCTCTAAGTTTGCGAGGGCCGTAAATCCCAGGCGATACAGATCTGCAGGAGTTCTAACAAGGTTGTGATCTACCAACTGATCCACAATCTTCTCGCCTAGGCCTTCGATATCAAGTGCTCTTCTATGAGCAAAGTGAATTAAAGCCTGTTTGCGCTGAGCCCCACAGAAGAGTCCGCCACTACAGCGTGCTACAGCCTCATCTGCTAAACGCTCGATATGAGAGTCACATACCGGGCAATTTATTGGCATTACAAATTCTTTTGCATCTACTGGACGGCGCTCTTTAATTACCGAAACCACCTCAGGAATTACATCACCTGCTCTGCGTACTGAAACGGTATCGCCAATTCGGACATCTTTGCGCTTAACTTCATCTTCATTGTGTAAGGTTGCATTAGTGACTGTGACGCCACCCACTTCTACAGGAGCAAGTCTTGCTACTGGAGTGATAGCCCCCGTGCGACCTACTTGTACATCAATACCTAAAACGGTAGTGAGAGCCTCTTGCGCTGGGTACTTATGAGCCAACGCAAATCTAGGAGCGCGCGAGACAAATCCCAACTTACCTTGCTCGGCGAATGAGTTCACTTTATAGACAACGCCATCAATGTCATATGGTAATGAATCTCTTTTAGCGCCTATCTCGTTATAGAAGGCCAAGATCTCTTCTACTGAGTGCAACACTTTGCGCTCAGAACACACTGGTAAACCCAAATCTACATAGGTATTTAGCAACTCTTCATGAGTTTTGGGTAGCCAAGACTGCGGCTCTAGGGCACCTAAGCCATAGGCAAAGAAAGACAATGGCCTTTTAGCGGTGATCTTCGAATCTAATTGACGAAGGCTGCCGGCCGCAGCATTGCGTGGGTTGGCAAATTCTTTTTCACCCAGCTCCGCTGCTTGTCGATTCATCTTCTCAAAGTATTTGAGGTACATAAACACCTCACCACGAACCTCTAAGACTTGAGGAATGTTTTTTCCAGTGAGTTTGAGCGGAATAGCGCGAATTGTTTTGATGTTGGCCGTGACATCTTCACCGCTAGCTCCATCACCACGAGTGGCAGCGGTTACTAATGAGCCATTCTCATAGCGAAGTGAGATTGCAAGACCATCGAACTTGAGTTCACCAGCATAAGCGACATGATCTGAGTGGAGCGCCTCGCGACAGCGACGGTCAAAGGCAATCAATTCAGCATCTTCAAAGGCATTATTCAAAGAGAGCATCGGAACTGCATGAGTGACTGAATCAAACTCCTTTAAAGCGGCACCACCTACACGCTGAGATAAGGACTCCGGGGTAATCCACTCTGGATAAGCGGCTTCAATATCCAATAACTCGCGATAGAGGCGGTCATACTCAATATCAGGCAGGAGTGGATTATCTAAAACGTAGTATGCATGCTCAAGGCGTGCAAGCTCTGCTTGCAAGAATGCGTAACGCTCCGCTAAATTTGTCGGACTATTGGACGACAAAGTGCTTTCCTAGCTAAAGAGTCTGCTGGCAGCAGAAGATCCAGCAGAAATGCCGGATTTCTCAAGATTGGCATAGAGGATATCAAGGTGCTGGCGGATACTAATCACCGCAGCTTCACTCAAGTTAATGCCATTGTCATCTACTAAGCGGCCATGAGCGGCCTGTGCAAGTTCAATACCTTCAGAGAGCATTCTTTCAAAGGCGCGCTCTTCTTGAGAAACTAAAGGAACCTCTAGCAGAAGAGTGACTTGGGTCACTGATTTATTCGGGTCCAAATCGGCGCTATTGAAAAGTACTACGCCTTTACTGAGATATTCATATTGACGTCCATTACGCGATAGCTTGAAACCCCGTTGGCGCATGAGCGCATCGAAGTTACCCCAAGGGCATGGCTCATCAAACAGTACATTGATACTCAATTGAATATCACTCTCCGCAGCCATCACATCTAATTCTTTAGCGCTTTCCAGCATGGTGCTAACGCTAGGCATATCAATTTGCGAACCCAAAGTCTCAGCGAGTGCTTGAGTACGAGAACAGAAATCAGATAATTCCAAAACACCAATCGGACCTTTGCGACTAGCTAACTGTATAGCTAACTGCAATTCTGAATACGACCCTTCGGGACTTAACTCTTCCCAATCTTCCGCTGCATCAATATCAGCATTTAAACCTTCGCACATCCAACGCGCAGTAGATTGAGCTTCAAGATCAGTCCAGGCATTAATTTCTGCCAGTATTTCAGAGCCACTAATAGCCTCATCAAAACGCAATGTAATCACGCAATCGATACGCGGATCAATTGCGAACTTTTCTGGGGCGGAGATTGTGGTTAAGGCCTCACCAAAACTTGGCTCTGCTCTACCAGAGATATCGGCGTCTGCAAAACCTTGGGTAAAGCTAGGCTCACGCGAAAAACGATCATCCAAAGCATATTCATTTTCTTTAGCTTTGCGACGTGCACGAGCGTACTTAATGTTCAGAATAGCGACAGCTATCAGTATTAATAAACCAATAACAGCCAATGCCAATTGCAAATCAGACAAGCCCAACATCGTCATGATTTGTTCTACATACATTTAAGCAGCCTCTACCATTGATACCGCAGAAGAAATATCCACCGCAACAATGCGGGATACACCCTGCTCTTGCATCGTGACACCAATTAACTGATGAGCGATTTCCATAGTGATCTTATTGTGTGAGATAAACAAAAACTGTGTCTTATCTGACATTTTGGCCACTAGATTTGCATAACGCAAGGTATTTGCATCATCCAACGGTGCATCTACCTCATCTAGCAAACAGAATGGAGCTGGGTTCAAGAGGAAGAGTGAGAACACTAAAGCAATTGCAGTCAACGCCTTTTCACCACCAGACAGGAGGTAAATAGAGCTGTTTTTCTTGCCAGGAGGCTGCGCCATCACCTGAACACCGGAATCCAAAATCTCTTCACCTGTCATCACTAATTCAGCATGACCGCCACCGAACAATTCAGGGAACAGTTTTCCAAAATGGCCGTTAACTTGATCGAAGGTGCCTTGCAATAAATCACGGGTCTCTGCATCAATCTTGGCAATCGCATCCGTCAAAGTCTGCATCGCTTCATTTAAGTCGGCAGATTGTGCATCTAAGAACTGTTTACGCTCACGAGAACTAGACAGCTCATCTAAGGCGGCCATATTGACTGGGCCTAAAGACTGAATCTCAGTATTTAGACGATTTACTTCACTTTGCAATGCGCCTACCTTCAAATCAGGGCTAAAACTTGCCTCAAGTGCAGTTAGGTCAGCCTCAGCATCAGACAACAAAGTAGCAAATTGCTCAAAGTTCAAACGTGCAGCTTGTTCACGCAATTGCAGATCCACCACTTTGTCACGCATTGGTTGCAAACTACGCTCCACTTGCATGCGAGACTCATCCGCTTCCCGCAATTGATGGAGTAAAGCATCTTGTTCGGTGCGAGCATTCGCTAAAGCCGCTTCGCGTGCACTGCGCGCTAGCAATAAGCCCTGTAATTTATCTTGCGCCTCTTCATCACTCAAAGTTTCGAGTTCTTGAGCAGCGGCATCATGCTTATCTTGGATCTCCATGATCTGAGTACGCGCAGTACTTTGATCACGTTGCAAATCAGCAATACGTTGCTGCAAAGAGCGTGTAGCAAAAGCTGCTTCTTGTGCGGCCATTTCAGCGGCACGCAAAGATTCACGTAAACGATCGCGTTCTTCGGTAGAACGCTCCAACTTCTCTTGTGCAACCTGCAAGGCTTCTTGTAAGCCCTGTTTTGATTCTTCTGACTCAAGTAACTCAGCAGCCGACTGCTCTTGAGTCTGGGCTAATTGCTCCATTTGCTGACGCAATTCACCTAACTCGCCCTGAATCTGCGCCGCACGTTGACTGTATTGCTCTTCAGCCTGAGTCAACTGCATTCTTTCTACTTCAAAGCCATGCGCTTCTTGAACAGCATGCTCTGCATTCTCACGAGCTTGTTCTGCAGCCTGATGCGCTGCTTGGTAGTTAGCAACACATTGGTCTAACTCACCCTTCAGCTCGCTTTGCATGAGCTGCTGCGCACGCAACTGCTTCTCAAGACTTTCCATCTCTTGCGCACGCGCCAACATACCAGCCTGCTCAGAGTCAGCAGCGTAAAGTTGCACGCCAACACGGCTAACTAAATGACCTTGTTGGGTAACAAATGCACCGCCAGCAGGCAATTTTTCACGACGATGCAAAGCATCCTCGAGACTACTAGCAATATAGATATTGTCTAACCACTCTTGCAATACTGAAGTGAGTCTTGCTGCACCCGCGCTTTGAACGCGACTTAACAATGGAGTGAAGTCCGCTGGAGCAGATGTATGTGCTGGAGTAATTTCTTCGGTGAGTAAGATCGCCAAACGACTTGGAGGCGCGTCATTGGCTAAAGCCAATGTTTCTTGAACGCTCTTTGCGGTAACCGCAGCCAAACGCTCGCGCAATACAGACTCAAGCGCAGCCTCCCAACCACTCTCAACTTTGAGCTCTTGCCAAAGACGCTTACTTTCCTTAAGGCCCTTGCTCTCTAGCCAAGGTCCAATTTTGCCTTGCGCCTGAACGCTAGCCTGCAAGGCAGTCAATGCGGTTAATTTAGCTTCAGTTTGAGCCAAATCCTGATTGGCTTCCTGAATTTTTTGTTGAGCGGCATTACGTGCCTCATCTGCAGCAGGAACGCGTTGCTGAGTTTCAACAGCACGATTTTTAGCTTCTTCGACTTTGCGCACAGCCATCGCTTGACGATCAATTGCCATTTGCAAAGCTTCAGCATCAGGACGACGTAAGCCATCAAACTCACCAACGAGGCGAGTTTCGCGCCCCTTCAACTCATCAGACTGAGCGGACATAGAACGAATACGCTCACCCAAACTTGCAAGGCGCTGCTCAATTGAAGCCAATGCATCTCGCGCACTATTGAGTTCGCGTGAAGCATTTTGATACGCCTCTTCACGGCCTGGCATCTGCTCTTGCAAGCCATTTAAATCTGCTAATAGTGTTTGCTCTTTTTCGGCAGCTAAAGACAGCTCATGCTCAGTAGTACGCTGCGCTTGCGCTGCATCAGTCTCTTGCACGGTCCAACGTTGTAACTGAGCTTGTAAATCTTGGGTTTGTTGCTGCAAACGCTGACGCGCTTCTTGCACATAATGAATCTGCGCTTCAACCTGACTTACATCAGAATTGGTTTGGTACAAATCACCTTGTGCTTGTGAAACTTTATCTTGTAATGCGTACTGCTGAGTACGCATTGTCTCGAGCTCAGCCTCAGCGTGACGGAGCTTAGCGGTCTGCTCTTCCAAACCCACTTGGGTATCGCGAATGCCATTGGCATGACGCTCTTGTTCCTTACCTGCCTCGGTCTGACGTACAAACCACAACAGTTGTTGCTGTGATTTCATCTGCGTAGAAAGTTCTGCATGACGCTCGGCAACAGTCGCTTGTTTTTCCAGGCGAGTTAACTGCTGATCAAGTTCGCGCAAGATGTCTTCAACGCGAGTTAAATTTTCTACGGTATCTTCTAAACGTGATGCGGTTTCTTTGCGACGCTCTTTATATTTAGAAACACCAGCAGCTTCTTCCAAGAACACGCGCAACTCTTCTGGCTTCGCTTCCAAAATGCGGTTGATCGTACCTTGACCAATAATCGCATAACCTCTTGGACCCATACCGGTGCCCAAGAAAATATCTTGAATATCTTTACGACGCACCACTTGGTTATTCACGTAGTAACTAGAATTTCCATCACGAGTTAAAACGCGTTTAATACCTAATTCAGTAAAAGCACTCCACTGACCTTGAGCACGCCCTTCAGTGTTGTCAAAAATGAGTTCCACACTGGCGCGACCAGATGGCTTGCGTAAACCTGAGCCATTAAAAATTACGTCTTGCATGGATTCACCGCGCAATTCACTAGCGCGGGATTCGCCTAAAACCCAGCGAACGGCGTCAATAATGTTCGACTTTCCGCAACCGTTAGGACCCACAACGCCAATCAATTGGCCAGGCATTTCAAAATGGGTTGGGTCTACGAAAGACTTAAAGCCGGAAAGTTTGATGGATTTCAGTTGCACGGCGTACTTTGCAGGGAAAAAAGAGGTTCAAATAAAGGGGTAAAAATTAAAGCTAAAGTGGGAAGATGATAGCAAGCTTGAGGGTGCTTAGACGTGTTTTTGCCCCATCTATATAATGATAAATCTACCCCCAGGGACAAAATCCCTTAACAATCTGATAGTTAACTAAAAAGCATGAGCCAATCACCACAAAACATCATTGAACAAGCCTGGGAAAACCGCGCAAACCTCTCCCCAGATAGCGCCCCTGGGGATGTCCGTAATGCCGTAAATGCGGTCCTAGAAGGTCTGAATGCCGGCACTATCCGCGTGGCTGAGCGCCGCGACGTAGGCAAGTGGGAGGTTAATCAGTGGGTCAAGAAGGCTGTTTTGCTCTCTTTTCGTCTTGAAGACAATAAACCCATGAGCGCTGGTGGATATACCCAGTTCTATGACAAGGTTCCAAGCAAGTTTGAAAACTACACAGCGGCCGACTTTGCTGCTGGTGGCTTCCGGGTAGTACCGCCTGCCGTAGCGCGCCGCGGCTCATTTATCGGCAAAAATGCCGTTTTAATGCCCTCATACGTCAATATTGGCGCCTATGTAGGTGAAGGCACCATGGTTGATACCTGGGCAACTGTAGGTTCTTGCGCTCAAATTGGTAAAAACGTTCACCTTTCTGGTGGCGTTGGTATTGGCGGTGTTCTTGAGCCTATCCAAGCTGGCCCAGTCATTATTGAAGATAACTGCTTCATCGGCGCCCGCTCAGAAGTAGTTGAAGGTGTAGTTATCGAAGAAAACGCTGTTTTATCTATGGGCGTCTATATTGGTCAAAGCACCAAGATTTATGATCGTGAAACTGGTGAAGTGCACTACGGTCGCGTACCAGCAGGTTCTGTCGTAGTTCCAGGATCCCTTCCATCTGCATGTGGCAAATACAGCTTGTATGCGGCAATCATCGTGAAGAAGGTTGATGCCCAAACACGAGCAAAGACTGCCATTAACGAATTACTTCGCGATTAATTTAAGTCTATGAGCGCCACCCTTGAGCTCACCGAAGCTCTCATCGCCTGCCATTCCGTAACACCGGCTGATGGTGGCTGCCAAGATTTAATTGCAAAACGTCTTCAAGCACTTGGTTTTCATACTGAGAGCGTGGTGAGTGGTCCTGAAAATTTTCAGGTAACAAACTTGTGGGCGATTAAAAAAGGTAAAGCTGGTGATCAAGGCAAAGTCTTAGTGTTTGCAGGACACACCGATGTAGTGCCAACAGGCCCATTAGAAAAATGGACGAACGACCCATTTACACCAACGATTCGTGACGGCATGCTCTTTGGACGTGGCGCGGCGGATATGAAAACCTCCCTCGCTGGTTTTGTAGTGGCTACGGAAGAATTTGTCACTGCGCACCCAGATCATCGAGGCTCTATTGCCTTTTTAATCACCAGCGATGAGGAAGGTCCTGCGAATGATGGCACAGTCATCATGTGTGAACGTTTACAAAAGCACGGTCAACGTTTGGACTATTGCGTCATCGGTGAGCCCACATCAGTAGATCAGCTTGGCGACATGATTAAGAACGGTCGTCGTGGCTCTCTATCGGGCAAGCTCAGAGTAAAAGGTATTCAGGCGCATATCGCCTACCCTCACTTAGGCAAGAACCCCATTCATCTTTCTGCACCAGCGATTTCTGCATTAGTAGAGACCGAGTGGGATAAAGGCAATCAATACTTTCAGCCTACTAGCTTCCAAATTTCTAACGTGCACGCTGGCACTGGCGCAAACAACGTTATTCCTGGTGAACTCGTTATCGACTTTAATTTCCGCTTCTCTACTGAAAGCAAGCCAGAGCAATTACGTGAGCGTCTAGAGAAGATCCTGCAGGATGCTGGTCTTGATTATGAAATCGATTGGGTCCTGGGTGGCAGCCCATTTATTACTGGTGATGGCGACTTGGCCGGCGCATTACGCAAGGCCATCAAAGCAGAAACCAATATCGATACAGAGCTCTCCACCACTGGTGGAACAAGCGATGGACGCTTCATTGCCAAGATCTGTAAAGAAGTTGTGGAATTCGGACCTCTGAATGCCACCAGTCACAAGATCGATGAGTGTGTCATTGTAGATGACGTGGTGCCACTCAAAAATATCTATCGCAAGACCCTCGAGCAGTTAATCGCTTAATCGATTAACTCAGCGCTCACTTTTTTCTAAAGAACCTTCCCATCATGGACCCTGAGTCTCAGCAATACCTTAGCGTGAACCAGTGTATCGATCAGATTGCACAAAAGCTTGAAGCAGCAAATTTGCACTACGGCCATGGGGCAATCGATCCACAAAGCGAAGCCCTGTGGATTGTTAGCAAACAACTAGACCTCAGCCCAACAGAAGCACTAGATCATTTAGACGATGCAATCACTGCAGAGCAGCAGCAAAAAGCATCTGCCGTTGCCGATACCAGGATCTCTACTCGCAAGCCACTAGCCTATATCTTGGGCGAAGCATGGCTAATGGGTGTGCCATTCTTTTGCAGTGAGCAAAGTATTGTGCCGCGCTCCTGGATTGCTGAGCTCATCGTTGATGGCTCACTAGAGCCTTGGTTACCAGCTGATGGCAAAGCGCTAGACCTTTGCACCGGTAATGGCTCACTCGCAATCCTCTTGGCGCTTTCTTGCCCTGATATTCATGTGAGCGCCTGCGATATCAGCATGCCTGCACTCTCAGTTGCAGCGCGTAACGTTGATCGTCACGGTCTGAGCTCCCAAGTGGAGTTATTGAATGGGGACTTATGGGATGCACTACCTGAGCCAAATGAAGATAACCTCTTTGATCTCATTATTTGCAACCCGCCTTATGTAAATGCTGCTTCTATGAGTACTCTTCCCGCTGAATATCATGCAGAGCCAGAGCTTGCATTAGCTGGTGGCGATGATGGCATGGATTTAATCAGACGTATTCTTGCTCAAGCGCCTGATTACTTATCAGAGCGCGGCGCTATCTTGCTCGAGATTGGCAATGAGTATGAAAACTTTAAAACGGCTTTCCCGCAAATTCCGGCAATCTGGATGGAAGTATCCGCTGGGGAAGAGCAAATCTTACTGATTCAAGCAGAAGACTTACGTTAAGACAGCAGAGTTAACTCAGTTCTGCTGCTGCGATTGCCTGATCAATCCGTTCAACTGGAATTACCTTCAATCCTGGAATCTTTGTCTTAGGCATGTTTGCTTTTGGAATGATGGCTACAGTGAAGCCCAATTTAGCAGCCTCCTTCAAACGCTCCTGACCACGGGGACAAGGGCGAATCTCTCCAGCCAAACCAACCTCACCAAATACAATTAACTCTTTTGGTAATGCGCGGTTACGAATCGATGATTGGATTGCTAGCAAGACGGCTAAGTCGGCAGCTGGCTCAGAAATCTTGACGCCACCTACCGCATTTAAGAAAACGTCCTGATCAAAGCAAGCCACGCCAGCATGACGATGCAATACCGCTAAGAGCATGGCTAAGCGAGCCTGCTCCAGGCCAACAGCTAAGCGGCGAGGATTGGGCACATGCGCTGTATCAACTAGGGCCTGAATCTCTACCAACAAAGGTCTGCTCCCTTCTTGTGTCACTAGTACGCAAGCGCCTGGAACCATTTGCTCATGTTGTGACAAGAAAATAGCTGATGGATTAGTGACGCCCCGCAAGCCTTTTTCTGTCATGGCAAATACACCCAACTCGTTGACAGCGCCGAAACGGTTCTTAATGGAGCGTACTAAACGAAAAGAAGAATGGGTGTCACCTTCAAAATACAAAACAGTATCAACAATGTGCTCTAAAACTCTAGGGCCAGCGAGGTGACCATCCTTAGTCACGTGACCTACCATCAATACACAAATACCACTAGACTTTGCTGCTCGAGTGAGTTGCGCCGCACACTCGCGTACTTGGGCCACAGAACCAGGAGCTGAACTCAATACTTCGGAGTACAAAGTCTGAATGGAATCCACAACCAATACTTGTGGCTTGACGGTATCCATAATGGAAATCAGTTTCTCCAACTGAATCTCTGCTAAGACTTCTAATTGAGGAGCGTCCAATGCAATACGTTTTGCACGTAATGCAATCTGAGCAGCCGATTCTTCGCCACTGCTATAGAGGACATTCATACCGGCAGCACTCATCTCGGCAAGCGCCTGCAATAACAAAGTAGATTTACCAATTCCAGGATCGCCACCCAAGAGCACTACGCCACCAGGCACTAAACCTCCGCCCAGTACACGATCAAACTCTTCTACTCCAGTACTAAATCTTGGTAAATCTTCAGCAGTAATGGCAGAAAGCTTTTGCCGTGGCAACGATTGCGCCAACCCCTGAAAACGGGAATTGGAAGTTGTTTCAGGAAGACCTTCTTCCATAGTATTCCAGGCCTGACAAGATGGGCACTGTCCCTGCCACTTTGCAGAGGTACCGCCACAAGACTGGCAGATATAAACCGTTTTGACTTTAGCCAAGAGTTACCTAATGAAATTAAATTTAGTAAAACATTAATCGAGCTGAGTGCCCGCTTTATTTTCTTGCGCACGCTTAGGGGCATCTTTACGACGTTGCTCTAAATCAGCAGCTCTAGCAGCAGCATCTTTTTGCTTCTGCTCGAATTCACGCTGATTTGCTGCACGCTCAGCTGCTTTTTCTGGTGATGCCCTCTCGGCGGCGCGCTTGATATCTTCTTGATTCTTGAGGCTTTCGCGTAACTTACGTTGCACTTCATGTACTGCCACTTCTTGATCACGTATCGGATCAATTTCTTTACGATAAGTAGCGCGAGCATCCTTAAGGCAGCTATTCACCCAATAATTTTGGTAACAATCAGAGGAAGCTTTACCCCAGCGATACTTCGCCCACTCACGCTGGAGCTCCAACTCCTGCTCAATTTTATCCAACTGCTCGAGCTCAGCCTCTTCTGCAGGAGTTGCCAACACAACGCCACTCAATGCAGTCGATAACAAAAATATTGAAATAAATATCTTTGTTTGAAGCAAAAGATTTTTTCTCAAATCTCGACCTTTGCGCCTAGCTCAACTAAACGATTCGCAGGAATCTTAAAGAAGTTCGATTGGCGTCCTGCATTTTGATACATCCAGCAGAACAACTTTTCGCGCCACATCGCCATACCCGGTATTGCTGATGGAACGATAGTATCGCGAGACAAGAAGAATGAGGTGTTCATCATGTCAAATTTCATATCGAAATGGGTTTCAATCAGCTGAATAATAGTTCCCATATCTGGCGTTTCTTTAAAACCGTAAATAGCTCGCACAACAAAGATATTTCCACCGAGATCCTTCAAGGTAATGCGATCCTTGTCGTTTACGTAAGGCACATCCCAAATACTCACTTTGAGGAAAAATACTCTCTCATGTAAGACATGGTTGTGCTTCAAGTTATGTAAGAAAGAAACTGGTAAATAGTCTACGTGGGCAGTCAAGAAGACTGCTGTACCTTCAACACGGTGCGGGGGATGCTGCAACAAAGCCCCGATAAAGCTACTTAACTGGATACCCTCCTCCATAGCGCGCTTACGCAATATTTGACGTCCTCGATACCAAGTAATTAAACAGGTAAAGCAGAGCAATCCCAACGCGAGCGGATACCAACCACCATCCTTTAGCTTAATAAGATTAGCGGTCCAGAAAGCAAAGTCAACAAAGAAGAATGAAGCAGTGATGAAGGCCACCAAAATAAAATTCATTTTCCATTCGCGGAACATCACTACAGCTAACAATATCGTGGTGATCAACATCGTAGATGTCACAGAAATACCGTAGGCAGCTGCCAAATTTACCGACTCTCTAAATTCAATAATGGTGACAACTACCATAAATAAGAGCGCCCAGTTCACAAGCGGAATATAGATCTGCCCTTGTTCGGAATCAGAAGTATGAAGAATATTCATGCGTGGCATAAAGCCCAACAAAATAGCTTGGCTCACCAATGAATATGCCCCAGAAATCACGGCCTGCGATGCAATCACAGTAGCTGCAGTGGCCAAACCAACTACAGGCCAAAGAGCCCACTCAGGAACCATTAAGTAAAACGGATTTTTAATTGCCTCAGGATCGGAAAGAACCAATGCTCCCTGCCCAAGATAATTAATCAGCAAGCTTGGTAAAACAACTAATAGCCACGCATATCTAACGGGTGAGCGTCCGAAGTGACCCATATCTAAGTAGAGGGCTTCAACACCCGTCACAACCAGTACCACTGCGCCCATCACGATGTAAGCAGTCGTAGGGTGCAACATCACAAAATTAACAGCGTATAAAGGATTAACGGCCGCAATGATTTGTGGCGCATCACCAATGTTCCAGGCGCCCAAAGCAGCCAATGTCAGAAACCAAGCTAAGGTGATTGGGCCAAATAATTTACCTACTGCAGCGGTTCCATATTTTTGAATCAGGAACAAGGCCACCAAAATAATCAATGAGATGGGAATGATGAATTTATGCAAGCCTGGTGTTGCAATCTCAATACCCTCAACTGCTGATAAAACAGAAATGGCTGGAGTAATTACAGACTCACCAAGAAGCATGCAAGCGCCCAACATGCCCATAATCATGAAAAAGAAATAGCTTTTGGATTTGCTATCAAATGAGCGCAAAGCAAGAGCCATGAGAGAAAGAACACCGCCCTCACCCTTGTTATCCGCACGCATGACAAACAAGACATATTTAACGGTTACAACCAAGATCAGGGCCCAGATCATCATGGAGATCACGCCAAATAGCGCTTCTGGTGTGTAAGCAATGCCATGATGAGGATCAAAACACTCTTTAAGTGCGTATAAGGGGCTGGTACCGATGTCTCCAAAGACAACGCCGATAGCCGCAAGCATCATTACGCCAAGACTTTTTTTATGCTCGCCCTCAGGTCCACTCACCTCTACTGGATTTAGAAGCGTTGAGCTTGAGAACTCTGGATTACTAATTGACATCTCATAACCTTAAGGTGATGTTGCGTGGCAATATGTTACTCCTTCTAAGGGGGCATCAAATCCAGAATTTCTAATGAAAAACCGCTTATTTATGCGTTATTTACAGGAATACCTCGACAGAGACCCCCAAAAAATGGTAGAATTTCAGCTTCAGACGCGGGGTGGAGCAGTCTGGCAGCTCGTCGGGCTCATAACCCGAAGGTCGTAGGTTCAAATCCTGCCCCCGCAACCAAGAATTACGTACTAAGCCCTTAATATTTAAGGGCTTTTTGCTTTTCTGGACATTAAAAAAGCCCGGTTGCTCGGGCTTTTTGGGTGTTTTAGTTCAGCTTTAATTCAAAACCTTGTAACCGCGCCCACTCAGACACCTCTTCACAACCGCCTCCTGAGCTTGGTTGCCTGTAAAGGCCCCTCCAGCAGCACCAACGACCGCACCAGCGCCAGCTGCTTGAGCAATACCTGTTTTATTGCCACCGGTAACAAGACCTAACAAGCCACCAACAACTGCGCCAGCGCCAGCCCCTTTAGCAGCAGTCTCACCCATGCCAGATTGTTGCTGTGCATAAGCCTGGCATTCACTTAGATCTTTTTCGTATGTATTTTCATTTACACCCTTCATATCTACCAAGGGGCGCACATTCGCACCAGCACAACCAACTGTAACGACAATAACTAAGGAGCATAGGGCTAGTAATTTATTCATCTGCAAATCCTTTTGATTCATTTCACATCTATCGATGCCATAGACGTTTTATATCATGCCGCCAAAATTGTGTCGAAGACTTGGTATTACTTTTAAATAACCAACTTTGCGCTCCTGTTTCAGGCGTTTGATAAAAGGGGATATCTAAATATCGGTAACGCGCCGTTATATCCGCATGAGGGTGCCCATAACGATTGCGGTAACCATTTTGTGCAAATGCTTGATCAGGATTTAATCGTCTTAGAAGCGCCAACGAAGAAGATGTTTTGCTGCCATGATGGGGTGCCATAAAAATCAACTCTCTATCACCAATTTCTTGCAGCATTGCATCGTCTAATCGCTCAGTAATCTCAGCTTCACCTTGTTTTTCAACATCGCCCGTCAACCAAAGAGAACTCTGTTTGTTACGGACCTCCAGCACGCAACTCATCTCATTGGGCTTTTCAGGATGTTGATTAGAAAATATCGTTGCCTCATGAGGATGCCAAATGACAAACTCGACGCCATCCCATTCCCAGCGTTGCCCAAATCTACAGGGAATACTAGGGACTTTTCTGGCTTGCAAATTTTGCAATAAAGGGTTGTTGCTGGGTAAGGAGCCGATCATCGAATCAAAATGAATGTGCTTGAGTAATGTTGCAGCCCCTCCCACATGATCGCTATCACTATGACTAATTACCATGCGATCTATATGATCGATTCCTGTGCCACGCAAATAGGGCAAAATAATTCTCTGCCCAGCATCATCTTTCTTACCCTGAATGGGTCCAGTGTCATAAAGTAGTCTTCTGTTTTTAGTCTCAATAAGCACTGCAGTACCTTGACCGATATCCAGAACACTTGCTCTAAATTCTCCATGACCAAGGAGAAATGAACTTAATGGCTGGATCGCTGGAGCAAATAACGGGATGCAAAAGGCAATGCCCAGCACCCTCCACTTCCATGCATCCAAAATATCACCTGGACGGATCGCATAAACAATTCCTAATCCAGAGATCAATAGCGCCCACCATTCCGGCTGCTTTGACCAGACCACAGACCAACTCCAGCCCGCCATCCATTCAAGCACAACTGCCAAATATTCCATAGCAGCATGGGCGGGCCATATCAACCAACGCCCAATCAATTCTGGGAGCATGGCTCCGAGAATTGCTAGTGGCGTAACGATATAACTGACCAATGGAATAGCAAATGCATTTGCTAATGGCGAAACAATAGAGACTTGATAAAACCAATACAAAGTAAATGGTAGAAGCGAAAGAGTGACAACAGCCTGCACGCGACACGCTTCCTTTAGGGCTTGCAACATACGTTGTTGCCAATGCACCTCCAATTCTTTGCCGGTTGGAACCCCCAGCAAACCAGATGAATCACCCATCGCATACAAGATGGCAGCCACCGCACCAAAAGACAACCAGAACCCAGGGGTATAAGGCGCCATAGGATCAACCAGTAATACAAAGGCGAGGGCCCACCACCAGATATCAAACGATCGAGGATTTCTACCGGTCCATAACGCAAATGCCACTACGCCAACCATATACATCGTTCTTTGTGCCGGAATCTGAAAGCCTGCTAACCATGCATAAACAAATGCCGTGATAAATCCAGAGACTGCTGCAACCTTGCTGACTGGTGCAATCAAAGGCCAAGTACGTCGACGCCAAATGAAGGCAGCAAATGAAGCGCCAACACCAGCCAACATAGTGACATGTAACCCTGATATCGAAATGAGATGCCCAATTCCAGTTGCATTAAAAACTTGCCAGTCGTCTTGGTTAATTGCATTTTGATCACCCATCACCAAAGCAATCAATACTCCAACGTATCTAGCATCACTTGGCAACATAGGCCGTATTTTTTGACGTAGATTCCAACGCATCAGCTCCATACGCAACTCAATTTCAGCCCAGGAAATATCTTGATCAACCAATAACTTTCCCAGCCTTATGGAGCCACTCGCCCCAAAGTCTTGATGAAAGGACCAGCGTTCAAAATCAAAGGTATAGGGATTAAGCGAGCCATAGGGACGCTTGAGCTTAGCCTTAAACATCCAACGTTGTCCTGGAATAATTTCTGGAACTGCTTGGGGATTTCTCCATGCAGGTTGCCAACTCAAATAAATGCGTTTTGGAAAGCGCTCTAGCTTCTCTTTGCCTAAACTTACTTCATTAACTTCAAAAGTAAACTTAGCTCCCGATGAATTACTTTGCGGCAAGGCTGCTACC
Source organism: Polynucleobacter sp. MWH-Jannik1A5 (assembly GCF_018881795.1). GTDB lineage: Bacteria > Pseudomonadota > Gammaproteobacteria > Burkholderiales > Burkholderiaceae > Polynucleobacter. The sequence goes on along the minus strand of NZ_JACVPQ010000001.1, from coordinate 1,357,086 downwards.
CTACCCTGAAGGTTTAATTCCTTACCCTCAAACTCTATTGCAAGAATATTCTTTAAGCGGCTTTCAGCATATTGAGCATTCCAGGCAAAGCCCATCGTAAATAACAAACTAATCACTGCTATTTTCTTTAGATGAGAATTTTGTGATGCCAAAATACTCACAAGCAAACTTGTAATACCCGCAGCAATGCTTGTATGCAACCAATATTTCGGTACTTGCGGCAAAAAGAAAAGGAGCGATCCCCCGGCGATAAACGCCGTAATAACTAAACGCAAATAATTAGGAAGCTAAATGGAGGCTGGGGATGCCAGCGCAGAGGGTGGCCCAACGTGGCAACACTTGCATAGCACTATTCCAAACCACAGAAGAAAACTCAGCATCGCCTACTCCTCGAATGGATGCTAATGCTTTTGCAATTCTCCCTACAAAAGCAGGTTCATTAAAGGCAATACCTTCTTCTCTGAGCCATGCAGGTGGAATGTCAGGAGAATCTGTTTCAGTAACAATGGTATTCAATGGGAGATCTTTTAGGAGCCTGCGAATTTGCAACGCTCGTTCATAAGTTGCCGCACCACCGAAGCCCAACTTAAACCCAAGTTCAATAAATTGTTCGGCTTGTTGAAAACTGCCATTAAAGGCGTGGGCTATGCCACCAGATATATTGCGACGACGCAGGGATTTCAGAATCGCATCTTGAGAGCGACGCACATGCAGAATGACAGGCAGTTGATACTTTTGCGCTAAATCCAACTGTGCATTGAAAAAGAACTCTTGTTTATAGGGATCCAAGCCCTCAACAAAATAATCCAAACCAATCTCACCCACACCCACAAAGCGCGGGTCAGAAAGTGATTCAATTATTCTTTTTTCTAGAATTTCGATATCGCCCTCTTGTGCTTGATTGGTATACAAGGGATGAACCCCTAGCGTGTAAACCAAACCAGGTATCTCTTGGCTGTATTGGTGAGCTAATTCTTTTACATGAGCGCAGTCAGAAACCTTTACAGCCGGCAGAAGAATTGCTTTAACGCTTTTTTCTTGAGCACTCTGAATCACCGCAGGTAATGTACCCGCAAATTCAGGGGCATCCAAATGGCAATGGGTATCGATCCACATGGGATATCTACTCACACTGAGAATGGCTTTAATACTCCACGCTCTAAATGCAAAATCCGATCACAACGTTTAGCGCGTATTGGATCATGAGTCACGATTACAAAGGCAGTGCCTTGGTCGCGAGCAATATTTAGCATCAAATCAAATACACCATCAGCGGTCTCGGTATCTAGGTTACCCGTCGGCTCGTCCGCCAATACACAAGCAGGATTACCAACTAAGGCACGAGCAACAGCAACACGCTGACGCTCTCCACCAGACAACTCCCCTGGAGTATGTAACTCACGAGCCGCTAAACCAACTGCTTTAAGCATCTTACTGGCGCGATCCATAGACTCATCATTGCCGAAGCCGCGGATGCGCAGAGGTAAAGCCACGTTCTCCGCAGCACTAAATTCATCTAAGAGATGATGGAACTGGTAAATGAATCCCAAACTATGATTGCGCAGCTGATCCAATCTCTTAACAGACAGATTATTTAAATTGGAGCCAGCCAACATGACTGAGCCCGAACTTGGGCTATCTAAGCCACCCAAGAGATGCAGCAAAGTACTCTTGCCAGAACCCGAGGAGCCAACAATGGCAACCTTTTCCGAGGGGGCCACATCTAAATCAATCGCCTTGAGAACCTCAACTGCAGTAGGTCCTTGACCGTAAGTCTTAGCTAAGTCCCTGGCTTTGAGAACGAGACTTTCTAAATTACTCATAACGCAAAGCCTCCGCTGGCTGAACCTTAGCTGCTCTACGGCTTGGATATAGCGTCGCCAATACAGACAGGCCAAAAGCCATCAAACCAACCGTTAATACATCGCTGGCTCTGACATCAGAAGGTAGCTCACTAATGAAATACACCTCACGCGGCAAGAATTGCACACGGAAGATTGCTTCAATAACCGGAACAATGACATCAATATTGAGTGCAATTAATAAACCTAAACCAACCCCTGCTAAAGAGCCTAGTAGACCAATTGATAATCCCTGAATTAAAAATATTCTCTGAATCAGTCCAGGGCTAGCACCCATTGTTCTCAGAATGGCAATGTCTGCCTGCTTCTCATTTACCGTCATCACCAAGGTAGATACCAAATTAAATGCAGCAACAGCAATAATTAAAGTCAGGATGATGAACATCATTTTCTTTTCTGTTTGAACCGCAGCGAACCAATTGCGATTAGATCTTGACCAATCAGTCACCCACAGCGCTTGGGGCACGATAGCTGCCAACTCATTCGCAATTGCTGGAGCACGCTGCATATCATCTACCTTAACGCGCAAACCAGAAGGATCACGTAAACGCAATAGAGCAGCAGCATCCCTCCAATGCATGATAGCTAAGGAGCTGTCGTATTCATAATGACCGCTATCCACAATACCCACTACTTGAAGAGTGCGCATGCGAGGCATAGCACCCGCTGGCGTTAAATCACTCTCAGGAACAATTAAATTAATACGATCGCCTACGCGAGCACCCACAATCGCTGCCAGCTGAGCACCCAAGGCAACGCCAAAACTTCCTGGCTTTAAATCATCAATGCTGCCTGCAACAAATTGTTTTGGTAAGTCAGATACTTTGCCCTCTTCGCTTGGTAAGATGCCGCGAATCGCTACACCGCGCATCATGCTCTCGCGACTTAGTAAGCCCTGTGAACTCACCATAGGCGCCACACCAATAACATGAGGTTGCGCTGCCACTTTGAGCGCCAGAGGCTCCCAATTTGCCAAGCCTTCAGGTGCAGTAATTTCTACGTGGGATAGAACCGATAACATGCGATCGCGCACTTCCTTCTGAAAGCCATTCATGACAGAAAGAACTACGATCAGTGAAGCAACCCCTAAAGCGATGCCGGCGGTAGAAATTCCGGAGATAAATGAAAGGAAGCCATCACGTTTCCCAACCGTCTTGCGACGCTTAGATCGGGTATAGCGCAGGCCAATTTCTAGCTCAATAGGAAGTCTCAACATATCCACAGTTTAGTGAATCGCGCGGGCAAACTGATGGAATACTCAAATGCCACCTAAAATCAGGGGAATGACTGCTAATTCCACCCCTACCCCAGGCCAACTTCGCCGCTTTACCCTGATGCTTTCAGGGGAAGATGTCTTAGATGAGCTTGAAAGCAAGGATGCCCCTATACAAGGGCTGCCCCATGAGCGCTTTTTGCTTGGGGAAGCGATGCCTCTTGCCCCGGTATTGCTACTTGGGCAATCCAGCCAAGCAGTTAATCCATCTGAAGTGATTGCCTGCCTACAGCCAGTTCATCTGCATGCCACACGAGACCATCTTATTTTGATGGGACAAAACCAGATTGATCTCACGACTGAAGAATCTGCCCAACTATTAACAGCAGTCCTTCCCTTTATAGAAGAGGATTTTCAGAACTCAGTCCTTTTCCAAAATCAACACTACTGGTTTATTCCTGCCGGGCCTTTTTCAAGTCTTCAAAGTTATAGCGTAGATCAAGCGCATGGCCGCAATATTGATTGGTGGATGCCACGTGATAGTCACGAAGAAGGTATCGCTAAGCGTTGGCGTAAACTCCAAAATGAAATTCAGATGCTCTGGCATATTGGTCCAGTAAATGAAGAACGCGAACAACGCGGCATGCCCAGCATTAACTCAATTTGGATTAGCGGCATTGGCAAACTCAATGATGTTCGAGTGCCTGAAGCCCTAAAACAATCACGATGTTTGATTGGTCAGCATCCCATGATGGCTGGCTTAGCAAGGCTTCTAGGCCTTCCCTATGAAGCGACTTTGAATACAAATAATCTAGCCGGCGCCTTTGCGTGGCTCGAACAACCTCAATTGGCATGGCCACAACTCAGTGCGGCACTAATAAATAAACAAATTGATGAAGTCGCAATTATTGATTTTCCAAAAGGAAAAGTTCGTGAGCGCATTCTTACAGTCAAAGATCTTTATAAAAAATCTTGGGCCTTCTGGAAAAAGTCAGAACCTCTGACTTGGAAAGAAATCACTCAGTGATGATTAACGCATGAGTTTCGTATGAGTCTATTTTCTCAACGCCCATTTTCAGAACGTACTGCTACTTGGTTAGCACAGAGTGGCTTGCATCCTTTGCTAGCCAGGCTCTATGCTGCACGCGGCCTACAGTCTCCTGAAGAACTCTCGCTGGACTTAAAGCAGTTGATTTCACCAGTTGAACTCAAGAATTGCATTAACACTGCTTCCTTGCTTGCAGACATCCTTGAAAAAAGGGAGTCTATGCTCATCGTCGCCGACTATGACTGCGACGGGGCCACGGCTTGTGCGGTTGGTCTTAGAGGTCTACGGATGCTGGGCGGACCACACACTCCAATTCAATTTCTAGTACCCAATCGCTTTACGATGGGTTACGGTCTGACGCCCGAGGTAGTAGAGTTAGCCGCGCAACAAGAACCTAAACCCAAATATCTCATCACTGTAGATAACGGCATCGCTAGCGAAGCAGGTGTTGATCGCGCTCGCGAACTTGGCATGGAAGTAATTGTGACTGACCACCACCTCCCCGGAGATCGTTTGCCAAAAGCGCTGGCAATCGTCAATCCGAATCAACCAGGCTGCACTTTTCCCAGTAAAGCACTCGCCGGTGTTGGTGTCATGTTTTATTTACTGGTTGCGTTGCGCGCCGAACTGCGCAAACGCGGTAAATTTACAAACGAAACTCAGCCCAAGGTAGAGAATCTTTTAGATCTAGTTGCTTTAGGAACCGTTGCTGACGTTGCGCAGCTCGATCGCAATAATCGAGTCTTGGTTTCGAACGGCTTAAAGCGCATACGCGCAGGAATATCACAGCCAGGAATTCAAGCGCTATTTCAGGCGGCTACACGTGATCCACGCAAGGCCAATACCTTTGACTTAGGCTTTGCCATCGGCCCCAGACTCAATGCGGCTGGTCGTCTGGCGGATATGACCTTAGGTATCCGCTTACTTCTCACCGATAACGCCGATGAAGCAATGACGCTAGCACACGAGCTTGATCGCATCAATCGCGAACGCCGCGTGATTGAATCAGGCATGCAAGAAACCGCACTCTCCCATCTGGCTGAAGATCAGCTTTCTGGAACTATGTCTGAGCGCAATAGTATTTGCTTGTGGAATCCAGAATGGCATCAAGGCGTTGTAGGTATTGTTGCTTCACGCCTGAAAGAACGTTTTAATCGTCCTGCAATTGTGTTTGCACCAGCGGATGGCAATACCGGAGAAGAATTGCGTGGATCAGGTCGTTCGCTGACAGGCTTTCATTTAAGAGATGCGTTAGATTTAGTTTCTAAACGCGAACCTGGACTGATTTTGAAATTTGGTGGTCATGCAATGGCTGCCGGATTAACTATTCGCAAAGAAGATTTTGAGAAATTCGATACTTGCTTTCAGCAAGTTGCATCAGAACTGCTCACAGATGAATTGCTAGAGCGCCGCCATGCACATGATGGTGGCTTGGAGCCTTCTGAATTTACCCCCGAAATTGGCGACCTTTTAGCGGAAGAAATCTGGGGTCAAGGCTTCCCTCAGCCTGTTTTCTATGGAGAATTTGAGATTACCCAGCAAAGCCTCATGAAAGAAAAACATCTTCGCTTAATGGTGAAGCCCCTGGGGGCTGGAGCAAGCTCCAAACCATTAACAGCAGTTTGGTTTAACCGCACGCAAAGCCTGCCGGCCAAAGCCAGACTAGCCTATCGATTGGTCACTGACCGCTATCAAGGTCAAGCCCGTATTCAGCTGATGATTGAAGCCCATGATGAGGCCCCTAGCACCTGAGGGTCTGCAGCAATAACCCCCTTATAATTAGGGGATGGAAGCTGAACAACTAAATATTATTTCGAATACCTTGTCCGATCTGCTCACCCGTGAGCAAGCTCTTCGGGGGTATCTTTGACTTCGACGTAAAGTCACGTCGCCTTACCGAAGTTAATTCAATACTGGAAGATCCCACGATTTGGGATGATCAAAAGAAAGCGCAAGCGCTGGGCAAAGAAAAGAAATTGCTCGACGGCGTAGTTGCCACTCTTACCGATCTCAATACCAATATTACTAGCGCTCTTGAGCTATTTGACATGGCTAAAGAGGAAAGCGATTTTGAAACGATCGCCGCCATTGAGCAAGATGTTGAAGGCTACAGCAAGATTATTGGCGATCTTGAGTTCCGTCGCATGTTCCACAATGAGATGGATTCTTGCAATTGCTTTATCGATATTCAAGCAGGTGCAGGTGGCACAGAAGCCTGTGACTGGGCTAGCATGCTCTACCGCCAATACCTCAAGTATTGCGAACGCAAAGGCTATAAAACTGAAATCCTCGAAGAATCTGATGGCGATGTTGCTGGCATTAAGAGCGCAACAATTAAAGTCGACGGCGAATATGCTTATGGCCATCTGCGCTCTGAAACTGGTGTACATCGCTTAGTGCGTAAGTCACCATTTGACTCATCCAATGGTCGTCACACCTCGTTTGCCTCCATCTATGTCTATCCAGAAATTGATGACTCTATTGAGATTGATGTAAACCCTGCTGATATTCGTACAGACACCTACCGCGCCTCTGGTGCTGGTGGACAACACATTAATAAAACTGACTCCGCAGTACGTTTAACTCATATTCCGACTGGGATTGTGGTGCAGTGTCAGAATGACCGCAGCCAACACCGCAATCGTGCTGAGGCTATGACGATGCTGAAGTCTCGCCTTTATGAGCATGAGATGCAAAAGCGTCGCGCCGAACAAGATAAATTAGAAGCTAGCAAAACCGATGTAGGTTGGGGTCACCAAATCCGCTCCTATGTTTTGGATCAAAGCCGCATAAAAGATTTACGCACTAACGTTGAGATTTCGAATACCCAGAAGGTATTGGATGGCGATCTCGATGCCTTTATTGAAGCCAGCCTGAAACAAGGCGTGTAATAACCTCATACCCATTACTGCACCGCGATAAACATGAACGATAAAACCAACTTAGACAATGCCGCAGCTACTGAAGTAGTTGATGAGAATCACATCATTGCGGAGCGTCGTGAAAAACTCGCCAAACTTCGCGCAGGTGGCGTTGCTTTCCCAAATGACTTTGTTCCTACGCATTTGGCGTCTGACTTACATGCGCACTATGACAGCCTCACTAAAGAAGAGTTAGCAGCGAAGAAGGTTCATGTCAAAGTTGCTGGACGTATGGTTCTAAAGCGTGTGATGGGTAAAGCGAGTTTTGCAACCATCCAAGATCGCAGCGGTCAAATTCAGTTCTATATCAATGATGAGCTCAGCGGGGCTGATGTTCATGGCGCCTTCAAGCATTGGGACATGGGCGACTTTATTTCTGCTGAAGGCAACCTCTTTAAGACCAATAAGGGCGAACTATCAGTTGAGTGCAGCAACTTACGTCTTCTCAGCAAATCCTTGCGCCCATTGCCAGATAAGTTCCATGGCTTATCAGATCTGGAGACTAAATATCGTCAACGCTATGTAGACTTGATTGTTAATCCTGAGAGCCGTAATACATTTAAAGCACGTAGTAACGCGATCGCTTCATTACGTCGCCATATGCTAGATGCCGACTTCATGGAAGTTGAAACTCCGATGCTCCACCCTATTCCTGGTGGTGCAGCAGCAAAGCCTTTTATTACCCACCATAACGCGCTCGACATGCAAATGTTCTTGCGTATTGCGCCTGAACTTTACCTCAAGCGTCTAGTGGTTGGTGGCTTTGAGCGCGTCTTTGAAATCAACCGCAACTTCCGCAACGAAGGTGTCAGCCCACGTCATAACCCAGAATTCACCATGATGGAATTCTATGCAGCCTACACAGATTACCGTTGGCTCATGGACTTCACCGAAGGATTAATTCGTGCTGCCGCAATTGATGCCCAAGGCACTGCCGTATTGACACATCAAGGTCGCGAGCTTGATCTGAGCAAGCCATTCCAACGTCTAACCATTACTGAAGCAATCCTTAAGTACTGCGGTCAATCCGGCAAGAGCTATGAAGCAGCCCAACTTGAAGACATCAATTTCATTCGCACTGAATTGAAAAAAGGTGGCGAGAATCCAGATGCCCCCACCCTCAAGAATGCCGGAATAGGCGCCCTTCAATTAGCTCTTTTCGAATTGGTTGCCGAAGAGCATCTTTGGGAGCCAACTTACATCATTGATTACCCAATTGAAGTAAGCCCTCTCGCCAGAGAATCCGATACTCGCCCAGGCATTACGGAGCGTTTCGAGCTCTTTATCACTGGTCGTGAAATTGCCAATGGCTTCTCTGAGTTAAACGATGCCGAAGATCAAGCAAATCGCTTCCGCAAACAAGTAGAGCAAAAAGAAGCTGGCGACGAAGAAGCTATGTACTTTGATCATGACTTCATACGCGCACTCGAGTACGGTATGCCTCCAACTGGCGGTTGCGGTATCGGCATTGATCGCCTAGTGATGTTGCTAACTGATGCACCAAATATTCGCGATGTGATTCTGTTCCCACATTTGCGTCGCGAAGAAGAGTAAGCTCTTCCGCAAAGAAAAAGCGGGGTTTTTACCCCGCTTTTTTATTGACCAATTCACAATCTCCGATTGCTGATGAGCTGAATCCCAACTCTAAGAACGCAGTAAGTTAAGAGCCTCTTGCGCAGTCATTACCCCTTCGTCAGTTGGAACAACCCAAATCTCGACACGACTTTGCGGTGTGCTAATTTTTAAAGTTAGTCCTTTGATGGCCTCTTGATTCAACTTTTCATCTAACTCGATGCCTAGCCAAGAGAATTTTTTACAGACTGCAGACCTAAGAATAGGATCATGCTCACCAATACCGCCACTAAAAGAAATTAGATCGAGACCGCCAAGGCAAGCAATCATAGCCCCGCCCTCACGCATAATTTTGTAGATAAAAAGTTCAATCGCCTCTTTAGCTAAGGGGCTGGGGTCATTCCTCAGTTTGCGCATATCCGCAGAAATAGTGGACACCCCGAGCAGGCCGCTCTTTCTGTAGAGCAGGTCTTGCAACTGATCATGGGTATAACCACGCTCTACCAAATACATCAGCACACCTGCATCCAGAGAGCCGCTACGAGTACCCATCATGAGACCGTCTAGGGCGGAGAAGCCCATGGTTGTAGCAACACTTTTTCCATCAATCGCAGCACATAAGCTAGCACCGTTACCTAGATGAGCCATGAGCACTTTATCTTTTGCTCTATTGGAGTTCTCATTTAACTCACCAATAATGTACTGATAAGAAATGCCATGAAAACCATAGCGTCGCACACCTTGATCGGTAATCTCTTTAGGCAAAGCCAATGATGTTTCCAGGTGACTCATGGTTTTGTGAAAGGCAGTATCAAAACAAAGCACTTGAGGGATGCCAGGAAATACTTGAGAAAAAGCTTTCACACCATCTAAGCTGTGTGGTTGATGCAATGGCGCCAGCGCACTCATGGCGGATAATTTTTCCAGAATCGCATCAGTAGAGACAGTCGGTCGAAAAAACTCTGAGCCTCCATGAACAATTCGATGGGAGACTGCTCTAATTGGTGGCAACCCTTTGATTTCAAGTAATAACTCTTTGAGGTGCATTAATGCTGCAATAAATGGATCCTGACCCACATCCTCAAAATGCTCGGCATGCTCTACCCCCTGATAGGCGTAGCGAAGTTCTGTTTTCCCACCCGGCTCTAGCCCCTCAAAACTACCAGAGAGGATGGATGGCAGCACCGATCCTTGCTTAGTCGGATAGATTGAAAACTTGAGAGATGAAGAACCTGCGTTAACAGTCAGTATTGCCATAAGAAAATATAGTGTGATTAAAGGTCGACCGGTATTGGCGCTGCTTGCCCCTAGATGATAGCGAGTTACCCCTCCCAAAGGCCCAAACCAGGGCTCTTATAAGCAAAAGTAGATAACTTATGAGAAGTTAATTGGACTTTAGAGCCGCGATACTCCCTGAATCACTTCAAGATTGAGGATAATTAAGGTTTTAGACAATCAAAATTAAGCTTTTATGGCAGCCTACAACACTGAAACCGTTCTGACCGTTCACCACTGGAACGACACACTCTTTAGCTTTACCACTACCCGCAATAAAGGTCTGCGCTTTCGGAGCGGTCATTTTTTGATGATCGGCCTCGAGGTAGAAGGCAAACCTTTGGTGAGAGCCTACAGTGTTGCTAGCCCAAACTATGAAGAGCACCTAGAATTTTTAAGCATCAAGGTTCAAGACGGGCCGCTCACCTCACGCCTACAAAAGATACAAGTGGGAGATCCCATTCTCGTCAGCGAAAAATCGGTTGGCACATTGGTTATCGACGATTTAAACCCAGGTAAACATCTATACCTCTTCAGCACAGGCACTGGTCTTGCGCCATTCATGAGCATCATTCGCGACCCCGACACCTATGAGAAGTTTGAGAAGGTAGTTTTGATCCATGGTGTACGTCTTGTCAGCGAACTGGCTTATGGCGATTACATCAAGAATGAACTCACTCAAGATGAATATATTGGTGAAATCATTCGCGAAAAACTGATCTACTACCCAACAGTAACTAGAGAAGCTTTTAAACATACTGGCCGCCTCACTACCGCCATTGAATCTGGGCAGTTATTTAAAGATATTGGCCTTCCTCCATTAGACCCAGCAGTAGATAGAGCCATGATCTGCGGTAGCCCTTCCATGCTGAAAGAAACCGCTGAAATGCTCGATGGCAAAGGCTTTAAGGTCTCCCCAAGTCTTGGCCAGCTTGGTGACTACGTATTTGAACGCGCCTTCGTAGAAAAGTAAGCGCTAGGCTTTATATACACAAAAGTAGTTTAGTTATCGCTATATATTACTTGTCAATATATAGCGTCCTTGTTACAGTGTTTCTAACGAATACGGTTTCAAGGAGCCAAGATGTCCCCGGTCAGAGAGCATTACAACCCAGCTATTATTAGCTTGCTACGCGAGCATGATCGCCTGCCTCACGACAAGGTTGATGAGAGAAAAAGCTTTCAAAGACAAATTCTCTTTTTAATGAACGCCATTAAAACTGAGGAATTTGAAACCTCTTTCTCATGATGTCTTGATTTAAAAGTAGATATAAAAAAACCGCCTCAGTGGCGGTTTTTATTTTTTGTGGCCTACACCCAAGAAGAGTGTATATTTTTTAAAAAGATTAATCTTCTATTTGAAAGTAAACCACTTCGCTGGCTTGACTGCTATCAGAGCGGTCAATACCCTTTGAGGCGATAAATGTTTGTTCTGTAGTTAGCAAAACTGATTCAACCACAGCATCTTGCTTATTATCTGTTGTGTAACCCATTTTGAACTCCTTCTCTTAATCTAAGCTGGCATATGCATCTAATGAGCTTAGAGAATAGAGTTTTTTTATATATCTGAGAAGAATATATATTTCATTTACTTATATCTATTTAAATATAACCAAAAACAATAGATTAAAGCCTGCATTCACAATCAGCAGCAATAGACAAAGTCTTTTCAATGCACCATCCGATACTGCGTGAGCCTCTAAAACCCCTTTAGCAGCCCTCATTCCCACCCAATAGGCTGGAATGGCAAGAAGAAGATAGACGAGCCAATCAATTCCGCCACCCATCAGGCTTGCTGCAACAATCGCAAATAATGAAATGCCAGAAACAAATTGAGACAACAGAGCCCGCGTTCTATCAAATGCTTGATTGGTGGAGTTGAGATACAAGGCAGCAGGTGGTCCACCTATTCCGCAAGAACCCAACAATAACCCTGAAAGACTTCCCGCCAAACTATCTAAAAGATTTGAGCTTGCTAATCGAACATGCGGCTTGAGAAGTAGGTAGCTAGCAAAAAATAGAATGACTACGCTAGTAGCCGTTTTCAATATCGTGAGTGGTATTAGTCCGCCAAGCCAAATGCCCAGCGGAAGAAAGATCACCGAAAAGAACAACATCGACCAAAGTCTAGATCGATCCTCCTGATGTAACTTCCAATGACGGGAAAGCAAAGCTCCGCCAAACACTTCAGAGCACATCACAATCGGAATCAAAAATGGGATTGGAAATATCCACATGAGGATGGGCGTCATGATGAGCGCCCCGCCAAAACCACTTAACCTTCGAATAAAACCACCAAAAATTGCCGCAAATGTTAATAAACAAATTACGGCTAGGTTTTCAAAAGTCAAACAGCCTCGCTAACATCGTGCTCGCCGGCGATGAGATCGCGGATTTGGCGACGGATTTCCAGATACGCAGGGGTATCTTCAACCATTCTGCGTGGCTCTGGAACTCGAATAATCTCCTTTACCCTTCCAGGACGACGCGTCATCACGACGATGACATCCGATAGATTAATCGCCTCTTCAATGCTGTGCGTTACCAACACAACCGTTTTGCTTTCTTCATTCAAAATTCGAATCATTTCAGCCTGCATCATGGCGCGATTTTGTGCATCCAAAGCAGCAAATGGCTCGTCCATTAACAGAACAGTGGGATCTACAACCAGGGCCCTAGCAATGGATACTCGTTGACGCATGCCGCCTGAGAGCTGGTGAGGATAGTGATTAGTAAATTGACTTAAGCCTACCAGCGCAGCAAAGCGCGTCACGATCTGTTTAATCTCGCCCGCATTAATACCTTTGATTTTTAAACCAAAAGCAATGTTGTCGTACACAGTTAACCAGGGAAATAATGCATAGTCCTGAAACACCATTGAGCGATCTGCACCAGGGCCGTTCACTACCTTGCCAGCACATTCAATATGACCAGCAGTTGGCGTCTCAAATCCAGCAATCAAGTTGAGAAGTGTTGTCTTTCCACAGCCGCTATGACCCAAGATTGAGCAAAACTCATTCTTACGAACCTCTAACGAAATATCCTCAATTGCCAAGACTTCTTGACCCTTGGCATGCATTGAAGGATAAATTTTTCTTACGTGTTCTACTTTAAGTGCTGGCATTGAATTATTCATTTAAATGATTAGTCGATTAACAAACTGTTTAAGCATTAAGCGCTCTTGACCACGGCATGAGTTTCTGAGCCGTGTATCTAATAAGCCTATCGAGACATAATCCAATTACGCCAATGGCCAACATACCAACCAAAATGTAATCTGTACGTAGAACAGTACGTGCGTCATTAATTAGGAATCCTAGACCAGAGTTAGCGCCAACTAATTCAGCTGCCACCAAAGCCATCCAACCCACTCCCAAACCAATACGAATACCGGTCACTATCTGAGGAAGGGCTGCACGCAGAACTACACGAGTAATCACACCCCAAGAACCAGCGCCCAAACAGCGAGCTGCACGAATCAAGTTCGGCTCCACATTTTTTACAGCATCAATCGTGTTCAATAAAATTGGGAAGAAGATTCCCAAGAAAATAATGAATTGGTTTTGGGTATTACCCACACCAAACCACAAAATACTGAGCGGGATCCAGGCAATTGGAGGAATAGGTCGCAATATTTCTACGATTGGATCCACCTGCTCATTCACCCATTTAAAACACCCCATCACTATTCCCAAGGGAATAGCGACAGAGGCATAACAAAACGCTACAAATTCTCTAGATAAGCTATCGAATAAATGCTTCCAGATTTCTCCAGACTGCATTAACTCAAAACCGCCTTGTGCCACTCCCGAGGGAGGTGGCAACAAGGTAGATTCTGTTTTATCCAGAATAAACCGACTGGCATATTCCCAGGCGGCAAGCAAAATAATCAATAAGGCTAAACGACGAAATTGCTTGAAAAAGTTAATTATTGGCATATCTCTTATTTCTTATAAGTCTTACCATCGAAGGACCAGTCTCTAACGAGATCGCCCTTTTCTGGGAAAGGCTGTGGTGTAGTGGTATTCAATGGATTCATATAAGTTGGATACGGTGTTTTATCCATTGGCGCAGACCAGCTTGCTGGTAAAAATGGTGGTCTTGTAGTGGTTGCCCAACCCAACTTCTCGAACGTTTTATCCATAAAGCGTGTATCCACCGCACGAGCAAAGTCGATACCGGTTAACTTATTCTGAATACGCTTGTTCTCGTAAAGCCATGTGTAAATAGGCTCATTTGCACGACCCCAGAATACTGGAATTGGGTAAATGTAATTAGGCTTATAGAGCAAGTTGTAAGCAGTGATTTGCTGACGCAAGATTTCTTTTGAGTAGTTCTTCAAGTTTGGATCTTCTTGCATGACATCAACTGCAGCATCTGGATTCTTTCTAATCCAAAGTGTTGCCTCAGCAATCGCATCTGTGAATGCTTGTACTACGTCCGGTGCATTATCAATAACTTCTTGACGCACGTAGAAAGTACCAGCATAAATGTTGTACGGATAGCTATCGCTGATAATTCTGGCGTTCTTACGCTCTTTGGACATGATGGTTGGAGTTGGATCCCAAGGAACTACCGCATCAATACCCTTTGGCATAGCCATTTGCTCACCTGGAGGCATATTTTTCAGAATGATGTCTTTACCAATCTCAATGCCATTGGCTTTAGCTGCAGCTTGGATATAGAACTCAGCAGAGGAGCCAGTCACGATACCAATAGTTGCCGGTGGATTTGAGCCCTTGAAGTCCTTAAAGGATTTAATCTTGGAATCCAATGGCACTAAAACAGCATGCATCAAGTTGGTATTAATCACCGCGATCGTCTTCACGGGAATGTTTTTATCGATCAAAGAGGTGAATGGGAAGTTACCACCATTACCGAACTGGAATCGACCGGAGATGATAACTTCATTAATCGCTGGTCCCGATGGGAATGCTTGTAATTTAGCTTCAATACCGCGCTTAGATAAAAGACCCTTCTTGTCCATTACTAAGTTGACCGTATTTTGACCAGACCATGGTGGTTGAAATGCAATTTGCACTGGCCACCAGCCTTTTTCCTTAAGCCAGGCTACGGACTTGGCTGATACTTTCTCCTCAGCACCTTCCGGCCACCCATAATCATTAAACTTTGTGGCGTTTTGCGCCATTGACAGCATTGGAGCACCCGATAACATGGCGACAGCGAGCACTGAAAAGATACGGCGTGATGCGCTAAATTGTTTCATTACGATCTCCTTAAAATTGAAATTTCTTGCACCAAATACAAAAAGCAAAGGCCAAAAAAACTAACTGCTGAAGCTTAACTCTATACCGCCCAATCTGGTTCTAATTTTTCTATATTCTTTTTTCATAACTAAATACTTCACCAACTCAGTAAAGGGCTGTAAAGCAGGTCCCTGCTTTACAGCCTCTTGGGCGCCGTCCTTCAAACCCAAGGCAAGATGCTCTGGATAGAAAGCATGAAGACTCAATTCCTCCCTGCTAATTGAGCGGCCCCATTTTTTTCTTAAGCCTGGTAACGCTGGCTCAATTAACTCACCAGGCCGACGAGATGCGTCATAGTCTACGTTCGCACGTTCCATAACTTGAGCACTAGGTGTGCCAGCCAATTTTCCATAATGCCCCTTGAGATACAGCTTGATCTCATCTGGGATAGTCTTATAGCGCTCGCCTTGCATCACATTCAGCACTGCTTGAGTAACGATGTACTGTGCAAATGGGCTTACTAATATGGGATAACCTAAGTCTTCGCGAACTCTTGCGGTCTCTTCCAGAATCTCTGCTTCTCTATGAGAGATGCCCATCGTAGCTAATTGAGCACGTAGATTAGAAATCATTCCACCAGGGATTTGGTGCTCATATAGAGCTGGGTCATAATTCGCCTTTTCTCCACGAGCAAAATTATCTCGGGCGCAAATCCAGTCAAAGTATTCATCAACCTTTTGCAAAGCAGAATGATTCATCTTAGGAGCGCGGCCATATTTTTGGGCGCTCGCATAGACATCTAAGACGGATGGTAGCGATGCGCCATTAGCCAGACAATCTGTTGCTACGTAGCCATAAGCAAACCCTGCCTTGATGGCTTCTTCGTAAACCAATGGCGCTAAACCAGATTGGCAATGCGAATGCAGTTTAATGGGGATACCTGCTGCTGCAGAAACTACAGCAGGGAAAAGAGTGGCGGCTCGCTCTGGGGTAAGCAGGCCAGTTGGATCTTTTACAGAAATAAAGTCAGCCCCTAACTTCACCAACTCGCGTGTACGGGCAATAAAGTAAGCATCGTCATGAACAGGACTCAAAGCATAAGTCAACATGGCATTAATTAGCATACCGTGTTTCTTGCCTGCTTTTACAGAAGATTCGATATTGCGGTTATCGTTCAGAGCATCATAAACAGTCAATACTCTGACGCCGGATTGAGCCAACAACTCTACATTGAGTTCCACAACATCGTCTGGAAATAATTCAAATGTATAAATACTTTGACCACGCGTTAATGCGTCTGTTGGGGTGCTGAGTTGCTCACTTAAAAATGCCATGCGCTTCCAAGGATCCTCTCGCAAAAAGCGCACCATCACATCAAATACAGCGCCACCTAAAATATTGATATAGCCATAGCCGGCTTGATCTATATCAGCTAGTGCTGGATACATATGGGGAGTAGTCATACGAGTAGACCAAAGGCACTGATGCGCATCGCGCAGAGTGACGTCGATCATTTCGAATGGTTTTTTAGTAGCCATTAAGCAAGCTCAATCACCATAAGGGGCTGCCCTACCTCAATTGTTGCGCCATCTTCCACCAAGATACGGGACACCTTACCAGTACATTCAGCTGGAATGGTATTCAGCAACTTCATTACCTCGACGATGCATACATCTGTGGTCGGTGTAACCCTATCCCCCACTTCAACGAATGGATCAGAGTTAGGGCTTGGCTTGCGATAAAAGGTACCAATCATCGGGCTTGTAATGGCACGTTCTGATGATGAGAGTGTTAATGAGGATATGGGCGCAGCCGAAGCTGAAGCAATAGCGGACGTAGGCGCCACTACCTGTGGAGCAATAGAAGCGCTTTGAGCGAATGTGGTTTGTGCTCCCACTGAAATCTCGATCTCAAATTCTTCTGTCTTGTAACCGAACGTAGTGAACGTGCCCGCATCTTTAATGAGGGCAACAATTTCCTTCACCTGCTTCATCGTGAATTCAGGTGGCACCTTCACCTTAGCTGCAGCTTTTTTAACTGGAACTTTTTTAGAAGGCTTAGTCTTTACTTTCGCTTTTGGGGCGACTTTCTTTTTTGTTTGCACTGTCTCGTTTTTTTAGTTAATATTTTCTCTAATGAAATTTAAAGTATCATCAGGTGAAATGCTTTAAGGGTAAACACTTAAAAACGCAAATATCTTCAAAAAATCCTCAATAAATGCCACAAAAGCTCTCCCGCATCACCCCTCCAGCGGAAATATTGGAAGAATCCGCCAAATCCAGCATGGCGGAAAAGGTACTGCTCATTCTGGAGACGATTGCCCAATCGGAATTTCCTCTCACTCTAGAGACCATTTCTACGGGAACTGGCTTAGCAAAACCTACGGCATTTAGATTACTCAATACATTGGTTGCCCAAGGATTTATTGAGCGCGACCCCAATGGCAGACGTTTTCAACCAAGCGCAAAACTCAGAATCATGGGAATGAATATTCTTTCCGTCGACTCTATCCGATCACAGCGCGTAGCAGTGATGAAACGTCTTGTTGAAGAAATTGGCGAAACCTGCAACTTCAATATCTTGGATGGCAATAAAGTGATGTATCTCGATCGAGTCGAGACAAGTGCACCTATTCGGCTGCACGTAGATCTCGGCATGCGCGTACCTCTGCATTGCACCGCCAGCGGAAAATTATTTCTCTCGGGCATGACTGAGTTGCAGGTTCGACGTTCGTTAGGCAATGAACCATTTGAAACATATACACCTAGAACAATTACCACCTACAACAAGCTATTTGACGAGCTTGAAAAAATTCGCAATGATGGCTACGCCCTTGATGAATCAGCCTTCCTGGAGGGATTTATTGGGATCGCCGTACCAGTCATCAACTCAAAATATAAAACTTTTGCCACGATTACTGCGCATGGTCCTGCACCTCGCATGCAAGAAAAATCGATCGATTTTTATGTTAAGCCTTTAAAGCGTGCTGCAAATGATATTCAAACTAGCCTGTCTGATACCAGCAATTAATTTCTTGGAAAGAATATGACCACTCCCGTAATCATTACAGTTGCAATGACTGGAGCAATACCCCGTAAAAAAGATTGCCCAGGTTTACCAGTGACTACCAGCGAGCAGATTGAAGAAACACATAAAGCGTTTGAAGCGGGAGCGACGCTTGCGCACATACATGTTCGAAATGCAGATGAGACTCCAAGCTCAAATCCTGACTTATATGCAGCTGTTCAAGAAGGAATACAGAAACATTGCCCAGGAATGATTATTCAATTTTCCACTGGTGGCCGCGGACGTGATCAAGCAGCTCGCGGTGGAATGTTGTTTCATAAACCTGATATGGCCTCTCTAGCCACTGGCTCAGTGAATTTCCCAACAGGCATTTATGAAAATCCTCCTGAATTTGTCGATGGCCTTGCAAGCGAGATGCTAAAGTTTGAAATCAAGCCAGAAATTGAGATTTTTGATCTTGCTATGCTTTATAACGCAGCTAATTTGATTGAGCGTGGCCTTCTTAAAGCACCAGCCCATGTCCAATTTGTTATGGGTATCCCCAATGCCATGCCAGCAAGGCGCACGATTCTTGAATTCCTCATTTCAGAGTTAAAGGCGGTAATGCCTGATGCAACATGGACTGCTGCCGGTATTGCACGTCATCAATTACCAGTAAATGAATGGACTCTTGAATTGGGTGGTCACGTTAGAACTGGTCTTGAAGACAATACGCGTTTTGATAAAACTCGGGCTGCCAAAGATAATGCTGAATTAGTGGCGCGTCTTGCGCAGATGGCGCCTGCTTACAACCGAACAGTAGCGACCCCAGCTCAAGCGCGAGAAATTTTGGGATTGAGAAAACACTAATCAGTATGGCAAATACATCGTTCGATTACATCGTCGTAGGAGGAGGTTCATCTGGTTGCGTTTTGGCCAACCGCCTCTCAGCGGATCCCAAGAATTCTGTTTGCCTGATTGAAGCCGGGCCCAAGGATCGTTCTCCTTGGATTCATCTGCCGATTGGTTATGCAAAAACGATGTGGGACCCTAAGCTCAACTGGAAATTTCAGACCGAGCCTGACCCTGGTGTAAACAATCGACAGATTTATTGGCCCAGAGGCAAGACGCTAGGCGGCTCCAGCTCAATTAATGGTCTCATTTTTATTCGCGGACAAAAAGAGGATTACGACACTTGGCGTGATCTCGGAAACCCTGGTTGGGGCTGGGATGATGTATTACCCTACTTCAAAAAGGCAGAAGGCAATGATCGTTTAAGCGAACCACTGCATTCACAAACAGGTCCCTTAAAGGCATCATCGATTCCAAAAAAACATCCCTTAGTTGAAGCATTTAAAAAGACTGCTAATACGCTGGGTGTTCCTGAAACAGACGACTTCAACAATCTAACGCAAGAAGGAGTTGGCTACTACCAACTCACCACCCACAAAGGTTTTCGTTGCAGTACGGCTGTTGCATATTTAAAGCCCATCAAGAATCGTAAGAATCTAGAAATTCTGACAGATAGTCAGGCTTGCAGGGTTATTTTTGAGAACAAAAAAGCTGTAGGTATTGAAATATTCCGTAACGGCAAAAAAAGCATAGTACGCGCTAATAAAGAAGTCATTCTGAGTGCGGGTGCGATTCAGAGTCCGCAAATTTTGCAACTCTCAGGGGTTGGCCCAGCAAAACTGTTGCAAGAATTCAATATCCCTGTAGTGCAGGATTTGCCAGGGGTTGGAGAAAATCTGCAAGACCATTTACAGCACCGCCTGATTTATGAATTAAACCAACCTATCTCAACTAATGACCAACTCTCATCCTGGTTTGGTCAACTAAAGATGGGCTTAGATTGGCTACTATTCCGCGGTGGACCACTATCGATCGGCATTAATCAAGGAGGTCTTTTTACTCGTGTAATGAAAGACTCCAAAACACCTGACATTCAGTTTCACTTAGCAACACTTTCTGCAGAGATGGCTGGTGGCAAGGTTCATCCCTTCTCTGGATTTACCATGTCGGTTTGCCAACTCAGACCCGAGTCTCGAGGTCATGTGCGCATTCAGTCAGTAGACCCACTTGTACCCCCCAAAATGTTTGCGAACTATATGTCGACACCTTATGATCGCGACATCAGCATTGCCGCCGTTAAGTACGCCAGGAAAATTGCGCAAACTGAACCGCTTCGCTCTCTGATTACCAGAGAGGTAAAGCCGAATAACCCACAATCCGATGAAGAAATTTTAGAGTTTTGCCGAAATAATGGCGCAACGATCTTTCATCCAACTGGAACCTGCCAAATGGGTCCAGACAGTGATCCGATGGCAGTGCTTGATGCTTCATTAAAAGTGAGGGGCGTACAAGGCCTCAGAGTTGTTGATTGTTCAGCCATGCCAACCTTACCTTCCGGCAACACCAACTGGCCTGCGGTAATGCTTGCAGAGAGGGCCGCTGATTTGATCTTAGGGCGAATTTAGTCGTAATGCGCTGGCAATTACCTTTTAGTAAGTGGCTTCCTGAATATCGAACACCAGGCACGATACGCGCAGATGTTTTTGCTGGTCTAACTGGCGCTATTGTTGTTATGCCTCAGGGTATTGCATTTGCATTACTAGCGGGTATGCCGCCACACTATGGCCTATACGCAGCGATGATCCCCTGCTTGATAGCAGCGCTATTTGGCTCAAGCCGCTTAATGGTTACCGGTCCCGCTAATGCTATTTCCCTAACCACGATGGCTTTAATTTCTCCACTGGCACTCCCGGAATCTAGCCAGTATGTTGCTTATGTTTTAACGCTCAGCTTTCTAGTGGGTGCACTGCAGCTTGTACTGGGTTTTGCTAAAGCAGGCAAATGGGTAGAGCAGATTCCACACTCTGTGATTGTTGGTTTCACCGTCGGCGCTGCGATCTTGATTATCAATAGTCAGCTTGGTACCCTACTTGGTATCAGTATCCCAAGAGGTACAGGAGTACCAGAAACAATCAGCGCTGTAGCATCAGCACTCATTAGCAATCAATGGCAAATGGCAGCTCCCGCACTAGTACTCTTCACCTTAATCGCTATTCGACTTTGGAAGCCGCTTAATCGCTATCTACCCGCCATGCTGGTGGCTGTTGTACTGGGCAGTATTGCAGCGGCTTTATTAGAAACATTGATACCTGGTGTTGCTGCTTTCAGAAAAGTTCAAGAAATACCAGGGGCATTTCCGCCAATTTCTAGCCCAGATTTAACTGGTGGCACTTTGCAAAAGTTATTTAGTGCTGCCCTCATCATGACGCTGTTGGCATCTACCGAAGCAATGGCTATTGCACGTGCGATTGCATTAAAGACAAAAGATCAGTTCAATGCCAACCAAGAGTTTATTGGGCAAGGGTTAGCCAATGTATGCGGATCATTCTTCTCTGCCTACCCAGCCAGTGGCTCATTTAATCGGACTGGCGTCAACCTTGCCTCTGGAGCAAAAACGCCTCTCGCAGCAATATGCGCTGCGGTTTTTCTTTTTATCCTACTTGCCTTTGTCTCACCACTAGCAAAACATATCCCCTACGTAGTCATCGCTTCACTATTACTGGTGGTTGCCTGGAACTTAATTGATCTAAAGCAGATTCGCCATGAATTTAATATGGGAGCGAGAGAGTGGATTCCAATGTTAATTACCGGCATTGGTACCATTACTATTCCACTAGAGTGGGCAATACTTTCTGGAATCATCAGCTCAGTAATGATCAGACGCTTTACCGCAAAGACCGAGAGGAATTAGTGGGCTTTTTGTAGATCCAACAGCTTCAAGCGCTGCACTTTGCCAGACGGTCCACGCGGCAGATCATCCATGAAAAGAATGATTTTGGGTGTTCGAAATTTCCCCAATTCTTTTAAGCAAAATGCGCGCATTTCATCTTCAGAACATGTGGTATCTGGCTTAAGAACGATACACACCATAATTTCTTGCCCGTAGTTGCTATCTGGAATACCGACTGCAGCCGCATCTAATACTGCGGGATGCTTTAAGACTGCTTCATCGATTTCACGCGGGGCAATATTTTCACCACCCTTGATGATCAACTCTTTCAAGCGCCCGGTGATGAAATAAAAACCGTCATCATCACGCATACCCAGATCGCCAGTCTTTAACCATCCCTCGCCATCAAAGGCTTTAGCCGTCTCTGTCTCCGCTTTGTAATAAGCATTGAGAACATTCCCACCACGTAAACAAATTTCACCTACAGTGTTATTACCAAGAGGATTACCTTCAGGATCAATCACTTTGGCTTCTACACCACAAGGTTGACCCGGACTACCATAGCGCCTGCTTTCATCATGCGGATTGCAAAAGACCATTGAGGCCGACTCAGTCATTCCCATGCCTTCAATGACGGTGATCCCAAAGAGTGCTTCAAATTCACGATGATGCTCGGGCGGCAGAGGGGCAGAGGCAGAGCGACCAAATCGAATCGACTTCAAGTCCTCGCGACCGGGTAATGCACCACCACTCTTGGCGGCATTAATCAAATACGCAATGATGGTTGGAACCATATTGATCCAGGTGCAGCGATATTGAATCGCCAAGCTCCACCAACTTGAAACAGAAAAAGCATGTGGCGCAACTACAGACCCACCAGATACAAATGGTGTAATTGTTGAGATAACTTGTCCATTGATGTGGTAAATCGGTAGTGAGCTCAGCACAATATCTGACTGTGTTAATGAGTGCCATGCTGCCATAGAGCGCGCAGCATGTAATAAATTGGCATGCGTAAGCAACACCCCTTTAGGCGTTCCTGTTGTGCCTGAGGTATACATCAAGAGCGCTGGTTGCGAAGACTCAACTGAAGGCAATGTCCCGAGCGCGCACTGCATGAAGGGTCCCTCAGCCGCATCTGGATCAAGCTCAATGGCCTTGAATTTTCTTTTAGTCTTCTCAAGAGCTAAAAATAGTCCCTGTTTCTTATCAGGCGAGTAAAACAAAACTTCAATATCACTGTGATCTAACACCCAGGCTAGTTGATCAGTGGGCGCCAATAGATTTAAGGGGGTAATGACTCGCCCACAGGCCATGGTTGCCAAAAAAATCGTACTAGTTTGGCGTCCATTTTGCATAAAGAGACCAACATGGCCTTGCGCACTAATGCCCTCTTGCTCCAACCAGGTTGCAAAATGACGTGCTTCTTTGGCGAGCTGCCCATAAGTCAGAGCAGCATTAATTTCAGGGGCAAATAGAAATGGTTTTTCAGGCTGTGCCGCCTCCCAATGCGACAGTACCTCACCTAAACTCTTGCATAAAGCAGTCATCATGGAGTTAAGCCTGAGGATAGCGACTGAAATACTCTTTCAGCAAATCTTCAACCTTAGGCACATGCTCAGGAATAGGTCTCACCACTCTCGTAATATTGAGATAGTGGCGATAGTTCATATTCTCTGAGAAATTATTCTTACCCCATGTTCCGCAACCCATGGATAAAGAGAACGGTAGGCCATTCTCAAAGCTACCGCCAGTAGCAATCGCATGAGCCTGGTTAACAATGATTCTAGCTACCGGCAATTGCTGTGCAAGCGCTGCAGCCCGAGACTCCAAAGTTTCTCCGCTTTGTGCAGTATGCAAACCAACAGAATGTCCAGCTCCTTGGTAAGCATATACATTGGAAATCAACTCTTTAGCTGCTTCAAAATTGGCAGCCTTCCAAACTGTCAAGACTGGGCTTAATTTTTCACCAGAAAACGGAACTGACGGTCCATATCCCTGCTCTTCCACCATAAAGAATTTGGCAGCTTTTGCTTTTGGATTTTGCAATTGCGCACGCTCAGCAATCACTGCTGGATTTTGCGCAGTCAGTGTTGAAGTAAGTTTGCCATTCTGAAACATGACATCCTCAAGACGCTTTTTATCAGCAGCATCCAACATCAATCCACCTGCAGCCTCAAGCGCACCAATAGCTTTGTCATAAACCTGAGAACAAATTACCGCTCCATTCTCACTGGAACAACTTGTGGCGTTATCAAATGTTTTGGACTGCAGTATTTTATTAGCAGCACCCGTAAGATCGGCATGTTCATCAATAATGACCAGAACATTTCCAGCCCCAACACCAAATGCAGGAGTGCCACAGGTATACGCAGCGCGAATATTAGCCTGTGAACCGGTTGCCACAACTAAATCCGCCAAACGCATTAATTCATTGGTGGAATCTTTGGTAATCGGAGATGGCAACATCTGCACTAAATCTCTCGGCGCTTTAACGAGATCCAATTGTTGATGCACAAACTCTAGCAAACGAGCGCAAGTCGAGTAGCCTTTTGGTGATGGCGCTACTACAACCGCATTGCGACACTTCAAAGCATTTAAGATCTTATTAATAGGGGTTGCACCAGGATTGGTTGATGGCGTAATCGCTGCGACCACACCCACCGGGCGAGCATATTCAGTCAGCCCTGTCTTTAAATCCTCTGAAATAATCCCAACTGTTTTTGCATAACTTAGGTCACGTACTAAACCTAAAGTTTTTCTGAAGTTCTTTTTGAACTTATCAGCCACATCCCCTAAGCCAGTATCCTGAACAGCAAGCTCCGCCAACTCTTGATTACGCTTTGGCTCAAGAATCGCCCAGGCTACCGCCTCAACTACCAAGTTCACCTGGGCTTGCGTGTAGCCCTCATATATCTTCTGGGCTACACGTCCACGTTCAACAATTACTTCTACTGGCGTCATCATTAATATTCTTATCTTTTTTATTTACTGTACATCTTTAGGGCGAACTCTTACTCAGCTTTAATCGCTGCATCCTTAGTTACTTTTTTCCACTTCACCAATTCAGTTTTGACGATCGCTCCCAATTGAGCAGGTGTACTACCCACTGCCTCAGCGCCTTGAGCAATGAGCTTATCTTTTACAGCTGGCTCAGCCAAGACCTTGACTGTTGCTTTGTACAAGATATCGATAATTGGCTGTGGTGTTTTAGCAGGAACAAACATGGCATACCAAGAGTCCACTTCGTAATCCTTAAAACCTAATTCAGCCATAGTTGGTACATCCGGGAAAACTGGTGAGCGCTTTACGGTAGATACCGCTAAGGCACGCAGCTTTCCCGCTTTGACATAGTTTGCTGCAGCAGGAATTGAAACCCAAAGCAGGGGTACTTGACCGGCAATCACATCAGTAATAGCAGGACCACCTCCACGATACGGAATATGCATCATTGAAACCCCAGCAGAGCCGGCCATCATGGCGCCAGCTAGGTGGCCAGGTGATCCATTACCCACCGAAGCATATGAAACCGCATCTGGTTTTGCCTTGGCCATATCAATTACTTCTTTGACAGACTTGGCTGGGAAATCTGGATTAGCAACCAAGATTTGCGGCAACGAAGCTACTAATGAAACTGGTAAAAAATCTTTTTCGGTATCAAATGCAAGCTTTGGATAGATTGCCGGATTGATGGTGTGTGATGAAAGCGTAAATAAAACGGTATAGCCATCAGATGGAGCCTTAGCTGCAATATCGGTACCAATCGAACCGCCAGCACCGCCACGGTTATCAATGATGACTTGTTGACCGAGCGCTTGGCTTAATGGCTCTTGCACGATACGCGCAATCACATCAGTACCACCGCCGGGCGGGTAAGGAACTATGAATTTAATTGGCTTAGTTGGCCAAGCCTGTGCTTGAGCAAACTGCGCCCAGCCAAGAGAGCCCATAAAAGCGAGGATTGTTGACAGTACAGCGGCTAATAGATTGCTTCTACGCATGACCAATCTCCTATTTAGTACAACTTTGAGGCTTATCTTAGCCCTTATTTACTGTTTTAGTAAGCATAAATGATCTTATTCAACGGAACAAGTTGTTTCGTATAAGTAAAAATACTAACATTTTCCCTAGAATTTACAACCTTGTTCTATTAGAATGAACAAAATGACACATTTCATGAGATTTAAGGCCCATGCTTGAACTAGATACCATCGAACAGCCAGATATCACCAAAAGAGATAGCTCCAGCGAAAACTCCTCCATGCTGAAAGGCGTGGTGATTTTGGAAGCTTTAGCGGCTTTACAGCAACCTGCCACCCTGGCCCAGCTCATGCAGATTACTGGCATGCCAAAAGCATCCCTACACAGAACTTTAGCCATTTTTGAAGAAGCGGGTTTAGTAGCAAGAGAGCCAGGCGGAAGAACTTATGCTCCTGGTGAGCGTTTGTCTCATTTAGCAATGTCTACTATGACGCACGATAGCGTATCTGCCATTCGCCACACCATCCTGCGCGGCTTAGTCGCTGATCTAGGTGAAACCTGCAATCTTGCCGTCTTAAGACGCGGTGAATTATTTTACTTGGATCGCGTTGAGGCTGACTGGGCTTTACGTCTTCACCTTCCACCGGGCACAGTACTGCCCCCACACTGCAGCGCTAGCGGAAAATTACTTCTCGCCTACAAACCCGTAGATGAGCGCACCAAGATTTTAGAAAGCTTGCCACTACAACAATTTACACATAGAACTATTACCGATCGCCACCTATTGGAGTCGGAGATGGAAAGAATTGTGAGCACTGGTTATGCAGTAGATAACGAAGAATATGTATTGGGAGTTTCTTGTGTAGCGGTACCTGTCAAAGACTCTCTAGGTGAGGTAGTAGCAGCGATTGCGGTTCATGCAGCAACAGCAAGACTCCCTCTAAATCAAGCGATGGAACATATTCCTAAGCTAAAAGAAGCGTCTGAGCGTATCTCTCAAACTCTCTCCTAATTAGCACAGCATCAAAGCCACCTCAGGACAAATCTAAACGTGAAATATCCACTCTTAGAAAAAATGATTGAGGAGGCTAAGAGTAATCTGCCTCTTGGGGTGGTCTACCCCCTCAGTGCGCCAGCACTAGAAACTGTTTTTGATCTTATTAAAAGACAGTTATGCACTCCAATTTTGATAGGCCCTAAAAAGGAAATAGAAGAGCTAGCAGCAATCGAAGAACTTTCTCTAGATGGCATACAGATTGTCGATACACCTAAAGATCCGATCCTGGCAACCAAGAAAGCAGTTGAGATGGTGAAAGAAGGAAAGCTAGCGGTTCTAATGAAGGGGTCTTTGCACACTGAAGATCTGATGGGGCCGATTGTGCATCGCGATGGATTGCGTACTGATAAACGCGTTAGTCACCTCTTCTTGTTTGAGCTTGCTCGCTACCATAAGCTACTTGGCGTCACAGATGCCGTTGTCAATATCGCACCAAATGCTCAACTCAAAAGAGAAATTCTAGCCAACAGCTTAGATGCCTTAAAGAGGTTAAGCATCAGCAACGTCAAAGTAGCAATCATTGCTGCTACTGAGGTGATTAATCCAGCAATGTCATCTACTACGGATGCAAAAGAAATTGTGGATGAGCATATTGCTCATCCGATATTTCCAGATACGATTATTGAAGGCCCTTTTGGATTTGATAATGCGATATCAGCACAGTCCGCGAGAACAAAAGGGATTTACTCAAAGGTAGCGGGTGATCCTGATCTACTATTAATGCCTGACTTGCAAGTCGGCAATATTCTTTACAAGTCCTTTGTCTATATGGCCGGCGCTGAATGCGCGGGAACTATTCTGGGCGCACAAGTTCCAATCACCCTGACATCGAGATCTGATTCTGTTTTTTCTAGAGTGGCATCTACAGCAATGGCCATTCTGCTTGCCAAAAACCCTCAATAATTGAGAAGACCATGTTCAAAATATTTTCCAATGATCCCGTGCATGACCCGATTAATAAGCAAGCACCTGCAACGGAAATTAAAAAAACTACCTGCTATATGTGTGCCTGTCGTTGTGGCATTCGAGCGCATCTGCGTGATGGCAAATTAGTCTATATCGACGGCAATCCTGAACACCCATTAAACCAAGGCGTTATCTGCGCCAAAGGTTCTTCAGGAATCATGAAACAGAATTCTCCTGCGCGCATTACACAACCCCTGTTGCGTAAGGCAGGCAGCGAAAGAGGTAATGGTGAATTTGAACCTATTAGCTGGGAAAAAGCTTTTGATATTCTGACTGAGCGTCTTGCGAAAATTCGCGCCACCGATCCAAAGAAGTTTGCTCTCTTTACTGGTCGCGACCAAATGCAGGCCTTGACTGGTTTATTTGCAAGGCAGTTTGGTACACCTAACTATGCAGCGCACGGCGGCTTTTGCTCGGTAAATATGGCTGCAGGCATGATCTATACCATCGGCGGAAGCTTCTGGGAATTCGGTGGGCCAGATTTAGATCAAGCGAAATTGTTTGTCATGATTGGCACAGCGGAAGATCACCATAGCAATCCAATGAAGATTGCTTTATCGAAATTTAAACGTGCTGGTGGCCGCTTCATCTCCATCAACCCAGTAAGAACTGGCTACTCTGCTATTGCTGATGAGTGGATTCCGATTAAGCCTGGAACTGATGGCGCACTGTTTATGGCCTTAATGCATGAACTGATTCGCCTTGAGAAGTACGATGCCCCATTCTTAAAGCGTTTTAGCAACTCAGCACAATTAGTTTGCATGGATTCAGGTCCAGAAGAAGGCTTATTTCTGTATGACCCTGACTCTGACCCGCTCAATACTGATTTGCCGCACAACAAATATATCTGGGATGAAAAGTCACAAAGCGCTAAACCTTGTTTTGCGCAAGGAACATCGCCTGCCTTGCTCGGTGAATATGTGATGGGCCCAGGCCCACACCAAGGCAAAAAAGTAACTCCTTCATTTGAACTTCTCAAACGACAAGTTAGTGAAACTACTCCTGAATGGGCTGCAGCAATCACTAGCATTCCAGCAGAACGCATTCGCAAGCTTGCCCTTGAAATGGCAGACACTGCATTCGGGCAAGAATTTGAATTACCGATTCCATGGACAGACTCTTGGGGCGAAAAACATGACTCTGTAACTGGTAGGCCAGTTGCATTCCATGCCATGCGCGGCTTATCTGCCCACTCTAATGGATTTCAGACAACGCGTGGCCTTGCTGTGCTCATGTCGCTATTGGGCACCATTGATCGTCCGGGTGGTTTTAGGCATAAAGCGCCTTACCCAAGACAGGTACCGCCTAATGCAAAACCCCCTTCTTCTGAAAATGACATCAAGCCAAATACTCCACTAGCTAAACCTCCGCTCGGATGGCCAACACAGCCAGAAGATTTAGCACTGGATTCTGATGGTAAACCGCTGCGTATTGATAAAGCCTATTCTTGGGAGCATCCGTTAGCAGCGCACGGATTAATGCATAACGTCATTACTAATGCAGTTAAAGGTGATCCCTACTCCATTGATACGCTCATGATTTTCATGGCCAATATGTCATGGAACTCCACCATGAATACCATGGAAGTTCGTGAACATCTCAATGCAAAAAATGATGATGGTGAATTTAAGATCCCATTCTTAGTGGTATGTGATGCATTCCAGTCAGAGATGGTGGACTTTGCAGATCTAGTTCTTCCAGATACCACCTATCTCGAACGCCATGATGTCATGAGCATGCTTGATAGGCCAATTTCAGAATTTGATGGTCCTGTTGATTCTGTTCGCATCCCTGTTCTTGAGCCTCTAGGTGAATGCAAACCATTCCAAGAGGTATTGATTGAGCTGGCTTCCCGCTTAAAGTTCCCAGCCTTTACCACTCCGGAGGGTGAACGTAAGTTTAAGGATTACCCAGACTTTATTACCCGATTCCAAACTACTCCAGATTCAGGTATTGGGTTCTTAAGTGGTTGGCGCGGCAAGGACGGGGATAAGCCATTGCGTGGCGAACCTAATCCAAATCAATGGCAAAAATACGCTGAAAATAATTGTGTTCATCAATATCACATGCCTCCAGAGCATCAATACATGCGCAACTGGAACAAGGGCTATCTAGACTTCTCAAAAGAAAATGCTCTGCGCCAGAAAAATGATCCAATCATGATTGCAATCTACTCGGATATCTTGCAACGCTTTAGATTGGCATCGACTGGAAAACGTCCGGGCGCACAACCTCCAGAACATCTCAAAGCGCGCATCTATAAATACTTTGATCCGTTGCCTTTCTGGTACCCGCCACTGGAAGATGAGGCAACTGATCTCACCAAATTTACATTGAATGCAATTACCCAGCGTCCAATGGCGATGTACCACTCCTGGGACTCACAGAATGCTTGGTTAAGACAAATTCATAGTCATAACTATTTATACGTTAATACTGCTACTGCACTTAAGAGTGGTATTGCTGATGGTGCATGGATGTGGATTGAATCACAATGGGGTAAAGTCCGCTGCATGGCGAGACATTCTGAGGCGGTTGATCCAGGGACAGTGTGGACTTGGAACGCTATTGGCAAAGCAGAATCTGCTTGGAGCCTTACAAACGATGCGGATGAATCTAAAAAAGGGTTCTTGTTAAATCACCTTATCTCGGAAGAACTTCCATTAGGTGGATTTACTGTAAGCAACTCTGATCCAATCACTGGTCAAGCGGGATGGTATGACGTCAGAGTTCGATTGGCCCCAGCAGACGAAAATGAACCAAAAGAAACTTGGCCACAAGTAAAAGCATTTGAAGTACCCGGAATGGCCCTCAAAAAATCGGGGGAGACAAAATGAGCAAAAAAAATAAACAACTAGCTCTCGTTATTGATTTAAATGTATGTGTAGGTTGCCATGCGTGTGTTACCTCTTGTAAAGAGTGGAACACCTCTGGCTCAGCTGGTCCGCTGACTGATCTCAATGCTTATGGCGCGAGCCCAAGTGGCACCTTCTTCAACCGAGTGCAAACCTTTGAAGCGGGCACTTTTCCAAATACACAGACAGTTCACTTTCCAAAGTCCTGCTTACATTGCGAAGAGCCTCCCTGTGTTCCTGTTTGTCCTACAGGCGCAAGCTATAAACGCAAAGAAGATGGCATCGTACTTGTTGACTACGACAAATGTATTGGTTGTAGCTATTGCTCTTGGGCATGTCCTTACGGTGCACGCGAGCTTGATCAAGAACGTCAGGTAATGACTAAATGCACGCTCTGTGTAGATCGTATTTATAGCGAGACCTTGCCAGAGGCTGAGAAAAAGCCAGCATGCGTTCTTGCCTGCCCTACTAGTGCGCGCATCTTTGGTGATGTCCATGATCCTGAGTCTGACGCTAGCAAAGCCATAGAAGAACGTTCAGGCTATGCACTGATGCCTGAATGGGAAACTCAACCAGCCAATCACTATTTACCGCGCTCCATTATGGAAACGATTGATGCAGCAAGGAATGACAAATAATGCGCCCACAATTTTCAATTATTTTCTTTACCACCTTAGCGGGAATGGCTCAAGGACTGCTATTTTTTATAGCTTTAGCAAATCTACATAGCCAAGCCACCCCAAGCGCATTTCTTACCAACCTCGCTCTACCGGTTGCTTTTGTTCTGCTAGCTCTGGGCTTAGTTGCTTCATTCTTTCACCTAGGTCACCCCGAGCGAGCATGGCGCGCTGCCATGATGTGGAGAACTTCCTGGCTATCGAGAGAGGTTATCGCTCTTCCAGCAGTTATGGCTGTCACAGTAATCATTTACCTCTATGCGCGCTTTAGCCAAGTACCGCAGTGGCTATGGCTTGCTCTACTTTTCACCACCATGGCTCTTTGGATATGTACCGCAAAGATCTATCAGTGCATTCGCTTCATTCAGGAGTGGTCACATCCTTCCACCCTAACTAACTTTATTCTGCTGGGGATGACGTCGGGCTGGATTTTGTTAGAGCTATTGATTGCGGTTTGGGGTGATGCTTCGGTGCAAATGATTGATGCCCCACTTTCCATCATTGCTTTTTTACTCTTATTTTTATCATTCAATCTGAAGCTTTGGATTTGGAGTCGCAATCGCAAGCTAAAACCAAAATCAAATCTAGCTACAGCAACCGGCATCAAAGGCAGCAATATTCGCCAAACCTCTATGGGTCTTATGGGAGGTAGCTTCAATACCCGTGAATTCTTTCACCACCAAACAGATAAAGTAATCGCAAATTTACGTAAGATCATTTTGCTTTGCGCATATGTTATCCCCATGATATTGATGGCTTATGCTATTTCTTCACCTAATTTCTTGGTGATTACATTTGCATTACTAATTAACTATGTGGGTTTGCTTGCTGAAAGATGGATGTTTTTTGCTGAAGCCAACCACCCGCAGAATTTGTATTACCAAAGAGTTTCCTAAATACATCTGATGCCGATAGATCAATTCGCCGAACAGCTTATCCACGGCAGGACTCACATATCGCCGAAAAGACTGGGCAACCCAGGGCCCAGTCAAACTCAAAAAGAAACTATCCTCTTGGCGGCCAATGCTGCCCCCGATCACGGCAGGATGGTGCCATGGCGCTTCATTGAGATTCAAGAAAGTAGTCGCCCCGCATTGGGCGAAGTCTTTCGTCAATGCCTGTTAGATCGCGATCAAGAGGCTACTTCAGTACAACAGCAGGAAGCGCTTGATAAGGCTTCACGTGGACCACTGCTATTACTGGCGATGGCGAACTACAAAGACAGCAATGAAGACATCAGTAGGCAAGAAAAATTAATATCTCTTGGCTGCGCCATTCAAAATATTCTCTTAAGTGCTTACGCCTTTGGTTTTGGCTCGGGATTATCGAGCGGGAGAGCGCTACAAAGTGATCGCATTAGGAAGTTATTCCAACTCACCGATGACGAAGAGCCCATTTGCTTTATTACGATCGGCACAGTATTAAAAAATAAGCCCGGTCGTATTCGACCAAGCCTATCTGAATACCACTCCATTTTTTAAGTACATCATAATAAAAAAGCCCGGACAAACCGGGCTTTTTAACAATCTTCTGGCTTATACGTAATCTTTGTATTTATCCAAGAAACGTACTGGCTTAGACAACGCATCACGGCGGAATGGATCACCAAGTTCACGAGTACACATAATCTCGATCACACAGGTCTTACCTTCCTTCATCTGCATTTCAACTGCCTTCTTCAGAGCTGGTCCCACTTGGTCGAGCTGGTCAACCACGATACCTTCAGCACCCATGGATTGCGCGATACCGGCAAAACTTGGGCTCTCAAGCTCACCCGCCACAAAGCGACGGTTGTAGAAGTCCACTTGGTTCTTTTTCTCTGCACCCCACTGACGGTTATGGAACACAACTGCAGTAACTGGAATATCGTGACGAACGGCAGTCAAAATCTCAACCATACTCATAGCCCATGCGCCATCACCAGCGTAAGCAATCGCTGGACGATTTGGCGCTGCTGCTTTGGCACCAATAATCGTTGGCAATGCGTAACCGCAGTTACCAAAACTCATTGGGGCAAAGAAACTACGTGGCTTCTCAAAGCGGAGATAGCTATTAGCAACGGAGTTGATATTACCGATATCAGTAGACACCATTACATCAGCAGGCATAGCCTTCTCAAGCTCTCGCAACACTTGACGTGGATGCAAGTAATGACCTCCCGTAGGAGTCACTTCTTTTTTCTGCTCTTCAATCATGTCTAAGCTGAATGGGTCTTTTTCATGAGTCCACTCATCCAACTCTTTTTCCCATGCAGCTTTTTCAGCGGCAATTGTTTTGGCACGTTCTGCTTTAGTTGCATCGCAAGCCAATTTCTTACCTTCTAAACGCTTAGTCAATGCAACAGCAGCAGCTTTCGCATCACCGCAAATACCTACGGAAATCTTCTTCACCAAGCCGAGCATCTTATTGTCTGCATCGATCTGAATAATCTTGGCATTTTTTGGCCAGTAATCCATGCCATGCTGTGGCAATGTGCCGAATGGTCCAAGACGTGATCCCAATGCAACCACCACGTCAGCCTGTGCCATCAATTTCATAGCAGCCTTAGAGCCTTGATAACCAAGAGGGCCGCACCATAATGGATGGCTAGCTGGGAAGGAGTCATTGTGTAAATAGCTATTAACTACTGGGGCACCAAGACGCTCAGCAAATGCCTTACATTCCTCAACCGCATCACCCATCACTACGCCACCACCAGAAATAATGACTGGGAACTTAGCATTAGCCAATAGCTCTGCCGCCTCATCCAAGCTCTTTTCACCACCAGGACCGCGATCGAGACGATTAGGTTGCGGAATCTCAACTTCGATCTCACCATAAAAATAATCACGTGGAATATTCAGCTGAGTTGGACCCATCTCTGATAGAGCGCGATCAAAACAGCGGCCAGTAAATTCAGCCATACGCTTTGGATTATTCACGTGTCCTTGATACTTTGTGAACTCTTCAAACATCGGCAATTGATTGGCTTCTTGGAACCCACCTAGGCCCATACCCATTGTTCCTGTTTCAGGAGTAATGATTACCACTGGACTATGCGCCCAGTAAGCAGCAGCAATTGCAGTGACACAGTTACTAATGCCAGGACCATTTTGCCCAATCACCACGCCATGACTTCCGCTAACACGCGCATAGCCATCGGCCATATGTGCAGCGCCTTGCTCATGAACAACCGGAATCAAACGAATACCTGCTGGAGCAAAGATATCCATTGCATCCATGAAGGCTGAGCCCATGATTCCAAAGATATCCTTGACCTTGTTAGCGACCATGGTCTCCACAAATGCTTCGGAAGGGGTCATTTTTTGTGGGCCGGTAGGCAAATTAGCGCCAGACTTAGACATAAAGCTCTCCTAGGTATTCAATTAAATGGAACATTTTGTTCTACAATATGAATAATAATAGCGTATTTTTACTAAAGTCAAGCATATAAACCCCAATCTGGAATATATTTGACAACATATTAAGACTTTTAAAGGCAAGGAAATGGCTGAAAGCACTTCTTCAATAGATTTACTAGGTTTGCAGCCTGAAAAACGGGTTTCCCTGCACTCAGCCTTCCCGGCATGCCGAGGCTTTGCGGATTTTGAGATCCCCGCATTTAATCAAGCTAGTGAACTGGTACCTGCGGTTGATCCAAGTTACCAACTCAATCCAGAGGCCACATTAGCCATTCTGGCGGGTTTCGCTTTCAATCGCAGAGTGATGTTGCAAGGAATGCATGGGACTGGGAAATCTACACACATAGAACAAGTAGCAGCCCGATTAAATTGGCCTTGTTTGCGAATCAATCTAGACGGCCAAATTACGCGTATGGATCTCATCGGCAAAGATGTCATTAGCCTGGAAGATGGCAAGCAAATTACCCGCTTTCAAGAAGGACTCATTCCCTGGAGTTTGCAACGTCCTGTTGCTCTCATCCTCGATGAGTACGATGCGGGCCAACCAGATGTGATGTTTGTGATTCAAAGAATGTTGGAGCGCGAAGGTCGCCTCACCTTACTTGATCAAAATAGAGTGATCAATCCTAATGCTGCTTTTCGAATCTTTGCCACCAGTAATACTGTTGGTCTTGGCAATTGGAATGGCTTATATCAAGGTACTCAATTACTAAATCACGGTCAGATGGATCGCTGGGACATCGTAGCGGCATTGAATTACCTGGAACCACAGGAAGAACAAAAGATTTTGATGGCTAAAGTACCAGAGCTATCGGATGCTCAGGCAAAGGCAATGATTAGCCTTGCCAACCTTACTAGAAGCGGCTTTGCCGCAGGTGATATTTCCACATTAATGTCGACCAGAACGCTGATTACTTGGGGTGAAAACTGGCGCATCTTTAAGGACTTGCAGATTGCATTTTCTCTGGCATTTTTAAATAAATGTGAGTCAGAAGAAAAAACTTTGGTAGCCGAATACTATCAACGCTGCTTTGACAGCGAGCTGGATTTAAACAACAAATAAACCAGAGATTTTTACACCCACCTTGCAAACCCAAACCCACCTAGACTTCGAACAACAGCAACAATATGGAGCAATGATTAGATCATTGTCCAGGGAAAAAAGTGCGCAAATTAGAGACTGGCAGCTCTTTCATAATGCAGCTCCGCTGGAGTCAATCGCTCCGCACCTCAGCCTTGAAAATCTAAAAGCATCATGGGCTTATCCACGCGGTGTATTGGATGGCATCGCATTACGCCTGCGCCATTCGGATGCAGCCTTGCATACTTCACTCGCTCCAGAAGGAATGATCGAATCTTTGATATTTGAGGTCTTGGAGCAGATCCGGGTAGAAAGTAACTGCCCAGATGAGCTCAAAGGATGCCGCAAGAATACTCAGACTCAATTTATTGCCTGGATGCAGCAATTTATTGCCAGTGGTGGCGTTGAAGGCAGTATTGGCCTGCTGCTTGTCACCATCTTTTCAACCGTATGGATGAAGCTTAATAGCCAACCAATTCCACAGCTCATGCAAGATATTGTTGAAGCCACTAGGGCAGGTATAGCTCAAGACATGGGCCCTTTGTTGGTCAAGCTGAAAGCAAGTCGCAATACTCAGGAAGAGTATGCACAAGTAGTTCACGAAGTAATTAGCTTAGCTTCTGGATTAATTGCAGACGAGTATCGCAATAACCCCAGTATTCGCACTAAACGCAAAAATCAAAGTGCTACCCATCTCAAAATCGAATGGGTACCCCCTCACGCTGGAAAAGTAGCGGTAGACATTAAGAGTCCCGCCAGCAACTCGAGTGAGCAGCGTCTTTTGCTCAAAAAGTCACTCGAAAAATATCATGTCTACAACTCTAGCTACGATAGCGAAGCTGAGGCCAAGAAAAAAATTCGGTCTGCTCAATTAGCCACCTATCAAGATCAACTGAATCAAGAAATTGCCAAACAAAATATTCCTTGGGCCAAGCTCATTCGAATTTATCAGCAAATCTTCGCTAGTCAGCTCCCAAAACGTTGGCAAACCACTGAGGCAGAAGGTTTGCTTGATCGCCGCTACCTGATACGCGCCGCTACCTCACCATTACAGCCAGCTCTATATAAGCAGCTTGCAACTACCAGCAAGGTAAATGCAAAAACTACACTGCTTATTGACTGCTCAGGATCAATGAAAGAGCAGCGCGTCAAAATTGCAGCCTGTGTAGATTCATTAGTGAGAATACTAGAGCAAGCAGGCATTAAAACTGAGGTTCTTGGCTACAGCACCAGCTCATGGCAAGGCGGAAGACCCTTTAAAGAATGGCGTAAAAATGGTCAACCCCCAAATCCCGGCCGCCTCAATGAACGAGCTCACTGGATTTTTAAAGACTTTGATACAAACTGGAGAAGATCTCGAGCAGGGGTCGCCGCTCTGCTGCGCCCTGAAATTTATGCAGAGAGTGTTGATGGTGAGGCACTCATATGGGCGACTGAACGATTACAAAATAGCAGCAACAATCGACATGGCAACAATACGTTGATTTTATTTTCTGATGGCTGCCCAATGGATAGAGCAACTATTGAGGCAAATGGCGAGGAATTTCTAAAGAATCACCTTCTACAGGCTATTGCTTGGTGCGAGCAACAGCCCAATCTTCAGTTGTGGGGCTGCGGCATTGGTTCCGAACTACGTCCAGTCTTTCAACATCGCCTTAGCTGGGATGAAGATCCTAACAATATCGCCAGCACCTTAAAAAACTGGGCAAGCGAATTCAAAGCATTATCTTTTACAAACAAAAAATATTTATAACAAAGCAATCGGAGAAAAATACTATGTCATCTTTCAAGAGTACTTTTATTAAGCAGAAAAAATGGGTTGCCGTGCTTTGTTATGCACTTGGCATATTAGGCTCTAGCAATCTAGCCGCACAATCATGGCCCGATAAACCTATCAAGATGATTGTTCCATTTGCCGCAGGCGGAAGCGCAGACATTTTAGGCAGAATCCTTTCCCAAGAGCTTGGCAAGAATCTTGGACAAAACGTGATTGTTGAAAATCGCGGGGGAGCAGGCGGAAATATTGGGGCAGAACTAGTAGCCAAATCTCCAGCGGATGGCTACACCATTCTCCTAGCCTCTGGCAGCATGATGACAGTGAATCCCTTTATCTACAAAAAGGCAGCCATTAACTATGCAAAAGACTTAACTTACATCACCACTATTGCAACGGTGCCGATGGTCATTGCTGTAAATCCGAAGCTTCCAGTAAATACACTCCCCGAACTGATCGCCTTAGCTAAAACCAAAGAACTGAATTTTGGATCCGCAGGTATCGGCAGCCAGATACACATGGCCAATGAAAACTTTATTTATGCAGCCGGAATTCAGGCAACTCACGTGCCTTATAAAGGTGAGAACCCTGCTTTGAATGATTTGATAGCTGGGCAAATTGATTTCATGGCAGGTAACTTCCCTGCAACCGGCGGTTTTGCTAAAGCAGGACAAGTAAAAGCACTTGCCGTTACAAGTAGCAAGCGATTAAAGCAATTACCCAATGTCCCTACCGTCTCTGAAGCGGCGATTCCTGGATTTGAAAATACTGGTTGGTTTGCTTTGGCAGTTCCAATGGGCACACCACAATCAATCATTGACAAAATTTATGTGGCCACCGAAAAATCTTTCAAAGCTCCAACCCTGCTTGCCAATTTGGATACCAACGGTTTAACGCCAATGATGATGAAAAGCAAAGATGTGGATGCCAAAATACAAGCCGAGTCTGCAAACTGGGAAAAAGTCATTAAGGCTCGAAATATTCCAACCCAATAAAAAACCATCAAAGAAAAAGCCACCCCGAAGGATGGCTTAAAAGATTTTTTTGGAGGTACTACCTAAAGAATGAACTACGAATTCATATTAATACTCTAGAAATCTCCTCCTGATAGCATTTGCATGATTACAGGGATTAATGCATCAAGTTGGTGCATCAATCCCTAGTTTTTAGGGGTTGGGCTTCTTAATTGCCAAAGGCAGATCCTTGGTGGTGGCGTAGAAAACCACCAATTCCACGGGTACGGAACCTTGATTGATGCCGTGATGCCACTTTTCAACCATCTCGATCACAACATCGCCCTTTTTAAAGTTGCGCTGCATACCGCCCTCTTGAAAGACTGTCAGCTCCCCATCAATTACATAAGCAGCATTAATAGCGGGATGCTTGTGAATTGGTAACGCAGTATTTGGAGGGATAGTAAATCGCATTACAGCAACCTCTGGCGCACTCATCAAATAAGGAGGCAATGGGCTACCTGTCCAATCATTACCACTGCGAACCACCAAGTCCGTCACTATTCCAGGATGATTTTCATCCGCGTGTACAGGAGTAAGTGAAGCAAAAACTAAAGTAAATAGGGGTAGCGAGAATTTCACCAATCTCATAATGAAATCTTAGTGATTTTCTTTAGCATGGTTGATTGAATATTTGGGGATTTCAATCACCAAATCCTGCTTTGCCACAATAGCCTGGCAAGACAAACGAGATTGAGGATTTAAACCCCAGGCACGGTCCAGCATATCTTCTTCATTCTCATCGGGAGGATTTAAGCTTTGAAAGCCCTCTTTCACAATCACATGACAGGTAGTACAGGCGCACACCATATCGCAAGCATGCTCAATTGGAATATCGTTCTCCAACAAAGCCTCACAAATCGACGTACCCGGAGCAACCTCAACAACTGCTCCTTCAGGACAATACTCACTATGCGGTAGGACAACGATTTGGGTCATGATTCTTTTCTACTTATGTTCTATTAATATTTTCTTGCTTAAATTTCAGCAACATTTTTTCCGGACAAAGCCTTCTGAATGCTAGCGTTCATGCGTTTTTGTGCAAAGTCATCGGTAGCTTTAGCAGCTCGGTCAACTGCCTTGCGAACGATTTCGCTATCCTTCTCTTCATTCAATATTTTTTGAAGCAATGCCATTTCTTGATCGACCTTATTCTGCTCTTCTGCATTGAGAAGATTGCGATCACTATTGAGAGCTGTTTGTACTGCGTCCAGCAAGCGCTGAGCATTAACCTGCTCTTCACGCAAGGATCTAGAAAGCAAATCTTCTTTAGCAGAGGCAAAACCATCCTGCAGCATGCGTGTAATCTCTGCGTCAGTTAAGCCGTAAGAAGGCTTAATATCAATTGACGCTTTAACGCCAGAGCCTTGCTCGGTTGCGCTTACAGATAGAAGGCCATCAGCATCCACTTGGAAGGTAACGCGGATGCGTGCAGCTCCCGCAGCCATGGCTGGTATACCGCGTAACTCAAATTTACCGAGAGAGCGGCAATCTTGTGCCAACTCACGTTCGCCCTGTACCACCTGAATTGCCAAGGCAGTCTGGCCGTCTTTAAAGGTTGTGAAATCCTGCGCTCTAGCTACTGGAATTGGCGTATTACGAGGAATAATCTTTTCTACCAAGCCGCCCATGGTTTCCACACCAAGAGAAAGTGGAATGACATCCAACAAGAGCCACTCATCATCTTTACTCTGATTACCAGCCAGCAGATCAGCCTGCATTGCTGCGCCTAATGCAACAACTTGATCAGGATTTAAATTATTTAATGGCTGCGTACCAAATAACTCTCCAACAGCACGCTGCACATTTGGCATGCGGGTTGAACCACCCACCATCACCACGCCTTTAACATCCTCAGATTTGAGTCCTGCATCTCGCAAGGCCTTTTTACAAGCCATGAGAGTTTTGGTAACGAGATTCTGAGTGATCTCAAAAAATTGGGCTTGGCTGATACCGACATTAACTACCGTGCCATCAGCAAGCGTTTCATGAACGCGCGCTAACGGATTGTGGCTAAGCTGCTCTTTCGCATGTTTACAGGCCTGCAAGAGCGTACGATGATCATGTATTGATAGTGGCGGAAGCTTAGCTTGCTCAATGACCCAGCAATACAAGCGATGATCGAAGTCATCACCACCTAGAGCAGAGTCACCCCCAGTAGAAAGAACCTCGAAGACACCCCTACTCATACGCAGTATGGAAATATCAAAAGTGCCACCACCCAAATCGTAGACGGCGTATACCCCTTCCGAGGCATTATCTAAGCCATAGGCAATTGCTGCCGCAGTTGGCTCATTCAATAAACGGAGGACTTCAATACCAGCTAATTTCGCAGCATCTTTCGTTGCTTGGCGTTGAGCATCATCAAAGTATGCAGGGACTGTAATTACAGCACCGACGATTTCATCATTCACAGAGTCTTCTGCCAACTGACGCAAGCGTGCCAAGATTTCAGCAGAAACTTCAATTGGACTCTTGTCCCCAGCCACTGTTCTTAATTTAAGCATTCCGGGCTGATCAACAAAATCATATGGAGCACTTTCAATATGCTCCACATCAAGTAAACCTCTACCCATAAAACGCTTCACTGAAACAATCGTATTTTTTGGATCAAGCACGATACTTTCAAGGGCCTCAAAACCAGCTTGAGTTCTACCGTTGGGTAGATAGCGAATCACTGATGGAAGCAACTCACGACCCTGAGCATCTGCCAAGACTTTTGGCAAGGCATCGCGCACAATCGCTACCAAAGAATTAGTAGTGCCCAAATCAATGCCCACGGCAATACGACGCTGATGAGGCGCTAGCGATTTACCGGGTTCAGAGATTTGTAATAAGGCCATAGGAGATAGAGTTTAGCTTGGGTAAGGACTAGATTAAGGCCGCAATAGTGTCGTCAAGCTCAACCGCAAACTTATCGATAAACAACAAACCACGCAGTAGCTCTGCTGCTCGCTGATAATTCTTAGCGCCATCAATAGCCTGAGTGATTTCTGCAAGAGTATCTGCTTTAGATTCCTCAACTTCAGACATTAAGTCCTCAAGTGCAGGCAAGTCTTCCGCCTGTTCGTCTAGATTTTCACGCCATTCCATCTGCTTCATCAGAAAAGCAGCAGGCATTGCTGTATTGGTCTCCAACTTGGCATCAACGCCATGAAGTTGACACATATACAAGCCACGTTGGATGGGATTTTTAAGCGTCTGGTAAGCGGTATTCGCTAAGGTCGCCATTTGCATAGCAAGGCGCTGCTCAGAGTCACTTCCGCGGGCGAAGCGATCAGGATGTACTTCTTTCTGAATTGCTAGGTAAGCCTGATCTAATGCAGGCAAATCGATTTTGAATTGCTGATTTAAACCAAAG
Organism: Polynucleobacter sp. MWH-Jannik1A5; assembly: GCF_018881795.1. Lineage (GTDB taxonomy): Bacteria > Pseudomonadota > Gammaproteobacteria > Burkholderiales > Burkholderiaceae > Polynucleobacter. The sequence goes on along the minus strand of NZ_JACVPQ010000001.1, from coordinate 1,315,074 downwards.
AAGTGAAAGTAATCGTCAGACGCGGAAGGATTCGCCACAACCACACTCATCTTTTACGTTTGGATTTTGAAACTTAAATCCCTCGTTCAAACCCTCGCGTACAAAATCCAGCTCTGTACCATCTAAGTAAGCCAAACTTTTTGGATCTACAAACACCTTAATGCCATTGGACTCAAATACTTGATCCTCAGCGGCGGGCTCATCTACATACTCAAGTTGATACGCCAAACCAGAACATCCTGTAGTACGAACGCCCAAGCGTAAGCCACAACCTTTACCGCGTTTTTGTAGATTGCGGTTTACGTGTGCAGCTGCTTTGTCGGTTAAGGTAATTGCCATAGTGGTATCTGCTTATTTCGCTGGATGCTTTTCTTTGTAATCGGCTACCGCAGCCTTGATGGCATCTTCAGCCAAGATGGAGCAGTGAATTTTTACTGGTGGCAATGCAAGTTCTTCAGCGATCAATGAATTCTTGATCTCAAGCGCTTGATCCAAAGTCTTACCTTTAACCCACTCGGTTACCAATGAAGATGAAGCAATCGCAGAGCCGCAGCCGTAAGTCTTGAACTTAGCATCCTCAATTACACCTTTTTCATTCACGCGAATTTGCAACTTCATCACGTCACCACATGCAGGTGCGCCAACCATGCCGGTACCTACGCTGTCGTCACCTTTTTCAAATGAACCAACGTTGCGGGGATTTTCGTAGTGGTCGATGACCTTATCGCTATATGCCATGGTATTTCCTCTTTAATTTCTTTATCTTTATATTTCTTTAGTGTGCTGCCCATTGAATCGTGCTTAAGTCGATTCCATCTTTGTACATTTCCCACAGTGGTGATAACTCACGCAACTTGGCAATCTTTTCTTTCACCAACTTGATGGTGAAATCCACTTCTTCCTCAGTCGTAAAGCGGCCTAAGGTAAAACGAATAGAGCTATGGGCTAATTCATCATTGCGGCCAAGGGCACGCAATACATACGAAGGCTCCAAAGATGCTGAAGTACATGCCGAACCGGAAGAGATCGCTAAATCCTTCAATGCCATCAGCATGGACTCCCCCTCAACATAGTTAAAGCTAATGTTCAGGTTATGAGGCACTCGATTGTCCATGTCGCCGTTGACATAAACCTCTTCAATATCTTTTAAGCCATTTAATAAGCGGTCACGCAAAGCACGGATACGCTTGTTTTCTTCGGCCATATCGATGCGAGCAATACGGAATGCCTCGCCCATACCAACAATCTGATGCACGGCCAAGGTACCAGAGCGCATACCACGCTCATGACCGCCACCATGAATCTGAGCCTCAATGCGAATACGGGGCTTACGACGCACAAACAAGGCGCCAATACCTTTGGGTCCATAAGTCTTATGAGCGGAGAAGCTCATCAAATCTACTTTGGTCTTTTCTAAATCAATTTCTATTTTGCCGGTCGCTTGCGCTGCATCTACGTGAAAAATGACGCCGCGTGAACGGCACAATTCACCAATCGCAGGAATATCTTGCACAACACCGATTTCATTGTTGACATACATCACTGAGGCCAAAATTGTTCCCGGCTTCATTGCAGCTTCAAGTTGCGCAAAATCAATCAAACCATTCGGCAGTACATCTAAGTAAGTGACATCAAAGCCTTCGCGCTCTAATTCGCGGCATGTATCTAAAGTAGCCTTGTGCTCAGTCTTTACGGTGATGATGTGATTGCCACGATCTTTATAAAAATGCGCAGCGCCTTTTAATGCCAAATTAATACTTTCAGTCGCGCCGCTAGTAAATACGATTTCCCGTGGATCAGCATGTACCAAAAGGGCAACTTCTGAACGCGCCCACTCCACCGCCTCTTCTGCGGCCCAGCCATAAGCGTGGCTGCGTGACGCAGCATTACCGAACTGCTCGCGCAGATAAGGCAACATTTTGTCGACCACAAGAGGATCAATCGGCGCAGTAGCGGAATAGTCCATGTAAACCGGGAAGTGCTTAGGGCTAAACATCGGAACCGGTTGCTTTGGAAGATCTTTTGGGGCGTTCATGGTTTATCTATCGGTAGGTAATACGTTATTAACTTTGTCGCGCCAAATTAAATACTGAATTAATTAATGGTGCTTTAGGGGCTACTTCTTTTTTAGCCGCAAGCGCAGGAGCAGGCTTATCTGCTTTAGCGCTTTCAACTTTGATTTTCTTTTGACGCATATCTTGAATCACAATGCCGCGTCCTTCTTGTTGTTGCACTAAATCTTTCAAACTCACTGAACTCAAGTACTCAACCATTTTGGAATTGAGATTACTCCAGAGATCATGCGTCATACAGCGGCCATGATTTTCTTCATCGGTATGGCAATTGCCTTTACCGCCACATTGAGTCGCATCGAGTGGCTCGTCAACTGCAACGATGATGTCAGCAACACTCACCTCGGAAGATGGTCGCGCCAGGGTGTAACCACCGCCAGGACCACGAGTACTTTCCACGATATTGAAACGGCGTAATTTGCCGAACAATTGCTCGAGGTAAGAAAGGGAAATTTTTTGCCTTTGGCTTATTCCAGCCAAAGTTACAGGGCCATGCGTTTCACGCAGGGCTAAATCAATCATTGCGGTTACTGCAAAACGACCTTTAGTTGTAAGTCTCATATGTCACCTTGGTAATGGATTGTTATGGACAGCTCACAGTCGGGCGGGTAATACCCGACCATTCCACTCAACTTTAACATAATCCCTAGCAATCTGCTCGGGAATTATCCCAAAAATCCCTCAGGCAAACCGGGAATTAGCTGGTTAGGCCTTTAGACCGAGTCCCTGGACCTAGCCCCAAAGGCCATTTCTTTGACTTTAGTAAGTCGATCACGGGTGCTGGCAGCCTTTTCAAACTCCAAATTCTTGGCTTCAGCGTTCATTTGCTTCTCTAAGCGCTTAATTTCAGCCGCCAGGTCCTTCTCGCCCATATCCTCATAGCGAGCCCGCTCCTGCTCAACCTGCATCTCCTGACGCTTCTCTTTGACATCGTAGACGCCGTCAATGATGTCTTTGATCCGCTTTTGAACCCCTTTTGGCTCTATTCCATGTAGTTTATTAAAGGCAATTTGTTTAGTTCGGCGTCTTTCGGTCTCCCCCATCGCCCGCTTCATGGAATCGGTAATACGATCGGCGTACAAAATCGCTTTGCCGCGCACGTTACGAGCTGCCCGTCCAATGGTCTGAATCAAACTACGTTCAGAACGCAAGAAGCCTTCTTTATCGGCATCCAAAATGGCAACCAGTGAGACTTCAGGAATATCCAATCCTTCGCGCAATAAGTTAATACCAACCAAGACATCAAAGACGCCCAAACGTAAGTCGCGCAAAATTTCTACGCGCTCCACCGTATCAATATCTGAGTGAACATAACGCACCTTCACACCATTATCAGAAAGATAATCGGTTAATTGCTCTGCCATGCGCTTGGTTAATACAGTTACCAAAACACGTTCGCCAACTTTGACTCGTGCATGAATTTGATCTAACAAATCGTCCACTTGTGTACTTGCAGGTAAGACTTCGATTTCTGGATCTACCAATCCAGTTGGTCTAGCTACTTGTTCAACAACTTGACCTTGATGCGTATTCTCATAATCTGCTGGCGTTGCAGAAACAAAAATTGTTTGACGCATCTTCGTTTCAAACTCAGCAAATTTGAGTGGACGGTTATCCATCGCAGAAGGTAAACGGAAACCAAACTCTACCAAGGTATGTTTACGCGATTTATCGCCGTTATACATCGCATTGAGCTGTCCAATTAAGACGTGGCTTTCATCAAGGAACATCAAAGCATCATTAGGCAGGTAGTCCACCAGCGTAGGCGGAGCTTCGCCAGGCGCGGCGCCAGAGAGGTGGCGAGAGTAGTTCTCGATCCCTTTACAAAAACCCAATTCATTGAGCATTTCCAAATCAAAACGGGTGCGCTGTTCAAGACGTTGTGCTTCAACCAACTTACCATCTTTAACGAACTCATCTAAGCGAGTACGCAATTCTGTTTTAATTGTTTCGATGGCTTTCAGAACTGTGTCGCGCGGAGTAACGTAGTGCGAACTTGGATACACCGTAAAACGTGGGATCTTCTGACGAATTTTTCCAGTGAGCGGATCAAAGAACTGTAAGCTCTCAATAACATCGTCAAACAACTCAACACGCACTGCCAACTCATTATGTTCGGCAGGGAAAATATCAATCGTGTCACCGCGTACTCTAAATACACCACGCTTGAAATCTAATTCATTACGATCATACTGCATGGCAATGAGTCGCATCAAAATATCGCGCTGACTCATCTTGTCACCAGGGCGCAACGTCATCACCATGCTGTGATAGTCGCCCGGATTACCGATACCGTAGATTGCAGAAACAGTAGCAACAATGATGACGTCACGACGCTCTAAAAGACTCTTGGTAGCCGACAAACGCATCTGCTCGATGTGTTCATTAATTGAAGAGTCTTTTTCAATAAAGAGATCGCGCTGAGGTACGTAAGCCTCAGGTTGGTAATAGTCGTAGTAACTGACGAAGTACTCAACGGCATTTTTGGGAAAAAACTCCCTAAATTCACTATAAAGTTGGGCAGCCAGGGTTTTATTCGGGGCAAAAATGATGGCTGGGCGACCTGTTCTGGCAATCACATTGGCCATCGTGAAGGTCTTTCCAGACCCAGTAACCCCTAAAAGCGTCTGAAAGGTCAATCCATCCTCTATACCCTCCACAAGGGCATCAATCGCCTGAGGTTGGTCGCCAGCAGGTGCAAATGGCTGATAGAGCTGATAAGGGGAGTCTGGGAAGGTCACAAACTTAGTAGGATCAAGGTCGTGGCCGGCCTCGCCCAATGGATCTGCCGCCGGGCTTTTATTTACCGTTTTTACTTCGGAATTTGGAGCAATTTTGGGCAACTTAGGGGGCATCTCGGCTATCATTTCACCTGTGAGATTTCTTCACAGCGAATTTTGTACAAACAATGATTTTGCCGTTTTTCTTAGGAAATAGTTGATTCTGGCCTCAAAAACCGACAATTAAACTGAATTTAACGTCAATTACGAACAAAACCATCCTTTAACCCTCAATTTCAAGCTCAAATGACCCTGTTTGCCTCAGTTCAACTAGCCCCTAAAGATCCTATTTTTGGCCTCACAGAAGCCTACGTTGCAGACCAACGTGCTGACAAAGTGAATTTAGGTGTTGGCGTGTATTACACAGATGAAGGCAAGGTTCCCCTTTTAAAAGCGGTAATCAAAGCTGAAGAGGCAATTGTTGCGAAGCACTCTCCACGCAGCTACATTCCCATCGAAGGCCCAAATCCATATAACAGCGCAGTGCAAAACTTATTGTTTGGCGCTGACTCATCACTCATTAAGGATGGTCGTGTTGTAACAGCTGAGTGCCTTGGTGGCACAGGTGCATTACGTGTTGGCGCAGACTTTATTAAACGCCTCAACTTAAATGCGCCATGCGCGATTAGCAATCCAACTTGGGAAAACCATCGCGGCATTTTTGAATCTGCTGGCTTTGAAGTAGTTGAGTACACCTACTTCGACGGCAAAACTCGTGGCGTCGATTTTGATGGCATGGTGAAATCTTTAGAATCATTCCCAAAGAACACCACCGTGTTATTGCATGCTTGCTGCCACAACCCAACTGGCGCAGATATTACTGAAGCGCAATGGCGTCAAGTAATTGATATCTGCAAAAATAAGGGCTTGATTCCTTTCTTGGATATGGCCTACCAAGGCTTTGCAGCTGGGATTGAGCAAGATGGTGTTGCAGTTCGCCTGTTTGCCGAATCAGGCATGTCTTTCTTTGTATCAAGCTCTTTCTCTAAGTCATTCTCACTCTATGGTGAGCGTGTTGGCGCACTGTCCATCGTGACACAAAGCAAAGATGAATCTACTCGCGTGCTTTCACAATTGAAACGCGTGATTCGTACTAACTACTCCAACCCACCAACTCACGGCGCAGCAATTGCTGCTGCTGTTTTAAATTCACCAGAACTGCGCAAGCTCTGGGAAGATGAGTTGGCAGAGATGCGTGATCGCATTAAAGCAATGCGTCATGGTCTGGTGGAAAAACTCGCTGCTGCTGGTGTCAAGCAAGATTTTGCTTTTATCGAAAAGCAGCGTGGAATGTTTTCTTACTCAGGCTTAACGGCTGAGCAAGTTGAGCGCTTACAGAAAGAGGACGGCATTTATGCTCTCTCTACTGGACGCATTTGTGTGGCGGCCCTCAATACTAAAAATATTGATAAAGTGGCTAAAGCAATCGCCCGCGTCTTAGCGTAACAAGCGGATACCCTGAATTACCGGAGGCACCATGCTATATCAGTTACACGAATTCCAAAAAGCCTTACTTCAGCCTGTTAGCTCATGGGCACGCGCTGCTTCTGAAGCTTTTATTAACGCTTCTAATCCTGCATCAATGGTTCCAGGCTCCGAGCGTTTGGCTGCTAGCTATGAACTCCTCTACCGCTTAGGCAAGAATTACAAAAAACCAGAATTTGGTATTCGCTCCGTGCAGGCACATGGTCGCGAAGTGGCTATTCATGAAATCACCACCCTTGCAAAACCTTTCTGCAAGTTGGTTCGTTTCAAGCGCTTCTCCGATGATGTTGAAGTCATCAAAAAACTCAAAGAAGATCCTGTAGTTTTAGTAGTGGCACCTTTATCAGGTCACCACTCCACATTGTTACGTGACACTGTGCGCACACTCTTGCAAGATCACAAGGTTTACATCACCGATTGGATTGATGCACGCTTGGTTCCAGTTGAAGATGGTGAATTTGGTCTCGATGACTATGTTCACTATGTACAAGAATTTATTCGGACTATCGGCGCAAAAGATTTGCACGTGATTTCTGTATGTCAACCTACCGTTCCAACATTAGGTGCAATCTCTCTCATGGCATCTGCCGGTGAGGCAACCCCAGCATCGATGATCATGATGGGCGGCCCAATTGATGCACGTAAATCACCAACTGCCGTGAATAACTTGGCGGATCAGAAGTCATATGAGTGGTTTGAGAGTCACGTGATCTATAACGTACCACCTAACTACCCAGGCGCTGGTCGCAAAGTGTATCCAGGCTTCTTGCAACATACTGGCTTTATTGCCATGAACCCGCAAAACCATTTGCAGTCTCATTGGGATTACTTCCAAAACTTGGTACGTGGCGACGAACAGGATGCTGAATCACATATTCGCTTCTACGATGAATACAACGCCGTATTGGATTTAGACTCCAAGTTCTACCTAGACACTATCAAGACTGTGTTCCAAGACTATGCATTGCCTAATGGAACATGGGAAGTTGCTGGTGAGCTCGTGAAACCACAAGACATCAAAAAGACTGCCCTCCTTACTGTTGAAGGTGAGCTTGATGATATTTCTGGAAGCGGTCAAACACGTTCAGCCCATGGTTTGTGTGCAGGCATTCCAAAAGAGAACAAAGACCACTATGAAGTTGCGGGTGCAGGTCACTACGGCATCTTTGCTGGACGTCGTTGGCGCGATAAGGTTTATCCAAAAATCAAAGCCTTTATTCGCGAACATCAGAACACGAAGAAAACCGCTACTCAAACTACTAAGTCTGCATAAATTAAGGGCTCTTCGGGGCCTTTAATTTTAAGAGGACCCTTGTAAGTAATGCCCATGAGCCAAGCCAATAACCTCGTTGATCAACTTGAGGATATTCTTCCGCAAACACAATGCACTAAGTGTGGCTACCCGGATTGCCGCGGATATGCAGAAGCCATGGCCAGTGGTGAAGCCTTACCGAATCGATGCCCTCCTGGCGGTATTGAGGGCATTCAGCGACTGAGCAAGGTTCTTGTGCCCATCTATTCACAGGATGCCTTTGAACTCCACCCCACCATTGATCCAGAGTGCGGTGTAGAACGCCCTCGCCCAGTTGCGTATATAGATCCACAGAAATGCATTGGCTGCACACTCTGTATTCAGGCATGCCCTGTTGATGCTATTGTTGGCGCCTCTAAACAAATGCACGTCGTGCTGACTGAGTGGTGCACAGGTTGCGACCTTTGCATTCCGCCGTGCCCAGTAGATTGCATCAGCATGATTAATGTCACCGGAGACAAAACTGGTTGGGACGCTTGGTCACCCGATCTTGCTGATATCGCACGTAAGCGCTATCACGAACGTGACGTACGATTAGATCGAGAGCAAAAAGATAATGATGATCGACTCGCCAAAAAGGCTGCCGCTAAATTGCAGTCTGTAAATAATGAGTCACCTCAATCTGAAGAAGCATTAAAAGAGCAAGAGCGTAAACGCGCCATCATTGCCGCAGCGATTGCACGTGCTCAACAAAAGAAATGATGAATCTAGAAAAGCGTCGTGCTTTTTTTGAGCAGCTCAAAGCAAATAATCCTAAACCAGAAACCGAGCTGGAATACAGTTCACCCTTTGAACTTCTTATTGCAGTACTGCTCTCTGCACAAGCAACAGATGTATCTGTTAACAAGGGAACACGCAAACTCTATAAGGTTGCGAATACCCCGCAAGCTCTTTTGGATCTTGGTGAAGAAGGTGTAAGACCCTACATTCAGCATATTGGTTTATTTAATTCTAAAGGTAAGCATATTCAGGAAACCTGTCGACTGCTATTGGAAAAACATGGAGGTGAAGTACCTCAGACTCGTGAAGAATTAGAAGCCTTACCAGGCGTCGGCAGAAAAACCGCAAATGTGATTCTCAATACCGCTTTTGGTCAACCTACCATCGCTGTTGATACTCATATATTCAGAGTCTCCAACCGAACAGGCTTAGCGCCAGGCAAGGATGTCGTCAAGGTGGAGGAGCAATTACTTAAACGCGTACCAAAAGAGTATCTACATGATGCCCATCACTGGCTTATTCTGCATGGTAGATATACCTGTAAGGCGCGCAACCCTGATTGCGCAGAATGCATAGTGGAGCCACTATGTGGATTCAAACAAAAAACTGGCAAAGGAAAAGTTCGTGGCGATATTTAATCCAACCCGTGAAGAAGTACGTCGCTTTTTCTGCGATACCTGGAAAAAGAAGACGGAGAATCATATTCTTGATCCGATGGAAACGCTTGCTAGCGATTGGATGTCAGAACATCCGGAATACCATGCTCTCCTCGCCGATCCAGAAGGCGCCCTAGCGCAGGACTACACACCAGAGCGTGGAGAAACAAATCCCTTCCTTCATTTATCAATGCATTTATCAATTAGCGAGCAAATCTCAATTAATCAACCACCTGGCATTAAGGAGATCGCCGACAAGCTGTCATTGAAGGCAGGCTCAATGCATGAAGCCCAGCACCTCATGATGGAATGCCTAGGGCAAGTGATGTGGGAGGCACAACGTGAGGGTCAAGCTCTTAGTCCGGAGAAATATCTCGAAGCGCTTAAAAAATTAGTCTAGGCAAGATTAGCGATTACGGCTCTTATCGCTGCAGGTAACTGCTCAGCTTTTTGCTTTCTAGAGTCTATGACTGATTTTGGAGTTTCCTGTGTCTTCTGAGACCAAGCAGAGCCTGGGAAGAAAGCATCATCCCTAAATCTGGGAATGACATGCCAATGTATATGGGGAACCATATTGCCCAAAGTAGCAATATTGACCTTATCAGGATGCATAACGTGACGCAGGGCCTCTTCAACGGCAAATACCAAGGCCATTAAGTGATCACGCTCGCCATGACTGAGATCGGTCATCTCAGCTACATGACGATTCCAAATGACTCTACAGAAACCAGGCAAATCGGGATCATTTACCAGAATGACTCGACAGTCATCTCCGCGCCAAATGATCTGCCCCTCTTCGGGCTTGAGTTCGTCTTTACAGAGTAGGCAATTAGTCATGGGAAGAATGTAAACGAAAACGGCATCTAAGTCACCCTTGTGGGGTCATTTAGATGCCGCGGCAGTATTGATGTGTTACTGCTTGCTACTTACTACTTAGGGATTTCTTAGTGGAACTGCTCTTCTTCAGTTGAGCCAGTCAACGCTGTTACAGAAGACTTGCCACCTTGGATCACAGTAGTCACATCGTCGAAGTAACCAGTGCCAACTTCTTGCTGATGTGAAACGAATGTGTATCCACGATCACGAGCAGCGAATTCTGGCTCTTGTACTTTCTCGATGTATGCAGTCATACCGCGCTGCATGTAGTCTTGTGCCAAGTCGAACATGTTGTACCACATAGAGTGGATACCAGCCAATGTGATGAACTGATACTTGTAACCCATCGCGCCTAATTCACGTTGGAATTTAGCGATGGTTGCATCGTCCAAGTTTTTCTTCCAGTTGAAAGATGGTGAGCAGTTGTAAGCCAACATCTTGCCTGGGAACTTCGCACGAATTGCTTCAGCGAACTGACGAGCAAACTCAAGATCAGGAGTACCTGTTTCGCACCAAACCATATCAGCATATGCAGCGTATGCCAAACCACGTGAAATCGCTTGATCCAAGCCTTTACGTGTTTTGTAGAAGCCTTCAGCTGTACGCTCACCAGTCAAGAATGGCTTGTCATTTGCATCGTAGTCAGATGTCAATAAATCAGCAGCTTCAGCATCGGTACGAGCCAAAATAATAGTTGGAACACCCATTACGTCAGCAGCTAAGCGTGCAGAGATCAATTTTTGTACAGATTCTGTAGTTGGCAACAATACCTTGCCACCCAAGTGACCGCACTTCTTAACAGAAGACAATTGGTCTTCAAAGTGAACGCCAGCAGCACCTTGCTTGATCAATGCCTTGCTTAATTCAAATGCGTTTAATACACCGCCAAAACCAGCTTCTGCGTCAGCAACGATGGGAGCGAAGTACTCGATATAACCTGCATCACCCTTGTTAATACCTTTAGCAGTTTGAATTTCATCAGCGCGTTGGAATGAGTTATTGATACGCTCAACCATCTTAGGAACTGAATCAACTGGATACAAAGATTGATCTGGATACATCGCTGCATAAGAGTTACCGTCAGCAGCAACTTGCCAACCTGACAGGTAAATAGCTTGTACACCAGCTTTAACTTGTTGCATTGCTTGACCACCAGTCAAAGCACCTAAACAGTTAACGTAAGCCTCGTTGTTAACCAATTCCCAAAGACGCTCTGCGCCATGCTTAGCTAAAGTGTGCTCAATCTTCAATGAACCACGGAGGCGTACTACGTCCTCAGCTGTATAGCCACGAGTAATGCCCTTCCAGCGTGGATTGGTATCCCAGTCTTTTTGTAATGCTGCGATTTCTGCTTTGCGATCTGCCATGTTTTTCTCCCTAAGTTAAACAAGTACTTCAAAATTTGAGGACTCTTAAGACCAGTTCAAGTCTTATGTCTTATATAAGAGTTTAGACAGTTAACAAAAGCAAGCAAGAGAAATATAGAGCATTTATAAAAATATTTAGTTATTTAAATTCAATAACTTATGTTTATTTTTTTACTATGTGGAATGAACGTCCACTGCTTGGAATGAAATCAGGCATCGCTGACTACGTAGAATTTTACTCAGTGTAATGACATTTCATATTATGAAATTATTACTAACTAATTAAGGACTTTTAGGAGTAATTCCGGCTGACACCTTAAATACCGTTGGAATGATCATGAGCTGGAAGGCGACAATACCCAGGAATAATGCTTTTGGAAGGCCAGCATCCATAAAGAAGCCAAAGATAAAAGGTCCTACTGCAGCACCCAAATCAATTCCTGAATAAACGATTCCGTAAACACGTCCAGCAACACCTTTTGGAGTTACCGTCTTCACCAGAAGGTCTCGTGAAGGAGCAACAACGCCGTAACCAAAACCCAATCCAATAAAAAGGAAAGGAATCAGCGCCACTGGAATGAATCCCGTGCCAAGTAACAAACACATCACTATCGTTACAGATAAACATGAAGAAACAATACGTTCAGGCGCTTGTAACTTTGCTGCTAGATAACCGCCAAATAAAACTCCACCAGCACTGCCGAGTGCTAACAAAGTAATGTAATAACTTCCCACATCCAAAGGCACTTGATAAATAGAGAACAATGCACTCGGCGCAAAGGATTGCAAGCTTGAAGTGGATGCCATACTAAAGAAAAAGAAAATCCAGCACAACCAAACGGCAGTTAATTTCAGAAATGCAAATGTACTTTCTGACGGAGCTCCAGGGCTGGTAGTTTGGGTACTTGCCTGGGTATTCTCATGGCGCTCTTTAACGTCATCAACGAGATAACCTCTATTGAGCCACAGAAACACCAGAATACAAGCCTCTAGTAAGGCAGCGCATAGGAATGCGATACGCCAATCACTGAATTGAGCAATGGCCACCATGAAGGCTGGGGCTGCAGCCCACCCCAAATACCCTGTTACACCATGCATTGAATAGGCATATGGAAGATTGGGGGGTGATACCTTGTGATTAATGAGGGTGTAGTCAACAGGATGAAATATTCCGTTGCCGCAACCAGCAATCACTGCTCCCAATATGAGCATCGCATAACCATTGCTTTGTGAGTAAGTGAGTGCAGCGAGTATTAGTAAAGCAATCCCAGAAAATAATACCGGTCTTGCGCCAATACGATCTACTAAAAATCCTGAGGCAGCTTGCGCAATGCAAGACACCACAAAGAAAACTGACATGAGTAAACCGAGCTCAGCGTAACTCAATGCAAAAGCGTCCTTCAACCACGGAAACATGGGAGGAAGAACTAAATGAAAAAAGTGAGAGCTGCCGTGAGCTAGGCTAATGAGACCAATAACCCGGACATCACTGGCACGCCTACTAAGCGCAACAGTCATGCTCCGAGTTTACTGGCGCAGGAATTTTCCTGCTGAAATACTTTTTTACTACTTAATGGACCTGGCGAGAAAAGCTAAATTCACCCGCCTTATCCACATCCACAGGCACTACATCCTTAGGACCGAACTTGCCTTCCAGAATCATCTTGGAAACCGGGTTCTCAATATGCTGCTGGATGGCCCGCTTCAGCGGTCTTGCTCCAAAGACTGGATCAAACCCAACTTCAGCAATCTTATTCAAAGCCGCATCACTAACCTCAAGCTGCATATCGACTTTTGCCAAGCGATCCGACAAGTTTTTGAGCAATATCTTCGCGATATTGGCAATATTGCCTTTGTCTAAGCCGTGGAATACCACGATCTCATCGATACGGTTTAAGAACTCAGGACGGAAATGATTTTTCAATTCTTCGAACACTGCTTCTTTGATTTCCGATTGCTTTTTATCAGTCATTGATTGAATCAAATGGGAACCGATATTACTGGTCATCACAATCACCGTATTCTTGAAGTCCACAGTCCGGCCTTGACCATCAGTCAAGCGACCATCATCCAATACCTGCAAGAGTACGTTAAACACATCTGGATGTGCTTTCTCGATTTCATCGAACAAGATCACGCTATACGGATGACGACGTACTTGCTCAGTTAAATAACCACCCTCTTCATAGCCAACATAACCTGGAGGCGCACCAATTAAACGCGCAACACTATGCTTCTCCATGAACTCACTCATATCAATACGAATGAGGTGGTCTTCACTATCAAACAAGAAGCCCGCCAATGCCTTGCAAAGCTCGGTCTTACCAACGCCAGTAGGCCCAAGGAATAAGAATGAGCCATAAGGACGATTCTCTTCTGCCAAACCGGCACGAGAACGACGGATCGCATCAGACACTGCACGAATAGCTTCCTCTTGACCAACAACACGCTTATGCAAGAGCTCTTCCATCTTGAGCAATTTATCGCGCTCGCCCTGCATCATCTTGGAAACCGGAATACCTGTCGCACGAGAAACTACTTCAGCGATTTCTTCGGCGCCCACTTGGGTGCGTAGTAATTTATTTTTCACTACGCCATCTTTGTCGCCTTTTGCCTCTGCAGCTGCAGCAGATTTAAGCTTAGCTTCGAGCTCAGGCAGCTTGCCATATTGCAACTCAGCAACTTGCTCTAACTTGCCATCACGCTGCAACTTGGCGATATCAGCCTTAACCTTCTCAATCTCTTCCTTCAGATTGGCAGCGCCCAGTACGGCACCCTTCTCTGCTTTCCAGATTTCTTCCAAATCGGCATACTCAGCACCAAGACGCTTGATTTCCTCTTCAATGAGGCCTAAGCGTTTTTGGGAGGCTTCGTCCTTTTCCTTCTTAACCGCTTCACGCTCAATCTTGAGTTGAATTAAACGACGCTCGAGTTTATCCATTACTTCAGGCTTGGAATCAATTTCCATCCGAATGCGTGAACCAGCTTCATCGATCAGATCAATTGCCTTATCCGGCAAGAAACGATCAGTAATGTAGCGATGTGACAACTCAGCAGCAGCCACAATTGCTGGATCAGTGATTTCAATACCGTGATGAAGCTCATAGCGCTCTTGCAGACCACGCAAGATAGCGATGGTTGCTTCAACACTAGGCTCTTCCACCATGACTTTTTGGAAACGACGCTCTAACGCAGGATCTTTTTCAATGTACTTGCGATATTCATCTAAGGTTGTAGCGCCAATGCAATGCAATTCGCCACGAGCTAAGGCAGGTTTGAGCATATTACCGGCATCCATTGCGCCATCACCCTTACCAGCGCCAACCATCGTATGAATCTCGTCAATAAAGATGATGGTTTGACCTTCATCTTTAGCTACATCACTAAGAACCGCCTTCAGGCGCTCTTCAAACTCACCGCGATACTTCGCGCCAGCCAATAGCAAGGCCATATCCAATACCAAGACACGCTTATTCTTTAGGGTCTCAGGCACTTCGCCATTGACGATACGCTGCGCCAAGCCCTCAACAATGGCAGTCTTACCTACACCCGGTTCACCAATGAGTACGGGGTTATTCTTACCGCGGCGCTGCAATATCTGAATGGTGCGACGAATCTCATCGTCACGACCAATTACTGGATCGAGCTTGCCCATGCGAGCACGCTCTGTTAAATCCACTGTGTATTTCTTTAAGGCCTCACGTTGACCTTCAGCATCTGCACTATTCACTGATTCTCCTCCGCGCACTAAATCAATAGCCGCTTCTAACGATTTACGATTTAAGCCATTCTCGCGAGCAACCTTGCCGAGCTCGCCTTTGTCATCTGCAACCACCAACAAGAACAACTCGCCAGCAATAAATTGATCATTGCGTTTGTTAGCTTCTTTTTCGCACAAGTTCAACCAATTACTGAGATCTCGGCCAACCTGAACTTCCCCGCTAGTGCCCTGCACTTCAGGAAGGTTGCTGATAATTTTTTCCACACCTTTTTCGAGACCGGCCACATTGACGCCCGCTCTTGTTAGCAAGCTCTTTGCGCCACCATCAGAATCACGCAACATTGCCAGCAAGACATGGGCTGGCTCAATATATTGGTTGTCTTTGGCTAAAGCGATACTTTGGGCCTCACTTAAGGCCTCTTGAAACTTAGTTGTTAATTTATCTATTCTCATTTATGCACTCCATATATCTATCTATAGAATATAAGGGCAATATTGCCAATTTCAAGGGTTTTTGAGCCCTTTTTCACTCGAATTTGACCCATTTTGACCTGGCTTGTTTACCTCCTAGAATGCTCTGACGGCACGTACTATGCCGGCATAACAAACCGTCTAGAGCATCGCCTAGAAGCTCACAACTCAGGGCAAGGCGCTCGCTATACAAGAGCTCGCAGACCAGTTGTCCTTTTAGCTACACAAGAACACCCGGATCGATCTGAAGCCTCAAAGGCAGAGATCAAATTAAAGCAACTTCCCCGTTCTGAAAAGTTGGCATTCTTTAAAAACAAAAACCACCCTTGAGGGTGGTTGGTTTGCTATTTACTTGAATTTTAGAAAGCATCTTTTACACGTTCGATCGCATAGATTTCTCTTAAATGCAGAGCTTGATAAGCCACCCGATCTTTAAATAATCCCGTAATCGTTTCAGAGCCAGGTGAAAAATTTCTCATAACGTCTGCATTCAGGTTGTATATGGGCCAGTTTGCCTGACCACTCACATTTGGATTGCCGGTTTTGGCAAATGCTGCCCAACTAGTAGATAACCTCTCTGACATTACTTGATCCTGAGGGTTATTTTTATCCACAATCGGAAACCAGTCTTTTGGCCAGACATGCGTTTTCTTGAACCCAGCAATATCTTTTTCAATTCGATCGCATTGATTCACACCCGTTAAGGCCTGCTTAGGAGCTTGGGTTACTAACCCCAAGCTACCGAAGACATAAGGTATCTCGTAAGTATGAGGCGCACCCGGTAAAGCGGCTCGAATATTCTGAGTTAAGTAATCAAAGTAATAGGCATAGCCGGGGGCAATGCCATTCATGCTATTTGCCAATAATTTGGTACTGGCGCGATACATCAGATCCTGGATTACAAAAGAATTCAAAATGCATTTATCTTTTACATTGGCATAAAGCTGCTCAATAATCTTTGGGTCTTCGTGCACATTCTTCAAAAAGACATCTAAGGCAGGCTCGCCAGGCAACATGAAATCGCTATCAAATGAGTTTGTACCAATCATGAAAGGAACTTTTGCCTGCTTACCAGCGGCAAACAAAGGAATGGGGTCGCCCTTTAAAATCTGACCATCCACAAAAGGACCGCCAAACTCACCGGCATAGTAAGAGTTGCCATCAAGGATTAGTTTTTGAACTGGTAATTTTCTTAACTCGGCTAATGATTTTGCGCCAAGTGCAGCCATAAATTTAGCGCCTATATCCACTTCTGGTGTTAAGCCAAAACGCTTTTCAGTCATTCCCCTTAAAGGACTTTGTTGCGCACTTTGGGCAATCGCCTTATGGAACAGCCCCTTAGCTGCATCAGAAACCATTAACCAGGTCACACTTCTACCACCAGCTGATTGACCAAAGATTGTTACGTTATTGGGATCTCCCCCAAATGCTTCAATATTCTTTTTGACCCACTTTAAAGAGGCAATTTGATCCATGGTGCCGTAATTGCCTACTGGCTCACCCTTAGCTTTTGCTTCTTCAATCAACTCTTTTGAAGCAAAGAAGCCTAATGATCCAAGGCGATAGTCAACCGTAACAACGATGACACCATTCTTCACCAAATTGATTGGGGTGAACTGTGGATCTTTAGCGCCATCTACGATTAATCCGCCACCATGGAACCAAACCATGACTGGCAAATTCTTATTAGGTTTTGAGGGCGCAAAAACGTTGAGCTTTAAACAATCCTCACTACCTGGAAGCCCAAGACCATCGTTAAGATTTTTAATATATTGCTGCGGACAAGCACCACCAAACTTACTAGCATCACGTGTTCCACTCCAAGCAAGCGCTGGTTGTGGAGGGCGCCAACGCAGCTCACCCAACGGAGGGGCTGCATAAGGAACGTTTTTAAACGCCTGCATGTTGTGCTCGATCACACCTTGCAAGCTACCTGTTTCAATCTTAACAACAGGCCTCTCTGCGGCAGATACGCTGAAAGCAATAGTAGTCAACAGCAAGGCAACTAATTTATTCACTTGAAATCTCTCTTACGAAAAATGCAATACAAATTAGGATTTATTCCAACGCGCCATTGCAGCCTCGTCAGTCACGCGGGCATCCACCCAACGAGCACCCTCAGGTGTGTCTTCTTTTTTCCAAAATGGGGCTGCTGTTTTTAAGTAGTCCATGATGAACTCGCAGGCAGCAAAAGCTTCTCCCCTATGAGCGCTAGTAACCGCAACCAGAACAATTTGATCCTCGGGTAGGAGCGGACCCACTCGATGAATCACTAGAGTTTGATAGATGTCCCAACGCGCTTTAGCCTGGTCCAAAATTTCTTGCAACGCTTTTTCAGTCATGCCAGGGTAGTGCTCCAGCGTCATGCCTTTCACTTGGCTACCGTCATTCATATCCCGGACCGTTCCCAGGAAAGACACCACCGCACCAACACGTGGATCATTCTTACGAAGCGCCCCTATTTCAGCACTAAGGTCGAAATCGTTTTCCTGAATACGAATAGATGAATTGGACATACTAGCCGCCGGTCACCGGAGGAAAGAAAGCTACTTCAGCACCATCTTGCAATGGAGTACCAGCATCAACCATGTGTTGATTAAGGGCACAGCGCAATACCTTACCTTCAGCCAATACTTCAGACCAAGGGTTGCCGCGCTCAATGAGATGCTCCCGAAGTTCGGCAATCGTCTTCACTGTTGCAGGAACAGTGACACTCTCTTGCGAGAGACCAAGCGCTTCACGCAATGAGGCAAAGAATCGTAATTCAAGTTTCATGAGTTAATCGTAAACCGATTATTTGAGAAGCGCATCAAAAGGAATGTATTTCACCAAATCACCAGCTTTGATTGGCTGATTTGGCGGACAATCAACCAAACCATCACCCCAAGATGCGCTAGTAAGAACGCCTGAGCTTTGATTAGGAAATAAATCCAGACCGCCTTGATCATTGATTTTGACCCGCAAGAACTCATTGCGACGATCGGCTTTTAGCCAATCAAAGTCAGCACGCATTAAATACGATTGAGGGAGTTTGGCTTCGCGTCCTTGCAGCTTCAAAATAAAAGGGCGAACAAACAATAAGAAGGTCACAAAACTAGAAACTGGATTACCAGGTAGGCCAATAAACCAAGCCTCACCGTCTATTGACTCATTTGATTTGCGTACCGCTCCAAATGCCAGAGGCTTTCCAGGCTTGATTGCGATTTGCCACAGATCCAATCTTCCTTCCACAGTCACCGCAGGTTTAATGTGGTCTTCTTCACCAACGGAGACACCACCGGAGGTAATAATTAAATCGTGATCTTTGCTTGCTTTACGCAATGCTTCACGAGTTGCGTCCAAACGATCGGGAACAATACCTAAATCCGTTGCATCGCAACCCAGGGACTTCAAGCAGGCTAATAAGGTATCGCGATTCGAGTTGTAGATGCCTCCTGGCTTTAAGGGCTCGCCTGGAAGTGCTAACTCGTCACCTGTAAAGAATGCAGCCACCTTTACACGACGCTTAACATTGAGGTGAGTTTGGCCTGCTGAAGCAGCCATACCCAACTCTTGCGGGCGCAAGAATGTACCAGCGACCAGACATGTCTTACCCGCCGTTAAATCCTCACCTCTACGACGAATCCACTGACCCAACGTCGGAGCAATATTGATAGTCACTTGATCGGACTGACCATCAACCGTGCAATCTTCTTGCATCACTACCGCATCAGCACCGGGAGGAACTGGGGCGCCCGTGAAAATTCTGGCAACTGTGCCGGGCTCTAATAGCACTCCTACTGAACCAGCTGGAATGCGTTGCGCAATCTTGAGCGCTTGACCTGGAGTTGCAGTATCCGCACAGCGAACAGCATAACCGTCCATTGAGGTGTTATCCAGCGGCGGAACATCCACCAAGCTTTTTAAGTCTTCAGCAAGCACCCTTCCCAAAGCGGCTTGTGTATTGACCTTCTCACTCTCTTTGACCGCTACTGCATGAGAGAGTAAATGGTCTAAGGCCTGCTGCGCTGTCAACATCGGTGGCTTAGTCATAAGGTGATTCCTGATTGCTTAAAGCTTTGGGTTAAATCAATTAACCAAGATGCGTAGTAATGAAAGCTTTAACTTGATCTACATCAGCGTCAATATCCTCTACGCGCTGCGGCTTCGATTTAATATCTTTAAAAGCAGGCGGGCACTCGGCGGGACGAGCTAGAGCAAGCTCAATCGTCTCTTCAAACTTAATGGGTAATGCCGTCTCAAGGACGATCATTGGAATACCCGCTTGTAAGTGCTCACGTGCAACTTTCACGCCATCAGCGGTATGCGTATCAATCATGACGCCATAGCGCTGATCAACATCACGAATAGTTGCAAGGCGATTCTCATGTGTACTGCGACCTGATTGGAAGCCGTACTTACCAATTTCTTTAAAAACAGTATCTTTGGAAATGTCAAAGCCGCCAGCCACATCCACTTGCTTAAACATAGCAGCAGTTGCTTTGCCATCTTGACCCATGAAATCAAATACGAAGCGTTCAAAGTTGCTCGCTTTAGAGATATCCATAGATGGGCTGGAGGTATGCAGCGTTTCCGCTGACTTGCGAGCGCGATAGACGCCAGTTCGGAAGAACTCGTCAAGAACGTCATTCTCGTTGGTAGCAACAATTAAATGTTCGATGGGCAAACCCATCATGCGGGCAATGTGTCCGGCACAAACATTACCAAAATTGCCTGATGGCACAGTAAATGAAACCTTCTCATTACTAGATTTGGTAGCCAATAAATAACCTTGGAAGTAGTAAACCACTTGAGCCACTACACGACCCCAGTTAATGGAGTTCACGGTACCAATCTGATTCTTCGCTTTAAAAGCATGATCATTACTGACCGCCTTCACGATATCCTGGCAATCATCAAAGACGCCCGCTACCGCTAAGTTGAAAATATTCGGATCTTGCAAGGAATACATTTGTGCAGATTGGAATGCACTCATCTTGCCGCGCGGTGAAAGCATAAACACCTTTACACCCTCTTTACCGCGCATTGCATATTCTGCAGCACTGCCAGTATCGCCAGAAGTTGCGCCCAAAATATTGAGATGCTGGCCTTTTTTCTTAAGAGCGTATTCAAACAGATTGCCAAGCAACTGCATGGCCATATCTTTAAAGGCTAATGTTGGTCCATTTGAGAGACTCAATAAACCAATACGTGTACCCTTTTCCTCACCCAACCAATGTATTGGGGTAATGTCTTTGGCGTTGTCTTGTGGACGTCCATTGCAATACACCTGCTCGGTATAAGTTTTACGCAAGAGTGCGCGTAAGTCTGCCTCAGGAATATCGTCACAATAAAGACTTAATACTTCATAAGCTAAATCGGCATATGACAAACCACGCCATGAATCCAATTGTGCTGCAGTGATCTTTGGGTATTGGACAGGCAAATACAAGCCGCCATCAGGCGCCAATCCACCTAACAAAATTTCTAAGAAGGATTGTTGCGGACTATTGCCGCGAGTAGATTGGTAACGCATGTATTTTGCTGAATTTAACTTAAGACAAATTTTCTAAACGGATCTTCACCACTTCACCGGCAACAGTTTTGAGAGCTTGAATCTCCTTAATTGCAGCAAGCATGTTCTTTTCTTTGGTTTCGTGAGTCAAAGCTACTAAATCCGTTTGACTCTCACCTTCGTCAGCTTCTTTTTGCAAGAGCGCATCGATTGAAACACCATGTGAAGCCAAAATTTTGGTGATGTCAGCCAAGACGCCGGCTTGATCGGCCACGCGCAAGCGTAGGTAATAACTAGTAGTGATCTCGCCGATTGGCAATACAGGGGTGTCCTGCACAGCATTTGCCTGGAAGGCCAAATATGGAACACGATGCTCAGGATCTGCATTTAATAAGCGGGTGATGTCAACCAAGTCAGCGATTACAGCAGAAGCAGTTGGCTCAGAACCCGCGCCTTTACCGTAATACAAGGTGGTGCCAACTGCATCACCAAATACTTGCACGGCATTCATGGCGCCCTCAACGTTTGCAATTAAACGCTTAGATGGAATGAGTGTTGGGTGTACGCGCAATTCAACACCGATTGGTGTTTTCTTAGCAATACCTAGCAACTTAATGCGATAGCCTAATTGCTCGGCGTATTTAATATCAATCGCATCTAACTTAGTGATGCCTTCAACGTGTGCTTTTTCAAACTGCATTGGAATGCCAAATGCAATCGCACTCATGATGGTCGCTTTATGCGCTGCGTCTACGCCTTCAATATCAAAAGTTGGGTCTGCCTCCGCGTAGCCTAAGCGTTGCGCTTCTTTCAGAACTGTTTGAAAATCCAAACCTTTGTCTCGCATCTCAGACAAGATGAAATTCGTTGTGCCATTAATGATGCCGGCAATCCATTCGATGCGGTTGGCAGTTAAGCCCTCGCGCAAAGCTTTAATAATGGGGATACCACCTGCAACTGCAGCCTCAAAAGCCACCATCACACCTTTGGCATGTGCTGCTTTAAAAATCTCATTGCCGTGTACCGCGATCAATGCCTTATTGGCTGTCACTACGTGCTTACCAGCGGCAATCGCTTCTAGAACTAAGTCCTTAGCAATTCCATAACCACCAATCAATTCAACAACGATATCAATCTCTGGGTTATTAATTACTGCGCGGGCATCACTCACCACTTGTGCGCGATCCTTCACCAACTCTTTGGCACGATCTACATTGAGATCAGCAACGGTATTAATACGAATACCACGGCCAGCGCGACGAGTAATCTCATCCTGGTTACGTTCGAGAACGGTGAATACGCCACCACCAACAGTGCCAATACCTAATAGACCTACTTGAATCGGTTTCATGATGCCTTTGCTGCAGTTGAGGAAGCCTTACGGCTGTGCTTATTACGATAACGCTCCAGAAAACGTGCGAGACGGCCAATAGCCTCCTTAAGCACATCTTCGTGAGGCAAGAACACTACACGGAAGTGGTCAGGCTTGCCCCAGTTAAAACCAGAGCCCTGTACTAACAATACTTTTTCTTCCTTCAGAAGATCGGCAACAAACTGCTGATCATCTTCTATTGGATATACCTCAGGATCCAGCCTTGGAAATAGATACAAAGCTGATTTAGGTTTCACGCAAGTCACACCCGGAATATCAGTAATCAATTTCCATGCGAGATCACGTTGTTTTGCAAGACGACCACCGTCGCCCACCAAGTCATTAATACTTTGATAACCACCTAGTGCAGTTTGAATTGCATATTGGCCTGGCACGTTTGCACACAAGCGCATCGAAGCCAGCATATTCAGACCTTCAATGTAATCACGGACCATTTCTTTATCACCAGAAACAATCATCCAGCCAGCGCGGTATCCACATGAACGGTAATTCTTGGATAGGCCGTTAAAGGTGATAGTGACTACATCTGTCGATAAAGACGCAAGAGAAATATGCTTCTCACCGTCATACAACATCTTGTCGTAAATCTCATCAGCAAACAAAATCAAACCGTGTTCGCGGGCAATCTGCGTCAGCTCAAGCAAAACTTCTTTGGAATAAATTGCGCCAGTAGGATTGTTGGGATTAATCACCACAATTGCTTTGGTGCGAGGTGTAATTTTTTTACGCAGATCATTTAAGTCTGGAGCCCAATCTTTGGATTCATCACAAAGATAGTGCACAGGCGTGCCACTCGATAAACTCACTGCAGCTGTCCATAACGGATAGTCTGGAGTTGGGACCAATACTTCATCGCCATCATTTAATAGCGCATTCATCGACAGCACGATGAGCTCAGAAACGCCATTGCCGGTATAGACGTCATCCAAGGTCACACCCTGGATACCCTTTTCCTGGCAATACTGCATGATTGCTTTACGAGCAGAAAAGATTCCTTTGGAATCGGAATATGCTGAGGCATTACTTAAATTGCGGATCATGTCCAACTGAATCTCTTCAGGAGGATCAAAACCGAAAACCCCTACGTTTCCGATGTTTAATTTGATGATTTTGTGACCCTCTTCCTCCATGCGCTGAGCAAGCTCGAGCACCGGCCCACGTATGTCATAACAGACGTTATCGAGCTTTTGGGACTTTCGGATTGGTTTCACAATAAATTAAAGGGTAAGTTCTTGAAATATGAGAAAAAACAGCTAGCTATAATCCACATAATTATGACAGAGAGTCCACTTGAAGCTTCAATCTGACCCCCATTCCGGAGCGAATACGATCACTGGCTACGGCGATGGTTACGTAGAGATCAATAAGACTCCTTACGCCCATGCTGTTGTCCTGAGCTCGGATGGTGCCATCTCAGAGTGGTCAGCCCAGTCATTTGATAACTTGGAAGCCCATCACTTCTCGCAACTCGTTGATTTAAAACCAGAATTAATTCTTATTGGGACTGGAAAACACCAGCGCTTTCCCAAACCAGAACTCCTAAAAGCTCTGATTTCCGCCAAAATTGGCTTTGAAATCATGGATTCTCAAGCCGCCTGCCGTACTTACAACATTCTGGTGGGTGAAGGACGTCAAGTCTTACTGGCCCTGATTGTGGAGCCTGTTTAATGCAATTTGGCCAAATTCGGCAGTCATCAGCCCTCCATCCGGGCAAGATTTTGCTCTTGGTCATCATTTACGCCCTGCTCTGGTTTGGCACTCTCAACTACCGCCACCTCATTCCATCAGACGAGGGACGCTATGCAGAAATTGCTCGAGAAATGCTGGTCACCGGCGATTGGATTACACCGCGTTACAACGGCTATAAGTATTTTGAAAAACCACCACTACAAGCTTGGGCAACTGCAGCAGCTTTTCAAGTATTCGGTATTGGTGATTGGCAAGCGAGATTGTGGACTGCATTAACAGGCTTTCTGACTATTCTCTTAGTTGGATTTACTGGTGCCCGAATTTATAACGCCAGAGCGGGATGGTTAGCAGCGGTGGTATTAGCTTCAAGCCCAATGTGGATCATCAGCGGCCACTTCAATTCATTAGATATGGGCTTGTCTGCTTTTTTGGTGGCTGCTCTGTGTAGCTTATTACTCTCCCAAACTTCCCACAACAAAAACAGTTGCCGAAATTGGATGTGGGCTTGCTGGATATTTATGGCGCTCGCCACTTTATCGAAAGGCGTTATTGGTGCAGCGATTCCCGCGATGGTATTTATTGCTTACTCCATTAGCACCTGGGACTGGAAAATATGGACTCGACTACGCTTGATTAGCGGAACTATTTTGTTCTTAGTAATCACCTCCCCTTGGTTTTTTTTGGTAACGCAGCGCAATCCTGAATTTTTAGAATTCTTCTTCATTCATGAGCATCTACAACGCTTCACACAAGATGCCCACAGCAGAACTGGTCCTATTTATTACTTTGTACCACTGCTGTTAATTGGATTGCTTCCTTGGGTACTTCAAATCCCCGGAGCCATGGCGCAAGCCTGGAGCGAACGCCGCCGCGAGTTTTCTGCTGGGTGGTTGCTGGTCTGCTGGTTTGTCGTGATCTTTGCGTTCTTTAGTGTTTCGCGTTCTAAATTACCTGGCTACATCATCCCCATCTTCCCGGCCCTTGCTCTCATTATTGGCAACCGTTTAGATCGCTTGCTCGGTCACACTAATACCATGGCGGTGCCATGGAAATTACAAACGCTTGGCTTTGCGCTTCTTGGTTGTATTGGGTTTTTCTTTTTAGATGCCATTGGTAAGCAAGCTAGGCCTGATGAGATTGAGGCTTATGCACAATATACACACTGGGTAATTGCTGCATTGGTAGCGTTAGTTATTTTTGGCATTTATGCCTCTTGGCAAAGTAAGCGCAATGGCATTCAAAGTATTGTAAGTTTTGCATGTGGATTTTTTCTTTGCGCCATCATTGCGGGAACTGGTCACGAGACTTTAGGTCGCGCAGTCTCCGGTATCGATTTAGTTGAACGTGTAAAAGCTTCCATTCCTGAAAAAGTCAATTTCTATTCAGTGCGACTCTTGGATCACACCGTGCCATTCTATTTAGGTAGAACTATGATCATGGTGGAGTCTCCAGATGAGCTCGAGTTTGGCGTTAAGCAAGAACCAGATCTCTGGATGCCTACTCTAGATGCATTTATTGCGCGCTGGAAGGAAGATCAAACAGCCTATGCCCTCATGGTTCCAGAGCAATTTGAGGCGTTGAAGGCTCAAAACTTTCCAATGCAAGAAGTCGACCGCGATTCTCGTAGGGTAATCGTGAGGCACCCGGAAGCTTCGCAGTAAGTCATTAAAGTAATATAAGTCATCATGTCAGACTCTCGCCAGCCATTCATCCCCTTCACCCGCCCAAGCTTCAATCAAGAAACGATTGATGCAGTTTCAGAAGTATTGCGTTCTGGCTGGGTGACCTCAGGCCCTAAGTTGGCAGAGTTTGAAGCCAGCTTAAGCACCTACTTTGGCGGTCGCCCTGTACGCTGTTTTGCTAACGGCACAGCAACTATGAAGATTGCACTTCAAGTCGCAGGCATTGGTGAAGGTGACGAGGTCATTACAACGCCTATTTCTTGGGTGGCAACATCGAACGTCATTTTGAGCGTTGGTGCTAAACCGGTGTTTGTTGATATTGATCCGGTCACACGCAATATTGATCTCAGCAAAGTATCGACAGCAATTACATCCAAGACTCGCGCCATCATGCCAGTCTATTTAGCCGGCCTGCCTGTCGATATGGATCAACTTTACGCATTAGCCAAACAACATGATCTGCGCGTGATCGAAGATGCCGCACAAGCCTTTGGGTCTCTGTGGAAAGGCAAGAAGATTGGTAGCTTTGGCGACTTAGTCAGCTTTAGCTTTCAGGCGAATAAGAATCTCACCACTGTTGAAGGTGGTTGCCTTGTTCTCAATAATGCAGATGAGGCAAAGCTTGCTGAGAAATTTCGCCTACAAGGATTAACCCGCCAGGGTATGGACGGTATGGACGTCGATGTATTGGGCGGCAAAGATAATTTGACTGATGTGAATGCGGCAATTGGTCTTGAGCAACTCAAGCAACTTCCCTCATATCAAGCACGTCGTACTGCCTTAGCTAAACAGTACTTTGAAGTCATTCGTTCTGAATTAAATACATCCGGACTAAATCATTTAAAGCTAGAGCTTCCGGTAGAAAATTTTACTGATAGCAACTGGCATATGTTTCAAGTGGTATTGCCACTTGATCAGCTCAATACAGATCGCTCCCAAGTCATGTCGGAGTTAAAAGATCTAGGTATCGGCACCGGCGTTCATTACCCCGCCATAACTGGTTTTACGCTGTACAAAAACCAAGGCTACAAAACATCCGATACGCCAATCGCAGAGCGCATAGGAAAATCCATCCTCACTCTCCCCTTGTTTCCTGCAATGGGAGATGAGGATATTGGCCGCATAGCCAGGGGTTTGGTAGGAATTTTGCTGAAATACCGCAAAAACTAGTGTTATTAGGGCTAAGCCCAGAGAATCAGGCAAAATTGCAGCATGACTGCCAATTTAGTTGCCAACCCAACACTCAGTATTGTTATTCCCGTTTACAACGAGGAAGATGGCCTCCAGGCTCTATTTGATCGCCTCTATCCCGCTTTAGATGCACTAGCAGCTAAACGCAAAATCACCTATGAAGTTGTATTTGTGAATGATGGCAGCAAAGATCGCTCCGCCGGCATTCTTTCTAAGCAAGTGGAATTACGTCCCGACGTCACTCGAGCAGTTTTATTTCACAGCAACTTTGGTCAACATATGGCGATCATGGCTGGCTTTGAGTACGCCAAAGGTGAATACATCATTACCTTGGATGCGGACTTACAAAATCCCCCTGAAGAAATTGATGCTTTGACAGAGCAATTATTAAAAGGTCATGACTACGTTGGCACTATTCGCGCCGATCGTCAGGACAGCTTCTTTAGAAAATTTGCATCCCGTGCGATGAATCGCTTACGTGAAAACATCACCCGCATCACGATGACTGATCAAGGCTGCATGCTGCGTGGCTATAGTCGTCGCATTGTTGATTTGGTTCGTCAATGTGATGAGAGTAATACTTTTATTCCGGCGCTGGCCTATACCTTTTCTGCTAACCCAGTGGAAATTTCGGTGAAACACGAAGAGCGTTTTGCAGGTGAATCTAAGTACACCCTGTATCAACTCATTCGTTTGAACTTTGACTTGGTTACCGGCTTTTCAATCATGCCGCTGCAGATCTTTTCGATTCTCGGCATGCTCTTATCCCTTGCTGCTGGCAGCCTTTTCGCCTATCTACTAGTGCGTCGCTTCGTTCTAGGCGCTGAGGTTGAGGGTGTCTTTACCCTCTTTGCGCTGACCTTCTTCCTAATTGGTGTCATGCTCTTTGGGCTTGGTCTTTTAGGTGAGTATATTGGTCGCATCTATCAGCAAATTCGCAAACGTCCTCGTTATGTTGTGCAAACTGTTTTAGAGAAAAAATAATTGCGCGCAGTTGTCTTTGCTTATCACGACGTTGGCGTCAATTGCCTCAAAGCACTTCTCGATGCCGGCATACAAATCGATCTTGTAATTACTCACCAAGATGACCCCAATGAAAATGTTTGGTTTGGGAGCGTAGCAAAGTTATGTGCTGATAAAAATATTCCGTACATCACACCAGCGGCTAATGAGTTGCAGGATTTAATACCGAAACTGCAGACCCTTGCACCCGACTATATTTTTTCCTTCTACTATCGCTTCATGATTCCGGAGCAGATACTGAAGTGCGCAAAAATTGCTGCGCTCAACATGCATGGCTCACTTCTACCAAAATATCGTGGGCGTGCGCCAGTGAATTGGGCCATCCTTCATGGTGAAACTGAAACAGGCGCTACCTTACATGTCATGGAGGCAAAGCCGGATGCAGGAGATATTGTTGGGCAAGCAGCCGTCGTTATCGGCTCAGATGAAACTGCTACTGATGTATTTGGCAAAGTGAGCCAAGCTGCCGTGACCGTCATTAAGCAAGCTTTGCCCAGCCTGTTAGAGGGCAAAGTTCCTCGAAAGCCTAATGAACTCCAAAAAGGTAGTTATTTTGGCGGTAGAAAGCCCGCAGATGGTCAAATTCACTGGAATCAGACTGCCAAACAGGTTCATGACCTCGTTAGAGCAGTTGCGCCCCCATATCCAGGCGCCTTTACGGATCATGACAATAAGACCATGATCGTCGCCCGTACTAGCCTAAACGGACCATTTCCAGTCAATCTCGATCTTGGGGTTTGCGGCATCCAAGTGGTTGATAATCGGGTATTCGGCATTTGCGGCGACCGCCAAGTAGTAGAAATCTTGGAATGGTTTCCAGCAAGCAAATAAATTAGATTAAAACGAGGCAGTAAAGATGAAAAAAGTACTCATTCTTGGCGTTAACGGTTTTATTGGTCACCACCTTTCAAAGCGCATTCTCGAGACAACCGACTGGGATGTCTATGGAATGGATATGCAAAACGATCGCCTTGGTGACTTAATTAATCATCCACGTATGCATTTCTTTGAAGGTGATATCACCATCAACAAAGAATGGGTTGAGTATCACATTCGTAAATGTGATGTCATTCTGCCTTTAGTTGCGATTGCCACACCTGCAACTTATGTACAGCAACCTCTCAAAGTGTTTGAGCTCGACTTCGAAGCCAACCTTCCGATCGTGCGCTCCGCAGTCAAATACAAAAAGCATTTGGTGTTCCCATCCACTTCTGAAGTGTATGGAATGTGTGAAGATAGTGAATTCGATCCAGCCAAATCTAATATGGTTTACGGCCCAATCAATAAGCCACGCTGGATCTACGCTTGCTCCAAGCAGTTAATGGATCGCGTGATTTGGGGTTATGGCATGGAAGGTCTGCGCTTCACCCTCTTCCGCCCATTTAACTGGATTGGCCCAGGTCTTGATAGTATTTACACACCAAAAGAAGGCTCTTCACGTGTAGTGACTCAGTTCTTGGGTCATATTGTTCGCGGCGAATCCATCAACGTGGTTGACGGTGGTGCCCAGAAGCGCGCCTTTACTTATGTTGACGATGGTATCGACGCCTTAATGCGCATCATCGATAACAAAGATGGTGTTGCAAATGGCAAGATCTACAACATCGGCAATCCAAAGAACAATCACTCTATTCGTGAACTAGCGAATCAGATGTTAGAAATCGCTCGTAGCATTCCCGAATACGCTAAGACTGCGAATGAAGTGAAGATTGTAGAAACTACATCTGGCGCTTACTACGGTGAAGGCTATCAAGATGTTCAGAACCGTGTTCCGGCGATTGACAACACAATGAACGAACTGGGTTGGAAGCCAACTACCACGATGTCTGATGCGCTCAAGAATATTTTTGAAGCGTATCGTGAAGATGTAGAAAAAGCGCGCACCTTAGTCGATAAAGAATAAATAAATTTAAGGGTTCATGGCTAAGATTGCTCTCAAGGTTGATGTTGATACCTTACGCGGCACCAAAGAAGGTGTACCCAATCTAGCTCGTACTCTAGAACGTTTTGGACTCAAAGCGACCTTTCTCTTTAGTCTTGGCCCTGATCACACTGGCTGGGCCTTAAAGCGTGTATTCCGCCCAGGTTTTCTAAAAAAAGTAAGTCGCACCTCTGTTGTAGAACACTACGGCATTAAGACCTTGCTCTATGGCGTTCTGCTACCAGGACCGGATATTGGCAAGAAAGCTGCAGTAGAAATGCGTGCCATTGATCAAGCTGGCCATGAGACGGGTATTCATACCTGGGATCACGTTGCCTGGCAAGATGCAGTGCGTACTAAAAATCCGCAATGGACAAAGTCCATGATGCAAAAAAGCTGGGATCGC
The DNA here is from genome assembly GCF_018881795.1 of Polynucleobacter sp. MWH-Jannik1A5. Taxonomy (GTDB): domain Bacteria; phylum Pseudomonadota; class Gammaproteobacteria; order Burkholderiales; family Burkholderiaceae; genus Polynucleobacter. Next base: position 1,284,815 of record NZ_JACVPQ010000001.1, on the reverse strand, counting down.
TTTGTAGAAATTTTTGGTCATGCACCAGTGACTTATGGTGCTGCTGGTTGGCAAATGAATGAGGCAGCTTTTGAGCAGCTCGATCAATGGGGCATTGCTTATTCCTCTGATGGCAGAGCAGAACCAAACCTCATGCCCTATCGACTTAATCTGTCTTCAGGTAAAGCTAAGCATGTCCAATATCCGACAACACTCCCCACTTTTGATGAGTTGATTGGCATCGACGGTGCAGATGAATTTGGTGCAGTGAAAAAGCTTTTAGAGATTACCCAAAGCAACCCTAACGACCAAGTCTTCACCCTGCACGCTGAACTAGAAGGGCAAAAGCTGTTGCCTGCCTTTGAACAGCTATTGGCTGGATGGCTAAATCAAGGCCATGATCTAGTTACTATGGGTCAACTTCACAAATCCTGGGAAGCCACTAAACAACTCGATAAAATAGCTGTATTACCGCTTACATGGGGTGAAATACCTAACCGCAGCGGCGATTTAATCATTCAAAATAATTAATAATCCATTAAGCATTAGAGACAACCAAAGAAGGATCATCATGACAGTAGCTATCGGTAAACCTATGCCGCAGTGCGCGATTCCAGCAACCTCTGGATTGACGTTTTCACCTGCGTCTGCCAAAGGCAAAAAACTGGTTCTCTACTTTTATCCAAAAGATATGACTCCTGGCTGCACAGCCGAGTCCGGAGAATTTAGAGACAATATTGAAGCATTCACCAAAGCTAATACTCTGGTGGTAGGGGTTTCCCGAGATAGCCTCAAGTCACACGATAACTTCCGCAGCAAATTGCAGCTCCCTTTCGAGCTAGTTGCCGATACCGAAGAAAAACTTTGCCAGATCTTTGGTGTGATGAAAATGAAGAATATGTATGGCAAACAAGTCCGCGGTGTAGAGCGCAGCACCTTCTTATTTGACTCCTCCGGAAATCTGGTTAAAGAGTGGCGTGGACTTAAAGTTCCAGGTCATGTGACAGAAGTATTACAAGCAGCCCAAGTCACCAAATAATTTTTTACAACAATTTGTTCTGAGGTGCTTGCAAACCCCAAAATTTGGGGTAAAGTGATTCATATGCACCGTAAACGACGGGAAAGTCTGACAATCCGTTTGAATCAGAAACCTGAATACCTCAGATCAGGTGCGGAGAGTAACCCCCTCCGTTTTTTAAGTCTCGATGCAATCAGTTTCGTAATAAACCGTCAATGCACTCCGCTTGGCGGTTTTTTCTTTTAGGAGAGTCCATGCCACTGCCCCCAATCCCCACTCAAATTGCTGATCAAGTAAAACTCAGTCGCAAAGATACTCCTGACTTAAAGAAGCGCCCTGCTCCAGCAAAACCAGTGGTAGTAGAAGCAGTTGATTGGACCAATGATGCTGAAGAAGATTTAACTGAGGCAGAAGTAGCTCTCGAAAAAATTAAGGCGGATCATCGCCCTCTTCGTAATGAGCGCAATGAAAGTAAAGCGCCAGCTCCAGCAAAACCAAAGCGCGTAATCCGCACTGGACCACCCAGCCTGTTTGTCTTAGACACTAACGTGCTAATGCATGATCCAAGCTCCCTATTCCGCTTCTCAGAGCATGACCTGTATTTACCGATGACCACTCTAGAAGAGCTGGATAACCATAAAAAAGGGATGACTGAGGTTGCGCGTAATGCTCGTACTGTCAGCAGATCTCTAGATCAGCTTATTGCTGGCACCAGCGGCACTTTGGATGATGGTATTCCACTCAATAAATTAGGCAACCAAGATGTCACAGGTCGCCTATTTTTCCAGACTAAGTTAACTACACAGGCTTTGCCAGAGGGCTTACCTGAAGGCAAAGGTGACAACCTTATTCTGGCAGTCGTTAGTGAGCTGCAAAAAACACGTAAGGGTCAAGAAGTTGTGCTGGTATCTAAAGATATCAACATGCGCATTAAAGCCCGTGCACTTGGCTTGCCTGCTGAAGATTACTTCAATGACCAAGTATTAGAAGATCGTGATCTCATGTATGCCGGCGTGATGACATTGCCAGCAGATTTTTGGCCTAAGCATGGCAAGGATATGGAGAGCTGGGCAGACTCCAAATCTGGCACGATGTTCTACCGAGTGACTGGTCCGTCTGTAAATAGCATGCTGGTAAATCAATTTGTTTATCAAGAAAATCCTGATGGTTCCACACCTTTCTATGCCCAAGTCAAAGAAATTAATGGCAAAACTGCTCTCTTACAAACTTTAAGAGACTTCTCACATCAAAAGAACAATGTCTGGAGTGTTACTGCACGTAACCGCGAGCAAAACTTTGCCATGAACTTGCTCATGAATCCAGACGTAGACTTTGTAACTTTGCTTGGGCAAGCGGGAACAGGAAAAACCTTGCTGGCATTAGCAGCAGGCCTTGAACAGGTACTTGATAGTAAGCGTTATAACGAGATCATCATCACCCGCGCTACAGTACCTGTTGGCGAAGACATTGGCTTCCTACCGGGCACCGAAGAAGAAAAAATGCAGCCTTGGATGGGTGCATTTGACGATAACCTCGAAGTTTTGCAGCGCAATGATGATGGAGCTGGCGAATGGGGTCGTGCTGCCACTCAAGAACTTATTCGCTCGCGCATTAAAGTGAAAAGCATGAACTTCATGCGAGGCAGAACTTTCGTAAGTAAGTTTGTCATCATTGATGAAGCACAAAACCTCACACCAAAACAAATGAAGACACTGGTTACCCGCGCTGGCCCAGGAACCAAAATTGTTTGCTTAGGTAATATTGCCCAGATCGACACCCCATACTTAACTGAAGGATCTTCCGGCCTCACTTATGTGGTTGATCGCTTTAAAGGATGGCGTCACGGCGGTCACGTGACTCTGGCTCGCGGCGAACGCTCTCGTCTTGCGGATCATGCAGCTGACGCTCTCTAAGCAGCACTCTTCATGCCGCACTCTTCTAGGGTGCGGCATTTTTATTTGCAGCTTACTCATCCTAAGCGGATGCAGCACATTCAGTAGTAAATCTAGTCCATCAACTAAAGTAGTTCAATTTAAACAAGATACTAGTGTTGGCACCGAAGATATTTCGATTGCTGCAGTAGGATTGGTAGACGTCCCCTACCGTTATGGTGGCAATACCCCTAAAGGTGGATTTGATTGCAGTGGGCTGATTGTTTACGTCTATAACAAAGCGGCAGGGATCAAGCTACCCCGGACTATTCAGCTCATGAGCAGCAAAGGCAGAAGTATTGATGGACAACCGCCAGCGCCAGGCGACCTAGTTTTCTTTAATACCACTGGCGAGAAATATTCTCATGCGGGCATCTATGTGGGCCAGGGCAGATTTGTCCATGCTCCAAGTGCTGGCGGCACTGTACGTCTTGACTACATTACCTCACCTTATTGGGCAGCAAAGTTCACTGAAGCCCGGAGAATGGTGCCTTAATGGCTTCATACTTTAAGGCTAATAGCACTTTCCCTATCTTATATAAAAGCCTAATTTTGATTACAGTAATCTATCAACTGAAGTACTTAATTAAGGAATCTCCATGAAAAAAATTATCGTCGCTTTAAGTATTGCACTGAGCTTTGCGCTTCCCACTTATGCATTTGCTGATCAAGCCGCTTGTGAAGCTAAAGCCGTGAGCAAAGATGGCAAGCCACTCTATGGTGCAGCTAAAGATGCATCCATTAAGAAATGTATGGGTGATACAAAACCAAATGATTGTGAAGCTAAAGCCGTGAGCAAGGATGGCAAGCCACTCTATGGCGCAGCTAAAGATGCATCCATTAAGAAATGCATGGGCGGCAAATAAGGTTGCTGACATAGCTTGATATATTCAGTGCATTAAAAAAGCCTCACACTGTGAGGCTTTTTGTTTGTCCGTTTACTCTTCTATGAAGTTTTTTGATTATTTCTTGAATTAGAACGGCTCGTAACCACCAGAAGAGTAGCCAATAGATCCCATTGCTAAGTTATCAAACTTGGTATACGGACCTTGCCAGCTTAAGCGCACAGTGCCGATTGGGCCGTTACGCTGCTTACCAATAATAATCTCAGCTACCCCCTTATCGGTTGTAGTGTCTGGGTGATATACCTCATCACGATAGATAAACATAATCAAGTCAGCATCTTGTTCAATCGCGCCTGATTCACGTAAGTCAGACATGATTGGACGCTTATTAGGACGTTGCTCAAGACCACGGTTCAACTGAGAGAGCGCCACTACTGGACACTGCAATTCTTTTGCAAGCGACTTAAGGGAGCGAGAGATTTCTGAAATCTCAGTTGCTCGGTTTTCCGATCCTGAACCACTCATCAACTGCAAGTAGTCAATCACTACCAAACCAAGTGTGCCCCCAAAATTTCTGGCGATACGACGTGCACGTGCGCGCAACTCTAAGCTTGATAAAGAACCAGTCTCATCAATCAAAATTTGGGTATTACTTAAACGGGCTATGGCATCAGTGACGCGTGGCCACTCATCATCTTGCAACTTACCAGTACGCATACGACCTTGGTCAACGCGCCCAACAGATCCCAATAGACGGGCAGCTAATTGTTCGCCTGACATCTCCATGGAGAACACAACGACTGGCAAGCCTTCAGCAAGCGCAACGTTCTCAGCAATATTCAATGCGAATGCAGTCTTACCCATCGAAGGACGCCCAGCAACAATTACAAGGTCGCCTTTTTGTAGGCCACTAGTTTGCTTATCTAAATCTAAGAAGCCAGTTGCAATGCCGGTAATGTCGCTACCGCCTTGACGGTTATAGAGCTCATCAATACGCGCAACAACAGCTTTAAGCAAAGGTTCAATCTCAAGATAGTCGGCTTTGCGACTACCCTCTTCACCAATCTGAAGAATGCGTGACTCAGCTTCATCCAACAGGGTTCTGACAGTGCGCCCCTCTGGAACGAATGCAGAATTTACAATGCTGTCTGAAACTTCGATCAAGCGACGCAAAATACTGCGGTCACGAACAATGTCGGCATAGCCTTTAATATTCGCTGCACTAGGTGTGTTTTGCGCTAAAGAATTGAGATAGTCAATACTGACTAAGTCGCCGCCCTGTTCAGACTTCACAGCGTCGTAAACAGTAATTACATCAGCAGGATGATTGTCGCCAACTAAACGAGCAATAACCTTGTAGATCAGAGCATGCTCAGGGCGATAGAAATCTTTATCGTTTAATACTCCGCCAAGGTTGTCCCAAGAGGAGTTATCAATAAGTAGACCGCCGAGCAGAGATTGCTCGGCTTCTACTGAATGCGGTGGAACTTTTAAAGCCTGCACGACTGCATCCCCAGAACCTATCATGCCGGGATTCAGCGTAACGGAACGTGAACGGGATTCAGCCATGAGGCTAGTTTACAGACTTAACTTAAGCTTGCTCGCCAACTACACGAATAGTGATGTCTGTAACTACGTCGGTATGAACAGCAACCGCTACAGGGTGATCACCAACCATTTTCAATGGGCCAGTAGGCATGCGAACTGAAGACTTCTCAATTGTGAAGCCTTTAGCTTTCAAAGCATCAGCGATGTCATGATTGGTTACAGAACCAAACAAACGACCGTCAACACCTGCTTTTTGACCGATTTCGAGAACCAAGTCTTTGAGCTTGATGCCAACTGCTTCAGCAGCAGCCAATTTCTCAGCAGCCAATTTCTCCAACTCAGCACGACGTACTGCAAAGTCAGCAATGGCTGCTTCAGTCGCACGACGAGCTTTACGTTGTGGGATTAAGAAGTTACGAGCGAAACCGTCTTTAACGCGAACGATGTCGCCGAGGTTGCCCAGGTTTGTTACTTTTTCTAAAAGAATGATTTGCATTGAGGGCTCCTAATTATTTCTTGTGTTGATCGGAGAATGGCAACAAAGCCAAGTAACGAGCACGCTTGATAGCAGTGTCTAATTGACGCTGATACTTTGCTTTTGTGCCTGTCAAACGAGCAGGAGTGATCTTGGCGTTTTCGCCAATGAAGTCCTTCAATGTATCTACATCTTTGTAATCAATCTGTTCTACGCCAGCAACAGTGAAACGGCAATAACGCTTACGCTTGAACAATGGGTTCTGAGCTGGTTTCTTTTTGAAATCGGGTTTCTTTCCAAACGCCATGATGATTTCCTCTTTAATTTTTCAATTGAATATGGGTAATATGGAAAACAAGTCTTTGATTACGTAGAGTCTTGGGTGCTAAGAATCCCTCAAACACTGCCTCAGTTCCTAAATCCATTCGCTCTAGATCCTTTTGTATCGGACCGATTGTGATGGCTTCAACGTTCATCTGAATTTTCCTCGCTACTCCTACCTCGTTTGCCTGGCCGCTATGTTCTAGCTGACAATGCATCACCGGTATTCCTGCTGGTGTAAATCGAATCGCGTCTTTAGATACCAAGATTGCAGTTAGGGTGAAATGATTCAACGCCGCTCCGCTTCTCTGATACGTTTTCTAGTCTGTGTATTCCTCTTCAAATTTCTAACTTAGGCTGCCGCTACAGGAGCGTCGGCTTGAGCTGATTTGCGCGCTTCTTCGCGTTGCACTTCTTTCATCATGATGGAAGGCTCTGTTTCAGCTTTCTTAGTCTTGATAATGAGGTGACGCAAAACAGCATCGTTAAATTTGAACGCATGCTCGAGCTCTTCCAGAGTTTTCTGGTCGCACTCAATGTTCATGCAAACGTAATGGGCTTTAGCAAGCTTGTCGATCATGTAAGCCATCTGACGACGACCCCAGTCTTCCATACGATGAATTTTGCCGCCCGCAGCTGCTAATGTAGCTTTGTAACGATCGATCATCGCTGGCACTTGCTCGCTTTGGTCCGGATGGACGATAAAGACGATTTCATAATGACGCATCAAACACTCCTTAAGGATTAAGTCACCTGGGCGTCTTGCTAAGTTCTGATGGTTGTGAACTCAGCGCCAGTGTGACAAGGTAGTAACAAATTGTAGGTAGTACTTACAACACTTTTACAGCCGCTTTTCAGCGCTTACCGAATAACAGGCAAGACCGCTATTCTAGCAAAAAAATCCTGCCAAGTCAGGGATTTACCAGCGGCCTGAGCATGTTTTTCAGCATTGAGAGCTAATTGAAGCGCAATTCTGGCTCTGGGTGCCGAAAGACTGCCGGACGCCAAGCATCCAGAGATATCCTTTTCAGGGAGATTGGGAACGGTTTCTCCCGCCCCGGTTCTTGTAGTTCGCACCAGAGCAATCCCATGCTTGACTGCCGCCACCAGAGAATCCCTCCAGGCATCATGAAAGCCCCCCATGCCTGTACCGGCAAGCACTAGACCCTTTACTTTGGAGCTTAGCCATTGGGTAATCGTCTCTGCACGAGCGCCAGCATGACTAGTCAATATTTCTACCCAAGGCCATTCATTCTCCTTAGGAATCGGCAAATCCTCTACCCAAAGGGCTTGAACCGCCTTTACCCCAGAAAGCCAAGAAGGATTAATCAACCCAACTGAGCTGCTTGGAGACCCCTGAATGGGTGCATTTAAGGCGCTACCGTGTCGTTTGGCTAAATCCATAGCTAAACAGCCTCTGCCATCCATAACGGCATAAATACCACCGGGGCAGTTATCGATTGGGGTAGATGCCCAGCGAATAGCGTCCAGCAAATTGGATGGGCCATCTGCTTTAGGCGCATTTGCCGGCAACATGGCGCCGGTCAAGATGACCCTCTTGCCTAAATTTTGAGCATTTTTACCGCAAGTCAGCTGTAAAAAGACGCCTGTTTCTTCGATAGTGTCAGTTCCGTGAGTGACCACTATGCCTTTAACCAAGGTATGAGCAAGGGACTCCTGAACAGCATCACCAAGTTGCGTTAACAAGGCTTCAGTCAAGTTGCGACTATTGATGTTGGCTAACTGCCTAGAAACGAGCTTGACGCCTTCGGGCACCGCAGATTGGATTTGGGCTAACAAGGAAGTAATTTCAACTTGGCCCGCTTCATACTCCATTGGCTTTTCTGTTGGGTGCGGCGCCAAACCTGCAATTGTGCCGCCCATGCCTAGCACCAGGATATGGGGTGAAGTTTCTAAATGGTTTTCAATTGAGCTCATACCCCATTATCCCCTCTAAATTGCTTGATATATCAAATACTGCTGTATACAATCCCAGTATGGACATAAACACAGTCGATTTTCCGGAGGAGCTGACTGCCCTCCCCAAGCTCACTCCACGTCAGAATGAGATTTTGGAGTTGATCACAAAAGCCATTGATGAGAGTGGCTTACCTCCAACTCGTGCAGAAATTGCAACACAACTTGGCTTTGCTTCTGCCAATGCCGCTGAAGAACATTTGCGTGCCTTAGCGAAGAAAGGCTATATCGAATTAACCCCGGGCACTTCACGCGGCATTCGTATTCCACAGCGATTTAATCAATCACACCACAGCAATAAATATCGCCAACTTTCTTTGCCATCAGGCGCTTTGCAACAACTGACTCTGCCATTGATCGGACGAGTTGCTGCTGGCTCTCCAATCATGGCGGTTGAACATATTGAGAAACAAGTTCCAATTGATCCAAGTCTGTTTAGTAAAGGCGCTGATTACTTATTAAAAGTAAAAGGGATGAGCATGCGCGATGCGGGAATTTTGGATGGCGATTATTTGGCTGTCAGAAAAACAACTGAAGTTCGCAATGGCGATATTGTTGTTGCTCGTCTTGATGATGAAGTCACGGTGAAGCGTTGGCAGCAAAAGAAAACTGCTGATGGCATGGTCATTGAGTTACAAGCAGAGAATCCAGACTTCAAAAATATTTTGGTGGATAGCCGTCAACCTAACTTTGCGATTGAAGGTCAAGCAGTTGGTCTCATTAGGGCTGAAGGGCTTTAAGCTAGAGCCCCTAAAGCAAAAGGCCTCTTTTAAGAGGCCTTTTTTTATTTGCACTACCGAACGAATTACTTACGAGTTGGAGCAACCACGTTTGCATTTTTAGGCGAAGAAGTGATCACGATCACTGATTTTGGTCCGCCTAAAGATCCATCTACTATTTCAATAGTTGCAGTTCTATCACCTTTTGTGAAAACCAAGATGCTAGTTTTTGCTTTCACAGCAGTAACCGTTGTCCAACCAGCCTTTGGATATTCCGATTGGAAGAAAGCATAAACATCTGTTGAGCCTTGCAATGCATTAACGATTGCTCTACCAACCCACTCATTCCCACGACCGATAATGATCGAATCAGTGCCATTCAATCGCGCACCTTGTGGCAAGAGCATATCGCCCAATAACTGTGATTGAACTTCCTGCACCTCTTGAGGCGAGCCAGAAGGAGAGTCACCTGAGCTAGCGCACGCACCTAAGATCGCTGCCATAAATAATGCTAGGGCACTAACTTTGAGAGTTTGGGTTGTGATCATGTGTGTTTAATTTGATTAAGGTAGTTATCGCTTTTACTTGCAATAGTTAAAAGCATTTTAGGTGATGCCCCTAATTCGTCAAGACAAATTACTGGAGGCGCGTGAGGGAATCGAACCCCCGTACGAAGCTTTGCAGGCTCCTGCCTAACCACTCGGCCAACGCGCCATACTCTTGAATCAAAAATGGGAAGCTTTTTAGGGCTTCCCATCGAACTTGGAGCGGGAAAGGAGGTTCGAACTCCCGACCTATACCTTGGCAAGGTATCGCTCTACCAGCTGAGCTATTCCCGCATAACAGGGCGATAGTTTAACAAACAATCGCAAAGAAAGCATTATTCCCAAAAATGGGGGGATGTAATTACCTTGAAAACCCTATCCAGCTGGGCTTTTGAATACCTAGTCGATTTTTCCGGCTAACTGCGGCAACGCCTTTTTCATGTAATAGAACATCGACCAGAGCGTTAAAAATGAGGCAATCCAAATTAACCAAGTACCTACTTGCGCGCAATTTAACCAACCAAATAAGGTGTCATTGAGCAATAAAAATGGAATCGCTATAAGTTGAGCAGTCGTTTTCAGCTTACCAACCATATGAACGGCCACACTTTTCCCTGCGCCTAACAAAGCCATCCATTCCCTCAAAGCAGAAATAGTAATTTCACGTCCAATAATGATGAGTGCTACCCAAACTTGTACTCGATCCATATTGAGCAATACCAATAATGCTGCCGCAA
>NZ_JACVPQ010000001.1:1171690-1274509 GCF_018881795.1 Polynucleobacter sp. MWH-Jannik1A5 | reverse complement strand
CAGCAGAGATAAAAATAATTGCCGCGAATAAATTCTTTTCAAAAGGGGTAAGCCAAGCATTGGGTAGATAAAAAATTGCCACCAACAGCGGGATAGCAGCAACGCGTAACCAGGTTAGGGCTATTGGTAAATTGAATGGCATTTGTTAAGCATAAACCAAGTGACGTTGGCCCTAGTGGAGCTGACGATAGATTTGCTCAGCTAGGGTTAAAGAGACCCCCTCAACACTAGCTATTTCTTCAATACTAGCGTTAGCAACCCCTTTTAAACCACCAAATCGAGCAAGTAATTTTTGACGACGCTTGGCGCCGATGCCCTCAATCTCCTCTAGGCGAGAAATGGTTCTTGCTTTAGCGCGTTTTGCACGCATGCCTGTAATCGCAAAACGATGAGCCTCATCCCGTATCTGGGCTACTAATAGCAATGCTGCGCTATCTATACCCAGCTCTAAAGCCTCACGGCCATCGGCAAAAATGAGCGTCTCGAGACCGACCTTGCGGCCCTCACCCTTGGCAACACCAACAATTAAACCCACATCCATACCAAACTCAGAGAGCACTTGGCGTGCCATCTCCACTTGACCTTTGCCGCCATCAATCAAAACAACTTGCGGAATTTTTTCTACTGGTAGCTCTTGAAAGTTAGCATAACGTCTTTGCAAAACTTGACGCATAGCTGCGTAATCATCCCCCGGGGTGATGTCATTGATATTGAAGCGTCGATACTCACTCGATTGCATTGCATTCTTAGCGTAGACCACACAAGATGCTTGAGTAGCTTCACCAGAAGTATGGCTAATATCAAAACATTCAATCCGCAACTGCTCCAGACTTTCTAACTCGAGACCCAGGATGTCCGCCAAGGATCTTGCCCTAGCTAACTGCCCACCGGTTTCTACTAAGCGTTTAGTCAATGCAATCTTGGCATTGCCTTCAGCCATCGCTAACCAGTGCCGCCTTTGGCCCTGAGGCTGATGTAAGAAAGTAATTTTTCTACCTGCCTGCGTATTGAGTAGCTCATGCAAGTCTTCAGGGGGAGATTCATTTAACTGCGTGAGGTCATCACTTGCCGATTGCAAGGCGTGATTTAAAACCAATACCGGTGGGATCAAATTGCTACTTGTCTCACTAATGTTTTCTTCCAAATAATGCTGGGTGATAAAGGCTTGCAATATTTCCGCGGGTGTTGGCAACTCACCAGAGCTTGTGCGCAAACCCTTAGGGAAATAAGCTCTGTCACCTAAATGACGACCGCCGCGGACCATTGCTAAGTTTACGCAGACCATGCCTTCCATTTGAGCTACAGCAATGATGTCTACGTCACCCTCGCCTTCAGCAACGACATCCATGGATTGCTGTTGTAAAACACTAGATAAGTCTGCAATGCGATCGCGCAATACGGCGGCCATCTCAAATTCCATTGATTCGCTATGCTTGTGCATTTCTTTTTCAAGCTCAGATAAAACTTGAGTGTGGTCGCCCTCTAAAAAACGTGTTGCTTGAGCAACATCTTGGCCATATTGCTCAACACTAAGACGCCCTACGCATGGCGCACTACAGCGATGAATTTGATGCAATAGGCATGGTCTGCTGCGATTTTTAAATACCGAATCCTCACAAGTCCTCAGTCGAAATACCTTTTGCAGAATCTGCACACTATTGCGCACTGCCCAGCTATTCGGGAATGGCCCAAAGTAATGATTACGTTTGTCTACTTTCCCGCGATAAGAGGCTAATCTTGGGAACTGATGCCCCGTTAACATCACATAAGGGTAGGACTTATCATCACGGAACAGAATATTGAATGGTGGAGCCAACTCTTTAATCAGGTTGTTCTCTAGAATGAGGGCTTCAGTTTCGGTCCGTGTTACCGTTGTCTCATAGCGGGCAATTTTGCCTACCATCAGCTCGATACGCGGCGATAGCTGTGTTCGCTGAAAATAACTTGAAACGCGCTTTTTAAGGTTACGAGCTTTGCCTACATACAGAATATGTCCCGCTTCATCAAAAAAGCGATATACCCCCGGCAATCCGGGTAGCCGTTTAACATCCTGCTGAAGGGTTTCAAAAAGCGAATTGCTCATGCGTTGGGATATTTTCTGTCAAATCGTCGATAACTATGGTGATGCTGGTGTTTGCTGGCGTCTAGCCCGAAGCTTATCAAGCATTCATGGGCAAGAGGTGCGTATTTTTTGCGATGATCTGCCAACCCTTAATTTACTCGCTTCAGGTGTAGATCCTGCCATGAAGCAAAAAATTGATCTGCAACCATGGGAAGTTAGCTATACGAATGCGCGGCACCCAGTCCAAACCCCCGATGTCGTCATCGAGGCCTTTGGTTGTGAATTACCAGAGCGGTATCTTGCAGGCCTGTTTATTGCCCCCATTAAGCCCATCATCATCAACCTGGAATACCTTAGCGCTGAGCCTTGGGTGATTGAGTTCCACGGTAAGGCGTCACCACAATCACACGGCATTCCTAAGTATTTTTTCTTTCCCGGCTTTCAAGATGAAGTCGGCGGGCTATTGCTCGATCCCATTCCACCAGAAGGTCATCTCACCGAGAAACAAATACCGAAAGACCTACAAACCATCTGGTCAAAAATGCGCCCCAATGCAAAACGAATTAGCGTCTTTTGCTATCCAGGGGCACCTCTTAAAAAATGGTTAGATGATTTAGGTGGCCTTGGCGAAGATATTGATGTCTTGCTTGCCCAGGGTCATGTAGAGCAACTCAATCTTTATGGAGAGCAGCCAATATCCCTGCCAGAAAATCTACAGCTGCTATCTATGCCATTCGTTTCTCAGGATGAGTATGACTGGGTCTTATCGCAATGCGACTTCAATATTGTGCGTGGAGAAGATTCTTTTGTGCGTGCCCAACTGGCAGGCAAACCATTTATTTGGCACATCTATCCTCAAGAAGATCGTGCTCATGAAGTCAAATTAGCGGCTTTTTTAGACCTCTATCTCGAAGATGCCAGCCAGGAGTTAAGGTTGGCCACGATTGCTGCCATGACCTGGGCAATGCCCAGCGAATGGATTAATAGCTTAGGGCCCTGGAGTGCACATGCCGCGCATTGGCGAACCCATTTACTTGAAAAACAAGCAGATGGTGGCTTGCCAGCACGTCTAATCCGCTTTGTCGCCTAATCCCAAGCAATAAAGGCTTGCGGGCGGTTACAATCTTGTTTTTGATAAAAACCGCAGAAAAATAGCTCTGCCCCCAGGAATAGCAAGATGAAAACAGCACAAGAACTCCGCGTTGGTAACGTAGTAATGATCGGCACCGATGCCCAAGTCGTTTTAAAAGCCGAATACAGCCGCTCTGGCCGCAACTCCTCTGTTGTGAAAATGAAATTTAAGAACTTGTTAACCGGTGCGCCAAACGAAGGCGTTTACAAAGCGGATGACAAGTTTGATGTTGTGATTCTCGATAAGAAAGAATGTACCTACTCTTATTTTGCAGATCCAATGTATGTGTTTATGGATGGTGACTACAACCAATATGAAGTCGAAGCCGAGTTCATGGGTGACGCATTGAATTACCTTGAAGAAAGCATGCCATGCGAAGTAGTGTTCTACGAAGGTAAGGCGCTGTCAGTAGCAATGCCTAATTCGTTGGTTCGCGAAATTATCTATACAGAACCAGCAGTGAAGGGCGACACCAGCTCAGGAAAAGTATTGAAGAACGCAAAATTGGCAACTGGCTATGAATTGCAAGTTCCACTGTTCTGTAATACTGGCGACAAGATCGAGATTGATACTCGCACTGGTGAATACCGTAGCCGCGCTAACTAATTAGCAAGCTACAGATGTTAAAAAGCCCGGCATGCCGGGCTTTTTTATTTCTATATTTCGGATCATAATGAGCACACTATGGATGCTAATTTAACCCCAAACATTGCCTCTCTTGAGCTCAAAGATATACCGCACTTAATTGATTGTGTACGGCGATGCTATGGGGAAAGCTATCCCAACCCCATCATGTATGATGCGGAAAAACTAAAAGCTGCGATTGAAACAAAACAAATTCATTCTGTGGTTGCAAAGCTAGGTAGCGATCAAATTATTGGTCATTGCGCACTGACTTTTAGCGACTCTAAAAATACTGCGCCTGAAGCAGGAAAGATGATGGTTGACCCTAACTTCAGGGGACACCACATTGCAGAATTAATTGCTAAGAAACGCATAGAGATTGCCCAATCCCTTGGGTTAGCAGGCTTTTGGACTGAATGCGTTACAAATCACCCCTACAGTCAACATGAAATGATTGCCTTTGATGCAAAAGAAACAGGCCTGTTCATTGGTGATATTCCTCCGACACTTGCAATGCAAGGTCTAGAGAACAACACTGATACACGGATGTCTTTACTGGCTTTTTATCTATCGTTAAAAGACCATCCCCATACTATTTACTCTCCCCCACAACATATTGAACATGTTAAGGCGCTAGTTGAGAGCCTCAATATGAGGCGCGATATTCAGACTTCGAACCTTAAGGGCACCGGAGAAACAAAAATTATGACTGAGGTGGACGCACTAGATCAAACTGCGAATATGAACATTAGTCATATTGGCGGAAATTTGACCGATACAGTCACAGCAGAGTTAAGAAAAGTTGAGGCTTTGGATTTAGCGACTATTTACCTAGACCTACCTATTGAGCAAGAAGCAGCTGCTAGCGCCTATGCCGAACTAGAAGAACTAGGCTTTTTTTGGGGCTCTTGGATACCAAATTACACTGGCCATAAAGATATTTTGCGGTTACAGAAAATCTATCAATCCGTCGATGTGAATAAAATTATCTGCGCACGCGAGCAAGGCGAAAACGTCAAGAAGTATGTTGTCTCCGAGTGGAAAAGAGTTTCAAAGTAATAGCTAAACCCTAGTTAATTAACTTACTGGGTTAGCTTAGTTAATTAGATTGAGTTGCTCTAATAATCCCTTAGCGTGCTGATACTGAGGCTCAATTTGGAGCTCTTGCCAATTTAATGCCAAAGCTGTTGGCATGAGCTTATTTAAGCGCCCCGTTGACTCTTGCAACTTCGCTTTTGATACTTTTAATTTACCCAATAACTGATCAGCCAGATCTGGGCGATTACAGATCAGCACCGCATCACAGCCAGCCTCAAGAGCCATTTCTGCACCCTTCACTACCGATCCTGCCACGCTGGCACCTTCCATAGATAAGTCATCACTGAAGATCACACCTTCAAAACCTAGCTCCTGGCGAAGAATGGAGTGCAGCCAAACTTTTGAAAAGCCTGCTGGATTGTTATCTACCTTTGGATAAATCACATGCGCTGGCATTACTGAAGCCAAACTTAGATCGAGCCATTCATATGGCTTGGCATCATCATTCAAGATTTCTTTGAGGCTACGCTCATCCACCGGAATAGCCACGTGTGAATCTGCTTCAGCCCAACCATGCCCTGGAAAGTGTTTGCCACAGTTAGCCATTCCTGCGAGACGTAAACCCTCATTCAAGCTTTTTGATAAAGCAAAAACAATTTGTGGGTCACGACTAAAAGATCGATCACCAATAACACCACTGCGACCAAAATCTAAATCAAGAACTGGCGTAAAACTGAAATCAACACCACATGCGCGTAGCTCAGATGCTAATACATAACCACAGGCTGTAGCTGCAGCCATGGCAATCGCAGCGGATTCAGCAGGATGGCTGGATTTACTCTTGGCACCCCACAATTCACCCAAGTTGCGCATTGCAGGTAAATGAGTAAAGCCATCAGTCTTGGCGCGCTGTACTCGTCCACCCTCATGATCAATAGAGATGAGCACATCTGGGCGAAGCTTCTTAATGGCGGCAGTCAATTTGGTGAGTTGCCGGCGATTGGCGAAGTTTCGGCCAAACAAAATAACCCCGCCAGTCAGAGGATGCAAGATACGTCGACGATCCTCGGCATTTAATTCCAAACCAACTACATCTAAGGTAACTGGGCCAGGGGCCATCGTTGTCTTGCTCATTTCTTCCTCTATTTCAATTTTATTTTTTATTTACTTTTGAGTAACGATGACATGTGCAATTGCCATATCCTGCTCATCACTCACAGTAACGTGAGCTTCCCAATTTTTTTCTTGCATAAATTGCGCCAAAGCACCTAAGTAGCTGGTGACAGGCTTACCACTAGGCTCATTCAAAGTCTGGAGTGAACGCCACGTCATGGGCATTCTCATGCCCAAGCCAATTGCTTTGGAGAAGGCTTCTTTTGCAGCAAAACGTGTAGCCAAGAAAGCAATGCCGCGCTTGTGATTACGAGCGAGACGATGCTTGAAAATCAACATCTCATCAGGCCCCAGAATTTTTTCAGCAAGACGGCCATTAGTGCGATCGTAAGCCGCTTGTAAGCGCTCAATCTGCAGAATGTCTGTACCGATACCGATGATCATTTTTTAATTTGTAGCTATTGATTATTCTTGTGCGAGCGCTCTACCCTGGGCCATCAAGGTTTTCATATCGATGATTGCCTTTTGCCAACCCTTAAATAGGGCTTCAGCAACAATAGCGTGACCAATATTGAGCTCCGATAATTCAGCAATAGCCGCAATCGGCTTTACATTGCCTTCATGTAAGCCGTGGCCCGCATTGACTCTCATACCAATACTTTTTCCAAAGATTGCCGCCTTACGAATACGTTCTAATTCTTTCACTTGATCAGCGCCAGATAAGTCTGCATAACGACCGGTATGCAACTCCACTACAGTTGCACCCACATCTTTAGCTGCCTGAATTTGCTTTTCTTCTGGGTCAATAAATAAAGAGACTCGGATTCCGGCATCGACCAATTTCTTCGTGGCAGCTTTTACTGCATCAAAATGACCTAAAACATCCAAGCCGCCTTCAGTTGTCACTTCCTCACGCTTCTCCGGAACTAGACACACATCATGTGGCTTTACTTGGCACGCAATATCAATCATCTCCGGCGTTACTGCACACTCAAGATTCATGCGGGTTTTAATCAGCGGTCGCAAAGCTAATAAGTCGGCATCTTTAATATGTCGACGATCTTCACGCAAATGCAAGGTAATGAGATCTGCGCCAGCCTCCTCAGCCAACGCTGCCGCTCTTAATGGATCGGGATAGACCGTTCCTCGTGCATTACGTAAGGTGGCGACATGGTCGATATTGATACCTAGTTCAAGGCTTGGGTGGCTGCTCATCTCTGTAGATTACTAGATTTTCTTCAGATCAATCAAAATTTGACGCGTAGTCAGAACTTGATCCTGTAAATGCAAGCCCAGCAGAAAACGCATTAACTGCTTACTCTCGGAAAGCGTCTCGGGATCCGAAAAATCACTAACTGCAATCGCTAACAACGATTTTCCAGTAAGAACAGGCCAATGCCCAGGGTCATCCACTTGCACTGGGCGTACACCACGCTCCGGTTGATAAACATATTGCTCGTGCGCCAGTGGAATTTCATTAGTCTCAACGCAACGATCCAAGGCTGCCGCATAGCCCGTCTCTTGTAAGAGCGATAATTCGAATGGACGCAGAATTTCTTCAAGCCCCTTAGATTCAAACTCCAAATTAGATAAAGCATTAATCGTTTCTGCGTAGCGGTCGTAAAGCTTTTCGTAATCATCTTCACGCGCTAAAAACTTGACGAGTAATTCATTTAAATAGAAACCACAAAGCAGGGCATCGCCAACTAAAGAGGGCATGCCACCCACCCACTCTGACTTGGTTAAGGTACGTAACTCAGACTTGCCGCTCCAAGAAACCAGTAATGGCTGAAAACGCTGCAAAACGGGACGCAATGTGGAATGTGGACGTTTAGCGCCCTTGGCAATTAAAGCCATACGGCCATATTGCCGAGTAAATACATCCAGAATTAAGCTAGTCTCTTTATAGGGAATGCTGTGTAATACAAAAGCAGGTTCGTCAGCAACTCGAATCGAGGCCATTGAATTTATTCCAGCCCTTGCGCCCGTAATTCGGCACGATCATCAGCCCAACCACGCTTGACCTTTACCCAAGTCTCTAAAAAGACTTTGCCATCAAAGAGCTTTTCCATATCAATGCGAGCATCTGTTGAGATCTTTTTCAGACGTTCGCCTTTTTGACCAATGATCATCGCCTTATGACTATCGCGATCAACCAGGATAGTTGCAGCAATACGACGCATCTTGCCATCCATCTTGAACTGATCAATTACTACCGTACTGGTGTAGGGCAACTCTTCGCCAGTGAAGCGGAAAACTTTTTCACGCAAAATCTCGGCAGCCAAGAAACGCTCGCTGCGATCGGTGATAGTGTCGCCGTCGTATACAGCTGGTGCCTCAGGCAGGTAACCCTCAAGCACGTCTAGCAATCTTTCAATATCCCCCGGGCTCTTCGCACTCATCGGAACAATTTCTGCAAACTCGCACTTCTGATCTTCATGACCGCCTAATTCACACCAAGGGCGAGCCATATCTTTAATAAAGTTTAGTAAGGCCTGATCACGCTCTGATGGTGTCTGAAAGCGGCTATTGAATAAGTCCAACTTATTCAGCACCAGCACAACCGGTAGATCATCTGGCAACAACTTCAATACCTTCTTGTCATCTTCACCAAAATAACCCGCCTCAATCACAAAGCAAGCGACATTCACATCCTGCAACGCAGTGGTAACGGTACGGTTGAGCGCTTTGTTCAGCGTATTCATTAAACGCGTCTGAAAACCAGGTGTATCGATAAATATGAACTGAGCTTCTTCGCGATTCTGGATTCCCAGAATACGATGGCGCGTAGTTTGTGCTTTACGAGAAGTAATGCTGATCTTTTGGCCAACCAACGCATTTAACAGCGTTGATTTACCCATATTAGGACGCCCAACAATGGCGATGGTGCCGCATCTAAACACGATTAGCCCTTCAGCTTAAGATTGAACTGCTCTTCGGTTACTTCTTTTTTTGCTGCTTTCTTTTTCGCCGACCGAGTCTTCTTGGGTTTACGAGATTCTTGTGGCAAAGCTTTGAGCATGGCTATCAAGGCCAACTTTGCAGCCGCTTGCTCGGCAGCACGGCGTGAAGCACCCTCACCCTTTACCGCCACCTTATGGCTAGGGATTAAGCACTCCACTTCAAATTGTTGGTTATGCGCTGCGCCAGTAGTGCCAGTGACGTTATAGGCGGGCAAAGGCAGTTGATAGCTTTGTAAACACTCTTGCAAAAGCGTTTTATCGTCTTTACCTAAGGTTTTGGGATCAACATGCTCCAAAATGATGGAGTACAGCTTACGTAAGCTTGTCTTAGCCGCTTCAAATCCACCATCCATAAAGATGGCGCCAGTGACGGCTTCTAAAGTATCTGCCAAGATTGAAGGGCGACGAAATCCACCGCTCTTCAATTCACCCTCGCCTAAGCGCAAGTAATCTGACAAAGAAAGGGTTTGAGCAATTTCATATAAGGCTTGCTGCTTTACTAAATTCGCACGCACGCGAGATAAATCACCTTCATCCAAATCGGAGTAGCGCTCGTAGAGCATTTCAGCGACAACGCAATTGAGAATAGAGTCGCCCAAAAACTCTAGGCGCTCATTATTCTTTTTGCTATGACTGCGATGAGTTAAAGCTTGATTTAGTAACTCAGGCTTCTTAAATGTATAGCCGAGGCGCTCTTGCAGTGGTCCGGTTTCGATAACGGCGCGCGCATTCATGATGATTACTCGAATCCGCCTATACGGCCAAGGTTACCAAGGTTAAGCCAAACGAAGAATGCCTTACCGACAATGTTTTTATCTGGCACAAAACCCCAATAACGGGAGTCTGCACTGTTGTCGCGGTTATCGCCCATAGCGAAGTAATGTCCCGCAGGCACCTTGCATGTCATGCCGGACTGTTGATAGCGACAAAATTCAGAGCCAGGGAAGCGCTCGGTTGGAAACACTTTAGCTGGACGATCTGGATCATTGAGGATCTCATGGCGATTGCCCCCTAAGTCTGCTGGGAAGGTTTCTGTGAAACGCTTGGCATAACGCATATTCTCGGGATCAAGATAGGACTCGCCACCGCTGTATTGCAAGGGCTGACCATTAATTGTGAGTCGCTTATTTTCATAAGTGATTTCATCGCCTGGCAAAGCCACTACACGCTTGATGTAATCGACTGATTCATCACGTGGGTAGCGAAAGACCACCACATCACCTCGTTTTGGAGCACCCAAATCCACTACTTTTTGATTCAATACCGGCAAACGAATTCCATAGGTAAATTTATTGACCAAGATAAAGTCGCCAATTTGCAATGTCGGAATCATCGAACCAGAAGGAATCTTAAATGGCTCGGCAATGAAAGAGCGCAATATGAAAACTGCACAAATAACAGGGAAAAATCCTGCCGTGTACTCAAGCCATAAGGGCATACGATCATTGCCCACTAAACGTCTTTGCGGTGCAAAGTGCAGCTTATCGGCAACCCAAGCGATGCCAGAAATGACTACGAGGATAAAAAGAATTAAAGCAAAGTTCATTAATCTTCCACCTGCAAAATAGCCAAGAAGGCTTCTTGTGGGATCTCTACGTTACCCACCTGCTTCATGCGCTTCTTACCCTCTTTTTGCTTCTCTAGAAGCTTACGCTTACGTGAGATATCGCCACCATAACACTTAGCCAAAACGTTTTTACGCAATGCCTTCACGTTTTCACGGGCAACAATATTGCTACCAATAGCCGCCTGAATTGCTACATCAAACATTTGACGGGGAATAATGCCGCGCATCTTCGCTACAACTTCGCGACCACGATGTTGACTATTACTGCGATGAACAATCACTGAAAGTGCATCAACCCGCTCACTATTAATGAGAATGTCGACCTTCACTACATCTGCTGGACGATATTCTTTGAACTCATAGTCCATCGAGGCATACCCACGTGAAATGGACTTCATCTTGTCAAAGAAATCCAAAACGATCTCAGCCATCGGTAACTCATAAGTGAGCTTTACCTGTCGACCGAGATAATTCATATCCATCTGAATGCCGCGCTTACCAACGCACAAGGTAATAATTGCGCCCACATACTCTTGAGGCATATACAAATTGACTGTCACGATAGGCTCAAGAATCGTATTGATCTTGCTAGCCTCAGGCATCTTTGATGGGTTATCAACCAGCACAATAGTTCCATCGGACTGCTCGACTTGATACACCACCGTTGGAGCAGTAGTGATGAGATTCATGCCGTATTGACGCTCTAAGCGCTCTTGCACAATCTCCATGTGCAATAAACCCAAGAAGCCGCAGCGGAAACCAAATCCAAGAGCTTGTGATACCTCTGGCTCATACAAGAGCGAAGCATCATTCAGTTGTAACTTTTCTAAAGATTCGCGCAACTGATCGTATTCACTGGATTCAACAGGATATAAGCCAGCGAATACTTGTGGCTTAACCTCTTTAAAACCAGGAAGTGGCGCAGCTGCAGGAACTCGACCTTGCTGTCCCGGTGAATGGGTAACGGTGTCACCAACCTTGGCAGCTTTTAATTCCTTAATACCAGCAATCACAAAACCAACTTGACCAGCAGATAACTCTGGACGATCTACTGACTTCGGACTAAATACACCAACATGCTCAACTAAATGACTAGAACCGTTAGCCATTAAGGTAATTTTTTCTTTTGGTTTCAGAGTGCCGTTCACAACGCGCACCAACATAACAACACCAACGTAGTTATCAAACCAAGAGTCGATAATTAAGGCTTGCAAGGGATCTGCTGCGTTACCCGTTGGCGGAGGTACTCTAGCAATCATTTCTTCGATCACATCCTCAACGCCCATGCCTGTCTTAGCTGAGCAGGTGACCGCTTCTGATGCATCAATACCAATGACGTCTTCAATTTCTTTTTTAGCGCGGTCAGGATCAGCCTGAGGTAAGTCGATCTTATTCAGTACTGGCACCACCTCGACACCCAACTCCAGAGCCATGTAACAGTTAGCCACTGTTTGCGCCTCAACACCTTGGCTAGCATCAACCACCAATAAAGCACCCTCACACGCTGATAAAGAGCGGCTAACCTCATAAGAGAAGTCAACGTGTCCCGGGGTATCGATCAAATTGATGTTGTAGATCTTGCCATCTTTGGCTTTGTAATTTAAAGCAGCCGTTTGGGCCTTAATGGTGATGCCACGCTCACGCTCAATATCCATTGAGTCGAGCACCTGAGCTTCCATTTCGCGATCAGAAAGGCCGCCACAGAGTTGAATAATACGATCAGCAAGCGTCGATTTGCCGTGATCAATATGGGCGATGATAGAAAAATTGCGGATTAAATCCATAGCGTCTTAATAGGTCATTCAAAAAACGCCTTGTCAGAACGCACCACAATGATGCGCTGCAAAAAGGTGTCTTAAAGTGATTGTAATGGGTGGCGCCCAAAAGGCGCCGAACCTCATTTTTAAGCTCAAAATAGGGTTATTTTGGCCTTACAGGGACTACCAAGGTGCTATCAGCGCGGCGTATAAAGACCGGCACAGCCTTATTGGAATCTAGGCCTTTGACCAAGGACTCAAACTGCTTGACGCCAGTAATATCAGCATCTGCAACCCGAATAATGACGTCGCCCGGCCGAATTCCGGCTCTAGCCAAGGGGCCATCCCCTAATCCAGTAACCTCAACCCCGCCTTTGATATTCAAATCCTTCTTTTTGGCATCTGAAAGCTCTCCCACAGCCACTCCAAGGGCATTCATACTATTGCCAGTCGCAGCTGGAGCATCCGATTTCTTATTGGCAGCTTGGTTCGATTCAGCATCGGCTACGGTAACCGTTAAATCACGAGTGCCTCCTTTACGCCAAACTTGCAACGGCACTGAAGTGCCCGGTTTAATTTCACCCACCACTCTCGGTAAATCAGTTGATCTAGCAATTTCACGCCCGTTGAAACTCAGAATCACATCGCCGGATTCAATTCCGCCAGCAGCAGCTGGGCCACCTGGCTCAACGTTACGAACATATGCGCCACGAGGCTTGCCTAAGCCAAGACTCTCAGCAACATCTTTAGTCATCTCACCTAAAGCTACACCGATACGACCACGCGTCATCTTTCCGTTCGTACGCAATTGATCTGCAACACGCATTGCTTCATCAATCGGAATCGCAAAAGAGATTCCCATATAACCGCCGGAGCGACTGAAGATTTGCGAGTTGATACCAATCACTTGGCCAGCAGTATTTAACAATGGGCCGCCAGAATTTCCTGGGTTCACTGCAACGTCTGTTTGAATAAATGGTAAGTAGTCACCAGTATCACGACTCTTCGCAGACACAATCCCTGCGGTGACCGTATTCTCAAGGCCAAACGGGGAACCAATAGCTAAAACCCATTCACCCACACGCACTCTTGAAGAGTCGCCTAAAGGCAGCTTAGGCAAATCGCGTGCTTCAATTTTGACAACAGCAACATCGGTACGTTTATCCATACCAAGTAACTTTGCTTTGAATTCACGCTTGTCAGTTAAGGTGACATAAATAGTGGTTGCACCCTCGACTACGTGAGCGTTTGTCAAAATTAAGCCGTTAGATTCAATAATGAAACCAGAGCCCACACCACGATCCGCTTCTTGCGGCTTACCGGAGTTCGGTTGCGCTTGCTTAGGACTATTTGGAATTCCAGGAATAGGCACGCCAAAGAAACGGCGGAAGAATTCAGCTTGATCCTCGGGTATCCCAGGAATGCCGCCTTGAGCCTGCTGTTGGACAACCTTTTCAGTCGTGCGAATATTCACAACCGCTGGGCTCGCACGCTCAACCAAATCAGCAAAATCAGGAATCGTTACCCGTGGATTTTGCGCAGAGGCTGATGGAATAAATGCAACTTGCCCAAAGCTAAAGATAGCCATGAGCGCAATTAAGTACTTTTTCATAATGCTATAGACCTACTTGGTAAAGACCAACAATGAAGATACTAAGAATATTAGGTCAGTTTGCCAAAAATCAAGGTACCGTTAGTACCCCCAAAGCCAAAATTGTTTTTGACTGCATGGTCGATCTTCACATCCCTAGCGGTATTGGCGCAGTAGTCCAAGTCGCACTCTGGATCTTGATTGAAGATATTGATGGTAGGCGGCGATTTCTGATGATGAAGCGCCAAAATAGTAAATACAGACTCTAAGCCACCTGCACCGCCCAAAAGGTGGCCAGTCATCGACTTGGTAGAGTTAATTAAAGCCTTTTTAGCGTGATCGCCTAAAGCAGCTTTGATTGCTTCAGTTTCATTCTTATCACCTAGTGGCGTAGAAGTACCATGAGCATTCAGGTATTGAATCTGATCTGGATTCAGTTTGGCATCGCGCATCGCATTGACCATGCAACGACGTGGGCCATCCATATTGGGAGCAGTCATGTGATAAGCATCACCACTCATGCCAAAGCCTAATAGTTCGCAATAGATTTTTGCACCACGAGCTTTTGCATGTTCGTATTCTTCTAGTACCACAACGCCAGCACCTTCACCGAGAACAAAACCATCGCGGTCTTTATCCCAAGGGCGTGATGCAGTTGCGGGATCATCATTGCGTGTAGACAGCGCTCTTGCAGAGGCAAAACCGCCAACACCCAAAGCAGAGATAGTTGATTCAGCACCACCGGCAACCATGACATCAGCATCGCCATACTGAATTAAACGCGCAGCCAAACCAATGCTGTGCAAACCAGTTGTACAGGCAGTCACCGCAGCAACGTTTGGACCCTTAAGGCCAAACAAAATACTCAGATGCCCAGAAATCATATTAATGATTGAACCTGGAACAAAGAATGGTGAGATACGACGCGGGCCACGAGCTAAAAGCTCAGCGCCTGTTTCTTCAATCATTGGCAGGCCGCCGATACCGGAGCCAACCATGACGCCAACACGCTCGGCGTTTTGTTCGGTGATCTCTAAACCACTGTCGCGTAGTGCTTGCGTACCAGCAGCGATACCGTAATGGATAAAGGTATCCATATGGCGCGCCTCTTTGGCAGAAACATATTCTTCGACATTGAAATCTTTCACCTCTCCAGCGAAATGAACGCTTAGCGGAGTATGGTCAAACTTAGTGATGGTAGCGATGCCTGATTTGCCCGCGAGCAAATTAGACCAAGCTACATCAACTGAATTACCAACAGGTGAGATGAGACCAAGGCCGGTAACTACTACCCGGCGTCGGCCATTTGATGCTGACACAGTAATACCTAGGCTAGGGAATTAACCCTGAGCTTTTGATTTAGCGAAGTCGATCGCGAGCTGAACTGTAGTGATCTTTTCAGCTTCCTCATCAGGAATTTCGATACCGAATTCATCTTCCAAAGCCATAACCAGCTCAACAGTGTCAAGAGAGTCAGCGCCCAAGTCGTTCACGAAAGAAGATTCATTCTTGATATCTCCTTCTGCGACGCCTAATTGCTCAGCGACGATTTTCTTAACGCGTTGTTCGATGTTGTCCATTAATTTCCCCAGGGGTTGTAAAAAACGATGAAAAGGATTTTATCAGTTTGGCGGACCGAATTAGCAAATTCGCCTAAAAATGACCAAATCCTCGCTTTGCCGTTAGGCTAAATATAGTCCGCCATTGACGTGTAGGGTATTACCCGTAATGTACCCAGCAGCTGGAGAGGCTAAAAACGCCACTGCCTGAGCCACATCCTCTGGGCTGCCCAATCGAGCCAAAGGAATGTTCACTTTTAGGGCATTTTGCTGCTCTTCGCTCAAAGCACGGGTCATATCAGTATCGATAAAGCCAGGCGCCACGCAATTCACGGTGATGTTTCGGCTTCCGATTTCCCGGGCTAGAGCACGAGTCATCCCAGAAACACCCGCTTTTGCGGCAGCATAATTTGCCTGGCCTGCATTGCCCATATGACCAACGATGGAGGTAATGTTAATAATGCGTCCGGCACGCGCCTTCATCATTGGACGCAATACAGCTTGAGAAAGACGGAAAACTGAACTTAAGTTGGTATCGATCACATCAGTCCACTCTTCTGACTTCATACGCATTGCCAAGTTATCACGAGTGATGCCGGCATTATTTACCAAGATATTGATGCCACCATATTCTTTGACGATCAAATCAATCATTTCTTCGCAAGCATTTGGTAAGGTGACATTCAATACCTTCCCTGCACCGCCCGAAGTTTTTAAACGCTCATCAATAGCCTGAGCTCCACTCTCAGATGTGGCAGTACCGATTACCTTGGCGCCGCACTTTACCAGCTCATCTGCAATCGCTTGGCCAATGCCACGTGAGGCACCTGTTACGAGGGCAATTTGTCCGCTTAAGTCGAGATTCATATTTATCTTCCGCTGTCTTATTTATTTCTGTAATCTGGATTTTATTTAAGGCTTGCGAGAACTTCAGTCAAGCTAGCTTCATCAAACACTGGCACACCAGTGACCTGATCATTAATCCGTTTAGTCAAGCCTGCCAATACTTTGCCTGGCCCGCACTCTACAACCTGAGTAATACCTTGCCCAGCCATCGCCTGAATCGTTTCCTGCCAACGCACAGGCTTGGCGGCCTGCCGCACTAAAGCATCCTTAATGGCAATCGGATCATTCAAGATGGCGACATCGACGTTATTAATCACCGGAATAGTCGGCGCTTTAAATTCGATATTTGCCAAGTAACCTTGTAGCTTTTCAGAAGCAGGTTGCAATAAGGAAGAATGAAATGGTGCTGACACTGGCAATGGCAAAGCACGCTTAGCGCCTGCAGCTTTTAGTAGCTCACACGCTTTAGTAACAGCATCGCTTGCACCTGCAATCACCACTTGTCCTGGCGCATTGAAATTGACCGCTTCAACCACACCTCCAGAAGCAGCACTTGCTTCAGCGCAAACTTTAATCACGGTTGCATCATCTAAGCCCAAAATAGCAGCCATACCGCCAGTACCAACCGGGACGGCACTTTGCATTGCTTCAGCACGAAAACGCACCAAAGGTACAGCATCTTTAAATGAAATCACGCCTGCAGCAACCAAGGCAGAGTACTCGCCAAGACTATGGCCCGCCATCACTTTAGGAGCAGTACCACCAGCAGCCAACCAGGCGCGATAAAACGCCACGCCAGCAGTCAGCATTACAGGCTGAGTATTGGTTGTTAAAGACAATGCTTCAGCAGGGCCTTCGGCAATCAGTTTTGTGACATCTTCACCCAAGGCATCAGACGCCTCTTGCAATGTTGTACGCACTTCTGGGCGCTCGGCAATGGAATTGAGCATGCCAACAGATTGAGAACCTTGACCTGGGAATACGAATGCAAATGTCATGAGAATAATTCGCTAAATAATTAAATTAATGAAGGAAAAATTTTTAATACTTGAGAGCTACCGCACCCCAAGCAAAGCCGCCACCAACACCCTCTAATAAGAGATGTTGACCACGCTTAATCTGTCCAGAGCGCACGCCAGAATCTAAGGCCAATGGAATAGAGGCTGCAGATGTATTGCCATGCTCATGCACAGTCACAATGACCTTATCCATTGACATGCCCATCTTCTTGGCAGTGCCCTCCATGATGCGAATATTAGCTTGATGAGGAACTAACCAGTCGATCTGCTCTGCTTTGAGATTGGCTTTATCAAGCGCCTCATGAGCTACCTGCTCGAGAACTTTAACCGCCAATTTAAATACTGCTTGACCATCCATAGTCATAAATGGTGAGCCATGGACTTCGCCATTACCAGCACGCCCAGGCACACACAAGATATCGCGTTGACTACCATCAGCATGTAATGCTGTAGATAGGATGCCGGCCTCTTTTGAGGCTTCAAGTACAACTGCTCCAGCGCCGTCGCCGAACAAAACACAAGTGCCACGGTCTTGAAAATTCAGAATACGTGAGAAGGTTTCAGCACCAATCACCAGTACTTTTTTGTATGTGCCAGAGCGGATAAAAGCATCTGCAATAGCGAGTGCGTAAGTAAAGCCGGCACAAACTGCCTGTACATCGAAAGCCGCGCAAGATGTATGCGCACCTAATTTATCTTGCACTACACAAGCCGTGCTTGGAAATCCACCCAAATGATCAGGTGTAGAAGTAGCCAAAATAATGAGATCTAAATCTTCAGAGGTAATCCCAGCGCTAGTGAGTGCAGCCTCTGCAGCCTTTACAGCCAAATCGCTTGTGAGCTCATTCTCAGCCGCAAAGTGACGCGCGGAAATACCGCTGCGCGTTTTAATCCATTCGTCGCTAGTCTCTAGGCCTGACTTAGCGAGGCGCTCTACTAAATCTTGATTAGTTAAACGCAGTTCAGGAAGATAACTTCCAGTGCCAGCTACTCTTGCAAAGATACTCATTCTTTTGTCTCCACCACAAAGGCTGCAGCAATGCGCTCTACCATGCGATTCTTGGCCGCCTCATAGGCGCGATCCAAAGCAAAACCAAACGCAAAGCGGTCAGCAGAGCCATGGCTCTTAATGACGCAACCACGTAAACCCAACAATACTGCACCGTTATAACGACGATGATCAACGCGCTTACGCACCCTGAGTAATGGCACCATTGCACAGATCGCCATTAACTTAGTTAACCATGAGCGATTGAATTCTTCTCGAATCATGCC
The DNA here is from genome assembly GCF_018881795.1 of Polynucleobacter sp. MWH-Jannik1A5. GTDB lineage: Bacteria > Pseudomonadota > Gammaproteobacteria > Burkholderiales > Burkholderiaceae > Polynucleobacter. The sequence continues at coordinate 1,255,963 of NZ_JACVPQ010000001.1, read as the reverse complement.
GCTCATCATTTTTGCCAAGCCTTCGCTAGCCTTTAAAACAACGTTACCCACAAAACCATCGCACACAACAATATCTGTTGTGCCTTTAAAGATGTCATTACCTTCTACGTTGCCATAAAAGTTTAAGGAAGTTTCACGTAGCAACTCGCTGGTTTGCTTCACAACTTCGTTCCCCTTAATGACTTCCTCGCCAATGTTGAGAAGGCCAATCGAAGGATTTTGCTTACCATCAACTACTTGAACCATCACGTTGGCCATTTGAGCAAACTGAACCAAGTGCATTGGCTCACAATCAGCGTTCGCACCCAAATCCAGCATCGTTGTGCCGCGTCCTAATTCATTGGGGATAGCTGTAGCAATCGCCGGACGATCAACACCTTCAAGGGTTTTAAGGATATAGCGAGAGATCGCCATGAGTGCACCAGTGTTACCAGAAGAGATAACTGCGTCTGCCGCACCCTCTTTTACTTGCTCAATGGCAACACGCATTGAAGAATCTTTTTTGCGACGCAAAGCTACCTCAATGGGATCATCCATCAAGACCACTTCACTAGCGGGAATAATTTGAATGCGCTCCATGGGAGCTTTAGAAGATTTACTCAAGACTTGCTTGATTAAATCGGGATCGCCGACAAGGGCGATCTTCACATCAGCATGTTTTTCTAAAAAATCGCAGGCAGCTGGAACCGTCACGACGACTCCATGATCTCCGCCCATGGCATCAATAGCTAGAGTAACGCTCATAAACTCATTGATTGCTGCAAGTGATTTATCCAAGAAAAAAGCGGCTTTTACTGGAGCCGCTTCTATCTGTTTAGACTAAAAAATTAGTCGTTTTTAGTTTTAACAACTTTACGACCACGATAGTAGCCGTTAGGTGAAATGTGGTGGCGCAAATGAGCCTCACCAGTTGTGGCTTCAACAGCCGTAGCAGGTGCGGTCAAAAAGTCGTGCGCACGATGCATGCCACGTTTGGAAGGTGATTTTTTGTTTTGTTGAACGGCCATATTGAACTCCTAAGCAAGGCGACATTCTAGCATGGAAAAGCGCCTAAATGCTTGATTTATTGACAAAAGGCACGCAAAACAACAACTGAAATCAAACTCCTGATTTCAGTTTTTCCTCATATTTTTCAATATGTTAAAGGGGTTTTCCCGCTCATTTTCGGCCGTTTCATCCCCCTCACCCCCGAAAGTAGAGGCATGAGGCTCACAAAAGCCTTCTGGATGCTTAGGAATCAAGGGTAAAGACAGCAAAATCTCGTCCTCAATGGTTTCCAGGAGGTTGAAATGCTGGCTAATGACCAAAGGCTCTTGCTCTTCATCCTCCAAGGGATAGGCGTCAGCCTCTTCGTCAGTGGCCACAAGGACAAAACGCCGCTTTTCTTCCAAATCCACCGCGCAATCCTGTAAACAGCGCTGGCAAACTAGGTGCAGACGGCCTTTTAGGTCCAATACGAGGATTTGACGCGGCTCACTGCCAGGTGAATCTTCAAAATGTGTTTGAACCGACCAGTCAAACCCGTCACCCGGATTGATAATTGAAGCCTCCTCAGCCACTCTTGGCAGATCTGGGATGCTTAAAAAACCAGCACCCTTATAAGATTGAGGGGCACAAAAATCTATCCTCTTTAAGGCACTAGGCTCAGAAGATAGTTCGACTTGAGGTAAAACTTGATTACGATTCATAGCATCAGTCTAAATGAAGCGGCACTAGAAAGCACAGAACACGATGAGTAGTTTCCAAAACCCACCTTTAATTCTGGGGTCTACCTCCAAATACCGCCGCGAACTTTTAGAGCGCCTGCGGATTCCTTTTGAAGTCATTTCACCAAAGGTAGATGAAACACCCCTCACTGGTGAGAGCACTCTCGATTTAGCAATGCGTCTCGCGCACGCAAAGGCAGCTGCGGTTGCAAATGAACATCCCGATGCTTGGGTGATTGGATCTGATCAAGTTGCAGATCTTTGTGGCGCAGCAATTGGTAAGCCAGGTAATTTCGAAAGAGCGCTAGCGCAATTACAACTCATGCGCGGTCAAACAGTCATTTTTCAAACAGCTTTTTGCTTAATGAAGGGTGATACCCAAACTACTTTATGCGTTCCTACCAAAGTCACCTTTCGCAAACTTCCAGATAGCGTCTTAGAGTCCTACTTACTCGCGGAAGAACCATATGATTGTGCTGGTAGCGCCAAGTCTGAAGGCCTTGGTATTAGCCTGCTGGAATCCATTCAGAGCGATGATCCTACTGCACTCATTGGTCTACCTCTCATTGCATTAACAGGTTTACTACGAGACGCTGGCTTTGTAATCCCATCAAATACTAAGTAATTAAAAAACAAAGAAGTTTATTTATGAGCAAACTCGGCACTCTATATCTAGTTCCCAATACCTTAGGTGATGATGGCCGTGCTGAACAACTGCCCTGGGTGCTTCCTGCGGAAACAATTACACAATCAGCCAAGCTCAAACATTGGATTGTGGAAGACGCTAAAACAGCACGCGCCCTATTAAAAGCAATTGATTCTGTTTCACCAGTAGTCTGCACTATTCAAGAAATGCAGATGAGCGAATGGCGCGGTGCAGCGCGTAATGCGAAGTATGGTGATTCAGTAAAACCTGCTGACTTACTAAAACCTCTGCTTGCCGGAAACGATATGGGCCTCATGTCAGAAGCAGGAGTACCTGGCGTGGCTGATCCAGGCGCAGAGTTGGTTCTAGCAGCTCATAAGTTAGGCGCACAAGTAAAGCCATTGGTTGGGCCAAGCTCAATTTTGCTAGGGCTCATGGCTAGTGGGCTCAATGGCCAGCGCTTTGCATTTCAAGGCTACCTACCTCACGATACTCATGAGCGCACAGCAAAACTCAAGCAGCTGGAAGCTGAGTCTCGTAAATTGCAGCAAACCCAAATTTGGATTGAGACGCCCTATCGCAATACCGCAATGCTGATGGCTTGCATGAACTCTTTAGCACCTCAGAGCTTGCTATGTCTTGGCGTAGATTTGAGCCTCCCATCAGAAATGATTGCCACGTTGTCGGTTGCAGAATGGCGTAAGCGCTACCCCAATGAAGCTGCTTGCGCCTCATTACAAAATAGGCCAACAGTATTTCTACTATTGGCCTAAGTCTTTAATGCTTTAGTTTTAGGTTACGTTTTTTTGCTTAGTTTATTTAAGATCAGGCGCCTTAACTAAAGCCTTGCCAGCAGCAGCTCCAGCTTCTGCACCAAAGCGTTTAGCAACACGTTCAGCAAAATTTTCTTTCAAGGTGTAATCAAGAATATCCGGGGCTTTAAAGATATCGCGTGCTACTGTATCCACCGTGCCATATCCATCAGCTAAGCCAATCTTCACCGCTTGCTCGCCATTCCAAATGCGTCCAGAAAATAAATCCGGAACATCTTTTAATCGATCACCTCGACCTTCCTTAACTACCGCAATAAATTGTTGATGAATCTCATCAATCATGGTTCTCACCATCTCCACTTGCTTAGGATCTTCTTTGCTAAATGGGTCCAGCATGCCTTTATTGGAGCCGGAAGTGATCATACGGCGAGTTACACCTAATTTATCCATCAAGCCTGTAAAACCAAAGCCTTCCATGATCACACCAATGGAACCCACCAAGCTTGCCTTATCTACCAAGATTTGATCTGCTGCCACAGCAACGTAGTAGCCGCCAGATGCGCAGATATCTTCTACCACTACATAAAATGGTTTTTTGGGGTAGAGCTTGCGTAAGCGATGAATCTCATCATTAATCATCCCCGCTTGTACAGGGGAGCCACCTGGGCTGTTGATGCGCAATACAACACCGGCACTACTTTCATTTTCAAATGCTGCCAATAAGGATGAATTCACATCCATCGCATTGGCCAATGAACTAGAAGAGATCTCACCTTCAAGAGTGACTAGCGCAGTATGTTTTTCAACTCCCATACCTTTGCCCGGAAGATGAAAATCAAATATTGCTAGCAGGGCGCCTACGATCACCAACAAAGTCAGCACTCGTAATACCGCTTTCCAACGACGTGCCTTACGAGTCTCTTTTAAATTTTCTAATAAGAGATGCTCTAGAGCTTGACGCTCCCAATTTGGGTTTGGATTGTTTTCCATCTTTTTACTTCCTTAGTGTTGCAGTTTATTTTTAAGCCATTGCGAGAGCTGCGCAACATCATCAACATGCGCCAATGATGGCGATTCTTTCAGAGCGCTTGGGGGATGGGCGCCATAAGTAACAGCTACAGCATCTACACCAGCATTAGCAGCCATGTCCAAGTCATGCGTGGTATCGCCAATCATGAGCATACGGCGTGTAGGAACCTGAGTAACGTCCGATAACTCCAACAGCATTCCTGGATGGGGCTTGGAGAATGACTCATCAGCTGTACGGGTCTCGTGGAAGAGGTGACCAATCTGATGATGCTTGAGTGAGCGATCTAAGCCTACTCGTGATTTACCAGTAGCGACGCCTAATAAATATTGCTGAGCATGCAATTCTTCTAAAAGCTCACGAATGCCAACAAACAAATCGAGCTCGTGATCTTTTGCTAAATAGTGATATCGAAAACGTTCAGTTAGCTTTGGAAAATGAGCCGGCTCAATCCAAGGCACCGCTCTTCTCAATGAGTCCTGAATTCCCAAGCCGATCACTGAACTTGCCAGGGTATCGTCTGGCGCCTTAAAGCCTAGATCACGACAGGCCTGCTGAATGCAATGCACGATCGTTGGCGTGGAATCCATAATAGTTCCGTCCCAATCCCAAACAATCAGGTCATACGGTCGATTCAATTTATTTGTTTGAGGCATTTTTATTTTTACTGCTCAAAGGTTTTCATCATGGCGGTAAATTCTGGGGGCAATGGTGATTCAATGCGCATCTTTTCGCCAGTACGAGGATGTGTAAATCCAGCTAGATGGGCATGTAAATAAAGGCGCTTAGATTTAATCGTTTTATCTAAATCTTCAAAGCCATACTTATCGTCACCCAAAATCGCGTGGCCCAACTTTAATAAATGCACTCGAATCTGGTGGGTGCGCCCCGTTTTGAGTTGCGCCTCAGCCAAGGTAATAGTGGCATCTTCACGCTTGAGCGTTTTAGTCACCCTTAATGCGGTATGACTCGGTAACCCATCTGGGTCAACTTTCACACGGCGTTCGCCATTCGGAAGAAGATATTTATGTAGCGGGTATTTAAGCTGCATAGTTTGCGCGCCCTGAACAATTTCACCATGTGCAAGCAAGTAATAGCGCTTATCTGTTTGACCTTCACGAATTTGGCGATGCAACTCAACCAAGGCGCTTCGTTTTTTAGCCAAAAGCAAAACGCCTGAGGTATCTCGATCTAAGCGATGTACCAATTCCAAAAATTTGAGTTCGGGGCGAGTAATACGCAAAGTTTCGATTACCCCAAGTGCAATACCAGAACCACCATGCACAGCCAAACCTGCTGGCTTGTTCACTATTAAGAGTGCTTCATCTTCAAACAGAATTGGCATTTTGTCTGAGTAACTATGCGCCCGAGACTTGGTTTGGGCGGAGTTAACAGCAGCCATTTGAGCAGGTTCGGCAATGCGAACAGGGGGGAGGCGCACCACATCACCCTCAACCAGTCGGGTTGTCGGTTCAGCCCGTTTTTTATTAACCCGGACCTCGCCAGATCGAATAATTCGGTAAACGTGGCTTTTTGGGACCCCTTTGGCCCAACGTAGTAAATAGTTATCCAAGCGCTGGCCAGCCTCTTCCGGACCAATTGTCTGGAGGTGGACTGCTGCGGGAGCGGACGTTTTTACCTTGGAAGGCTTGGAAATAGGTTCAGATTTCATGATTTATCTCTCTTGTGACCCCGGCAGGGGACGACAAGGGACTCAACAATACCCCATTGTCACGCAACTTGTGCCGTATAATCAACGCTCTAGCCAATTCATTGGCCCGAGACCAACCTGAAGTCAGGTTTGAATCGTGGAGCTTGGAGTCGCCCTTTAAAAGACTCCCGGGGTTGCCCCTCCCCCGTTGCAATGAGGCGCAGGGTTGGTGTGCCGTATGCCGCGACCCGCGATTAGAAGACAGTTTTCAGGCGCGCGCCTGCATTGATGACCTAAAGGAGGTCTCTGCGGCGATCGTCAAGTGTGGCACCGATTTAACCAACCGTTAACTGGGTGAACTAAGCAAAAAGTGCTTAGATTTGCATGATCCACACTCATAAACCGCCTTAGGCTCAGTCCTAAGTGGTATTTAACTTGTCCCCTAACGCAGCGCGCAAGGTCACCCTCCCCCATAGGAGAGTGTTATGAAACGCATGTTGTTTAATGCAACTCAACAAGAAGAGTTGCGAGTTGCCATCGTTGATGGTCAAAAACTCATTGATATCGATATTGAAGCTGCCGGCCGTGAACAACGCAAAGGCAATATCTACAAAGGTGTCATTACCCGTATTGAACCTTCCCTTGAGGCCTGCTTTGTCAATTACGGCGAAGAGCGTCATGGCTTCTTGCCATTCAAGGAAGTAGCCCGCAGTTACTTTAAAGAAGGTATCGACGTTCGCAATGCTTCCATCAAGGATGCCTTGCGCGAAGGTCAAGAAATCATTGTTCAAGTAGAAAAAGAAGAGCGCGGCCAAAAAGGTGCAGCCCTCACCTCCTTTATCTCCTTGGCAGGTCGTTATTTGGTCTTGATGCCAAACAACCCACGTGGAGGTGGCGTATCCCGCCGTATTGAAGGTGAAGACCGTCAAGAACTCCGTGAAGCCATGTCTCAATTAGAAGTGGCTGATGGTATGAGCATCATTGCTCGTACTGCTGGTATCGGTCGCGATGCTACTGAATTGCAGTGGGACTTAAGTTACCTCATGCAATTGTGGAAAGCGATTGATGAAGCTGCTAAAGGCAACTCAGCGCCACTATTGATCTACCTTGAATCTAGCTTGGTCATTCGTGCGATTCGCGATTACTTCCAGCCGGATATCGGCGAGATTCTCATCGATACCGATGATATCTACGAACAAGCTGCTGCATTTATGTCTGTTGTAATGCCAGACAACTTGCCACGCGTAAAGCGCTATCAAGATGATGTGCCTTTGTTTTCACGTTTCCAAATTGAGCATCAAATTGAAACTGCGTACTCACGCACTGTGCCATTGCCATCAGGCGGCGCAATCGTGATCGACCACACTGAAGCTTTGGTTTCAGTAGACGTGAACTCCGCACGCGCAACTCGCGGCTCTGATATTGAAGAGACTGCGACGCGCACCAACTTAGAAGCTGCCGATGAAATCGCCCGTCAAGCACGTTTACGTGACTTGGGCGGATTGATCGTGATTGACTTTATCGACATGGAATCAAGCAAGGCTCAGAAGGATGTTGAGAATCGCTTGCGCGATGCTCTGCGTCATGACCGCGCCCGCGTTCAAATGGGCAAGATCTCCAAGTTTGGCTTGATGGAAATGTCACGTCAGCGCTTGCGTCCAGCATTGTCTGAGGGTAGCCATGTAACCTGCCCACGTTGTAATGGCACTGGCCACATCCGCGATACCGAGTCTTCTGCATTGCAAGTTCTACGCATCATCCAAGAAGAAGCGATGAAGGAAAACACAGCAGCGATTCATACTCAGGTACCAGTCGAAGTGGCTGCGTTCCTCTTAAATGAAAAACGCGCTGAAGTAATCAAGATTGAGACTCGCTTCAAAGTGAACGTCTTGATGGTTCCAAATAAGCATTTAGAAACGCCGCATTACAAACTAGAGCGTTTACGTCATGATGATCCACGTCTTGACGATCAAAAAGCAAGTTATGTCATGGCTGAAGAAGCTGCTCGTGAACTCGAGACAGACACAACCGTTAGCAAGAAAGATGCTGATGTCAAAGTGCGTCCTGAGGCAGCAGTTAAAGGCATTACGCCAACACAACCAGCGCCAATTAGCCAACCACGCCCTGCTCGTACTGAAACAGTAAAAGCAGAAAGCTCCGGCGGATTCTTTGGATTTATTAAGAGCCTCTTTGGCTCATCTCCAGCCGTTGAAGAAAAGCCAGCACCAAGCAACAATCGTGGTCGTAACCAAGGTCGTAACGGCAACGGCGGTGATCGCAATCGTGGTCGCAATCGTCGCGGCGAGCGCACTGAGCGTCCTGCAGCAAATGCAGCTGAAGGCACGCCAAGCGAAGGTGGTAACAATAATCGCAACCGCAACAACCGAAACGGTAACCGCAATCAGGGCAATCAAAATGGTCCTAAGCCAGAGCGTCAAGCCAATCCAGCCGCAGTAACACCTGCAACTGAAGCTGCACCTGGTGGTGAAGCCACTCTAGGCGCAGATGGTGAAGAGCGTCGTGGTCGTGGACGCAATCGTCGTGGTCGTGGACGTGGTCAACGTGGTGAGCGTGCAGAGGGCGGCAATGACGCTGCTAACGCACCAGCTACTGCTGTGTCAGCAAGTCCATTTGCAGGCCCTCCAGCGGGAATGGCTGGTGCATCTGCATCAATGCCAATTCAAAACCTTGCCAATAGTTTTGGTAATGCAAAGCCTGCTGCGCAGAAACAGGAAAGGCAGGAACGCGCACCCCGTGCCCCACGTCAATCTAATCGCCCTGCGCAAAATACTACCTCTGCGCCTACCGCAACTCCAGTTGCCCAAACTACAGCACCAGTTGCCGTAGTAATGGCTGCTGCAGCTGAAGTCATCAGCAAGCCTGCGCCAGAACTTCCAAAGGTGTCTTTCCAGGCGCTTGAAGAAACTCCATTGCATAGTGTTGTGCAATCTGCTGGCATGATCTGGGTCGCCACAGACTCGTCAAAGCATGCTGAAGCGCAAAGTCAGATTCAGGCAGAGCCTATGGCACATAACTTAGGTAGAACACCTAAGCCTGCTGCCCAACTTCCTGAAGGCCCAATGGTTTTAGTTGAAACCGGCGGCCAAGAAAAAACGGTCTAAGCCATCTAAAGCTTTTTCTCCAGACTGCCATTTATCCCAAAAGGATATTTGGCGGTTTGGCAGAAACCCCGTTTCACAGCCATAATTGCGAACATGGTTGAAAAAGTAATCCCCATCCGACTTGACGAAGGCAAAGGCCTGACGCCATCTATTGGCGCGCAGCTTGTCACACCCCATGGTCATACTAAAGATACTCGGGGGCGCACCTTAAGAGATTTACGCATATCTGTTACTGATCGTTGCAACTTCCGCTGCACCTATTGCATGCCTAAAGAAGTCTTTGATCAAAACTATCCGTATCTTGCTCACAAAGAATTACTGAGCTTCGAAGAAATCACCAGACTCACATCCATCTTCAGCACCCTGGGTGTTGAAAAAATTCGACTGACTGGTGGTGAGCCCTTGCTTCGTAAAAACTTAGAAGTGCTCATTGAGATGCTGGCAAAAATTTCAGCACTAGATGGCAAGCCATTAGATCTCACTCTCACCACTAACGGCAGTATCTTGCGTAAGAAAGCCGCTGCATTGAAAGCGGCTGGCTTACAGAGATTAACCGTCAGCCTTGATGGCTTAGATGACGCCATCTTCAAGAAAATGAATGACGTTGATTTTCCAGTGGCGGATGTACTTGATGGAATTGCCGCAGCACAAGAGGTAGGCTTTCAGAACATCAAAGTCAATATGGTCGTTAAAAAAGGAACTAATGATCATGAGATCGTTGCAATGGCCAAACACTTTAAAGGCAGCGGAGTCATTCTGCGCTTTATTGAATTTATGGATGTAGGTAGCTCTAATGGCTGGAATATGGAGCAAGTCCTTCCTTCTAAAGAAGTCATTGCCCGCATTCAAGAAGTATTTCCATTGGAAGCTATTGAGGCGAACTACGCTGGCGAAGTTGCACAGCGTTGGCGCTATGTTGATGAATCAGGTGAGATTGGCGTGATCTCCAGTGTCACGCAGACCTTCTGTCACGAATGCTCTAGAGCACGCATCTCCACTGATGGGCAAATGTACCTCTGTCTCTTTGCTAACGAAGGCTTTGATTTCAAAACCTTGTTACGCTCTGGCAAATCTGATTTAGAAATTGCCAACGCCGTGATGAATACCTGGGCAGCCCGCGAGGATCACTATTCTGAGATTAGAGGCTCTAATACCGCAAAACTAACCTCAGGCAATCGCAAGGTTGAAATGTCTTATATTGGTGGTTAATGATTTCTACTAAAGATATTACTGGGCTAATCCTTGCAGGCGGACGTGCACAACGCATGGGTGGCATTGATAAGGGTCTGATCCCATTTCACGGCAAACCACTAATCGAATCTGCCATTGCAAAACTCAAGCCCCAGGTACAAACCATTGTGATTAATGCCAATCGCAACATCACAAAGTATGCAACTTATGGCTACTCTGTCATCATGGACGAGACGCCTGATTTTTCAGGGCCATTGGCTGGATTCTCAGTGGGCTTGAAAGCATGTAAGACTTCTTACCTGATGACTTCACCTTGCGACTCACCGCTACTACCCAGCAATCTTTCTGAACTATTAATCGCTGAGATGGAGCGCGGTGACTTTCAATTAGTTTATGCCTCAAGCAAAGAGGCGGACGGCAAAGTATGGGCACAACCGGTTTTCTGCTTAATGCGTAGTAATTTACAAGACTCCTTAAATCAATTCCTCCAAAAGGGTGATCTGAAAATTGATCGCTGGTTTAAAGAGTTGCGTAGTAGCACAGTCATTTTTGATGATCCGCAAGTATTTGCCAACGTCAATACTCCTGAAGAACTTAAAGCATTAGAAGAAGTGTCTGCATGAGTCACTCCCCAAATCAGCCAATCCTTTTGACTTCATCACTGCATGTTGATGATGCGCGCAAAGCAATTGCAGCGTTAGTAGATGACCTCATTCAAGAGTCCAGGGCCATTAATAATCCGGCTGATATTGAAACAGTAGCTCTAGACAAAGCCATTGACCGCATCTTGGCAGTAGACCTGCTCTCGCCAATTGATGTTCCGTCCTCAGATAACTCAGCGATGGACGGCTTTGCTTTTAATGGCATATGCCTCAATACAAGCAGTCCAGTTATTTCATTGCGTATTGTCGGGACCGCCTTAGCAGGCAAGCCGTATGAAGGCAAAGTAGGGCCCGGCGAATGCCTGAAGATCATGACGGGCGCAGTGATGCCTGCTGGCTGCGATACAGTAATTCCTCAAGAGTTCACTGCTGCAAAAGACGAGCTCACCATTGAATTTAAACAAGATCAACTAAAGCTTGGTGAGAACAGACGCTTACGCGGTGAAGATCTGCAACAAGGTAAACCCGCTATTGCTACAGGCCGCTTGCTCCGTCCATCCGATTTAGGTCTCGCAGCTTCATTGGGTATTCCAACGCTACAAGTAAAACGAAAACTGAAAGTAGCTATTCTGTCTTCCGGAGATGAGCTGCGATCTTTAGATCAAGCATTGGATGCTGGAAGCATTTACGACAGTAATCGCTATAGTCTTACAGGCTTACTGAATCGATTGAATTTAGAAATCATTGACTGCGGCATTGTGCGTGATGACCCCGCCTCTTTGAAGCAAGCATTTATTGAGGCCGCTAATAAAGCGGATGTACTAATTTCATCTGGCGGCGTATCTGTTGGTGAAGCGGATTTCACAAAGCAAATCATGCAAGAGTTAGGTGATGTGGGCTTCTGGAAAATCGCCATGCGTCCAGGACGGCCAATGGCATTTGGTGTACTTAAGCCAGTCGCTGGAAAATCCCCTGCTCGAAAAACGCTCTTCTTTGGCTTGCCCGGAAACCCAGTAGCAGTCATGGTGACCTTCTATCAATTTGTTCGCGCCGCCCTCTTGCAACTTAACGGCGCCAATCAAACACAGCCGCTGCTAACCCAGGCTGTGGCCGAAGCCCCCATTCGGAAAAAGCCTGGTCGCACTGAATTTCAGCGTGCCATCTTGGGACGTAACGCTGATGGCAAGCCAACGGTCAAACTGACCGGCAGCCAAGGCGCTGGGATCTTACGCTCTATGAGTGAGGCTAATTGCTTTGTCATCCTTGGTCATGATCAAGGAAATGTTGCCGCTGGGGACTGGGTAGATATAGCACTTTTTGATGGACTGCTTTAAGATTGCGTCATCATGAAACTTAGCAAAAAAGAACTGGTCTTTCTTGACCCAATGCATACCGCCAAAACATTAGTTTTGGTTTACCTCTGCTTCTCCGTTCCAATCGTTTTGTTGGCGCTATTTGTTGCCTTCATTCGTGACGGTGCTATCCCTGGATTTACCGTGCTATCAGCCCTGATTCTGAATGCATTACTCGGCTTTGGATTGCTGTGGATTGCATGCAAAGTCTACAACTGGGTTGCAGGTAAGTTCGGCGGTATCGAATTAGCAATGCGCGAACTACCAGAAGAAATTGACGCTGAATAAATGAGCTGATATTTGGAGTTCTACTCCAGGCAATAAAGCCGAGTTCTCACTCGGCTTTATTTTTTGCTGCTTAGTAAATCTGATTCAACTAAGCTATATAAACTTCCGCATTAATCAAGCTAGGCGGCTTTTTACCATCAAGTGCAGCACGCAAGTTATCTACTGCTAGATCAACCATCGCTCTGCGTGTTTTTTCTGTCGCACTTGCAATATGCGGAGCCAGCACAACATTGCTGAGCTTTAGTAAATCTGGGTGCACGTTGGGCTCCCCTTCAAAGACATCTAAACCGGCTGCAAATATTCTCTTTTCTTTAAGCGCCTGAGCCAGCGCAGCATCATCCACAATGCCACCACGCGCAATGTTTATCAGGGTTGCAGTCGGTTTCATCAGCGCAATTTCTTTGGCGCCAATCGTATGATGACTCTCAGCGCTGTATGGTAATACCAAGACAACATGATCTGCAGTGCGCAGCAACTCTTCTTTAGAAACGTATTTAGCACCGCAGGCTTTTTCATCAGCATCAGATAGATGGCTGCGATTGTGATAGATCACATTCATTCCAAAACCCAATGCGCGCTTAGCAATGCCTTGACCGATGCGGCCCATGCCAATGATGCCTACTGTGCTGTGATGCAAATCCATCCCAAGAGGATTATTCACGATAGACCACTTATCCCAATGACCAGCACGAACCCAGTGCTCTGATTCAGTAATGCGTCTTGCAGTTGCCATCAACAATGCAAATCCAAAGTCAGCGGTTGTATCTGTTAATACATCTGGGGTGTTGGTAGCCATCACACCAGCAGCTGTAATTGCCGGAACATCAAAGTTGTTATATCCCACAGAGATATTGGCTACGATCTTTAGGTCTTTAGCGAGAGCTAGGGCATTCGCATCAATTCTTTCGCTCCCCGCAACTAAAGCCCCTACAACCCCAGAGAGTTCTTTTTGCAACTCTTCTGGACTAAAAATTCGATCCTCTTGGTTAGACCGCACATCAAAAGATTCCTCCAACTTGGCCAGAGCCTCAGGAAAAATGGCTCTCGCAACCAAAATTTTGGGTTTTTGCTTGTTAAATTGGGTATTGGACTGTGTATTCATAGGAGGAACTTTACCTCAAGTAAATTGACGCTTTGACCTGAAAAATAGGCTATTTCAGCTAAAATTGAGCTTTTATAACTTAGCACCCGGCTTTTTGGGGCTCTTGAAACAAATCCACCATGACTTACGTTGTTACCGAATCTTGTATCCGCTGCAAATACACCGACTGCGTTGATGTTTGCCCAGTTGACTGCTTTCGCGAGGGTCCCAATTTTCTCGTGATCGACCCAGACGAGTGCATCGATTGCGCAGTTTGCGTTCCTGAGTGCCCTGTCAATGCAATCTACGCTGAAGATGATGTGCCTGGCGATCAACAAGCATTTATTAAGCTCAATGCTGAACTCTCTCCTTCCTGGACTTCAATTACCAAGTCTAAAGCAGCGCTGCCTGATGCCGAGGAATGGAAAGACGTTAAAAACAAACTCGATCAGCTAGTAAAGTAATTTTCTAGCAAAATAATTCGTGTCACACTCACCCACACAAACCGATGCTGTCATCATTGGCGCCGGTCCTGTGGGTCTCTTTCAGATCTTTGAGTTAGGGCTCCTAGAAATCAAAGCTCATGTGATTGATTCTCTGCCAGAAGTTGGCGGTCAATGCATCGAGCTTTATCCAGATAAACCCATCTACGATATCCCCGCTATTCCAGTTTGCACTGGACGTGAACTCACCAATAATTTACTGAAGCAAATTGAGCCCTTTGGTGCGCAATTTCATCTCGGTCAAGAGGTGACCAAGCTTGAGCGCCAAGCCGATGGTCGATTTCTTATTATCACCTCGCAAGATAAGCACTTCCTCAGCAAGACCGTCTTTATTGCAGCAGGAGTTGGCGCCTTCCAGCCGCGCACCATCAATCTTGATGGTATTGATCGCTTTATCGGCAAACAACTCTTCTACCATGTTAAAAGCCCAGAGCAATTTACAGGCAAAAGAATTGTGATTTGTGGAGGCGGCGATGCTGCTCTAGATTGGGCTATTCATTTTTCTGAAATTGCTGCTAGCGTGACCTTAATTCATCGCCGTGATGAATTCAAGGCTGCACCTAAATCGATTGCGAGAATGCGTGAGCTTTGTGCCAATCATCAATTGGAACTACTGATTGGACAAGTGAGCGGCTATGAGGCTAGCGATGATCAGCTAAAAGAAATTACCTTCACGAATATTGATAGCGAAACAAAACAGATACCGCTGGATGATCTGCTGGTGTTTTTTGGACTTTCACCTAAATTAGGGCCCATTTCGGATTGGGGCCTGAATATCGATCGCAAACAAATTTGTGTGGACACTCATAAATTCCAAACCAGCATCCCAGGTATTTATGCAGTTGGCGACATCAACGTCTATCCAGGCAAGAAAAAACTAATCCTTTCCGGGTTTCATGAGGCTGCCTTAGCCGCCTTTGCGGCCGCAGAGTACCTCAACCCCGAAAAGCAGATTCAGCTCCAATACACCACGACCTCACCAAAGCTTCACAAGGCTCTGGGGGTGAAGTCGCCAACATTCGAGTAAGCTATCCATAATTCATTAATACACAATCATTTTTAGCCAATATATATGCGTCAATATCACGATCTCATGAAGGAAGTCCTCGCTAAAGGGGTGCAAAAGTCCGACAGAACCGGAACGGGCACCGTTTCCGTTTTTGGACACCAAATGCGCTTTAACCTAGCCGATGGCTTTCCGATGGTGACGACCAAAAAGCTGCACCTCAAATCCATCATTTATGAATTGCTCTGGTTCCTCAAAGGGAGCACAAATAACAACTGGCTCAAAGAACGTGGTGTTTCTATCTGGAATGAATGGGCTGCACCTGATGGTGATTTAGGTCCAATCTACGGGTATCAATGGCGCTCATGGCCTGCTCCAAACGGTCAACATATTGATCAAATCTCCGAAGTCGTAGAAACCATCAAAAAGAATCCAGACTCGCGTCGCATAATTGTCTCTGCATGGAATGTTGCTGATATTCCCCGTATGGCTTTAGCGCCTTGTCATGCATTCTTTCAGTTCTATGTGGCTGACGGGAAATTGTCATGCCAACTCTATCAGCGTAGTGCAGATATTTTCTTAGGCGTTCCATTTAATATTGCCAGCTATGCCCTTCTCACTCATATGATGGCGCAACAATGCAATTTAGAAGTAGGCGACTTTATCTGGACTGGTGGCGATTGCCATCTTTATAGTAACCACCTTGAGCAGGTAGAGCTACAGTTGTCTCGGGACTTCTTTCCTCTACCTAAGCTGAATATCTTGCGCAAGCCTGATTCAATTTTTGATTACGAGTTTGAAGACTTCGAAATTGTTGGATATGAATCTCATCCTCACATTAAGGCTCCTGTAGCCATTTAAGAATTGCCTCTATGACTCAACCAGCTATCTCTATGATTGTTGCGCGCTCGCGCAATCACGTCATTGGCCGTGACAATCAAATGCCTTGGAAGATCTCAGCTGATTTACAGTTCTTCAAACGCGTGACGATGGGTCACCCCGTCATCATGGGCCGCAAGACCTGGGAATCTATCGGCCGTCCACTTCCCGGTCGTCGCAATATCGTAGTGAGCCGCAATGCTAACTATTCTTTAACTGGTGGCGAACTAGTGGGCTCACTTGATGAAGCCTTAAAGAGCTTAAGCGAATTTCCGCGGGTATTTGTGATTGGCGGCGAACAACTCTTTACACAGGCATTTGATAAAGCAGACCGTCTTTACATTACTGAAATCGATTTAGATATTGAAGGCGGTGATACCTTCTTTGAGGTGCCCAATGCATCCGCCTGGAAAGAGGTAGAGCGTACGCCCGGGTCTGAAGGCAATATTACCTTTAGCTTTATTACCTTAGAGCGCAAATAAAAAGGGCCCTAAGGGGCCCTTTTTATATTGAGAGCAAGCTTTTTTACTGAACAATAATTTTTGCATCTTTTGCAAGTTTTCCTAAAAAATCAAACTGCTTTCTTTGCACTAAACCTGCTCGAATAGCCGGCTTAGCCTGCTCAAATGTTGGTGGTTTACTTGATTTTTTATCTTCCAACTTCAGCAAATACCAACCTTGCTGCATCTGAATTGGTGATGGTGATACTTGCCCCTTAGAAAGGGTCACTAGTACCGAAGCCAATTGAGGAGCAACCTGACCGGGCTGAATCCAGCCTACAGCGCCACCTTGCACCTTATTCGGGGCTAAAGAAACGCTCTTAGCAACCTTATCAAATGGCTCACCTTTTTTAATACGCGCCAAAGCAGCTTGAGCATCCGCTTCAGAGGCAACCGCAATATCGCTCACCTTATATTCCACGATCATCCCTTGGGGGCCCAAAGAGGCAAGCTCTCGGTTGTATTCAGCTTGTACATCAGCATCAGTAACTGGGTTTTGAGACATATAAGTAGATAACTCAAGATCGGCTAGATAATTCTGACGAATAATCGCCAGCTGGGTATTAGCTCTTTCTGAATTCGCTAAGCCATCTTTTTCTGCTTGCTGAGAAAGTAGCAATACCTCGATAAACTTTTCAATCACCGCACCGCGCAGCTGAGGAGATTCTTTTTGTCCTTGAGCAATAGCAGCTCTAATTCCTTGCTCAACCATATCATTGGTAATGATGGTACCGTTTACGGAGGCTGCAGCATTAATTGGCAAGCCACTTTGCTGTGCGATGGAGCTGCCAGCAAAAACGCTAGTCAGGAGACCGATTGCAAGAAAGCGCACGATCATCGGATTGAATGCAGGGGAAAAGGATTTCATATGAAGAATGTCTTTCTAAAATTTAGCCTCAATACTACCAGCAGGCATAGGGCGGTTCATAATAAGCCACAGTAAAATGACTTTATGTGTGTTCAATATCTCTCGACCGCCAATGTTGAATGGGTTAAAGCCCATTTTGACCTAGATTTACCCGCATCCCCCGCTCATGATGTATTTCCGACTTATCCAGGACCCATCATCTTGAAAAGTCACAATACTGGCCGTACAGCGATCGGCTTGGCGCGCTTTGGCTTACTGCCTTCCTGGGCTAAAGAGGAAACTTTTGGCAGAAAAACGTATAACGCCAGAGTAGAAACTGTAGCCGAAAAACCATCCTATAAAAATGCCTGGGTAAAGCGACATTACGCCTTAGCTCTTGCAGATTCTTTTTATGAGCCCTGTTATGAATCGGGCAAGGCAGTGCGTACTGCCATTAAACAAGTCAATCAAGAGCCCATGGCAATTGCTTCAATCTGGGATACCTGGACTGAACCTGAGACGGGCGAACTCATTGTTTCTTTTTCTATGCTCACCATTGATGCTAGTGATCATCCGGTAATGAAACGCATGCATAAACCTGAAGATGAAAAACGCACTGTGGTTCCGTTACGCCCTGAGCTTTTTAACGCATGGCTTAATGCTACGCCAGAAGAAGCCCAGGCTTTAATGCAATTGGATTCCATTCCTGAAATTGCAATCGCCTAGAAAGTCAAAATAGGTTTCGTTGATTGATATGGATCGGCGGATTGTGTTTCTATCGCCTCAGCCTCTTCCTCACCCTGAGGTTGATTATAAAATTTTGCATCCAACGAGCGTTGTTTAGCCAAACGCAGATCTTCTGCCTCTGGGTCAACGGGACCAAATGGCCCCTCTACCGGCGACAGAGACTGTCTATTAAATTCCTGAATCTGCTGAGGGGTGTAAGGGGAGAAAGTGGTCGAACCGGGGGGCTTGGGAGGCGCTTGAGTACAGGCCGAAATACTCATCAATATTAGACAGGGTGCTAGCCGTAGGGCGTATGTATTCATAAGGCCCATTGTATGGCAAGCACATACATCTTGTTTTTATATTAATTACAATACTCCGATGAATTTCTGCCGAGCCTTTGTAATCACTTTATTGATGCTTCCATCAATTTGCTTGGCCATTGATTTACAACCAAATGACATTGTTGCGCCACTACCAGGCAAAAATCATGCAATGATCAGCTATGTCAATTCAGAGAGTGGTACTTACTATAGAAATGGCTCCGTAGTTTCTAGTAGACCTTTTGGCAGTCCCGTTATTGGTATTCAAAGTGCGATTGCCCGTATCAGCACTAGCTACTCTATTACGGACTTACCAGCCATTTCTTATCTTCAACTACCTTACGGCACAATCAAGCCCGCGGGATCATTAGCATCATCGCCTGCTAGCACCGGAATTGGTGATCTTACTTTTGCAACAGCTATTTGGCCCTATGCCGATAGAGAGCAAAGAAAATACTTTGGTGTGGCAGGCTACTTAACAGCGCCGACTGGTAGCTATAACAGTCAACAAGCTTTTAATATGGGTGAGAACCGTTACAGATCAGATATTCAGATGGGCTATCAGCAACCTATTGTTGGGAGCCTGGATGGAATGGTTGCCGTCGACACCATGTGGTTTGGGGGCAATGGCCAATGCGCTGCAGCCTGTTTATCTACCAGCAATACCTCCCTCAATCAGAAGCCGCTCACAACCACTCAGCTCGGCCCCATTTATAAACTCAACCAAAACTACACTTTTGGCGCTTCTTACTTTTATGTAGCTGGGGGCGCAACGACGATTGGTAATACCTATCAAAATAATGTCGTCAACACTCAACGATTTTTATTGAGTGCATTAGCCTACTACCCATTTGGCAGAATTAGCCTCCAATACGGACGCGATATGGAAATTAAGAATGGCTTTGTGGAGACACGGCGGCTGGCCATTCGGTATACAACCGAGTTTTAAGGTCGCAAAGCTTTTAACCTCTGAGTCTCTGTAGAAAGCTCTTCACTACTGGCAACCGACAAGCTAGCAACATCAAAATGACTGCTCCATAGATTGAGACAGTATCCAAATCATTTTTACCCGCCTTGTGCCACCAATAGTGAGCGATTACAGTGCACGCAAGTAAATACACCAGCTTGTGCAATAAAGACCAGCGTTTGCCCAATTGGCGAACCGACCACTGATTAGAGGTTAGCGCCAGAGGAATCAACAGCACTAAAGTCAGAAAGCCCATAGTAATAAATGGACGCTTAACAACGTCACTCCACATGGATTGCAGGTCTAAATTTTGGTCCAACCAAAACCAGATAGAGAAGTGAATACTGGCATAAAAGAAGCAAAATAAGCCCAACATACGGCGCAACTTGATCCAGCTAGTTAAACCCGTGATTAAGCGTAATGGGGTCATTGCCAAGGTAATACACAGAAACACAAGCGCCCAGGTACCGGTTGAGCGAGTGATGAATTCAATGGGGTTGGCGCCTAAGTCGTCATGAATTCCGAACCAAACTAAGCGCGCCAGCGGTAGCAAGCAGAGAAGAAAGATGGCCGGTTTTAATAGCTTCATAAGCATCACTGTAAACCAAGCATGGTGAAGAGCCCCTTTGGTTATTTAGCTCTATCGAATTAGACTTTAATTTGCTATTCTGAGGGCTCAATTAAGGATAAATATGACCGAAGAAAACCAAACCCAGAATGATGAAGATTTTGACTATGGGTGCGAGTGTGCAATGACCTTGCTCAACGAGCCCACTGAGGATCGTCTGAATGACTTAATTGATGAGCTCGATGAAGATGGCATGATCTCGACCGAAGTAGTCTACGGTTTGCTAGCAACTATCCTCATGAGCATGAATGAGGAAGAACATGAAGGTGATGAGCACTAATTTTTAGAGCTCACTTGGGAGGCAAAAGCATCCATTGCTTTTGCTAACTGAATATCCAGTGCTGTCAAAGCGCTAGCAGAGTGAGTGGACAGAGATACCGAAACTTTATTCCAAGAATTTGACCAGTCAGGGTGGTGGTCGATTTCTTCTGCGTACTCGGCACTTAGCGTCATAAATTCAAACGCCTGTTTGAAGTTTGTAAAAACAAAATTGCGACCTATCGCCTTTCCATCAAGCTCAAGAGTCCACAGAGGAAGTTCTTTTTCCATATCAATACCCTGAACTATCAAGATACGCTCCTTTAGGTAGCAACACTTTGAGAAAGCTGCTTCAAATCTTCTGGATACAGCCAGCGCCATTCACCCTCTGCCAAATCAACAGGCATCTGATAGGCGCCGATTTCAGTACGATGCAATTGGGCAACGTGATTACCAACCGCAGCCATCATGCGCTTTACCTGGTGATAGCGCCCCTCCACAATCGTCATTGCCAGAACATGATCTGAAATCTGCTTACAGGCAGTGGCAAAGCAAGGTTTAGGATCGTCATCCAATACAACGCCATTCAATAAGTGATCGATTTGCTTCTGGGTGATGGGCTCTGGGGTAGTGATTTGATATACCTTCCCAATATTTTTCTTAGGAGTCGTCATCTTATGAATGAATTGACCATCATCAGAAATCAAGAGCAAACCCGTGGTGTCGTAGTCTAAGCGCCCCACACATTGCAAACCTCTTTCAATAAAGGGACTAGGCAATAAGCTATACACACTCGGGTGGTGTGTCGTCTTATGGGAGCATTCATAATTAGCCGGCTTATTAAATGCTAGATAAGCCTTCTCGTGGTACTCCCAATCCCTGCCCTCTACATTAAGCATGAGATTCTCGGTGGCTATTCTTTCTTCCGGGTCCTCAGCTAAAACGCCATTTACCTTTACCAGCTCTGCATATACCAAATCACTACAGTAGCGCCGCGTACCAAAGCCTTGGCTAAAAAGAATTTTTTCGAGAGAAATAGGTTTTGCCATATGCTGCAAAGGATACTACAGAGCAGGACTCTATTAAGCCCCTCATTTATTTACCCAATTCATTATCATTAGAAGTAATAACTTCACACAACATAAAAACCATGCTCTCTAACCCCAAACCAAGATCCTTGCTGCATACCCGTGAAATCACTTTCCAGGGTTACGCGCGGGAAGATGGCTTATGGGATATTGAAGGGCATTTAAAAGATTTCAAAACCAACCCCTTTAAAACAAGTGCAAAAGTCTGGGGGCCTGGTGAGGCTTTTCATGACATGTGGGTGCGCGTGACACTTGATAAAGAATTTGTGATTCAAGATATTGAAGCAGTGATGGATGGTCACCCACATGCAGAATGTACTGCTGTGATTCCACCAATGGATTCACTCATTGGAGCACAGATAGGCAAAGGTTGGCGCAAGACAATTGATACCCATCTTGGCGGAATCAAGGGTTGTACGCATTTACGCGAGCTCCTCACGAGCCTTGCTACAGCAGCCTATCAATCTATTCCGGGAGCATTTTTTGATCCCACCGGAGAAAAGCCACCACTGTACTTGGGCACCTGCAAATCCTGGGACTTCAATGGGCCAGTGGTGATGCGTGTCTTCCCTAAATTTTATCGCTGGAAGCCGTAAAATTTAGAGCGGACCTTCATGATATTTCTACGCACACTGGTCCTGCTTTCATTATGTATTCCCGCTACCTTGATGGCGGTTACAGAACCCAGTACATCCGCGCCCATTCTAGGACTCGTCAATACATCACAACAAAGGTCATCAGATCACATACTTGAATTCTGGGGCTACCATGACTCTCAAGGCTCCGAGAACTATATCGATACTCTCAAACTCCGTTATTACAATCCCGTAAACCTTGGGGATTGGCACGGCACCATGAGACTTGATACGGCTTATTCAGCTGCTTATGGCCCCCAGCTTCCCGCTCAATCCACCGGAACTTTTTCAGCTAATAATGCAATGCTCACGATTTGGGGTGGTCAAGCTGGCTGGTTTGGCAATGTTGGCGCAAGATTATTCGCGCCACTGAGTAATTTAGGCCAATGGCTGGCCGGACCACAAGTAAGCACCTCATTTGCACCAGCTAGTAGTGAGCAAAAAGTACTCTCAGATATTTCACCGCTTGCTAGATATATGTTTGGGTTTAATTCTAAAGCGCCATCTGGCGTTAGCCCACCGCCACTGGCAAGCCGTCTTGAGCTATATCCAACCGTAGGTCTGAACTTAGGACCTAGCACGCAGCTAAGATTTTGGGATGAGAATGGCGCAGTCTATAACGCTGCGGGTGGTGGGTGGTTTGTACCGATCGATGCGATGGTGACCCACCGATTTAATAAACATCTTTTAGTTGCAGTTGGTGGCGCTAAACAAGTGGTGCAAACCTACCAACTTTATAATTGGTCTCTATACGGAAAGATTTCGCTGAGCTTTTAAAATAAACATTCAAGCAAGATCAAGCAAGAAGTTACCCTCTAATTTTGCAGCACCTGACTTCACTAGAGACTTGGGTAGCCACTGTGTAAATTCATCCATACTCATATTCAGTAATTTTGCTGTACTGATGAGTGCAGGCGTATTAATAATCCAATCATTCACATCTTTGATATCGCGACTACGCCACTCCAATAAGCGATATTTCAGCAAGACTTTAGCGCCATGACGCGCATTACGATCTGGATCAGATGCCAAGTAATCCAGTCTTGAACGAGCCGTAGCAAGCGACTTCGTAATATCCGAAAATGGTGCACCATGACCCGGGATCACTAAATCAATTGGCAAGGTCTCAATCAGATCTAAAGTTTGTGCCACCTCTTCAAATCCAGCCTCACCCCATAGCTCAGGAAAAATAACCCCGAAACCCTCTTCCCACAAAGCATCCGCAGAAATCAAAATACGATGATCAGCTTGATACAACATCACGGAATGGGGATCATGTCCGGGAGCGGCCAATATTTTCCAGAGGTATCTTCCCAGCAATATTTCCTCACCAGGCACCAATACTTGATGATGTAAAAACTGTGGGCATTCCTGCCCTAGATTGTCATAACTTAATAAAGCACTATCCCAGTTCTTCACTGCTAATGCTTCAGCCGCTGGAATATAGACCTCACAATCAAACGCCTCTGCTAGAGCAGCATTGCCTCCACAGTGATCCGAATGAAGATGTGTATTTACTAGCTTATTTAGCGTGATTAAGTGATGTTTTTTTAGAGCGCTATTTACTAAATCTAAAGTCATCTTTTGATGGGCACAGTAACCTGAATCCACCAAGGAAACATCACCATCACCAAAGTGAAAAATATTATTTGCGGAGAGCCACCCCCTCTCAAAAACTTCAATTCCAGGTGGTAATAAATGCGCCGTCATGCTTGCAGTTTTTTATTGGCTTTGAATGATTTAATTCTTTTGGGAGGGAGTTTGCATCGTTAACTCTAGCTTACGAACATCGAACTGCTGAGCTTGTATGCGCTGCAGCGTATCTTCATAAACTTTTTTATCCAATTGCGGTGTTCTCGACAGAATCCAGAGGTATTCACGGCGTGGATCACTCACTACTGCAACTTGATATTGAGGGTCTAGATCAACAACCCAATAATCACCCCATACCAATGGAATAAATGATAGCCAGGCTGGAGCAAAACGCACCTCCAATTTAGGCGAGTCTTTTGGCCCCATTTGGCGAGCGGTACCTTCTGCCTCAGAAATCTCGCCTTCAGCAGTTTTGCAGCTATTCAATACCTTGAGTGTGCCATCAGCCCTAGGGGAGTAAACCGCCTTGGTATTACTGACGCACTTTCTTTGAAACCAATTGGGATATTTAGCAATCTCATACCAAGTGCCCAAATAGCGCGGCACGTCCAGAGAGGGAATTGTCTTTACCGCTACATCAGATGTCTGACTATAAGTAGAGAGGCTAGTTAAAAAAATGCATGCACCAAATAATGCTAAATAAATTTTGCTCATCACTAATAGTACTTCTTCAGATCCATGCCCGTATACATGCTGGCGACTTGCTCACCATAGCCATTAAACATTTGGGTTTTAATCTTCGGTGCGAACATCCCTTTTGGATCACCAATACGCCGCTCAGTCGCCTGACTCCAGCGTGGATGATCTACTTGGGGGTTAACGTTAGAGTAAAAGCCATATTCTCTGGCATCAAACTGACTCCAGCTAGTCTTGGGCATCTCTTCGGTAAAGCGAATTTTGACAATAGACTTCGCGCTTTTGAAGCCATACTTCCAAGGCACCACAATGCGTACTGGAGCACCATTCTGCTTGGGCAAGACTTCGCCATACAAGCCTAAGGTTAGTAGCGTTAAGGGATTCATAGCCTCATCCATACGCAAACCTTCGCGATAGGGCCAATCAATAATATTGCTTTTAATCCCTGGCATTTGCTTGCGATCAGCCAATGAAACAAACTCCACATACTTGGCCGATCCCAGTGGCTCTACTTTATTAATAAGCTTAGAGAGTGAGTAGCCATCCCAAGGAATGACCATCGACCAACCTTCGACACAACGCATCCGATAAATACGTTCTTCGATTGGCGCCAATTTGAGCAGCGCATCAATATCCAAGGTCATGGGTTTTTTAACTAAACCCTCAATAGAAATTGTCCAAGGTCGAGTTTGTAAACTTCCTGCATTGACTGCTGGATCTTCTTTATCCGTGCCAAATTCATAAAAGTTGTTATAGCCAGTCACGTATTTGTATGAGGTCAACCCATCCATATCCGCAAAAGCTGGATTCAATGTAGCTGCCAGTTTTTCTGGGGTCGCCGCCAGAGCCTGCCGTGAAAACCAAGGGGCTAAGGCTAACCCAAAGCCACCAGCGGCTGCAGTCTTAATGATATTTCTACGATTTTCAAAAACGGCTTGTGGAGTAATGTCACTCGCATGAATGGTCTTATCGATAAAGCGCATGCCGCACCCCTTAGGACTGTAATTCTCCTATTTTGCTACCGATAATTATTTCTTGCTTAAGACTGGCTCTCGCGCATTCTATTCATCAAAGCTAGGCTATGTTTATCCATACCACCGACCATCTCAGCGAGAGCGGGATAGTCTCGAGTCAGTGTTTCACCGCCGTAGAAGCGTAGCAACCAATCTGGAAAGCTACGCTCTGAGATTTCGCGAATTTCCAAGAGCTCGACCCGATGATGACGCTTATCTTCCTGAATGCGCTTCCACACTTTCATTACATTGGCGCGCTCGCCTTCAATGACTTGTCCAAACTGCTGGTTGTCATACAAAAGAATACCGGTGACGCCGTGCTTTTGATTGAAGGCACGTGCAGACTCTAGCAAACGCATTAAGCCAAGAAAAGACATATTCGAGACTGCTTCGCTCAGATAACTCAATTCCACCAGGTCTTTTGGTTTTGGCATTACTCAAAGATAGTAAGTAAGGATTTATAAATTAAAAAGGCAAACCCGAAGGTTTGCCTATAAATACTATACCTAATTCAAAAATTAAGTACTTAGCATTTTTACCTATTAACTTCTTGCGGCCTTGAGGGCTGCATTGAAAGTAGGGCTAGGACGCATTACAGCCTTGCACTTTTCTGGGTCAGCTACAAAGTAACCACCAATATCCGCTGGTTTACCTTGAACAGCCTTGAGTTCATCTGCGATCTTTTGCTCATTCGCAATCAGAGTCTTAGCTAAAGGTGCAAAGAAGGCCTGCAATTCTTTATCTTCAGTTTGAGCAGCCAGAGCCTCAGCCCAGTACATTGCCAAGTAGAACTGGCTACCGCGGTTATCTAACTCGCCTGTACGCGGTGAAGGTGACTTATTGTTATCCAACAACTTGCCAGTCGCTTCATCCAATGTACGCGCCAAGATTTTCACTTTATTGTTACCTGTCTTATCGCCGATATCCTCAAGAGACACCGCTAAAGCCAAGAACTCACCCAGTGAGTCCCAACGTAAATGGTTTTCTTCCACTAACTGTTGAACGTGTTTTGGAGCAGAACCACCTGCACCAGTTTCAAACAAGCCACCACCAGCCATCAAAGGCACGATAGATAACATCTTCGCGCTAGTTCCTAATTCCATAATCGGGAACAAGTCGGTAAGGTAGTCACGCAAAATATTACCAGTTACAGAAATGGTGTCCTTGCCACGAATCACACGCTCTAAGGTGTAGCGCATTGCGCGAGTCTGAGACATGATCCGAATATCAACCCCTTCGAGGTCGTAATCTTTAAGGTAAGTTTTTACCTTCTTAATTAATTCGGCTTCATGTGGACGGTACTCATCGAGCCAAAAGACTGCTGGAGTGTCAGAGAGTCGCGCACGGTTAACAGCCAACTTGACCCAATCACGAATTGGCGCATCCTTCACTTGGCACATACGCCAGATATCGCCCTCTTCTACATTTTGCTCGAGCAATACAGTGCCATCATCCGCAACAATACGCGCTACACCAGCTTCTGGAATCTCAAAAGTCTTGTCATGTGAGCCATACTCTTCAGCCTGCTGAGCCATCAAGCCAACGTTAGGTACAGTGCCCATCGTTTTCGGATCAAAGTTGCCATGTGTCTTACAGAAATTAATCATTTCTTGATAGATGCGGGCAAAAGTACTTTCTGGGATAACAGCCTTGGTGTCATGCAAACGACCATCTGCACCCCACATCTTGCCGCCAACACGAATCATGGCAGGCATAGAAGCATCCACAATCACGTCGCTTGGAGAGTGTAAGTTGGTGATACCTTTAGCAGAGTCAACCATCGCCAATGCTGGACGATGTTCGTGGCAAGCATGCAAGTCCTGAATAATTTCTTCGCGCTTAGATTCTGGCAAAGTTTTGATCTTTTCATACAAGCTGCTCATACCGTTATTGGCATTCACACCCAACTCGTCAAATAACTTAGCATGCTTAGTAAAGGCGTCTTTGTAGAAAATCTTCACGGCGTGACCAAATACGATCGGATGTGAAACCTTCATCATGGTTGCCTTCACATGCAAGGACAACATCATGCCAGTCTTGTAAGCATCTTCGATTTCTTTCTCGTAGAACTCACATAGCGCTTTTTTGCTCATGTACATGCTGTCAATAATTTCGCCAGCTAACAAGGAAACTTTTGGCTTCAGGACGATAGTCTTGCCGCTCTTGGTTACCAAGTCCATCTTGACATCGCAAGCCTTGGTCATTGTCATGGACTTCTCGCTAGAGTAGAAATCGCCACCATGCATGTGAGATACGTGTGTACGTGAAGCTTGGCTCCACTCACCCATGGAGTGCGGATTTTTACGAGCGTAACGCTTTACAGCGGGTGGCGCACGGCGATCTGAATTGCCTTCACGCAACACTGGGTTAACCGAGCTACCCAAGCACTTAGAGTAACGAGTGCGAATTGCCTTCTCTTCATCTGTTTTTGGATCTTCAGGGAAATTCGGGATCTTATAGCCTTTAGATTGCAACTCTTTAATAGCCGCCAATAACTGAGGTACAGAAGCACTAATGTTTGGCAACTTAATGATGTTCGTGTCAGGCAATAAAGTCATCTTACCGAGCGCACCCAAGTTATCTGGAACTTGCTGCTCAGGAGTTAGGCAATCAGAAAACTCAGCCAAGATACGTGCGGCAACAGAAATGTCGCTCTTCACAATCTCTACGCCAGCAGGTGCCGTAAAAGTACGAATAATTGGCAGAAATGCGCAAGTCGCCAAAAGCGGCGCTTCATCTGTCAGCGTATAAATAATCTTTGATTTCTCTGAAGCCATGAATGTTTCCTCAATTTTGAAAAAATTACAGAGTCAGGTTTTTACCCTGTCGCCCTCAAATCCCCATTTTGCAAGTCGCTTTTAGCGCACTTATTGCCAATGAGGCGAGTCCTCCATTTTAAATCATTGGACCTGGCAAAAATGGTGGTTTTGCCCGTGAAAATAGCTAATTAAGAGTCATTTAAGGGAATTCACCAAGCTCACTCAAGCTGCAAATTCACCGTAAACTGCAAGCCATGACCAGCAAACACCCCTTACTGAATCGAAACCTGGTGCTGCTGATCATTTGTCAGGGCTTATTCCTCACCAATAACGTCACTTTTATTGCCATTAATGGGCTTGTGGGCCTTAGCCTAGCCCCAGTCAGCTGGATGGCCACCCTACCCGTCATGGGCTACGTAGTTGGAGGCGCCTTTTCTACCTCCATCGTGGCTAAATCCCAGAATTATTTTGGGCGCAAGATTTCATTTCAACTGGGTCTGCTAGTGGCAATGCTCTCCGCCCTTTTATGCGCCTATGCTGCTGTGAGCAAAAACTTTTGGCTTTTGGTTGCAGGAACCTTTATTGCTGGCTACTACAGCGCCAATGGTCAGCTTTATCGCTTTGCTGCAGCAGAACTGACAGATTTAAAGCAACGTGACAAAGCCGTTTCTTGGGTGCTTGCCGGTGGCATCCTTGGCGCTGTTATCGGACCTAACCTCGCCTCATGGACACGAGACCTCTTTGAAACCGCCTTCCTGGGGGCGTACCTCACCCTCTCTATCGCCGGCTTTATTGGCATCATTGTCATGCAGTTCATTCATTTCCCCCAAGAGTTAAAGACCCAACACTCACTCTCAGATGGGCGTCCCTTAAGCGTGATTCTTCGGCAACCCGTATTTGTAGTTGCCATCATTGGTGCAGCGTTGGGCTATGGAGTGATGAATCTACTCATGGCAGCTACGCCTTTAGCGATGCAAATCTGTGGGCTACCTTTCTCGGATACCGCTTTAGTTCTTGAGTGGCATGTGATCGGGATGTTTGCTCCAGGATTTTTTACGGGCTCACTCATCCAGAGATTTGGCACATTAAAGATTATGGGCGTCGGAGTGCTACTGAACTTCATCTGTATCGCCATTGCGCTTACCGGCACTGACCTACATCAATTCTTTATTGCTTTATTTTTACTAGGTGTCGGCTGGAACTTTTTATTTACCGGAGCCACTTCTTTGGCAATGACCACATATCAACCTAACGAACGAGACAAAGCTCAAGCGGCAATTAACTTTTTTGTCTTTGGCACCATGGCTTTCACCTCTTTTGGTTCAGGTGCCCTCGTCACCTCTCATGGGTGGAGCATTCTGAATTGGGGATCACTGATTCCTGTAGTGATTACCGGTCTTGCACTTTACTGGCTCGCTCAGCAGCGCAAAAAGTCCCAAGCAATTGTTTAAGAAACTTTTGCCAGCGGTAAGTTAAATAATAGGTTCTGCGGTTTTAACTTGAGCTGCTGCTGATCATTCATAGCAATAGCCATATAGACCGGTTTGCTTGCCTGAGCCTTGGCTACAGCAGCCTCGTCAATAAAATCCAGACGAAATAAGCAAATCACTTTTTGCAACTCATCTGCCTCAACTAACTCTTTGTTGTAAAGCTTATTCAGAATTTCAGTTGCAGCTGCATCCAAGCCAACATGCCATGACCACTTGGGATCGCTAATTTGCTGCATAGGGGTTATGCGCACACTGACACCTAAGAAGTGCTTAACCCATTTCTCTAAAACACGACAAAAACGATTAATAGGCTCGTGTCCAAAATTCAATTGCACTGCTAAATCGAAATCTTCATTGCGCGACCAATACTCCTCAGCATTGTCCTCATGCAGCACATCTAAATCCGCCGATCTCATGGTCATGGACTTACCCTTTAGCAAATCCATGATGTTGCCCGTATCGCCTGCCTGGGCATTGCGAGCGACTACCTCTTCATCGGCGCCCATCACGATGCCATCCTCAATGATGGTAATTTTTTGAGTTCTAAAAAAGAGCTCTCCCATGCGCACTTCCAATGGGTGCGCGTCATCACCCAAAATATGTCTGATAAAGATTTGGGCTAGTAGGGAGATAAATAAGGGTGGAACATCCACCCCCTCACCTTTGAAGAGGCTCATATAAAAAGCCTCTAAAGAGCTGGCTGACAACAGGCGCGCTCGATAGCGCAACCAGACACGATAGTTCTCCTGAATATCCTCATCAGCCATTGAGGTGATTTCAGTTTCAACCACTTCAGCACGAGGGTTTTCTGTTAAACGCTGGTGAAGTGCTCGCTCAGCAGGGCAGGATTCAGGCACTAGTGCGAGCTCAGGCCTTGCCATGTAGGTGCGCAGAAAGTCGTCTGTAACCAGCAGCTGGCGGTCAGGGCTGATTGCCAGAGTCTTATATGCGGAATTTGCCCAATAATTTGTCATACGTTTTAACTAAAGTGAGGGTGCCATCAAAATTTACAAAGCTCAGAATATACTAGCCAGTCAATTTGTGTGAAATAGGAAAACATCATGAGTGAACTCAAAAAAATCGATACCGTTGTAGGTGAAGGCAAAGAAGCTGCAGCAGGCAATCATGTAGATGTACATTACACCGGCTGGTTGTTTGACGAGAAAGCCCCTGACCACAAAGGTCAAAAGTTTGATAGCTCATTAGATCGCGGTCAACTCTTTAGCTTTCCATTAGGCGCAGGCCACGTTATTAAGGGCTGGGATGAAGGCGTAGCGGGCATGAAAATTGGTGGCAAACGCACTTTGATTATTCCTTCTGAAATGGGCTATGGTCCCCGTGGTGCAGGCGGTGTTATTCCTCCAAATGCGACTCTTGTATTTGATGTGGAATTGCACGGCGTTAACTAAGAATTCCGTAGATAGCAAAGCAAAAGCCACCCGAGGGTGGCTTTTTAATTACTTAAGCAGTGTTCTAGAAATTAAGAACGCAAGTCTTTGCCATTCAAGGTAAGGCGATTCGTAGAGCGGCTTTGGCACAAACTAATAAGACGATTTCTTTCAGCGATTACCTTGTCAGCATAGCCGCCATCATCCTCAGCATTGGCAGCGCCTACATAGTATTTCAGGCCATTACGCAATGAACCTGCTGTAGCAATCAGGTATTTCAGAATATAGGCGCCAACGCGAATATTGACTTCTGGCTTAGCAGCTTCAGACGTGCCGCCAAAGATTGCGTATTTATCTTTATGCACTGAAGTCATTACCTGCATCAAACCTTCAGCACCTGCATGACTCTTAGTATTGGGATTGAAGTTCGATTCCACCGAGATCACAGCCAATAACAGAACTGGATCAATGTTGACTTCTTTGGCAATCAAGATGGTATTGGAAACATACTCTTCAATTTTGGCGCGATCCAATTTGTATTTCTTTTCAAAGAAATCTGCCACAGCTCTTTGGTTCTGAAGCGAGCCCATAAGGTTGCTATCTAACGCCTGTGGATCAATCTTGGAAGTTGGAATGCGATCTGATAAATGAGAGATCGACTTAACCTGCATTTGCGCTACAGAGGGCATTAGCAAAGCGACTGTTTGCTGCTTAGCGCTTGCCAAACCTGTAGTAGCTGGTAACTTTGACTTGTTATAAATTACTGCGGCGATACCGGCATCAGTAGTCTGGGTAGCAATATCGTTGGAGTCTTTGTACTGGTTGAGCATCTCAAAGCCATTACTCCAAACCATATGACGCGCCTCATCCGGAACCAGAATGCGAGCAAGATCAAAAGGGCCGGCATTGGTACCGTTGCCCGAGAGCCAGAGACCAACCACCATAAATACAGTAACAACAAGTAAGCCATTAATGACTCGATAGACTGGAGCCATAGCGTGCGAGAGCAGCTCTTTAGCGGCCGACAAGGTAGGCTGCGTATTCTGCATATCGCTCAAATTGTTAGATAAACATTTACTCATTCATTGTTTGCAAAACCTCAAAAAACTGGACTACCGTTTTATGCTGCATTGCAATATCTTAAAAACATGGGTCATCCTAAGAAGTTTCTTATATCAAGTCAAGAATAAAGAACTAGAAAACAATAACTTATTGATCTAGAAATTCGGGAGATCCCGTATATGCACCCTAAAAAACATATATAAGTTAATGAAATCAATAACTTATAAAAGTTAGGGATCGCTAATTTCACTCTATAAAAAAATGGCTAAAGGGGTACTTTTTTTCATTTTTCTTCATAAATTGAAGTCCATAAACCATACATCTAGTGCTTTTAGTCTTTTACTTTTCTAGGGGTAGTAGGCAACACGAGCCTTTTGCAATGAGCCTCCAACCAAAGCAGATTCGGCAATAAGCCTCTCTTAAGTCATGGCAAAAGGTCAGCCATGTCCAAATTTCTTATTAGCCATGGAGCTAGTTCAATGTAAAAAGTGAGCAAAGCCTTGAAGAGAGGTCCTACACTTAAACACCATGAAATTCTTTCGCAACCTAGTAGCCCTTGCAGCGCTTTCAGCTTCACTACATTCTTTTGCAGCCTTTGAAGACTGCAGGAATCTGTTTCCACACCAGCAAATACCAACCAGCACTCAAGTTGGGCGAGACCTCTGCTTTGACAGCTTTGCGATTTATTACTCCCCGCAGGATAAGAAACCTATCTATACAGTAGAGAAACTCAACAAAGAACAATTTTCTACCCCGCACCCACGCCGAAGTAATCAGTTTTATGAAGAAGCTAGACTGCCCTTTGCGGAAAGGTCTCTGTTGTCAGATTACCGTGGCAGCGGCTATGATCGCGGCCACAATGCACCCGCAGGCGATATGAGCAATGAGCGCTCAATGGCCCAGTCATTCTCTCTGGTAAATATGATGCCCCAGGCTAGACAAAATAATCAGGGCATCTGGGCGAAAAATGTAGAAGAGCCTACACGAGCCTACGTTAAAAGAGCTACCGGTGATATTTATGTATTTACCGGCTCTGTTGGTAATAGCGGCAGTATTGGCAGGAGTCGCGTGACGATTCCGAGTCATCTATACAAACTAGTTTACGATCCAAACAAAAATACTGCTTGGGCTTATTGGGTTGAAAACACCAATGAAGCCAATATGACGTCGCCCATCTCATACAAAGAGCTGGTTCAAAAAACAGGGATTGATTTTCATTTATCCGGGATTGATGACACGGTTAAGCCAGAAGCCATAAGCCCAGAACCATTGAAAACAAAGGGTCAGAGGCCATACATAGGTGGCTGGTATCCCGTATTTTTTGATGCATATTCCTCAAGCAAGCTTAATGGAGTCATTGACAACATCAAGACGGGTAAGGTGGAGAGCATTCAAGTTCAATATGATCGTAATGAGAGTCTTGCCAAGCAAATCACTTCTCAAATCGAATCTCAAACCAATCTCAAGGTTGCTTTAATGCAAAGCAGTCCACCAGAGTCTGCAACGGTGACCTACGAACGCAATCGCGTCACCCTCATTATTCGCTCAAAGTAATTTAGATTTAGCCGCAAGGCCATGGGCCCGCTGGATTGGCGCCAGTAATCCACGCAAACCATTGTGATCTAGCGTGTGCATCAACTCTAGAAGCTGCCCCAGCTCGCTTTTAGGAAAACCTTCGCGCGCAAACCACGCTAAATAGTTCCCCGGCAAATCCGCCAACGCACGTCCAGCGTATTTACCAAAGGGCATCTTCATCAAAACGAGTTTTTCTAGAGACTCTGCATTCATCCAAGGAAATCTTACAAGCAAACCAGAAAGGGCTTATAGATTCCGCCATTTTTAGGTTCATGGTCATTTATTTAGTTGAGAATCATTCTCATTTAGTGTTATATTGAGAACCGTTCTCATTTAGACTTTTTAACCATCAACCTCAAATGACCATGAAATTAACCATTAATAGACTTCTTGCCTTTAGCTTCTTCCTTGTTGCCACTCTTCACTTTTCCTTTGCCAATGCCGGCGAAGGAGCGTTTGGCTGGATTTACACCTTAGATCTTCAACCCAAGGGCAAGCTGGAATTTGAGCAACGTCTACAGCTGAATAAACAGCAAGCCGCGGGAACTTACGATGCCTGGACCGCAAGAACTGAACTTGAATATGGCCTCACCAATGACTTACAGGTAGCGGGATATATCAACTCCTACTACACGAGTGCCAATCAGAATTACACCAATCAAGAGGCGTGCGGTGATGCACCAACTTGTACGGGTGGATACGGCGTGCCCTCTTCGCATGATCCATCTACGGCCTATAGAAAGAGTGGAATTGAAGGCGGATCTCTTGAAGCTATCTACCGCCTGACCAATCCAGTCACCTCACCAGTGGGCGTAGGCCTCTATCTCGAACCAACATGGGGTAGAAATAAAGATGAGCTAGAAGCAAGACTTTTGCTGCAATCTAACTTTATTGATGATCGCCTGATCCTAGCGGGTAACGTTGTGGTTGCTAATGAACGCCTGAAGTTTATTGAAAATGGCAATGTTCCTGAATCGATGCTGGATTTCTTAGTTGGCGCTAGCTATCGCTTTACTCCCAAATGGTCAGCCGGTGTTGAGGCCCGTTTTCATAACGACTACTCTGAGTTGAATTTACGCAATCAAGTACAAAGAGCAACTTTTGTCGGACCCAATATGCATTATGCAGCTAAAGATTGGTGGGTCACTGGCGCATGGCGCTATCAGCTTGCAGGCGGAACCTGCATGGGCGGCGGCGAAGCTGAATGCTCAAATGCACGTGTTTGGGACAGTCACTCTGTGAACGAATTCATTGTCAAAGTTGGTTTTCCTCTTAACTGATAACTAAGCGAAAGAATCTATGGAAATTCAAAACCTATTAGTTGCAGCCCTGACTCATTTAGTGAAATTTCAGGCTACGCAATGCCAAACCGCCAAACAAAGAGCGCTCATGATGTTTGAAAAACTCTCCAATCTACAGGGCATCAATCCAGAAATCCAGGCGCTTTGTAATGAAGCAAACGAATTACTCACCGCATAAATGAACTCATGATTTGGAAACCTTACCCTCTAGCTGTAATTGGCATAGCAATGATGAGTACCCCCATCATTGCCCATGCAAAAATTTATGTTTCTGTAGAGCAGGCGCAGAAAATCCTCTTACCCAATAAGGCACTCACTAAGACGCCCATCATCATTACCGATGACCTACAAGAAAGGATGCGAGCAGCATCAAGCATTCGCCACCCTTTTCAAGGGGATCGCATCTGGAGGGCATCTGACGGTAGTTGGCTAGTCATTGATGAGGTAGTTGGTAAACATGAAATGATTACCTATGCTGTTGCCATCAATCCCAGCGGCAGCATCTCTGGCATTGAAATACTGGAGTATGTGGAGTCTTATGGCTATGAAGTTGCTGAAGCGCAATGGCGTAAGCAATTTATTGGTAAGACTGCACATGACCCTATTAAGCTCAATCAGGATATTCAAAATATTGGGGGTGCCACTCTTTCTTGTAAGCACCTGACCGATGGTGTGAAGCGAGTTGCTGTCCTATATGAATTAGCGTTGAAAAGCGGTCCTTCACCAATCAGCCAAATCCAAACTCTCAAAGCAAAATGATTCGTTGTAAACCTCTGCTAGGGACTTTTGTAGAAATCTCCAGTCAAGAAGATCAGAATGGTTTATTGGCGATTGAGAACGCATTTGCCGCAATCCAACAAGTGCAGGATCTCATGGGATTTCATCATCCTGATACTCAACTTAGTGTTATTAACCAACTCGCCCATAGGGAGGCCGTTGAAGTTCATCCATGGACAGCTCAAGTAATTAAGGTTGCCAAAGAAGTTCATCTTGCATCAGGTGGTCTATTCAATTGTGGCATTGGACATCGCCTAGTTGCTGCAGGCTTACTGCCACGGCATATAACCTTCACAAATCATGATCTTGGTGGAATAGAAGATATTCAGTTCTTAGCTCCCGATCTCATCAAATCGGCACGTCCAGTCTGCCTGGACCTTGGTGGCATCGCCAAAGGATTTGCAGTGGATATGGCGGTGCGAGTCTTAATCTCCGAGGGAATTACTTCAGGCTCCGTCAATGCTGGTGGTGATTTGCGCGTGTTTGGTAAAACCGCCCTACCAATTCAGGTTCGCGATCCAGAACTTCCTAACAGACTGATTGAGATTGGCTCCTTGAAAGATGGCGCCATTGCCACCAGCAGCCTTTACTTCGCAAAAAGGGATCAACAGATTAGCCACATCATTAATCCCCTAGCTCAGAATTTTTCCGAAGTACATGCTGAGGTTTTAGGCTCCTTCTCCATTCTCGCTAAAGAATGCGTCTATGCAGATGCCCTCACCAAAGTCTTGGCCTTAACGAATAATGAGTATCACCCCTGTTTCTCACGCTTTTCAGCACAAGCACTAAGGATTACTGCATGAGTCGACTTGGGAAAATGCCAAACTGGCAAAGAACATTTGTCATTCTCGGCATGATGATCTGCTCTATCACTGGCCTCATATATCTGCTGGGCCATCAGTTTCAAATTCAGAGAGCTGCTCTTGGCACCCACAGTATCCTGGCTGCTCATGGCATTGCTGCTATGTTGGCAACCCTAGCTCTTGGTTCAGTACTGCCATTTCATATTAAGGCTGGCTACAAGTCACAAAAGAAACGATGGAGCGGCTTTAGTCAATTGAGCTTACTTACTCTGCTGCTTGTTACTGGCGCCTTACTGTATTACGGTCCCGAAGAAATTCGAGACATTACGGTCGATACCCACTGGATGACTGGCTTACTCTTTTTTGTTATCTTTTTGCTGCATGCATTTCAAAAAATTCGCGGCAGTAGTCACAGCAAGTAAATCGACTACTTTTTGCAATAGTGCTTATAAAGCAGACTCATTACCGCCACAGCAACCTCACTGGCCAGAGAGTAGTAAATTTGCTTACCCTCTCTGCGTGTCTTAACTAGCTTTTCTTTGCGAAGCACGGTTAATTGCTGAGATAGCGTAGGCTGATGAAGATCTAAGGCAGTCTCTAACTCACTGACGCATTTTTCGCCTTGGCCGATTTCACATAACAGCATCATGCGGTCGCTATTAGACAGAACCTTCATTAACTTGCAGGCATCAGCAGCTGACGCCTGCATTTTCTTGAGTTCAGATTTGGTAATCGTCATATTAAAGAGCGTTTAATGGGATTTTTAAATAGGATTTGCCATTAGCTTCGGGCTCAGGCAGATGACCTGCACGTATGTTGACCTGAATCGATGGCAATATCAAAGTAGGCATAGCTAGAGTCGCATCCCGCTTACTGCGCATTTGTACGAACTGCTCTTCAGTGACTCCGTCGTGCACATGGATATTAGACTTCCTCTCTTCACCCACGGTTGTGCAATACGCTTCAGGACGATCCGTTGGTGGATAGTCATGGCACATATACAGCTTTGTTTCATCAGGATACGCGAGCACCTTCTGAATAGATCGATATAAAGTCTGGGCGCTACCGCCTGGAAAGTCACAACGCGCCGTACCGACATCCGGCATGAAGAGGGTGTCTCCAACAAATAGTGCATCCCCAATTTCATATGCCATGCAAGCTGGGGTATGGCCAGGGACATAAAGAGCCTTTAAGGAGAGGTTGCCGAACTGCAGTGATTCACCGTCTTTTAATAAATGATCAAATTGAGATCCATCAATTGCAAATTGCTCATCAAGATTGAAAACACCCTTAAATACGTTTTGCACACTGGTGATGTGATCGCCAATGACAATCTTGCCGCCTAACTTACTCTGAATATAGGGGGCTGCCGTTAGATGATCAGCATGAGCATGCGTTTCTAGGATCCAAGTTAACTGCAATTGCTCGCCTTGAATAAAGCTGATGACTTCGTCAGTAGACCTTGTAGATGTTCTGCCTGACTTGGGGTCATAGTTCAATACGGAGTCTATGACTACGCAGGGACTTTTTTTGCCTCCATAAACTACATAGGTAAAAGTCCAGGTTTCTGGATCAAAGAATGCCTTAACTTCAGCGCTTAGTTTTGGGTTCATAGCAGGCTTTCCTAAAAATACCTTGATTACCGCTCAAAAAGAGTATTTGATATATATTTATATATTATATTAATATAAAATTAATTGCAATGGACTACTCAATCCTCATCAGCCCCGCCCTAGGCCTTATCGTAGGTTTGTTAATGGGTCTTACCGGCGCAGGAGGCGGCATTCTGTCTGTCCCCCTGCTGGTATTTGTTCTACATCTTCCGGTAGCCGAGGCAGCTCCAGTCTCACTTGCTGCAATTGCACTCTCTGCAGGCGTAGGTGCGCTACTGGGATTGAAAAATAAAATTTTGCGTTATCGGGCTGCAGGCTTTATGGCCGCATTTGGACTTCTTCTTTCACCACTAGGCCTTTGGGTGGCGCAACGTGTACCCAACGCGCCACTACTGATTCTTTTTAGCGCCACACTATTTCTTGTCTCCACTCGCTTATTGATGCAAGCCAGAAGAGAGATCCTTCAACTTCCCAAGAAAAAACGCAGCCCACCGCCATGCTTACTCAATCCAGAGCTTGGTAAATTAAGTTGGAGCATCCCTTGTGCTAGATCTCTCATGCTCTCTGGATGCTGGGCGGGATTCTTATCTGGATTACTGGGAGTGGGCGGCGGCTTTGTGATTGTCCCAGCCTTAAAGCGCTATACAGATTTGCCAGTGCAATCAATTGTTGCCACCTCACTAGGCGTACTTGCCATCATCTCTAGCGGAGGGGTAGTATTTTCAGCCATATCAGGCAATCTAGATTTAACGCTGGCGGCACCTTTTTCCATAGGTGCCTTATGCGGTCTTCTAATGGGTCGAGCATTAGGTAAAAAAATAAGTGGTCCAAGGCTGCAACAAATTTTTGCCATACTCACATTTGGAGTTGCAATCAGCCTCACCATTAAAGGCATCAATGCCTTATGAGAAAACCCCTGCAATCTCTAGTCTATATACTGATAATCAGCCTTTTGGGAGTTCTACTGATGTCCACAAGCAAGCCAAGCTCTTTGCTGTCTAGCTCAATCAGCTCGATTACAGGAACGGTCAGCAATCTGAATAATGAATTGCTTGATTACGTTAATCCTGAAAAACCAACTCATGACCATTCCTCGGTTTATTACAAGCGCTTCTTTATCTCTACATTTAATTTGGGTGACAAAGGCATCGAAGCCAAGTTTTCATCACCCATGAAGATTGCAGATGGTGATCAGATAACGGTTGCGGGATATCAAAAAGGTGAAGTCCTTCAGGTTCTGGCCTATCACAACCAAACTCAACAATTTAGCAGTAATGAGAATTGGATCGTCCTCGGACTAGGGGCACTCTTCTTCTTTGCCGTAGCTATAGGCTTACTCAATAGCCAATTAGTTGCTGAAGAGGCGCTCATTCCGAAGCTCTTTCTCTTCGGGTTTACTGTTGTTGCTATGTATATGGGCTATCGCGCCCTGCTGATACGAGTAGCGGTAAAGCTACTATCTAGCTAAAAAGAAAAAGCCCTTATTGCTAAGGGCTTTTTTATTACCTGTAGTTAAATGGACTACTTAGTGACCGCCAGCACCACCCAAGTAGGCCGCCTTCACAGCAGGATCATCTTTAAGCTTTGCGGCTGGTCCATGAGTAGCGATCTTACCGTTCTCAAGAACATAACCGTAGTCAGCCACATTTAACGCTGCTGCAGCAAACTGCTCAACTAACAACATGGTCACACCTTGTGACTTCAAGTTAGAGATGATCTTAAATACTTCCTCAACCAAAATTGGTGCAAGACCCATCGATGGTTCGTCCAAGAGAATGATTTCTGGATTGAGCATCACTGCACGGGCCATAGCCAACATTTGCTGCTCACCACCAGATAGCGTTCCGGCCAACTGATTACGACGCTCTTTGAGGCGCGGGAACATTTCGAGTGACTTTTCTAAGTCATTCTTGATGTCGCCTTTTGGACGGCTACCTGTAAAGCGTGGAAATGCGCCCAACAATAAATTGTCGGTTACTGACATCGTCGTAAATACACGACGACCTTCAGGGCTGTGAGCTAAACCTAAGCGAGCAATTTTATGAGAGTCGTAACCATCAATTTTTTCACCGCCTAGAGTAACTTCACCAGCCGTTGGCTTAATCATGCCAGTGATAGCGCGCATGGTTGTTGTTTTGCCGGCGCCGTTGGAGCCAATCAAAGTAATAACCTGCCCTTTTGGAACATCAATATTGATGCCGTGGAGGACTTTGACTTTGCCGTAGCCTGCTTCAAGATTCTTAATAGATAACATGGTATTTACCGATTCAATATGTTCTAGTGATTAAGTACCCAAGTAGGCATGAATCACCTTCTCGTCTGCCTGAACTTCAGCTGGTTTACCTTCTGCAATCTTCTGACCGAAGTCCAATACAGAAACGGTATCGCAAACTGACATCACCACATCCATGTGATGCTCAATCAGGATGAAGGTAATACCGCTATCGCGGATCTTACGAATAATGCGCAAGAGTTCTTTAATGTCAGGAGCTGTCAAACCTGCTGCAGGCTCATCCAACAAAAGCAACTCAGGATCCAATGCCAAAGCACGGGCAATCTCGAGCAAACGTTGCTTACCGTATGGCAAGTTACGTGCTTCTTCATTGGCCAAGTCATCCAAGCCAACGAACTTGAGGAGCGCCATTGCACGAGCATGGGCTTCAGCCTCTTCTCGCTTGTAGCGTGGCAGATTCAATGCAATCTCCACCATGTTCGACTTAAAGGTGTGATGCAAGCCAACCAAAATGTTTTGGGTAGCAGTCATTTCGCCGAAAAGCTGAACGTTTTGGAAGGTACGAGCGATACCAGATAAGGCGATGTCGGAAGATGTCTTACCAACAACGCTTTCACCAGCGTATAAAACGTTACCAGCTGTAGGTACATAAATACCTGTCAATACGTTCATCATCGTGCTCTTACCGGAACCGTTAGGCCCGATCAAACCATGAATAGTGCCACGCTTGATGCTCAGGTCAACATTGTTCAATGCCTTCAGGCCACCGAACTGCATCAATACAGAGTCAACTTTCAAGAGCTCAGCACCAGCATTTGCGTTGGATACATTGCTAATGAAGCTGATAGAGTCATCAACTACTTCAGCATCACCACCACGAGTAGTTTTAGCTTTGCCAACGATTGACTGGTAGAAGCTCTTCGCAAAACCAACGATACCGTTTTGTAAGTAGTACACCACCAACAAAATCATGAAGCCGAAAATACTCAAGCGCCAGTCAGAAATCGTATTGAGCCAGAATGAGAATGCTGCCAAGCCCACTACGCCGGCGATAGGTACAGCAACGCGACGCGGGGTTGTAGTCTTCTTGGACAAGGCCATGCCAGCACCAACCACCACTACAACCGCAATGATCGAGGCAACGATACGGAACAAATTGATGTCGTCCAAGAGTTTTGGCAACAATACAATAATGGCTGCACCAATCAAGGCGCCTAGGCGAGACTTACGTCCACCCATGATGATGCCGAGCAAGAACAAAACAGCAAGTTCGTTGTTGTAAGTATTAGGTGAAATATATTGCTCAGAGTAGGCGTACAAGCAACCAGCCAAACCTGCAAAGGCGGCGCTGATCACAAATGCAATCACTTTAAAGCGATATACGGATACGCCCATACAGTCACAGGCAATTGGGCTATCACGCAATGCTTCAAAAGCGCGGCCAATTTGTGACTTCACAAAACGGTCTACAACGATCATAGAAATGATCAAGATAATGCCAACCATCCAGAAGTACTCTGCTTTGGTCATTGGCACGCCCATTAAATCAGGCTTCGGAATCTTGATGCCCAATGGGCCTTCAGTCAACCAAGTCATCTCATTAATGAGAATCTGTGCAATCGTTCCGAAAGCCAAGGTCACCATCGCCAAATACGGTCCAATTACCTTCAGGGCTGGCAATGCCAAAATACCGCCGAAGATAGAGGTCACGATGATGGATGCAGGTAGAGTGCCCCAAATCGTCCAACCGAAATGGAAGTACAAAACACCAGCGGTGTATGAGCCGATACCAAACAGAGCTGCGTGACCTAAGGAAACCTGACCAACATAACCCACCACGATATCTAAACCATATAACAAGATGGTGTAGATGAGAATGGTTTCAACTAAGTGAATGTAATAAGGGTTATGGACAAACAACGGCAAACAAAAGAGTGCCGCAATCGCAATTAATAGCGGTATTAGAGACTTCTTCATCATTAAACTTTCTTAATTGCAGATTTGCCGAATAGACCAGATGGTTTGTATGCCAATACAAGCAATAACAAAATCAAACCTGGAACATCTTTATAACCAGTAGAGACATAAAATCCGGTAGCTGTTTCGACAATGCCCAAAATCAAACCACCAACAATGATGCCCATGCCGCTAGACAAGCCGCCAATAATCGCCACTGCGAATGCCTTTAAGCCCAGTGCGCCACCCATGGTCGCGCCTGTCAATGTCAATGGTGCAATCAACACGCCAGCAAAGGCGGCAGTCAAAGAGGAGAGTGCATAAGAGAATGTAATTACTACGCTGGTATTAATACCCATCAAGCCAGCAGCATCACGGTCGTTTGCTGTTGCCACAACCGCCTTACCGTAAATTGTTTTACGGTTAAAAAATTCTACTAACAACATCATGACTAATGCGCCAAACACCACCAAAATTTCCATTGGCAGAATACTTGCGCCCAAGAAATTCATTGGTTCCATTGGCAATGGAGATGGGAACGGCAATGCGTCACGGCCCCAAATGTTTTCTGCCACGTTCTTGAAAATAATGCCGAGAGCGATAGTGGACATAATCCAACCAAACTCGGATTTAATTTTGATCGCAGGACGTACGCCGATTAATTCAACGAAGCTGCCCTGAATCATGCCGAATAAACAAACGACTGGAATCATGACCCAGTAGTTCATGCCAAAAGTGTCAACGCAGGTTAAACCTACGAGGGCACCCAACATCAGCGCTTCACCTTGACCGAAGTTCAAAGTGCCTGATGTGGCAAAGGTGAGCTGGAAACCGAAAGCGATTACCGCATAGATCATCCCCACAGCGATACCGCTCGAGAGGATTTGTGCAAGCATGTCCATTTTGTTGGCCTAAAAGATACTTAAAACTGTTTTATTAACGAATCCGACATTGTAAGCAAAACGCCGCTTTTTGGGCGGCGCTTTGTTTTATCAATTGCTGCAGTGCAAAATATTGAATTATTCTGCACTGCCTGAGTAAATTGAATTACTTCTTCTTAGGAGCTGCGTCCTCAGCATTCAAGAACTCAACACGGCCGTTTTCAACCACACCCATCACTACGTCTTTCATCTTGATAGCGTCGTGATCAGTTGCAGAGAATGGCTTGTTGTAAGTGATAACAACACCATCAACTGGAGTCTTCAGATCTTGCAATGCTGCAACAATCTTTGGTCCTTCTGTGCTATTTGCTTGCTTAATCGCTGCAGCCAAGAGGTAAACAGAGTCATATCCTTGTGCTGCAGAAACTGGAGATGCAATGTTATTGTTCTTTGGCTTGAACTCGGCCAAGTAAGCAGCTTGGAAAGCTTTACGCTTAGCTGTTGTAGATGGAGTCTGAATGTAAGTTTGTGGCATTGTTGCGCCGTTACCATTCTTACCAGCTGTATCAATAAAGCTAGCCATAGACAATGTCCATGAACCAATCATTGGCTTCTTCCAACCCAACTTCGCCATACCGTTAGCAATTTGTGCCAACTCAGGTCCGATCGCGTAAGTCAAAATTACTTCAGCGCCAGCATTTTTTGCTTTGAGTAATTGTGAAGTCATGTCAACGTCACCAATATTGAATTTCTCAACTGCTACTGGTGTTACGCCATAGCCCTTCAATGCCTTCTCTAAGTCTTCACGACCCAACTGACCGTAGTTTGTAGAGTCAGCCAAAATCGCAACTTTCTTCAAGCCACGCTTTTCAACCGCTTCCTTAGCGATCAATGGAGCTTGAATATTATCAGGAGCAGCATTACGGAAAATATAGTTTTCTGGTGCGTTAGGGAATTGCTTAGTCAAGATAGAACCAGTAGCAACGTTATTCATTACCGGAATCTTCGCATCTTGATAGAAGCGTTGGGAAGCCAATGCAACACCAGTATTGATGTAACCAAGAGTAGCAACTACTTTTTCGTTGTTGATCAACTCTTGTGCAATTTGCACGCCACGCTCATTTTTTGCTTCATCGTCGCGCTCAACCAAAACGATTTTGTTGCCGTTGATACCACCAGCAGCATTAATCTCTTTCGCAGCAAGACGCACGCCATCACGCATACTCACACCCATAGAG
Source organism: Polynucleobacter sp. MWH-Jannik1A5 (assembly GCF_018881795.1). GTDB lineage: Bacteria > Pseudomonadota > Gammaproteobacteria > Burkholderiales > Burkholderiaceae > Polynucleobacter. The sequence goes on along the minus strand of NZ_JACVPQ010000001.1, from coordinate 1,211,786 downwards.
GCTGAGCCGCCAGTGAATGGTCCTGATAGACCCAATTTGATATCGGCAGCGTAAGCGCCGGTTGAAAGCATCGCAGTAGCGGCTACTGCAAAAATGTGACGACGAATGTTCATAAAGTCTCCATGACTAAAAATTGCTAATTAAATAAATACTTTTTTATTGGTAAAACACAAACGAACAGTTATCTTACTGTTAATACAAAGGCAAAAAAAGGGGCATCTATTAGGGTTTTACATTAGCCTCTGGGGGCGAAAACTCTTAAGAAAAATGCCGCTTGAGTTTGAGTTCAATACTTGGCCAGAATAAATTGACTATCAAGCCAGCGATCACTAACCCCGCCGCCTCGATCTTCCAGGGGGGCAATGGTTCAGCCAGGAAATAAGCGGCAGCCCCCATACCAAATATAGGCACCAATAAGGGGGCAGGCGCCACAACCGCTGCAGGGTGCTTAGACAGTAGCCAGGCCCAAGCCCCATAACCAAAGAGGGTGTTAGCCCAGGATTGCCATAAAACACCAGCCCAAGCCCCTACAGGTGCTGAGACTAATGAGCTACCCATATGGCTCCAGCCACCCTCAAATAGATAGGACATGACAAATAAGGGTGGAATAGCAAATCCACTTGCCCAAACTACATAGGACAGCATATTGATCGAGCCCGCCCTGCGGCTAACTGTATTAGCCACCCCCCAGGAGAGGCCGGCGAATACAACCAAGGCAAGCCCGAGGAAAGTAGTGTTGGCATCAGTGTGCAACGCAATAACTACCAAACCTGTGATTGCCACGAGCAAGGCTATTGTTTGATAAGTTCGCAAACGCTCTTTGGCAAAGAACATGGCAAAGCCGATGGTAAAAAATACTTGTGTCTGAATCACCAAGGAAGCTAGGCCCGGGGAGATACGACCATCGATCGCAAAGTACAGAATTCCGAACTGCCCCACCCCCACAGCAACTCCATAGGTACAGAGATTGACCCATGAGACTTTAGGTATGGGAAAGAAAAGTGCCAGGGGTAAAAAAGCAAAGGTATAGCGAAGCGCGGCAAATAAAAATGGAGGGAAAGAATTGAGGGATAACTTAATCACTACAAAGTTAGTCCCCCACACGGCCACAATGGCCAGTGCCAGCAATAAATGACTCGCTGGTAATGAATAACTCTTTTGCGAAGCTTTATTCACGCGTGAGCAATTCTGCTACGCGCTCAGCAATCATCATGGTCGGCGCAGCAGTGTTACCTGAAGTAATGGTGGGCATTGCTGAAGCATCCACTACTCGCAGATGATGAATACCTCTCACACGTAACTCAGAATCCAGCACAGCCATTGGATCATCAGCACGCCCCATCTTGCATGTGCCTACTGGATGAAAAATCGTAGTGCCAATATCACCCGCTGCTTTTACCAACTCGGCATCCGTTTGATATTGCACGCCTGGTTTGTATTCTTCAGGAGTAAATGGTTTGAGTGCAGACTGCTCAACAATCTTACGCGTTAAGCGTAAAGATTCTGCAGCTACTTTACGATCCTCATCAGTCGATAAGTAATTAGGACTAATGACTGGTGGCGCTTCTGGGTCTACTGAATTAATGTGCACACTACCGCGTGAAGTAGGGCGCAAATTACAAACACTCGCAGTAAATGCATTAAAGGAATGCAAGTCCTCGCCAAACTTTTCTAAAGATAAAGGCTGTACGTGATATTCCACGTTGGCACTCTTTTGTTCAGGCGAGCTATAAGCAAACGCACCCAACTGGGATGGCGCCATAGACATTGGTCCAGAACGTTTTAGCAAATACTCTAAGCCAATCATCATCTTGCCTATCAGCGTATTGGCTTTGGTGTTTAGCGTCTTAATACCATTGACTTTGTAAACCATGCGTAATTGCAAATGGTCTTGCAGGTTCTCACCAACACCCGGTAAATCGGCAACCACCGGAATACCTAATTGATTGAGGTGTGCTGCAGCACCAATGCCAGAGCGCTCCAAAATTTGCACACTACCAATGGCGCCGCCACTTAGCAATACTTCACCGCCATTCTCAATGGCGCATAAGGCTTCATGTGTTTGACTATTCTTGATGTACTCAACTCCATAACAATTTTTAGTTATGGGATCAATCTTGAGTGTGCTCACCATCGCTTCAGTCAATACTGTGAGATTGCTGCGCTTTGCAGCGTCTCTTAAGAATGCTTTAGAAGTATTCAAACGCCAACCTGCGCGCTGACTCACATCAAAATAACCTACGCCAAAGTTGTCGCCCCGATTAAAGTCGTCTGATGCAGGAATGCCCGCTTCTACAGCAGCATCTTTAAATCGATCCATGACGGGCCAACGCAAACGCTGCTTGGAGACAGTCCACTCACCGCCTTTGCTATGCCACTCATTAGCAGCGCTGTGATAATCCTCGAATGCTTTGTAGCGCTTGAGTGCGTTTTCCCATGACCAAGAATCATCTCCGGTTGCTTGCACCCAAGATTCATAATCACCAGCTTGACCACGCATATAGATCATGCCGTTGATGGATGAGCAGCCACCTAATACTCGGCCCCGTGGATACAGCAAAGATCTACCGTTCAAGCCTTTTTCAGTCGCAGTCTTAAAACGCCAATCCGCTCTTGGGTTATCAATGCAATACAAATACCCAACTGGAATATGAATCCAGATGTAGTTATCGTTCTTGCCCGCCTCAATCAGCAGGACCTTTTTGCTCGGATCTTCAGTTAGGCGCTTGGCCAACATGCAACCAGCACTGCCTGCGCCAATGATGATGTAATCGTAGGTGTTTTTCTGATCTAATTGAGTCATATTGAGCATAAATTTAATATTAAGCCTTACCTCGTATTATTTACCAAATACAGCATCCATACTATTAAATGCTCAAAATGAACCTTATTTACTAACCGCCCATGTCAAACACACGTCTTGCAATCTGCGTAACTGTTCATTTTTCAAAGGAACGTCTTCAGTACCTGGAGACTATGACAAAACATTTTGCGCAATTGTGTTCCTCTGTTGAAGTCTATATTGTGACCAATGCCAGAGAGGAGCAAGGCGAACTTGGGCAACTGGACGCAATCTTAAAAAACAAAGGGTTTAAATACGATTTTTTTATTCCCCAAGGGATTGGTCATCCCTATTTACTTCCCTGGTCACATTTTGATGTATTCAGGAAATTAATCAATGATCCATCAATTACCCACTATATGTATCTAGAAGATGATCTTCTGGTAACTAAAGAAAATTTTGAGTACTGGCAAGAAAGTCTGGAGACCCTCAGTCCACTTGGTTTGATTCCATCTTTCCTGAGAGTTGAGCAAAGATCATCAGATGGTAAATGGTATAGCTCGGATGCAAAAGAGCAATTTCGCTTCAGAAAGCTACCCAAGGTCTATAAAAATCCAGACTATGTATTTCTGAATCTGCCACATCCCTACCAAGGACTGTATTTACTTACCCGTGAGCTTATGCTGGAGCATCTGAATGGTCGATCATCAAATCCGGATTTTGGTGAGTGGGGCATAAGAGAGCGGGCTGGGCATGGCTTAACCTTTTTCAATGTACCTGACTGGTGCACTTCTCGCAATTTAGTTGGGTTTGATCTCAAAACCCAACAATTTGATAGCCGCTGCTTTGTGCATCATCTGCCCAATAACTATACTAACCGCACTCCCCCCGATGGCAATCTAGGAACCATACAAATAAACGACGTCATTGTTATGCCAAATCAAGAAAAGCCAATAAAGAAATTATTTCGCCGCCTAACAAAAAAAATATCCTCATAGCTCACATGCACATTAACGAAAAAAATCGTACTCCAAAGCTAGTTGAGGCTGATGAAGGTCCTAGCAAATCTGAGTTAAAACGACAAATGACCGAACGCCAGAAGTTGGCGGAGGTATTGGCTGCCCTCAGTAGCGATGCACTAAAAACTATTCCTTTGGATGAGGCAATTAAAACAGCCATTGCTGAGACGAACAAGATTAAGAGTTTTGAGGCCATCCGTCGCCATAAGCAATATCTTGGAAAGCTGATGCGCTTTTTGGACGAAGAAGAATTGGATGCTATTCAGAAACGCTTGGATGCTATTCAGGGTGTTAGCAAAGCAGAGACTGCTAAGCTCCATTTTTTAGAAAGCTATCGTGACAGACTGATTGCCAATGACGAAGCTTTCACGAAGATGATTGAGCAATATCCTGATATGGATATTCAGAATATGCGCACCTTGATTCGTAATGCACGCAAGGAGAAAGAGCAAAACAAGCCGCCTAAGGCTTATCGCGAAATCTTCCGCGTACTGAAGGATATGGGACTGTAATCTTTTAAATTAGATCTTGAGTTTATTTGCTGGAACTTCTATCCAGCGATAAAGATAATTTGCTGCAGTCACACTAGTTACAACTACTGCCAGCATTAATGTTATTGCTAACGCGCCACTTTCATGCACGTGTATTCCTGATGCAATATAGATGGTGTTGGCCAGCAATATAAATGCAAAGTGAATTAAGAAAGCAGAGTAAGAGCGCTGGCTTCCCCAGGCGATAGCTTTTGATAAGCCGTTTTGAGCAATGCCCTGAGGGTTTTGGGTGCCGCCCCATAGGTACAAAGCCAAAGCTACAAACCAAGCCAGAATATTTCTGAGCCATACCTGCTGAAATGAAGCTGCCGTAATTATCAAACCGATCAAGATTAATACTGCCTTGGCTAAGCGCCTAATACCCCCATCATCAAAGCGGCTAGCTAAATAGGCCAAGACGCCTAGGCCGTAAGAACCAATAAAGTAAATGAAATAAGCCTCGTAATCACCAGAGCGATTGAAAAATAAGAGGGAGCTCACAGCCAAAACGCTGATCAGCCAAATTAATGCCTGATACCTCGGAAAAGAGACAAACAAAATTGCCAGCACGGAATACAACTGCCAATCAATCGCGACATACCAAGCGCCAGCAGAAATCGAATCAAGACCCAAGATTCCTTGGATAAAAAAGAGGTGCGCCAAAAATTGCGCCAGGGTTTCTGATTGACCGACAAATTCATCATTAACCCAGAAGCGTGCAACGTAGGCACAGCCAATGGTAAAGATTAAAGCAGCAGCGTAAGGAGCAAATAAACGAAGATAACGATTGAGAATGAGCTTGAGTAAACCATTGGCACTAAATTGCGTATTCGCATAACGACTCAAGGACTGTGCAGCCAAATAACCGGCCATCACCAAAAAGATTTGCACTGCATATCGGCCATACTCAAATAACCAAGTCATTAGACCCGGAAGAACGCGGCGTGCATCCTCGGCAATTTGCCCATAACTAGAGAGGTGATGCAGGATGATTAACAAGGCCGCAAAGACCTTCAGAAAATCAATCAGAAAAAGCGGGGCTACTTTCTTCAAGAATTACTTTGACTTGGATTTGCCCATTAAAGAAGCTAGCAAGGGGTTCGCACTTGCCAGTTCTTTTTTAGACTTTGCCTTCTCATCTGCGCCGAGTTTGGGAGCCTTGGCGGCATTCTTCATTCCCTGTGCAGTTTTCAAAGCTAAATTCTTGTAGAGGTCGGTTTTTTTCATTGCCATGATGAAGTCTCTTTACTCTGCCTTCTGAATCAAATTAGTTATTTAGTAAGTGAGCGTGCCGCTAATCCCATAAACAACAATGACCAACCTTGCAATAAGAGCTCAATCGCAATCAACATACCAGGCAACCAAAGGCTAGACTCTGGATAACCATTCATGATGAGTACGCCCATCAAAATGGAGATCGCTGAAGACAATACCAACCAAAACCATTCACGAAAGTGACGATGCTGAAACGCGGAGATCAAACGTAAAGCGCCGGTCACAAAAAAGATTGCAGCCAACCAAAGCGTGATTGCCTCTAGCGCCGGAATTGGAAATGCCCAAGTGAAGATTGCTGCTGCAATATAAAGTGCTGCCAAAATCAGCTGTACGCCAACACTTTTCCAGCCTTGTGATTTCATGGCATGCGCGCCCTGCAAAAGGCCGCCCGCAAATAAGAAAACGCCCAAAATATTTACAGAGATAAAAGAAAACAGGGTTTGACCAGCAATTCCAATCATGCCCAGCACGATGAACAAAATTCCCAAGCCAATTAATGCGCCTGGGATTTTGGCGGCAGCGCCCAATACTTTTGTGCGGATCTCTTGAATCTGAGCATTGGATAAGTCGGTCATATAAGGGGCTTTCGAGAAAAGTAATTGAAAAGTAGCCTCTACTGTATCAACAATCCCCTTTTAACCCTAAATAAGCACGAAAGCCTTGGCCAAAGTCAGCCCTATGGGGGAAAAAATAAAAACAGGTATTCTTTAGCCTTTTACACCCAGTCACTTGGGATTGTTAGCAAGGAAAGTGATTTAGCATGGACAACACACTCACGGTTATCTTAGGAATCGTTGCGATACTTCTGCCACTGGTTGTAGGTCGCCTTTTCTGGAAGCGCTTTGACCATTATTTTGGTAAAGGCGATGAGGTATATATGGATACCCTAGGCTATTTCATCAAGAAAATTGGCCTCACTATTTTAGTTGCTTTTATTATTTTATGGATTGGCATAAGCCTAGTATTTAATGGTAGCGCCTCATAAAACCATGAGTGATCAATTTAAAACCATTCTTCTCAAAGCAAAGCTCAACTTTGCTATCTTGGCATCTATTTTGGTCATTGCTGTATTGGGCAAGTTCACTAACCCCGAGCTTACAAATAGTATTTTTGTAACAGCTGATCAACTTGTTTCTGACCTTTACATTGTCTTTATCGCCATTACCTTAGGAGCCTTTGTCCCCAACTTTAAATTGGTGGCATTCGGATCCATGGCTGCCTTCATTGTTGCAGCCGTCCTGGTTCAGATGGGTGTGTACACCTACCTCACAACAGAGTACTTATTTGCGGTATTAATTGTGGTTCTGGGTTTTGCATCCATTGCCAATCTCTATAAGCACTACCGAGAAAACGGCTTGTAAGTAAAGAGCCTTCTTATCAATCAGCAGATCTAAATCAAAAGCCCCGATATTTCAGGGCTTTTTAATTTGGCGCACTTATGAACTAGGCAGCGATTTTAAAAACGCGTACTCGAGATTCAATTTCCTTTTGCAAGGTTTTTTTAGTAATTCGCATGTCGTACTCCGACTGTAGATTTAACCAAAAGCGTGGCTCCATTGAAAAAAAGAGGCCCAAACGCAAAGCGGTATCAGCAGTAATAGGACGAGCACCATTCACAATCTCACTAATACGACTTGGGGAGACATCAATATCTGCCGCTAGCTGGCGAGCTGTTATACCCATCGGCTTCATAAAGTCTTCCAAGAGTATTTCGCCTGGATGAATTTCATCAAGTAATTTTGTCATCGTCATATCCTTAGTGGTAATCCACAATTTCTACGTCATACGCACCATCTTCTCGCCAAATAAAACAAATTCGCCACTGGCTATTAATTTGAATGCTATGTTGTCCTTTGCGATTTCCTATTAAGGCCTCCAGCAAATTTCCTGGCGGCACTCTCAAATCTAACAAATTAACGGCTGCATGTAATTGCAACAACTTGCGTCGCGCCACCCTTTCTATGTTTACAAACTTTCTTGTAGCCCTGCTTTCAAATAAATCTCTAGTAAGTGCACAAGAAAATGAGCGGATCATAGCTCATTATATTCCATTTAACAGAATCTGTTATGTAGAATATTTATCACTTTCCTATTGCCTAGCTATTTAATAGGCATTGGTAGCCGGATTATTGAGGCCTGGCATGCAGTAATCACCTTTATATTGATATAGATATATAGAATCAATTTTTAATTATTTGTAGAAATATCATTCAAATAAGACAATAGCTCCCTTATGTATAAATATGATGCTATTGACCAAACCCTGGTAGATCAACGGGTTGCCCAATTTAGGGATCAAGTAGCCAGACGCCTCAATGGCACTCTGGCCGAGGAAGAATTCCGCCCCCTTCGTCTACAGAATGGTCTGTATCACCAACGCCATGCCTACATGCTGCGCGTTGCTATTCCCTACGGATTATTTAGCGCCAAGCAATTGCGCACCTTAGCTCTCATCTCAGAAAAATATGACCGTGGCTACGGTCACTTCACCACCCGTCAAAATATTCAATACAACTGGGTCACTCTAGAAGACACCCCTGATATTTTGGCTGAACTAGCCAAAGTAGAAATGCACGCCATTCAAACATCGGGCAACTGCATTCGCAATATTACGAGCGATGCTTTTGCTGGTGTTGCAGGTGATGAGTATGTTGATCCACGCCCAGTTTGCGAACTCTTGCGTCAATGGTCAACACTGCATCCTGAATTCGCTCATTTACCACGCAAGTTTAAGTTTGCCGTGAATGGCGCCAAAGAAGATCGCACCGTATTACTTTGTCATGATGTTGGCATTGAGCTCAAGAAAAATACCAACAATGAATTAACTGCCGATATTTATGCAGGTGGCGGCATGGGTCGTACACCAATCCTGGGCTCTCTCATTAAGAAAGACCTTCCGTGGAATATCTTGCCAAGCTACCTCACTGCGTTGCTGCGTGTATACAACCGCTTTGGCAGAAGAGACAATCTCTATAAGGCCCGTATCAAGATTTTGGTCAAAGCCTTAGGTCCTGAAGAATTTGCCCGCCAAGTGGAAGGTGAATGGCTACACATCAAAAATGGTGATGACAACTTCACGCAAGCAGAGTGGGACCGGGTCGCTCAGCACTTTACTAAGCCAGCCTATAAGAGCTTGCCTGCGTTAAGTACTGCGCAAGTCATTGACCTTGCTACCGATGCTGAGAAAGCAGCCTTTACCCGCTGGTTGGAGCGTAATGTCAAACCGCATCAAGTTCCCGGTTATGCCAGCGTGATCTTGTCACTCAAGCCACATGGCACGGTTGCTCCTGGTGATGCGACTACTGCACAAATGTTGGCAATTGCAGATCTAGCGGACCAATATAGCTTTGGTGAATTGCGTGCCACCCATGAACAAAACTTGGTACTTGCTGATGTTGAGCAATCCAAGCTATATGAACTATGGCAAGAAGCGAAAAAGCAAAAAGTGGCATTGCCAAACGTCGGCCTTCTTACTGACATTATTGCCTGTCCAGGCGGTGATTTCTGCTCCCTAGCGAATGCCAAGTCTTTGCCGATTGCTAAAGCGATACAGGAGCGTTTTGATGACTTAGATTATTTGTTTGATTTAGGTGATATTAGTCTCAATATCTCAGGCTGCATTAATTCTTGTGGACACCATCACGTTGGCAATATTGGTGTTTTGGGGGTCGATAAGGATGGTGAAGAGTGGTATCAAATCACTCTAGGTGGCGAGCAAGGCAATGATGCTGCTATTGGCAAAGTCATTGGCCCCTCTTTTTATGCCGATGAGATCCCAGATGTCATTACCAATGTCATCAATACCTACGTAAAAGAGCGCGCTGAGGATGAATCTTTTATTGGTACGTATCGCCGTTTAGGTTTAACACCATTTAAAGAGGCGGCCTATAAAGATAAACTCGAGAACGCAAAGAAAAAAGGAAAGGCAGAAGACAAAGTTGCTGTGGGAAATGCATCATGAGTCAAATCAATCTCACCTCCCATCCAGAAATTTTGCGTTTTCCTAAAGGCGGAAAACCTGTGCTAGCTCCAAATGAATGGCAAGTTTGGAGTGGTAGCAAAGATGAAGGTGGCTTGCCAGATCTTGATCATGGCGCCCGTAAAGTATTGGTTCCATTTACATGGTGGATTGCCCATCATCATGAAGCAGATATTCAGAGTAAAGCCAAGGCAGGTCAAATTGGGGTCTGGTTTGCGACTGATGACGACATCCTGAAACATGCTGATGCCATTGAAGCAGGTAAAAAAGTATGGCCATTAGTAGCTGCTCACTTTCCCATCTTTAGAGATGGTCGTAGCTTTAGTACAGCAGCGCTATTAAGGGATCGTTTCCAATGGCAAGGAGAAATTCGCGCCATTGGTGATGTGTTAATTGATCAACTTTTTCAGGGTGCTAGAGTAGGCTTTGATAGCTTTGCACTACGTCATGACCAAGATCTTCATGTTGCACTTCAGCAATTTGATTTGTATACCTTCACCACCCAGAATAGCTGGCGTGATAAACGGGCAACATTAAGCGCTTAACGCAGTGCGTCTGCCAAACTGATACTAATCAACATGACTAAAGCATCTGCTCATCAGGATATTACCAACCAAGCACTTGGCAAAGTGTATTTAGTGGGTGCTGGTCCGGGCGCAATTGATCTCATCACTGTGCGTGGCGCCAAACTACTAGAGCAAGCTGACATTGTTTTTTATGATGCTTTAGTGGATTCAGAAATGTTGACACTATGCCCGCAAGCGATTTTGGTAGAAGTAGGCAAGCGTTGTGGCAAACTTTCGTCTGCGCAACAGTTTATTAATAAACGACTCGTGGATGCTGCGCAAAAGTATCCATTAATTGTGCGCCTCAAAGGTGGTGACCCTATGCTATTTGGTCGCGCTGATGAAGAAATTCAAGCCTTAAAGGCTGCTGGTATTGAAGTAGAGATAGTGCCTGGCATTACTGCGGCGCTTGCTGGTGCTGCCAGTATTCAGCAATCACTGACACTTCGTGGCGTTTCAAGAAGCGTTGCTTTTGTTACTTTGGCGCAAGGCGCAGAGAATGTCGCTCCAGGACAGCCTATACCCAATCCTTCGGCCGATACTTTGGTTTACTACATGGGCCGTAAAGATGCTGCTCGTATCGCACAGCAATTGATTGCGCAAAGCCCTAATCAACACAGCAATACCCCTTTACAAATCTTGGAAGCTGTCAGCACCCCTCGTGAGCGCTTATGGACAAGTACCTTGCAAGAATTAGCAGCCGGCAAAGCAGATCAATGGTTTGATAGCAGCTCACCCGCACTCATCATGATTGGTGAAGCGCTCAGAGATACAACCCAGACAAATCCAAATTTAGAGAGCTCTAGCCCCGAAATCGATAATGGCTTGCAAGACAGCCGCATCCTCCCCGACAGCAGGCGTAGCGCTTAATGGGATGTTGGGGAATTTACCCCGACACTCTTCCAGCAAAACAGGGAAGTCATTTCTGAGGTGCCCGCCCTGCCCAAAAAAGACTGGAACCACTGCTACTTCAGTTACCCCTTTGGCAACGAGTGCAGCAACTGCCTCTTCTAGAGAGGGTTGCATCATCTCTAGAAAAGCTAGTTCAACTGGCGTAGCCGGATGTTGCGCTTGCCATAAGGCGGCCAGACGGTCAAAAGGCTCACGCCAGCGACTATCGCGCGCTCCGTGCCCAAATAAGATAATGGCTTTCATAGATGGCTATACACTCTCAGAATAAATTGTATTTTTCGTAATTTCTACAAGCTTAACCTTAATCTCTTTCGGGCGCACTCATGGCAACACTACTCAGTCAAACCTGGTTCATTATCTTAATGGCCGTTACTTTGATAGGGGGTGTTTTATCTGCTGTGCATCATGCCGAAGTCATTGCCCATAAAACAGGTGAGCCTTATGGCGCATTAGTACTCGCGATTAGCGTCACGATTATCGAAGTTTCTTTAATCATCTCCATGATGCTATCGGGACATGATGGCTCAGAGTTTATTGCCCGTGATGCCGTGTTTGCAACTGTCATGATTGTGATCAATGGCGTCATTGGTCTATGTATTTTTATTGGCGGCCTGCATCACCATGAGATGAGCTTTCGCAATGAAGGCACCAATTCAGCTTTAGCCGTATTGACAGCGCTTGCAACCTTTATTTTGGTAATGCCAACAGTTACTATTAGCACTCCAGGGCCAGACTTCACCAAGAGCCAGCTGGCCTTTGCAGGTATTGCCTCATTTACCCTCTATGCCGCTTTCCTGTTCTTTCAAACAGTCAGTCACAGAGATTACTACCTCCCAAAAGCACAAGACAAAAAAACAGATATCAACTTTCATGCGCAAAAACCGAGCAACCTGAAAACCACCATTAGTGTCTTCTTGTTAATTGCCTCACTCATTGTAGTGGTAGGGCTCGCAGAATTATTGAGCCCTGCAATTGAAGCCGGCGTTAAATCTGCTGGCGCACCAAAAACGATTGTGGGTATTGCCATTGCGATGTTGGTTTTATTGCCTGAAGCCTATGCCGCAGTAAGAGCTGCTAAAGCGAATCGCCTGCAAAGTAGTCTCAACTTGGCACTAGGATCCGCCTTAGCAAGTATTGGATTATCAATACCAGTAATTGCTGCTATAGCAATCTACTTTAATCTACCAATCAGTCTAGGTATTAGCGATCTCAATATGACGTTGATGTATCTCACCTTCTTCATTGGAGCCCTTACCCTAGCTATTGGCAGAACCACCCTACTTCAAGGCGTAGTTCATCTGATCATCTTCTTTGAATACTTGTTCTTGAGTTTGGTGCCATAAAAAAAGAGTGCTCTAAACGTAACAGAAAGGTGAATCGCCTTAAGGGTTAGGGATTCTGAGTGCTACCCCTAATTGAGCAAGGGATCCTTGATTTATTCAGGCTGCTCTGGCTCATCGAGGTAGGTTTAAATAATATAATCACTATATGTCTGTAAGCCAATCCACATACCCTGCGCGCCCCTTTTATACCTGGTGCGCTATTGGCTTCTCACTTATAGCAATAGTAATACATCTGTATATCATCCATCGCTATTCCAGCGGAATGCCCTACCGCGATGACTTTGATGCCATCTTTGGCTTCTTAAATCCCCTGCCTAATCTCACGCTGCCCCAACAGTTTTTACACCTATTTAGCCAGAATAATGAGCATCGCATAGTGCTAGATAATTTAATTAGCCTTTCCATGGTTAGCCTCACAGGAAAGTTTAATTTTGTCTGGATGATTTGGATTGGTAATCTTGGTTGGTTCTTTATCGTATTTCTTTTTTGGAAATACTCTAAAAATAATCAAATCAGTTTTTTCGAGTTTTCGCCTATTCTGATTGGCATGATGTGCCTGTCTCATTATGAATTAATGACCATGGCCATGGCCGGTGTGCAGCACTATTTCCAAGTATTTTTTTGTGTTCTATCGATTTACTTTCTGAGCACCGGCAGCTTAACGCTTGCTCTGAGCTTTTTTATCTGCGCTATCTTCTCCAGCGGTGGCGGTATTTGTGTTGTCCCCGTCATTTTTCTGTACTACCTATCCAAAAGAGATTGGCGCAATCTCTTTATTAGCATTGCAGTAGTTGGGCTAGTCTTTCTAGTCTATTTTCCCTTGCTGGGTTATGTGCAGCCGGCAGGTCATCCTAAGGTGCTGCTAGCTTTAAAAGACCCGCTATATTTAATTACCTATGCATTTGGTTTTTTAGGAAACATCGGTAATACCTATAAGTTTTCTATTGGTCTTGGTATTGTGTTCACCATCTATTTGCTCACTAGATGGAAGTTTTTATATGCCAAATATCCTTTTTTACTTTGGTTAACTGCTTATCTGTTTGTGACTGCAATGACAAATGCGATTACTAGAGGAGGTATTGGTATTCGTACTGGCCAAGGAAGTCGCTACACTACGTACTCACTGATCTTTGCATCGATTGTGTATTTGACTTGTTTACTGAGTGCATCTTCCGCCAAAATCAGAATGCGTATAGCAGCGGTCGGCCTCTTTCTTTCTTTGGGAATTTTTGCTTACTGGTTTGCTCATGGGCAAGAGAATATTGCTGCGCGCTATGAGGATTTAGAGAGTGGCGCTTTGCAACACCCTTCTGAAGAGTACGCAGTAGGCACACTACAACGTGCGGTTGAGTTAGGATATTACTACCCCACCAAGACACCTATTCCCCCGATCGACCTCAAGGCACCTCAATGAATTCCTCCACCACCCCTTCAGCTTTAACTGTATCGGTAGTCATACCGGTCTACCGTGGGGAAAAGAGCTTGCCTGGACTGGTAAAAGAGATTTCAGCCTATGCAAATGGTCCGCATCTATCGCCAAATGGCACTGCCTTCACCATTAAAGAAGTATTGCTGGTACACGATAGTGGCCCCGATCGCTCTGATCGCACACTAGAAGATCTTGCATCTGAGTATGATTTTGTTAAACCTATTTGGTTGTCTCGTAACTTTGGTCAGCATGCTGCTACCTTGGCTGGTATGGCGAGTGCTGCTGCTAGCTGGGTAGTGACGATGGATGAAGATGGTCAACAAGATCCAAAAGAAATCGGGGCTATGTTAGATATTGCCTTAGCCGGTAATTACCAAATTGTTTATGCCCAACCTACCAATGCAGCCCCGCATGGAATGTTTAGAAACGGCTGTAGCAAGTTAGCCAAAAAGTTAGCGGTCCAATTTTTGGGAACGCAGTACCGCAGTGGCGTTTTTAATAGTTTTCGTTTAATTGAAGGTGAGATTGCCAGAATCCTGGCTGCCTATTGCGGTAATGGTGTGTACTTGGACGTGGCTTTGTTTTGGATTGCTAATCGCGTAGGCTATGCCCCGATGCTACTCAGAGGAGAAGAAAGGCCTTCGAGCTATTCTTTTGGCATGCTACTAAACCATTTTTGGAGAATGGTACTGACCTCAGGCACTAGACCCCTACGACTCATCACCATCATGGGTGGCGTCTCTTTTCTGCTTGCGCTCTTTTTATCGGGATACGCACTCTATTCCAAATTTGTTGAATCCACTCCTATTCAGGGCTGGACTTCCTTGCTCATCATTATCTCCTTCTTCTCTGGCTTGATCATGCTATCGCTTGGGGTGGTGGCCGAGTATCTAGCTCTGACCACCGGTATTGTGATGGGCAAGCCACTGTATGTGGTGACCTCAAAGCCCACGAGACCCGCTAAATAAAATGGCTTTAGTCTGGGTGATTGGTAAAGGAGGCTTATTAGGTAGCGCCCTTTACCAAGAGTTATCACAACACCCACATAATCTGTTTGATCCTCAAAGCCGATTTAGTTGGGATGACAAAGAGCTTGCTTGTGCACAATTTAAAAAGGCAATAAGCGCTTTTGCATCACAAGCCCAGCAAGGGGAATGGAAAATCTATTGGGCTGCAGGTATTGGCACCATGCATAGCACTGCAGAAGAATTACAAGATGAAACCGATATTCTGCAAGCAGTCGTAACTGATTTGCTAAAAAATGAAGAGCTCACTCTAAACGCCGGAACCTTTGTATTTGCAAGCTCAGCAGGCGCTATCTATGCAGGAAAACATGATGAACTCATTAATGAGTCTACTGCGCCTACTCCTATCAATGCATATGGACATACCAAGTTAGCACAAGAATCCATTGTTAACACATTGAATCAAATGGGTACCACTGTCATATCTTGTCGCATTACGACACTTTATGGCTTTAAAGAAAAAAATGGCAAACAACAAGGCTTATTAGCAGAGATGGTACGTAGAGCGCTGTCTAATGAAGTCATTCACATCTATGTACCCCTAGAAACAATGCGCGACTATATCAGCGCTAAAGTTGCGGCTCAAGAAATCATCTACTCAGTAAGTTATATTGAGAAAACCCCTGGCACATATATTAAGATCATTGCCTCTGGAGTATCAACATCCATAGCGCAAATTATTTCTATTCTGCGAAGAATATCGAAACGCAATTTACGAATCGTTACTCAAGCTGATGTGAAGAGTGCTCAATATCAACGAGTGGTGCAGTTCAAGTCTGAACTAGGCTCAACAACCTCATCCCGCAGCCAGACAAACCTCATCGAGGGAATCGCAGAGCTTCTCTTGTCAATCAAACAAGACAAGGCAAGCACAACATAAGTTGTAATGCGACCCCTCGGATCACATGGCATAAAAACTAGCACTAAAGCCTGGCCACCTAAATATGCTCAACAAAAATCATAAAGAACAACTCCTGATCTGGGTACCCGTAGCCTCTTAGGACAACACGTCAAATCCTGGATTACCCTCCTAAAAACCTCGTAATACAGCCGTTTTAGTATTTATAATGATTTAATGTTCAGTATATTAATAGCCTTTTTTACCTCTTTTTTTGCGACTATTCTGATAGTTCGTACCCAAAAATTGCATAAGGGGTTCAGTGGAGATCACGATTTTGATGGCCCACAAAAATTCCACACTACAGCAGTTCCCAGAATTGGTGGGTTAGCGATTGGCCTGGCTTTATTTGTGTCGCTAGCTGTCAGCTATCAAAACAATGAAGGCGGCAATGAAAAAATGCTTTTCTTATTCTGTGCATTGCCTGCTTTTGGTATTGGTATAGCGGAAGATATATCTAAAAAAATTGGTATCCGCACTCGGCTAATTTTCACGGCATTTGGGGCATTACTGGCAAGTATTCTACTAAATGCTCAAATTACCAGCTTAGATATTCCGGGGCTTGATTTGGTTTTATCCATTTCAGCAATCTCAATCATATTTACTGTCTTTGCAGTTACAGGCTTAGCCAATGCTTACAACATCATTGACGGCTTTAATGGGCTATCAAGCATGGTGGGAATCATTAGCTTATTGGCACTTGCTTATGTAGGCTTTAAATTCAATGACCCATTTATTTTCAATTTAAGTTTTTTGATGGCTGCTGCCATTTTGGGATTCTTTATCCTCAATTACCCTAGAGGCTTGATTTTTCTAGGTGATGGCGGGGCCTATCTCATTGGATTTTGGATTGGTACACTAAGCGTTCTCTTGGTAGCTCGTCATCCAGAAATCTCTCCTTGGTTCGCATTGATGGTAAATGCCTATCCAATTTTAGAGACCTTATTTACGATTTACCGGAGAAAATTTCATCAAGGTAAAAGTCCTGGTCACCCAGATGGGCTTCATCTACATTCGCTATTCTTTAGGCGCATTCTCAATCAGGCGGCAATTAAGAATGAATTAGATTGGTTTAATGCGAACTCCAGAACAGCGCCCTATCTTTGGAACATGAGCAGTCTGGTAACGATTCCGGCAATCTTCTTTTATCAATCTACATCAATTCTAATTTGTCTCTTCATACTATTTACCCTATCTTATATCTGGATCTACAAGAGAATGGTGACCTTCAAAACACCTAAGTGGCTGCATTTTTGAGGAATATTGTGACGCCTCGAAGTGCTTTACCCATCTAACTTGGGTCACTTAATTTTGATGCAATAAAGCAAGCGCAACCAATCAAGTAAAAAAACATTAGCGTTAACTTAATATGAAATGACTAAGTAGCTTTACTACACGCTCAATAGGCAATACCATTAACTCTTTAAGTAAAATGACTGTAAGAATAATTTATTATGAGTAGATGAAGTAGTAGGATAAATTTAATAGCTCATAGTATTTTCATCAGACCAATTTAAGATTTAAAAAATTTATAATTTCGATATGATTTACGGAAGTTATTAACAATCATTAAGAATACATCCCCCAAGAAAATCTATTGCATTGAAAGTGCATGCATCAGACATTTAGGAGTTTATCAAGTACTATAAATAATATTGATTGGCGCAATCACTTACTTTTTCCCAGGATTTGGGAGAACCGGTGAATCCCCCGCCCCACTCTAAATGAGAATTAGTTGGTTTTGTTAAAAAAATTTATGTCTTGAATCTGCCGGTGCCGATAATCCTTAGTGGTCACTTTATTGCCCGAAATGCCCTAGTCGGCATTGTCTTGTGCTCATCCTGCTGAACATATGAAACTGATAGCAGCCCAAGTTCCAAATAACAACCTTCCCGCTACGAATCCTTGTCGAAACAGAATTAGGATTTCTAACTTATAACCGGGAAGCCGCCTATTGATAACCTGTATGGCTTAAAGATAGCTGCCCAAAGATTTGAAATGAGTTAATTCCGCGATCATTATTCCGAATAAAAAACTTTCTCAGCTTTATGATCCTCCATAAACTCAAAACGGACTGTTTTTTCAATCGCCTCAATCAATGGAACTGGCGGAATAAAACCAGTAGAATCGACTGCTGATTCATACACCGAATTAGCGCAAAACTTTTTAACCCTAATTGCGCTAATGGGATATTTTTTATCAGTAATTCTTGCGATCAGATCAAAACAAGAACCAATTAAAAGGCCAATTGAAGATGGTAATCTAAATTTAACATCAGCAGACCTATTCAATAATTTATTCACATGCGCAACTAAAGCATTCATCGTGAAATCCGGCTTGTCAATATAGTTAAATATATGCACGCCTGGTTTAAATTCCAAAGAATACTCTAAGAATGCTGCAACATTTTCAACGTAGGCCATTGACTTTCTATTTAGGCCACTCCCAACCATTAAAAACTTACCAGAAGCAATTTGTCTAAGCAAATTAAAGACGTTCCCCCTATTTCCCTCTCCGAAAACTACGGTTGGGCGAATAATGACTAGGGTACGCCTTACGGGATCTTCAGCCTGCCAATCTTTATAAATTTTCTCCGCCTCCCACTTAGTGCGGCCATAATCATTAAAAGGGGCAATTACAGCAGATTCATTGGCTCCCAAGGGAGCAAAACCATAAACCGCTACTGAGCTAGTGAAGATTATTTTATTAATGCCTTTTTCTCTAGCTAAATCACATACATTTCTAGCTCCATCTACATTCACTTCGTCATATAAGCTCAATGGTCGAATATCATCACGATGCTCTGCAGCAAGATTAATCAATGCTGATGGCTCCATAGAAAAACTAATCGATAATGGCAGACGGATATCTGCACTTAATACCTTTTCAGGGAAAAAGTCACTTGGGGATTTATCAATAATCTGGAATGGTTTTTTAGATAGGCTAAGAAGTACTGATAGCCTTGTACCTATAAAGCCGCTACCTCCGATAATTACATTCATTACTTAATCGATAATCCACATAAGGTTTTCATCACCATGTGACCAAACATTAGATGTACATCCTCACATAGCTGCATATCAAAAGACTCCACCCAAACAGAAAATCGAGATAACTCTTTCACCCTACCGCCATCATATCCCACTATAGCTAAAGTATCCCCACCAATGCTATTAGCATACTCAACTGCCTTAACTACATTTGGTGAATTTCCACTACCGCTAATAGCAACCAGTAAGTCGCCTTTATCCATGATTGCTTTTAACTGGCCAGCAAAGACTTCATCATAAGATATATCATTACCGTAAGCAGTAATCAAGCCAATGTTGTCACACAATGAAATTCCTCGGAATTTTTTTCCCGTGGCTAAATTAACCATCTTGTTCCAATCGGTAACATAGTGGGATGCTGTTGATGCACTCCCTCCGTTACCGCAGGTAATAATTTTTTTACCATCCTCAAACTTTTGCTTGATTAAGTCTACTCCAGCCTGAAACATGGGTATATTTAAATTTGAAGCAAGGTCTGCATGAGCCTTGAAATAATTATCGATTGAAAAATTCACTTTATTTAACCTATCCATGATTTGGGCTGTAAAAGACAATTTGGGCGCCATTTCGGTCAAACCCAAATTTAATAGGAGTTAGGCCACTTAATGAGGTCTTAATTTTTTCATGATTCTCAGGGGGCGCATAAAACATAATGAACCCGCCATTTCCAGCGCCCAATAATTTCCCGCCAGTTGCTCCAGCCTGAATACCTTTGCAATACCACTCATCTATTTGAGGATCGGTGATTCCACTGGCTAACTGAGATTTAAGGCGCCAATTTTCATTAAGAATTGCACCAAAATTCTCTACATCCCCAGACTCCAACTCCTTCTTTAACTCAAATGCTAGTTCAACCATACGACGCATAAGAATACGACGCTGCTCCAGCTTCATTGCCTCTGACTGGTTTTTTAGGACATCAGAAGCGCTCCTAGTTCGCCCAGTAAAAAGGACTAGAGTTGATTCATCAATCTTTTTGATAGTTTCGGGCTTGCAAACAACTGGATCTATTGAGACGGAGTCATCTGGATGAAAACGAATTAAATTCAAACCACCATAAGCAGCAGCATACTGATCTTGCTTGCCAATGGGCTCTCTGCAACGACCAATCTCTATCTCGCAAGATTGCTTTGCTAATGCTTCTTTGGATACATATTGATTTTTAAATGCATGCAGTGCATTTAATAGGGCTACTGTAAAGGAACTAGAAGAGCCTAAACCAGATCCACGAGATGGGATGTCTGCCATGGACGCAATCTCTATCCCACCTGGAATGGATAGCATACTTAAAGCTTGACGCACCAATGGGTGCTCAATTTCAGACACCTCATTTACCTCCTCTGTTTTTGAGTAACTTAGACGTATTTTTCCGTCAAACTTCTTATTAACGGCAACATAAATATATTTGTCTATTGATGTTGATAAGACCGCGCCTACCTCTTCTCTATAGAAAGAAGGTAGGTCGCTACCACCCCCAACATAACTCATTCTCAATGGTGCTTTACTTACTATCATTCTGGCTCTAAAAATTTATTTGGTAATCTGCCTTATGAGCAGCAGACTTGATTAATGAAACCTCATCAATCTCTCGGGACATAATTTTTTTCATAAAATCATCTTGCCGCTCTTCGCGCCATAAATACTCCTCATGCAAACGCTTCATACGTAAGGCATCATCCACATCAACATGAATACTTAAATTTGCTAAATCAAGAAGGCGTTTATCTAATATTGCAGGCACTCCTTCAAATATTACGATATCCGAGGGGCCTATTGAGGCTTTTTTAGATTTTTGAACTTGCTTAAGCTTACGGTCATACTCTGTATACTCAATATCAAACCTTACAGGGCTTAAAGCTACTCTTCTTGCTTGCTCAATAAGGACCTCTAACCGATAGCGGCCCAAAACTCCGGCACCCTCTTGACGCTCTTCTGCAGGCTTCAACCACCCATCTAAAGGCAATACATGAGATTTTTTACCGATTAAGCTTAGCAATTCAGCCAAAACATTAGCAATTGACGATTTGCCAGAACGAGATGCACCTCCAATCAGAATTACTCTGGAATTTGCTGCGCAAGATACCAATGGCATTAATTTTGAAACAGCATTAGTATGCCCATGCAAAACCCATTCTATAGCGCCAACAAGATCATTCGCCACAAAATCTGGCTCAACATCATATTTATAGTCCCTTCCAGAAAAACCTGTCCTTACCAAAATAGTGCTTAGACCAGCTCGCTTACCAGCCAAAATATCCGCCGTGGTGTCGCCCACCATCCAGGAATCCCGACGGGAAATATTTAATTCTTGAACTGCCAAATCAAATAATCCTGTTTGCGGCTTGCGGCAGAGACATTCCATCTTCAACTCTGGTATTTCTCCTGGAAAGCCTTTATCCGGGTGATGTGGACAAACGTACATACGGTCTAGATAAGCGCCCTTTTCCCCAAGAAGTCTATCCAGCCGAGCATGAATTTTTTTCAAGCCCTCCGGCGATACATCCCCTCTCGCCAATACTGGTTGATTAGTAACGCCAATGGCCAATATTCCGGCTCTATTGATTCGCTTGATAGCCTCTGCAGAGCCATCCAAAAGCTTTAACTTATCCGGAGCATTTAAATGATTAACCTCTAAATTTAATGTACCATCCCGATCGAGAAATACTGCGGTCCTAGGATTACGTCCCGATAAGTTTTCTGGTAAACCTTGATTGATATCCCGCTCAACTTTATCCAAACGTTCCGGCGTACCCATATCCTTGATATATTCTGGCGTCACATATCCATACAGAATTTTCCCAACATCTAATAGAGCAGGAAAAGTATTCTTAGCTAAATCAGTTTTTCGATCAACAGGAATAACATTAATTAAGCTCTCCTTATCTAGGATATAAAGAGCAGCATTAACTAAATTTTGGTAATCAACACCTTCGGGATGCGGGTATGAGTGCACTCTGATCAATGCTCCGTCGTCACCCACTTCCATCAAATCAGAATCTTGAGGATGATCATTGGGGTGCAGAAATAAAGTGCCAGCAGATTTACGCCTACTATCAAAATCCCAAAACATCTTTAAGTTTATATCCGCATAAGTATCGCCGTAGAGAACAAGAAAACGGCTACCCATAACATCTAAAGCATCTAATAAAGCGCCCGCAGTTCCTCTAGCTTCATGCTCAACCACATAAACTAACTCAACACCAAATTTGGCCCCGTCTCCAAAGTACTCCTTAATCATTCTATATTGGTAATGCACTAACAATGCAATTTTAGTAAACCCATTTTTATAGCAAAGATTAATTTGATGTTCGAGCACTGGAACGCCATTAATCAGAGTCATAGGCTTTGGTAAATCACCGGTACGAGATTTGAGTCTAGACCCCACGCCACCCGCAAGAATTGCAACCTGACAACTCATTACATGATCCTTCGATAGTGCAAAAACCTATTCATCATTTTCTAAATTGAATCGAGCGGAAGATAAATTTTTGCAGCGATTGTGGCAAGTTTGCCCAAGCGAGAATACCTAAAATTCCAATAATTTTTTCAAAGCTGTGCGGCCTAGAAAAATTTTTAATGCGTGCCTTAATATTAAATTTCCAATTTTCTTTTGTTCGATTTGTATATTCCTGTCTATACTTGACCAATGAATATGGTAAGTTTGCAAACCTAATATCAAATCTCAAAAGTCTAAGCCAAAGCTCCAGGTCCTCCGCAAATCTAAATGATGGGTCATATATGCCACCAGATATTGACTCTATCGACTTTCTAAACATTACAGTTGGATGCGCCATAGAGTTGGAATATATAAATTTTTTTACAATTTCCGAATGATTTAATGGGTAATCCCTATGCCCTATGAACTGCCCGGATGTATTTATTACATCTAGAGCACCCCCTACAACATGCACCTCTGGGTGATTTTCAAGATACCTCACCTGCAAAGCCAATCTATCGGGATAACATACGTCATCGGAATCAAATCTAGCTATTAAATCCCCCTTCGCCGTCCTGATTCCTAAGTTGAGGCTTGCTGCTAAACCCACCCTACTACTCGGATGCACATATAAAAATCTAGCGTCTGCTTCACAAAACTTTTTGCATACGTTAATTGTTTCAATCTTTGTACTTTCATCAATAACAATGCATTCAAAATTTTCATAGGTTTGGCTCACTAAACTATTTAAACTTTCTTCTAGGATAACAGGATCTTCGTTGAAGCAAGGAACAATACATGATACTTTCGGAGCCTTATGAAATCCAGAGAAACTCATTTAGCCAGTTCCAAAGAAATCTCATTTATTGCTCGCTCAATAGCTTGAGCAGAATTTAATTTTGGAAGCCATCCATATGACTGTAAGCGTTCAGTTGAGTAGGTAAATTTTGGGACGTCACCTACCCAACCCTTGCCTCCTTCACCGTAAATAATTTGAGCATTCGGGCTGATGTTGGCCACCACCTTCTCGGCAATTGACTTAACAGTTATACCTTCATCTATCGGGCCAACATTAACCACCTCTACATTTCCTTTAATTGATTTACTGCGAATTAAAAGTAGTGCATTAACCAAATCTGAAACGTGAAGGTATGACTTCTGTTGGGTTCCATTACCTAAAACATTAAGAACATTATCATTCTTATATAGCTTATTAATAAAGTCCAAAATTACACCATGCGTCGCAGGCGTACCAACAACATTTGGGAATCTAAAAATATTTGCACGCTCTAAAAAATTTTCAGCAGCAGCACTTATCTGCGCTTCAGAAGCAAGCTTCATTGCACCATAATTTGAGATCGGAAGTAATGGGCCTATCCCCTCATGCAATAAAGTCGACCCAAGATCACCATAAATTGCAGAGCTTGAAGCAAAATGAATAGACCTAATGTCACACTCCTTCATTGCGTTCAATATTTCAAAGGTAGTTAAGAATGTATCTTTTAAATCCACCATGGGGTCAATAACTCCAGCAGGTATATCTGAGTTTGCAGCCAAATGCCAAACTTCATCAACAAAGCCAAGCCCTTTAGCCCATTTAAAAACATTTAGAGTTGCAGACCTATCCGATAAATCAGTATTGAAAAAATGAATTCGATCATGAGCGATCGATTTTGCTGAGCCTAGATAGCGCTCTTGTCCGCGACTAAGATTATCAAGGATAACAAGCTGCCGCCCCTCTTGAGCCAACATTGGTAGTAAATTGCAGCCTATAAATCCAGCACCGCCAGCAATAATTGATACGTTCATCATTTACACATCCCCTAGTTAATCAAGACTGCTAATGATTAAACTCACCTACACGACCTGCAATAAAATCTCTAATCCCCCACATTGAATAACAAATTCTTTGAAATTTACGGTCGGCAATCAAGATAATAAGAACCAATTTTAATGGCAATTTAATCAATTGTATTAAGCGCCAGGAAACAGGAGATTTTGAAAATAGCATCATTCTCAAGATATTTCGGTACTGATAATAATGACGAATCGGGGTCGGCAACCTTAACCCAAATCGAGTACAAACCCCCAGTCGGTGCTGGATTGACACCGAAGCAGACAAAAAAAGTGGCACACCTAGGGATTTGGCACGCCATCCCCACTCAAAATCCACACAATCAATAAATAATCGAGAATCAAATACCCCCACTCGATTAAATATGTCCATTGATATAAGTGCGCCTGAGCTTGTCAATTCATTACAGGGCACCAATATGAGATTAGTATCAGCGGTTTTTGCATTGCTAAGGTCTTCACCACCAGCACTTATTGTGCGGGCGCCCACCACTGCAGGCTGAACCGGCGATAATTTCCTTGCGCGCAACAAATCAGCAACAAGAGTATTCGATGGCGTGCTGTCGTCATCCATAAAAAGTATTTCTGTAAATGACTTTTTGCGTGCCCAATTAATTCCTATATTTTGCGCATGTCCAATACCAAAATTTGCACCAAGCGCTAGAAAGTTAACATCATAATTAATGCATAACCCTTCAATTTCATCGCGGAAAATAATATCTGTTGAGTTATCAATCACGAATACCACGCATTGCTTCACCAGTGATTCCAAGGATTGCGTAAGGAGATTAAGATCGCTATTAAAAGTTACAATTACCGCAACAACATCAGAATTTATGGGCGCCGCAGAAAATAAAGTATCGCTAGAGTGACGTATATTCAGCAAATCTTTTACCTAATAGGTTATAACAGCTCGAAATACTCGCCAAGAATGGTAATAAAAAAAATTCCGAGACTTATAAAGCTTACTAAAATTTTTCAGTTCGATAGGTGCGAAAAATAACCAGCCACGAAAATGGTACTATAGACTTAATTATACATTTAATGACAAATATATTGTTTATGGTGATATATTTCAATATAGAAAGTTTTAGCTTGCTGACCACCTTTAAGTGGGATAACAATAAACTCAATGGTCTAGAATTTGATTGACCCTCGGCACTATAGAGCGCAATAACTTCAGGCAACACTCTACAACTAAAATTTTTGACGACCTGGAGCATTAGTAACATGTCTGCGGATAAGCCAATACTCTCATCGTACATAAGTGGTAAAAAAATTTTACGCCTAACAAAAAATCCTTGGTGAAAATACTGTGCGCACGGGGATACTGAACCTATTCCAAAAGTATTAGGAATAAATGGTATTTTATCAACACCATTTTCTTTTATTTTTACCCCATAGAAATATGCATCACATTTTCCATCAATTATGGGTAAACTCAATAAAGAATCACCAGAGTTTATCCAAATAAGATATGAATCCACAGGGGAATGAAGAGCCCCCTTATTCATTGCACTATATATTCCTCCGTCCTGCTCTGAAACGAAGTAATGAAGATGATCAGATATGGATTTAATATAGTCTGCAGTTCCATCGCTTGATGCCCCGTCAATAATTACCCATCTGATATGGTCAGTTAGCTTTGGTATCACAGATTGCGCTGTATATTTAAGCCCTTCCAAGTCGTTGCGAGTTACAGTAATTATAGTTATATCGACCTGCATTCTTAAGGCTTTCCTGGATCTTTTATTACCACTGCATACTTTATAAAGTCTCGATATCTCAATATTATATACATTAAAACGATATGGTAATTTGGATCAAGCAAAGATCCATTTGAAATCAAGTAAAAGGAGAGTAAATAAATCAACAATAAACTTTCTCGAGTAAAAAAAGAAAAAAAATAGCTGGCCCAAATGAAAATCCCGATCATTCCTAAGCCAATAACGCTGACTGAAAAGAAATCGTATCCACCATAAAAAGCTAGGCCCCTTCCAAAAATAATTTCCTCAAAAGAGCTATTTTCAAAGACACGAAAAAAACCAAGAATCCTATCGGATTCAAAATTAGAAAAATCGCCACTTAGTATTTTTACTGCGTCATAGACCTTGGCTAACTGCACATCAATAAGATTTGTCCATGAGTAAATAGCCAGGCACATAATAAGTAGGGCAATCAGAATACCAAAAGATTTAATGCTGATTTTTTTTGCATACGCATAAACTATGATTAATCCGCCAAACCCAGTGGTAGATCCATTCGCAAGAATGGTTGCCGTAAAAAAACAGATTTTTTTCCAGTCCCTCCGCTCTTCCGTCATATACGTTAGGGCCAATGCGAGACATAACATAAATGCAAACTGGGAAGATTCCAACTGAAATCCTGGCACCCGATATAGGTATGGCGCCCAAATGTCAAAGACATATCCAGCAACTTGTGTTGGATAAGTAAGAAGACTTAGCAAAACACCTTCTGCGCCAAAATTCATTAATATTTGCTGCACCCAAGACCATGCACTAGCAATTACTGCATAAGCCAAAAAAGCATTAACAAAACTCTTCGAATTTATAAAAAAAAGAGTGACGAATGGCAATGCAGCATAGGTTACTATAAAATTTATATCACTGATCGTTGGGTATACACCCAAAGAAGATCTTAATAGAAAAATTGCTGTAATTCCAATAAAAAAATAGAGGGATCGAAGAAAAATTATGCGATCAACCTTCTCTGCAGTGATTGCACGTATAAATGCCGCTAAATATACAATGTGATTATTCGGCAGATAGAAGCCAGTAATAAATGCGATTAAACTTAACCCCGGGCTTAGCAATAAAAAAACAATTAAAATCTCTAAATTACATCGACGCATCATGGGTGATTGTAAAAAAGTCATTAAAAAAACGGGTTATGCATACTAAATTAGCAGCAATCTATTCGGTTGATAAAAAATATATAGCGCCTATGATTTGAGCGCACATCTTAATCAAGATTTACCACTCTAATTCGCCCTAATTTATTAATTAATCTTTTAATTTCCCTCGCTATAGATATTGCCCATTCCTTGATTGATACATTTGGCCTTTGGGGGCGCGCAATAAAATTAACTGCGGCTAGTAACTTTATAGCTTTACTAATATCCAGTAGATAGGGGCGGTAAATTCCATTCATTATGGGTTGAATCATTGCTAACGGAGGCGCCAATAAGACTTTATTGTTTTTTAGCAAGCGTAAACCTTGAAAGTGATATAAAAAGGCATCGCTGTATGGGTAGCGTTGAATATTCCATGGCGCTAAGGTATAGCCACCATATGAGAGGATATGCACCTTATCTGGAAAGAGCTCGCTCCACTTATTTAGATATAGCTGATCTCCAAACTTACCATCCTCGTATTTTGCATAACACCACTCTATACATCTCTTTTGCCACCAATCTAATACAGAACTCGAGGGCCCTCTGACAAAGGTCATAAATTGAACGCAGTATATTCCTGCGCTATCTGAAAAATCATACTCAGGATAATATGCATGTTTTGTTATCAAGACAGACTTCTCGTGCCCTAGCTCATCAAATGCAACTGAAGGCTTATCAAGAAACCATACATCACTGTCAAGGTATGTAACTCGTTCAATTGAGGCGTCTTCAGAAAATACAAAGCTCGGCGTAAAAGGCGTAAGGGTCCAGCAATACTCACCTATAGTGCGCTCTCCCTTTACCCTTAATAACTCTTCGGTCTCATACTTTCGCAATTGAAGGGGGCGAACATTTTCAAGTTTTAGTCTTGATAGAACTTCAAAGGCTGTATCATCTACGCAGACCACCCAAAGGGTATAGTCTTTTAGATGCCTTTCCATTGACATTTGCAGCGCTATACCTTGCGGCATAAAAAGACTATCAAATAACGTTACAAAATGCTCCATCATTTTATTCCGAATGAATTAACGCCATCTATAACTTTTGCAATTTCATTATCGGTAAGTTGCGGATGGCAAGGCAATGATAGACACTCTGCAGCATGCCCATCGCTAACTTTTAAGCCTTTGGGATCAGATTTAAATGCCATGCATGGTTTCTGCTTATGAATGGGTATTGGGTAATGAATGAGCGTCTGTATCCCAAGCCCCAATAAATGAGACTGAAGATCTTGTCGATGACGTGATGTAACTACATATAAGTGATGGACATGAGCTGAAGCCTCTTGTGGCCTTGAAAGCTGGTTCACATTCGAATTTTTAATGCCGTCACGATATGCTGCCGCAATATAATCCCTTCGCTCAGTAAAGGAATGTAACCAACTCAATCGCTCAATCAGCATAGCAGCCTGAATTTCATCGAGCCGACTATTCATACCCAACTCAGGGTGGTGATAACGCTCGCTCTGACCATAGTTACGCAACCTTTCAGCTCGCTCCGCCAGACCTATGTCTTGAGTTACCAACATCCCAGCGTCACCCTGAGCGCCCAAATTTTTTGTAGGGTAAAAACTATAAGCGCCCGCAACACCAAAACTGCCTGCAACTTTACCCCTCCAAGTAGCAAGATGCGCTTGCGCACAATCTTCAATCAAATAAACGCCATTTTCATGACAAAAATCTTGCCACAACTCCATATCGCGCATCTGTCCATAGATATGTACCAGCACAATAGCTTTCGTATGTTTGCTTATACAACGCTTTACGCTCTCAAGTGAAAGAAGCGCACTTTCAGACTCAATATCTGCAATTACAGGAGTAGCGCCCGCGCGCAGGATTGCAAGTACAGTAGCAAAAGCAGTCATTGATGTAGTGATCACCTCATCTCCAGGCCCAATATCCAACCCACGAAGCGCAATCTCAATAGCATCCATGCCATTACCTAGACCGACACCATGACTCACGCCACAAAGTTTCGCCCACTTAGCTTCAAATGTCGCGACTTCATTTCCGAGAACATACCAACCTGATTCCAGCACTCGCCTCACCGCAACCATCATTGCCTCTCTCAATTCAGGCGGCTCAGCCTTAAAGTCATTCATCAGAATCATATTTTTCACCTAGTATTTAAAAGTTTACGAGCCTGGCAGCCCCGACGGCATCATCATGTCAAGCTAAGTTTCCCAGTAGCTTTCCTGATGTTTTTTATAGTAGGTCAAAGTTTTTTTAAGACCCATCAATAGCGGAACCTTCGGCGACCAACCAAGCTCTCTCGAAATTAAGCTGAAATCACTGTAATAGTCGCCAATGTCTATAGCCTTGCGATCTGACGGAAAAGGAGTCAACTCAAACACCCCTCCCGGAACTAAGGCAATCATCATTTCCGCCAAGGACTTTAGCCCCACAACCTCAGAGCTGCCAAGGTTGTAAACTTTCCCATTCACCTCGTCACTTGCACCAGCCAATAGTAGCGCATCGACACAGTCATCAACATAATTAAAATCACGAAGTTGCATGCCATCACCAAAAATCTTTATTGGCTTACCCTCAATCAAAAGCCTAACCCAGATACCAAGAAAGGTTTGACGGGCATCCTTAACCCTCATTCCCGGACCATAGGTATTAGTTAAGCGAAGGGCGCACGCGCGAATGTTGTAAACATTGTTATAAAGTAAGTGATACCACTCGCCTGCTAACTTATTGATACCATTAACATCAACTGGGCGCACAGGATGCTTTTCATCTACAGGAAGATAATCGGGCTTACCGTATAACTGCCGCGTACTAGCAAATACTATCTTAATTTCGGGATTTACCTGTCTGCAAGCTTCTAAAATCGATAGCTGAGCTGCAGCATTGATGTCCAAATCAGCTTGAGGATTACTCATTGAATCCATATGACTTGTTTGGCCTGCAAGATTAAACAGATAATCCATACCTTGCAATAAATATCTCATAGAAAACGGATCGCGCACATCACAAATATTTACAGCAACGTCATCTCTTATACCAACAATATTAAAATAGTTGCCGCCATACTGAGGAATTAGGCTATCAACAAGGGTCACTTTCGCACCTTGCGCCACAAGTATGCGCGCTAAATTGGATCCAATAAAACCAAGTCCGCCAGTAATAAGCACATTTTTACCAGAATAAATAGTCACAAAACTTTCTCCGCATATATAACCTGATCAAGAAAAAGATCGGGATTATTTGGTAATAGCCTACCCGCAATAATTCCAAATAGATTAATTGCGGCCATAATGGTAAAGGTAAAAAATAACTTTGGTATCTTTGGCCAATTCAGAGTTACTTTATAAAGATATGCATTTGCAATCTGAAAAATAATTGATGCATCTGCCCCAAGTTTTAGCTGAGTAATAACTCTGAATCCATTATTTTCAAGCAGTGTCCGAAGTCCAAAACTCGAATAGCGTGCATAGTCATAGGGCTGTTCATGTTCATCCCATACAAACGGCACAGTTAAGAGCAACTTTCCGCTCGGCCTTAAAACTCGATTTATTTCGGAAAGAAAGTTGTCTGGGTTAAACACGTGCTCAAGAACCTGATTACATAGGGCAGAGTCAAAAATTTCATCTTGGTATGGAAAACTAAATCCATCATAAAAATCATCAGCGATCGCCTTCTTTCTGGCCTCAACGCTATCAATATCTAAACCACGATAACAATCAACTTTAAAGTATTTTCTGTACGGTTTGGTGCCACAACCAACATCAATCAAACTACCGCTTATCCCAATTGATAGCTTGTAGATCGCATCAGCTAAATTTTTTCTAGCCAAATAAAAAGGGTTTATAAAAATACCAATGTAATTTGGATAGAACATTTGATTTCGACGAAAATTTTTTATTTTATCTATCATTCGCTCGCTCAAATATGAGACCCAAAAATTCCATGGATGGGCCGAAAAAAACATGCCTCACTCCCTCTGGGCACAAAAATTCTTCGGTTAACTTCCAGTTGGTTAACGAACTTAGCAAATTTCTCAACGATAAAATTCGCATTGGGTAGCTAACTTTGCATATTTTCTCGGGAACTATTTGAATGCAAATTTTTTCTCGCTCATCTAAGGCAAATGGCGTGCGATCAAAAATTAAGATGGAGGCATCAATTTTGTTAATTTCGGAAATAAGATCGTCTACGTGAGGCAAGTATTGCGCAACACTAGAAAGTAAAATTACATTCGGTTTATTAACTTTTAAACAATCTTTAATTGTATTGAAAAATTTAATTATGTCATTTTGTATATAACGCTCACCAGCGTGAACAAAATTTGACTGCTCAACAACAGACCATGAAACTTTTTTTAACCCCAATAAAAATGGGCGGTTTTGAAAATAACTACTACCTAATGCTCCTCCAAAATCCAACACATGTAGCTCTCCAGAGTTTTTTGCAGCGGCTAGCATTAATGCAGCAGTAACTGGCCAAGAATACTGGATCTTTTGAAACAAAATTGAGTCTCGCTCAAAAGCAAATTCGCCTCTCTTAACCTTGAGCGTAGCATCTAATACTTTCTCTAGTATCACGTCCGCATGATAGCCAGACGACAAGGCAACTGCTGTTCCCCAAGTTGGGTAGCTTCCTTTCCAGTAAATTTCCTTATGCAATAAGCTACGTAGCATTTGAAGAATAGCCGGAGGTACCCAAGGCTTAATTATTGATTTTATTGAATCCATTTATTTATTCTGCTTGAAATAGCATTAATCCTATTTGCGAATATGCTAGCAAGATAAGGTTTTTTTTTCCGAAAAAAGTTTTCGAATGCAGCTTTAGCTAACTTGGATTCCTCAACTCTCACTTTGCTTAAATCAATAGGGTTGGGGCTCATAATTGCATCATAGTCTTTATTGGTATAACAATGTGTTCCGCTACTATCATTGCCAATATTGTGAACTAAACTTCGACCAGGGTATAAAGTTAATTTATTTGCAAGAAATGTTGATGCGTACCAACGCACTGCCCATGAATCATTCAGACCCCTAATTTGACTTTCAAGCATTCTTGAATAGCCGTATGCACCATTAAAGTCAAAGGATTCGATCAAGTTGCCAGCTTTAAGACCATCCAATAGGGCCCGTGCATTTGGGTTGAATACCTCCCATCCACGCCGCCATGTAGCCCAGCCCCAACAGTCAGATCCGCGTAAAAAAAACGCATCCGGTAGAACTTCATTTACCGGGTAAACGTAACCATGAATACTTGCCACAGATTCATCTTTTCTATACTGCAATAATGCCTCATTCATGTATTTGAGAAAATATGGCGAAGTGACTATATCATCCTCAAGAACAATTACTGATTCATATTCACCCAAAGTATTACTTACACCATTAATGATTGACCTGCTGAGCCCATAGTTTTCCTCTCTTAAAATAATTCTTACCGATTTAAATCCTTTGATCTCTTTTAGATATTCTCTAACACTAGCAACCTTAGGCATCATTTCATGGGTCCGGGCAGCATCTGAATAAATAATTAAATCCGATGATATGCATTCTGCATTTTGCAACAATGCTTCAATAGTTTTTTTTAAATGATCCAAGCGTGCATATGCAAAAAGAATTATTGGGGAATTCATTTAAATAACTTACCCCAAATAGCACGCTCAACAGCCCATCGATGAGACTCAATTTGAATATTATGCAAAAGAAGTAAATAATTTTCGCGCTCGGACCTTCTACACCGTAGGGCGTTTCTCAAAATATGATGAGCATTTTTTAGCAGTTTCGAGAATTTCATCCGAACCCCAAATCCATTAAGTGCTACCTCATAATATTTCGTATAAACATGTTCCCAAAAATGGTCGCAAATCTTTTGAACCTCCAGCAAATATGAGTCGATATTAATCAGTCTATCGCAAAGTGATTTATAGTCTTGTTGAGCTGTTATTGATAAATCCAGGTCCACCAAGTCAATAGTGGATTTCAATGGAATAAGCCTTGAATTCAAGCCTCCACTATCAACTGTCACCTCTACAAGGCCTCCAGAAAAGGTTTCCCCATGATCAAACATAAAGTCCATATAAAAGTTTCCAATACTGTAATAAATCATAGATCCTTTATAAGATTCTGCCCCCTGTAGAACGTGTGGATGATGCCCAATCACTAAATCAGCACCCAACTCAACCAACTCTCGGTAACGATTGCGCCACTCCGGCAAGGGCAAATCAACCATTTCAAGTCCCGCATGTACCTGAACTATCACTCGATCACAAAATCTCTTGGCATCTTGAACTGCTTTTCGCGCCAAAGGGTGGTCTACCCTTGCCACACCCTCGTAATTATTCCCCAGCACATCACCATGTACCCCAAACTGAGCCTCAGAAAAAGCAAGCAATCCAATAGATATTTCATCGCCATTGATGATGGATGGCTTATAAATTGACTCGCTATTTAAGCTGGCGCCAAAATATTCGTTTGCTTTAAACTTTTTTAAGGTTTCTCTAAAACCATCTAATCCAAAATCCATAATGTGGTTATTTGCAAGACAAAAATGCGTTGCCCCAACGGATTTTATAAATTCCAGTGACTGACTGCTCTGAGAAATTGATGGACCGGCTTTGATTGCCCTAGATAAATCACCCGCATGAATAGGGCCTTCGAAATTTATCCCAATAACATCAGCCGAACCCAATAACTTGGATAAGTTAGGGCCCATATTGGGCTTTGATGTTCCCGAAATACAATAATCACCTAGAAATAATAGCCTCATAAATACTTCGTACGGTTATTTTCTATAACTTTCAACATTAGATCCTCAATAGGCTTGATAGTCATATATGCGGAATAGGCAACCAAAGCTGTATCTTTTAGCCCAAAGAGGCGAAGTCCAGCACCAATCCTGCCAGACGACAATACCTTGTGGGAAAAGCCAAGATGCCACTTGGTAGCAATAACATTAGAATTTATCCACTCTAAATATTTTGGCCGAAACACGCTAGAAAGAATATTGATCCTTAAGGGCTCTAATGGTCTTTCCAACATACCTAAATAATCTAAATCATTTTGATAAAGCATAGGGGAATTAGAGCGCTCTACATCAAGATTATGCTTCGATAAAAATTCTTTTTGCCACAGTCTGTTGCGCCATCTACTAGGCTCAATCGTTAGCATCGACATTGCCACCTTAATATCTGCAAATGGAGTATGCGCAGAAAATCCAAGAAAACTTGGAACCTTTAGTAGATAAGAAAGGAGAATCATTTTTGTTCGAACCAAATAGAGCACTCTATATCTCTCATCTTTTAATAAAATTCTTTTTTTCTCAAATTCTTCAGCAATAAGATCTTCTTTTGATTTTAACAAGCACTGTGTTTCATCAGCAAAAGCTCCATGAGAATATCCAAGATTTTTTAGATCATCCGGCACTAATGGTTCCGAAGTATTTGGACTTCCAGCCCATGCATCACCAACAATTCCACTTATTACAGGCATGACGCCATAACGACTTTTTATTTTTTCGTAAAACTCCCATTGATACATACCATGGGCATGAGTGGAAATACCATACAATGAAACCCAGTTGGGTAAATAATCATGAAATTTCCCAAGCTCAATCAGCTTCCAAGGCACATTTAACTTCTCGCATATAGCTTTCGCATTAACAGCTTCAAATGACCTAGACTGTTTAAAGCTTATTCCATATGTAAAAGCTTGGATATGCTTATGTTCGGAACAGAAATAATTAATCAACCTTGAGTCATAACCCCCACTCATTGGTATACAAATATTTGAATTTTTAAAGTTGTTTGCAGTTAATTGCACAGCCGAGGAAATTTTTTCCATAGCATCAACCTCAGAAGTAACCAATGAGAGATAACTTAGGCACGGATCTTCATCTTCGAATATTTGAAACTTTCCTTCAGAGTTTTTGCTAAGCACCTCGTTTTGTCGCAAAAAATAAACATCTTTAACAGGGGTTCGACCAAATACACAATATCCAAATTTCAGATAATTAATAAGTCCGTCCGGATCCAATTCAAAGCTATTGAAATCAATAACATCATTGATGTTGTTTGCGCATAACCCCGTTCTAGTGTTATAAAAAATATTGTTTATACCCAACCAATCCTGCCTAATTAAGAAACTTTGTATTTCCTGCGTTACTTTATTATTCAAATTTTTCTGCGCCTTTTGTAATATTTTTCTCAAAAATAGCAATTAATGCAGATTTGCTGGGCTCAAATAAACCTTCTTCGCCATTAACCTTCTTGCGAAAATATTCAATCCCGCCAGAAACTCTCAATGGGTAATTTTGCAGCACATGTGAGTCTCTTATCAAATTAGATAGTGCACGTCTAATCACCTCGGACCCAACTAAACTTGGCAAGTCGGATGAAAAGCCATGCTTAGCTTTATATTCATATATGAAGCTATTGTTATATTTTTTTAGTATTTCCCTAAGAATTGCCTTGTTTCCAATTGGGT
Organism: Polynucleobacter sp. MWH-Jannik1A5; assembly: GCF_018881795.1. Taxonomy (GTDB): domain Bacteria; phylum Pseudomonadota; class Gammaproteobacteria; order Burkholderiales; family Burkholderiaceae; genus Polynucleobacter. Next base: position 1,176,325 of record NZ_JACVPQ010000001.1, on the reverse strand, counting down.
TTACCAATTGATTTGGCCCTAAACTCAATCCAAATTCAACCACCCTGTAATCCAAAAATGGTGCTCGTGACTCAATTGAATATCTCATTGATAGCCGATCAAAAGCTCTTAAAACAATGGGAAGTATTTTGTACTGAATTGCTTCATGAATGGCCGGCTTAAAACCAACTCTTATACCGCGCAACCTAAATGCATTCAAAATGCAAGATAGCATGAAACGCCATTTTTGCATTGATGTGGTTTGCTCTTCATGACCAGTTGAATAGATAATGCGTATGAGTTTGTAGGCCTCATGTAAATTCATACTTTCAATTGAATCTATAATTGCCTCTCTTATTAAGTATGTATACCCACCCAAAACCTCATCGGCACCATGGCCCTCAATAACAACCTTATAGCCTTTTTTTGCAATCGCCTCATACATCAATCTGTAGGCCCTAGTAGAAAAACTCCATATTGGATACTCAGTACAACTCAGGTCGTCGGACAAATCATCAATCGTCAAACCCTGTAGATCTAAATCATCTGTAATAACAGTACATGAATCCCCATACTTTGAAGTAAGAGCCATCACTCGATCCAACTCGGAGGTCGCGGCGCCAGGATGATCAAATGTAAAAACAGCAACAGGTAAACCCAGTCGTTCCTTGATCAATGTGTAGATTGTCGACGAATCAACACCCCCGCTCAGCGTCATGCAAACAGGCACATCAGCACGCAGCCTTATTCGAATTGCATCGACAAGTAAATCCTCATAATCGCCTACAATTTTGGACTTATCTGGGGCCTTCTCGCTTGAGGGCAGAATATACCAGCTAGTTTTCTTAAATCCATCACCATCGATCACAATATATTCCCCAGCCCCCACTTGATATATCGACTGTATTAAAGTTTCTGAGTTGTAATCTGTAGCCGTGTCATCAAAGTAAGCCTTTATAGCCACATCATTTAGTTTTATGCTTTTTACTACCGAATAAAGAGGGGTAATCTCAGATGAGAAATAAATATATCCATCAACCTCAGTAAAATAGAGAGGCTTGACACCAAGACGATCCCTAACAAGAAATAATTTTTTTTCTGATTTGTTATAGTAACCAAACGAAAACATTCCATTCAACTTGCTTAACTCACCAATCCCGAAGTGATCTAAAAAATACTTCAAAACCTCGGTATCAGATTCGGACTTAAATTCATATTTTTGAGAATGAAAATAAGTTTCACGAATTTCTTGATAGTTATAGATCTCACCATTAAATATAAGAGCCGAATTTTGATTAAACATTGGCTGGGATCCAGCTTCAGAAATATCCAATATAGCTAGCCGTTGATGCCCTAAGATAACCTTATCATCAATGACAATGCTCCCTTCTCCATCTGGACCGCGGTGCCTCATGGCCTTAAAGCCATCGCTTAGGAACCTATGTTGATCGATCCCAATTTTATTGGCTCCAGTTGCATATACCCCGATAATCGAACACATATTAGATTTCCCCAGGGCTAATTGAGTCCCTTATTGACAGCAGCACCTTCTTTATGATGACGAGAATTTCGCCGCCATCATCTTGCCACTCATCGGTTTGATGCCTTTTAAAGTTTTTTACTGCCATTTCCACTATAGAAAATAATATTCCAAGCTTGATTTGGGTTGCGACTGGTTCAACCCCAAGAACCCTTTGAAGGTGCTCAACAAACATCCCTCCTGAGGGGCCAAAAAATTCTGCATTGAAAATATTTTCCATAGAAATTTGATGAAATTTTTTCCATGCCAACGCATCTTTGTCATAGATTTTGGGAATAATTAAGTCATAAAAACAACAATGATTTCCGCCATTATCCCAATCAATCAATATAAACCTATCCCCCGTATATAAACAATTATCTGGAGTCAAATCGCCATGCGCAAATTGAATGACCATGGGGAGGGAATCAAAAGCCTCATTTGGATTGATCAGGCCATAGATCTCATTGAATAAATTGAAAATTTCATTAAACTGAATTTTTAAAGAAGATTGCTGGCTTATAGAATTGCTAATGTTGGAATCTAGTTCCATTTTGATTTCTCGGACCGAGGAAACGCTAAAGTGTCCTGAAGAAAAAATATTACCCAAAAGTTGATTGATAATATTCGGATATATTTCTTCCCAGTCCCTCCAGTTAAGCCGCCTCTTAATTGGAATAATCTTTTGCATTAATACATCATGCGCATTAAAGCTAAACTTGCGAATAACTGGGTTAGATAATTCGGGGAATAGGCGCTCTGCGATGACATAATTATCAAAAAAATTTGGCTCCAAACTAGATGCCACCCCCTTAACAATTACACCCTCATCCTTCCCAATGAAGAGGTAGCCGTTTAAACTTTTTTTTAAGAGGCAATTTTGCCTCATGAAGCCATCAATTCTCTCAAACTTATTTAACCAAGGCAGTAATTTTGCCCGCCAGCTTAATTTATTCGCATTTTTACGTAAATCAGTCTTGGCCCCAAACCAGTTTTTACACTTGAATGCCGGTGACAATAAATCGTTGTACTTTTCAGCATAAATAGGTCTTATACCTATATGCGCTAAGACCAAATTAACTTCCGAGAAAAACATGATAGCGCCCCCACATTCAAGCTAGATTTCACGTCTTTTTAACAATAAAAACCGTCCTTCGATGATTTTTTATTTTGTAGTGAGGGTAACTAGCCGCCTCAAATGTGCCCAATCGCACTATCTCCGACTGAGAAAGAGCCTTCTTCAAATACGCTTCAAGCCAATCAGATGCCACGCCTTGGAATGGTAAGTTAAACTCTTCAGCCACCTCCTCTTCCCCGCTCTCAAAAATTAGAGCCATGTTCGTAGATGCCCAAACCTCCTGCAACATTAAAGTTGCGCGCTCTAAGCCGAAACTAAAAACCCAGTGGTGCCATATGGATAGAAGAATAGTTACATCAGTTCGAGGAACAATAGAAACATTATCAGGGCTAATGCTAATATTAATAAAAACCTCATTATCGCCATTTCCTAACTTAGATTGAACGTAACGAGCAATTCTCAAGAAGCGCTCGTTATTGTCAATTCCTACAGCATATAAACCACTTTCTACAGCTGAGTGACAAAAGAAACCGACACAACAGCCAATATCCTTAACTGTTCTAGCTGACTTTGGGATGTATTTAATAATTGCTTGCCAACGGTTAAAAGTCTCAACACCCCTCAAAGAAGCATCTTTTATGCCCACCCATGGCAAAGGCTGATAATCAAATTTCGGCTTATCAAAGAATATTCGAGTTGTATCAAGTCGAAACGCAAGCTTAGTGTAGGCATTTTGTACAAGATTGCTTAATTTTTGCATAGGTTATCGCTTTCTGGCAAAGAGATTTAAAAAGGTTTTATACGATAATTTTATTAAATTTATGAACGCTATCCTTGAGGAAATAATTATTACCTCAAAATAAACTTTAAAGCTAAAATATTCATGATTTGCTTTAATAAAATCTAAAAATATTCGTTTTTTTGCAAAACTATAATCAGATTCTGACAATTGATTTTTGTATTTTTCAAGCCAAAAGCTTCTATTAAAGACATATTCACATTGAATCCAGTAATCAATAGATAATTTAAACGTTTTTCGATGATCAATATTTGTTCTTGATAATACTTTTGGAATGTAAAATGCGTCTTTATTATATAGGACAGAAAAATCAAAATCATTTTTTCCAATAAATAAACTAGAAAATCTATTAGTACCGATAGCTATCTTTCCATATACATTAGAAACTATTGATCCCAAAAATCCACCATCTATCATGTTAAGCTTTGCAACTTTTTCAACACTAAGATATCCATCAAGCTTATTCTTTGAAATAGATATCTTTTCATAATTATTAAATTCATAATCAAAAACAATTGCTCCAATTTTTGGATACATTTTGATTACATTATTAACCTCTTCAATGCAGGACGGCTTTAATTCATCCCCACAAAACAAGAATTTTATATACTCATGTGGATATCCTTGAAATATATCCAAAACCCGATTCCAGTTTCCAGTTCTTCCTAAATTATTTTCATTGCGATAATAATCTACATATTGATTTGTATGGTAATGATCTTTTATAATTTTTTCCGTTAAATCAGTTGAGCAATTATCCACAATAATGATTTTGCAAGGATCTGTTTGCAACAAGCAGCTTTCAACAGTTTTTAATATTCCGAGCTGGCCATTATAAACTGGGATAGCAATTAAAATTTTAGAATTCAAAATAATTTATAAATGATTTAAGAATTTAAAGATAATATTTTATTAGAATATAAAAAAGTTAAAAATGATCTCAATAATAGGGTGAGGAAGAAGGCTTCTGCAGCCCCAATTGCGCCATGAAATTTAATCAAAATTATACTAAATACCGCACCTGTTAAAATAGAAAATAACGTAATTGACGATATAACAATTGATTTGGATTTGAATATTAATACTTGGTTGTACACAGAGTAGCAACCATTAACTGTGTAGGCCCCACAAATCCATGGAATATATTCTATTGCACTTTGAAATTTCTGACCAATCAACAGCTCAAGCGAAAAGTGTACAAGAAGCAAAATTATCAGCGAAAAAGCAAGTAGCGTAGATGTTATAAAAAACGCTGCTCTT
>NZ_JACVPQ010000001.1:1029632-1171570 GCF_018881795.1 Polynucleobacter sp. MWH-Jannik1A5 | reverse complement strand
CTCCAATATTTTAACAATAGAGCCTATAGAAAAACCCACAGCATACAGTCCAAGCTCGTAATTAGACAATAGACCAGCAATTAAAAATTTATCAACCGCAGATGATATTGCACCACCCATCGCATGAGGCGTCAATGGAATTCCAAAACTTAGAATTTCATTTATTCTCTGGGTTTTTATTTTCAATACTAAATCTTTTGATTTTAATAATGTAATTATTGAAATTATTGAAAAAATAAATGTGTTAATTATAATTCCATAAATCGCTCCGGCTGCACCGAGATTAAAATATGCTGTAAATAATAAAATAAATATTAATCTTGCAACATTCCTCGAAATGTCAAATATTCCAAAGCTAAGTATTTTATTCTGCATTCGATTAACAAGAAGCTTTGCAGCAAAAGACTCATCAATAACTACCAATAAACACGCTATGAACTGCCAAAAAGTTGACAGTCCAATTAATTCACTTACTATGTCTCCAATATAACTTAAGCTCATTAGAGAAAATAGCAAGGATGTAACAGCAACCAAAAATAAACAAGTTGATAGGTAAACTGCCCTATCTTCTGCAATACTGTAGTAAGATCTTGCATAAGCAGTTAATGCAGAAATAGATATTAATGCACCTATTGACGCATAGTATGCAAAAAAAAGTGTAATAAAGCCATAATCCTCGGGACTGAGTAATCGAGTCATTATGGGAATCATCACCAAAGAAAATCCAGCATTAATTATGCTAATAGCCAAATATCCGATTGATGATCTAGTTAATCCCATAATTTTTATATTAAATTATTATAGGAATATGATATTTTTATTAATCTCATTAATTATTTGATTTTTTATTTCTTCGTTATAAATACCGGCCCTGAGAATTACAACAGCACTGTCTTTTCCTTTTAGCTCTTCAGGTCCGTATATCTTTAAATTTGTGCCATACAGTCTTTTATTGCATTTCTCAGGATCGTTATCAAGAATTCCGATTATGTTTTTTTGATCCAGGCCGTATGCAAGTAAATACTGGGTAAATATGTGGGCTCCAAACAAATAAACATCACCCTCTGTATTTTTCAAAGCTATATTTAAATCCCAAATAAGGTCTTCGTAGAATTTTACGAACTCCTCATAAATAGACTTATTCTTATCATAAAGGTCGTCCGGGAGATCGAAGGGGCGAACTTCACGGTCCTTAATTGTTTCGTAGAAAATACTATGGCCATCCATAAAATCTACTTTCGCCAGCACTTTAAACCCATGCTTTGCAAGCAAATACTCAATATACACATCTGTAAGAAATATAGAATGCTCAAAATTTATACAGTTCGTATATTTTCTCTTCAGCCATTCCAGTAAATTTGGCACTGAAAAGATCATCTTCTGGCCTTCCTCAATAAATCGGCCGAGATTTGCCATGAAAACATCTGGCTCGTACATATGCTCAAAAACATGTGAGTGGACAACAGTGTCATGCCCCCTATAGAAAACAAAGCTCTCATCAAAGTAACCCTTGATAAATTCTGCCTTACAACCAACTACAGGGGATGGATTTGGCTCTAATATTGTCCATGGTATTGTCCCGTAACTTTCGTATTCCCTTGACAGAATCCCATGGGCACCACCAATCTCTAAAATGGATGCCGGTGAACGTTCGCAGATAAATTTGGCGAACGCTTTATGGTGCTTCATCCATGTTGGCCCAATTGCGCTTGTTGTTGTTTGAGCTTGGTATAAGACATTTAGAGGCAAAAGTTTTTTTAGCTGGATCACGCCAGATTCACGTGCGATAGACCAAGACATATCTGCACATAAATCATTTCTCCGATCAAAATCAACTGCTCCCATAAAAACAGGAAAATTATGTAGCGTATGCAAGTCATCTAAATCTGAAGAGCCTGTAACTACATCATGGGTCCGTTCAATTAATTTCATTTAAAACTCCAATTCCTTTTTTAGCATTGATTTACCCAGCACAAATAGAAGCAGGCTATAGGGCTTGTGATGTAAAGCCGCTATGTTCAGATAAATCAAAGCCGTCATAACCCGGACTTTTTTAGTATCGTATCCATTACCTTCAAGCCAATGATAAAAATAACTCTCACATTCCACGAGCACTTGTTTTCTTAAGAAACCATAGTTAATTTCAGCTCGACTCCAATCAACGCGATAAAAATTTTTAGCAATAAGCTCATGACTAATAATTAAACCGTGCAGTAACTTCGAAAAATCATAATAAATATCGCCTACCGAGATATCTCCACCAAAATCTTGCCGCCAATCCAAAAAAGTAAATTTCTGATTTGCGGATGTCCAAAGAATATTTTCAAAGTGAAAGTCTCCATGGAATCTACCTGCTAAGCCATCTGACAACCATTCCCAATCTACGGCATCCAATAAATCTTTTAGCAAAGGCATGTCTAGACCATTAATAACCTCCACGCCATCTTGCCGAGAGAAATTCTTGTAAAACAATTCAACGCGCTCATAAGTTTTATCCCTATAAAAACGCATACATGTTTTTTTAAAAGAAAGCTGGTCTTTCTCATTGAGATCTTTCAATCTCCAAAACTCGCTTGAATGCTCCAGTAACTTTTCAAACAAAGGCAAGTTAACTACATCAGAAAAAACTCTACCGTCTACCTTGGCATAGCGGTACATATTCAGACCACTTCCAGTGATGCTGGGTACAAAACCCTCCAATTCTTTTACGCGTTCCACTCTATTGGAAATAAATTTTTTATCGTCGGAAAATTTAATCGCATGGTCACCTGAAAACCAAATAGCCTCATTCGCCTTCTCTAGAATATTAGGCCCGTCAGGCTCACGATAAAATTCTCTAGTTCGATTTAAGGCATCAATATTTCCAGTGTCATGCCATGTAAAAGATTTAGCCTCAATACCTTTTGACAATAATGCACGCAGACCATGTGCCTCTCCAGTTTGAATTGCTTTAGGGCCACCAGACTCCATTGCCATCCAAAATGCCTCATGATCAGCGATTCCCGCTAGTCCAATATAAGGCTTGCAGCCCGGAAACTTACCTACCCCTTTTTCGCAGATCTCAATAACCTGATCATATGCAACTTCTAAAGTTCTGTAGGGATCAAGATCTTGCACCTCGGCATAGCCCATCCAATTCTTATACGGAGGAGGAATAAACTCAGCCACCAAGGTATCGCAAGAAATAAAAATAAAGGGCTCCTGAAGATACTGTTTGCATGCAAGCAAACTTAATCCCAAGCCCGAACCCTCTCCCTCAAATGGATCTACATGTGCGTAATCAAAATGACGATCAGGATATGCAAGCCCCAAAAATTCTTGAACAAGATTTCCTTTATGGCCTAGCGCAATAACAAACTTGGCATCTGCAGGAAACTGCTCTATTAAATGGCAAATTGTGGGGCGATTGGCTATACCGACTAATGATTTGTTGAGATAACGAGTTAGCCCTCCCAATCTTGAGCCAGTTCCCGCAGTGGGGATGCATACCTTGTAACTCATTACTGAGCCCGTTGATAATCATCCACCAATCTAACAACGTCATCCATCTCGGGAGTCGATGCCTCTAAGTACACACTGTCTTCAACACCTTCCATGCGGTGAATCAGTCCAGGTGGAATGGTGATGGTGTCGCCAGCATAGTAAAGCTTTTCAATCAACGCATCTTGAGTTTGTCCTTGAAAAATTTTCAAAACACCCGAGAGTACATAGATTGTTTCTTTTTTAAGATTGTGATATTGCAAACTACAGCGATGACCAGCCCACATAGTTAATTTCTTAACCATGTATTTATCATTAATCTCAACAACCTCTTCGCGCCCCCAAGGCTTTTCAATAACCTGCATTTTTCAATCCTTCAATCATTTAAATATTAAATTTTGTGAGCACTATATTCAGGATGGAACTCAAAAAACCTATCGTAAAAAGATTTGACATATTGCTGCATGGACCAGCGACTGTTAAATCCATATTTGTTACGAAGCCAATCTTTCCCTTCGGAAACATATAGTCGAAGATTTTCTTGATAATCTTCAGTCTTGATGAGATCTGCCTGGTTGATTAAATATGACTCATTCTCGCCAGCCCATACTGCGGAAGTAATGGCAGCAGCCCAATCATTTGCGTAGGCCTTGGCAATCAATTCAGACTCACTTAAGTAGCCCCTGAAATTTTCACCGTCAAATAAGAAATTCATAAAATCTGGTTTATTGATATTGCACACAGATTCAATAAATTCTCTACGCAATAAAAAGGAGTTGTTATGAATAAACCAAAAGTATTTGGTTTGCTCTTTCTCTAAGAGCAGCTTCTCGCCCCAGCGCTCAGAGCAGGGGGACAGGATGCCTAGCTTAGGGTGTTCATCCATGATTTTCATCAAGGGCGCTACCGTCGCTAATTGCTGTAGCTCAGTATCATTGGTAAGCAAGAAGAATGCGTCATAGTTTTTAAACTTATCTTCTTTCCAGAGCTGGCTTAAGCCAAAATTCATGCCTCGCCCATAGCGCAGCCCATGCTGAGTAGCCTCATCCCAGTTAGCGTGCCACGAACTATGCTTAGTCAATTTAGATGCATCAGAGCCTGCTTCAACGATAAAAATATCAGTTGTATCACCATCAAAATTTTTGAGGTGGTCGTATAAACGTTCTGTTACCTCGGGGAGGTTTCTATTGAGAATAATTGTCGCAACGCGTGCCAATTTAAACCCCCGCCATTCTGAAATTTTTCATGTATCGGAAAATACTTTTCTTCACTTCATTTTTTAAAAACAAATCAAGATCGATCTGTTTTTTAGCTAGATCTTTTCTTGCTTTTGCTTTGAGCTCATCACATCCCGGCTTAGAAAATACATAATGCCCAGAAATAATGGAACGATCTCGGTCGGTCGCTGTAGTTTCATCTAACATCCACTTTTCCCATTTCCTAGAATCGTACGAAAGCTTTAAGAAGTCATCCGCCAAACCCTGGAGATTATTTTTTTCCAAAACATCGAGCAAGGCCAATGTCTCAGCTACACCAAATTCAGGAGCCACATTGGCAGCATGAATTCCCAGCCTAGGGTGCCACTGCAAGGCTTCATCTGATAAGTAATCAGTATTGTGCTCTTTCATCATAATTCCATAACGATTGCAAATTTCAATCATCTTTGGAACCTGGATTTCTGCGGGTAATTCGTTGGCAACTCTCAGTGGCGTATCGAATGAGCCCACATTTCGAGTTTCCATCACCCGTGTCCCTGTTTGTATGACTACAAATGAAGGTTGAGGGATATTATTTTTTTTGCAAAACTTGAGTAACTCATTCAGCGTATAGTCCAGTTCTTCTTGAGTGTTCGTGCTACCGCTTTGCTCTTCGGTGCCCACTTCAAAAATCACTTCGCGGCCTAAGCGCTGAGCATGGGTCCAGCAATAGTCATATAGGTCGAACACTCGATCCAAAATTTCATCTACGTTCGGAGAGCTATGAATATCGACGCTAGGATCAATATGCAGCACCTGAAAACCAGCTTCTAAGTCCCGTAAATAGGATAATTTAGCTGAATCCATCGCTCTGCGAAAACTTAAATTTTCACCTACCTCTTTAATACTTTGCCATGGGCCACCATGATCGCGCGCCAATAAGATCTTACCTTTTTGGTCATTATCAATCACATACTTTGCAAATTCTTGAGTGGTCCAGTTATTGACATAACCACCACCAAACTCTTCAGAGTCAATTTGACGGCGACTAGCAATGAGTAGTAGGGGCGCTTCATAGTCATTGGCAAGCTCTATTGCAGCGTCTACACAATTTAAACTCATCGGGCCCACACCCAATAAAGTACATCGCTTCTTATCTAAAAAAGTATTGAGTCTTTGATGCATCATACGGTCCACTCTCCAGAGAGTTTAATTTGAGAATCTGGTAAGGCCTGGGGATTAAATGGAGTGAAAAATTTCTCCATAATGTGCAAACAAGCTTCTGCTACAGCCCTATCCCCGCCGGATCTTTCAGTTACGAAATCAGCATGCTCCTTAGCCAACTTATCTCCATTAGCGGGAGAGATCGCATAACCGACTTCACGCATGACATAGTGGTCAAATATTCCATCGCCCATATAAATCACGTCTTCAAGGGAGTAGCGCTCTTTAATCCAATCAACCCGACGAATAGTGCTAACGAGCTCTAAAGGAAATTTCATATCCTCGACAATTCTCTTGTGAGAAATAGCAAATCCCTTTTTGTCCCCTGTAACAAAGCGAATTTCAAGATCGTTTTTTAAAAGGGAGAGGCCATCGTTATCATCTGGGCCAAAGATCTTCATGACTTTGCCTTCAGAGGTATAGAGAAAATGACCGGTAGTCATCACACCATCGACATCTAAGATAAAGCACTTAGGTTTCTTAATTAGCATTTATATAAAGCTTTAAAAAAATTATCTGGGATCTATAAATAAAGTTATGCGCCCGCTAATGCCCGATCCCGCAGTCTTATTCGCGCTGGATCGATCTTCACTGGACCCCCTGCTTTTGCTCTTGCATACCTGCTTTGAGCTTAATCGATAGTTGCCGAGCCAAAGCCAGCATTAACCCCAAAAAGAGTCCGCCAAATAATCCTGCTGCTAGTGCCACCCGCTTTTTGGGTGCGATGGGGGTGTCGCTGGCATAGATCGGAGCAATTAACCGGGTAGCTCTGCTCTGGTTGCTGGTGACCACATTCTTGAGGGCGGTAATTTCGTCGAGTAGGAAGCGGATCTCGTCCCTGGTCGACAGGTAGGCCGCCCCTATGGCGGAGCCAGACTTGTCCGTCTTGGCGACTAGGTCCTTGGCCTTGGCCAGGCGCTCAATATCGTCGGCCAACTTGAGCTTAGCCTCCTCGACGAAGGGGGCCAATAGTTGCGCTTGGGTGGTTTTAATCAGCCCAAAGATCGCCTGCGCGCATATCAATGCTGCTTCTGGGGATTTGCCAAAGGTCTTGAGCTCCACGACGTTGGCAATCCCCTTGGGTGGCACTAATTTAATGGATTTGGATAGCGTTGCGGCTGCATTGGCACCCTCTTTGACACCACAGGCACCTACAACTTGCGCGGGGAAGCTCGTGGGCTGGGAGAGCCGGGCGATCAGCAGGGATGGCTCCTCGATGTTAATCCCCAGGGGGGTTAGGTTGTTGTTGTTATTGTTGTTAGCGGTGCCAATTTGCGCCATGGCGACTTGGGCAACGGCCTCGTACTGCCTGGGGGTCACCGCTAGGTATGACGCAGCCATGGCTAATCCAGCCACGCCAAGAGTCAAGATGGTTTTGTAGGCGTCCTTGATAAAATGCAGGACGTCGAGCAGGGAGATTTCAGACTGGTCGGGATGCACGTTTTCGCTCATAGACTCTATATTTTAGACGTAGCAGCTACGTGGCAATTATATTAATCATAACTTATTTTTCTGCAGCTACGCCAGAATATTCTTTTAAATCTAGAGAGCTATAACCAATCCAGAACCCTAAATAAAAACTCCCTGACAGGGTTTGAAACTGATTGGTTAGTATATCGAGCGTACAGAGTGCTATTACAACCGCTAAACCAATTTTTGCACTAATTTCTTGAGGGTGATATTTGAAATACTGAGTAGCCCTAAAAAGCGTGCATGCAATAAAACCATAAAAAAGAACGACCAGTATCCAGCCGCCTTTCAAATAGAGCGCAAAGGGTTGGGAGTGCACGTAATTTCCTGGATTTTGCGTAGCAGGGCTAAAACACAGGGCCCCCATTCCAAGACCAGTTAACCAATGGTCATTAACGCAACGAATGACATCTAGATATTCAGCCATTTTTAACGCCACTGACATTGAGTTTAATAATGGTATCTGGCCACTCGCCATCTTATCGACTATCCCACCATTAAGGAACCACCAACCATTATTCGCCAAGATATCCATTCCTGGGAAAGCCCTCAAAGAGTCTGTTGGGTTTGGGGAAAGGGCATCGCGGCCAATGAATAAATAAAGGCTGATAAAAAATATGCCCAATAAAATCCCCACGAAAGAATATTTTTTAAGGCTTGCTTTTGAAAGAAAGCAGCCAAGAAAAATACAGCAAGGTATTATTGCAAAATAAATAGAGCGCACACCTCCAATTACAATCATCACCATTGCCAATAAAAGAGCAAGGGTTAATCTGACAGTCACTGAAGAAGTATTTTTTCGTAATAGAAGAACGCCGACTATCAGCATCAACGCACTAATTAGAAATGGATTTTGACCACGGAGAATAATTTTTGGAATTGTTCCGTATGTGGCAGTTCCAATAAAAAATCCAAGGCCATCATTTAATGCCTGGATCTTATATAACCACATCCATAAGATCTTGCCAGAGAACAACATGAGAATGAGGGTGATTATTGCTACCAACTGCATCAGACTTACTTTGGAAGCGATTTTCTTGCCAAAGAAGAGTCCAAATAGCATGACAAAAAATGCCCCCAGATCGAGATAAACATCATACAAAGAATACTCACCCAAATGCGGCAATGTATTCAGAACACAGTAAAGCGTAATTAATAACCACCAAAATTGCGTAGTATTTTTTTCAAGAATAAAAGTCTTAAATTGCCTCCAGTACACCAGAGTTAGTAGAACGGCAAGCAGAATGAAACCTGAAGGATTTTTGAAGTAAAGGCGAAATGATTCCCCAAAAAATGGAGCATAGCCTAAAAAAATCAGCGTCAGAATTTGAGGAGAAAATCTCCTTAGCGTATCTATAAGAGAATTCAATATTGTTGTATAGCTTTTGAAGTAAAAAGGTGTTTGTATTGTATATTGATGATATAACTATCCAATTTTTATAAAACTCGGGCCAGTTTTTTATATTGCAATATATTTGACGTAGACTTCACTTCAAACAAGTTAATTCATCATCTAAAACATCATCTTAAAACTATCTCTAGTTTTATTTCTTGACATCTGGCTGATAGCCCCTTACCAGGGAGCGTAATACTGCCTTAACTTGATCTGCGTCTTGGCCGATAGCAAGTTTTAATTCCCTCAACTGCTCCTCAAGCTCAGCCAAGGATGAAAACTCTTCATGGGCCTTCAATATTCGGGGGTGTGTAGTTGCAACTGGGTTATCCCCTATGAGCAACTCTTCATAGAGTTTCTCTCCAGGGCGCAAACCAGTGATAGCAATTTCTATATCCCCTGCAGGATTATCTTCATCAAGGATTTCCAAACCAGATAATTCAATCATATGCCTTGCTAAATCAATAATTTTTACCGACTCTCCCATATCGAGCACAAAAACATCACCACCGCTAGCCATTGCACTAGCTTGCAAAACAAGTTGAGCCGCTTCAGGGATAGTCATGAAATAGCGGGTTACCTCAGGATGTGTCAACGTGATTGGACCACCATCACGTATTTGCTGTCTGAATAACGGCACAACAGAGCCAGATGAGTCCAATACATTGCCAAAGCGAACCATGGAGAAAATTGTTCGGGTGCTTTGCTGATTATTTTCACCATCAAAGTTTATTGCCTGCAAAATCATTTCTGCTATACGCTTTGTTGCCCCCATGACATTCGTTGGTCGAACCGCCTTGTCTGTACTAATTAAAACAAAATAAGGCACACCTAATTTCTCAGCAAGCTTGGCGCAAACTAATGTTCCAAAAACATTGTTCTCAATTCCTTCTGAAATATTTTCCTCAACCAATGGCACATGCTTATATGCAGCAGCATGAAAGACAATGTGGGGTTTCCAGGTTGTGAATATTTGTTCAATTAAGTCGCTATTTCTGACTGATGCCAAAATAGAAATAACCTGAGTAGCCAAGCCTGGCTGACTTTCCAATTGTTTTTGAAGGTCCTGCTGTATGGCGTACAGGGCAAACTCATTCTGCTCAACCAATACTAGGGTTGTGGGGTGGCATTTCAATGCTTGACGACACAACTCACTACCAATCGATCCTCCGGCACCCGTTACCAAAACTACTTTGTTTTCAATATTCTTTGCCAACAAATTCATATCCGGGGCAACAGGCTCCCTACCCAATAAGTCCTCAATGTCTAAGTCACGCAGATCGGCCGTCTTTACCTTACCCGAAGCTAATTCAGTAATACTGGGCAAGGTTTGAACAGAAACCCTGGATTGTGAGATGCGCTTTAAAATTTGATTTCTATTTTTTCTACCAAGCGATGGTAAAGCCAGCAATACATCGCTGATGGCCAATGTTGTTACTAAATTGGGTAAGTCATTTGGGTTATAGATAGGAATATTATTTAGAACCCGACCTTGTAAACTTGGATCATCATCCAAGAATCCGACAACTCTCATTTGTCTGCTATTTCTTAATGCGGCAGATAATTCTCTTCCAGCTGATCCAGCTCCATAGATTAATACGCGGGGTAAGGAGCCAATCCGTAATTGCTGGCGATAAGAATCACCTAGCCAATGACTTGCAACTACCCTCGAAATGCCAATGGCAATCATTAGCAAGATGGGTTGGATTAATCCGAGAGTTCGCGGCACCCCCTGAAAACCCATGGCAGCGATAAAAATCGCATAGAAAAAACCATACAAAGCCACAGCCTTTAAAGCTGCTAATAAAGTTGGCCAGCCAGAATGACGAAAAATTACTCGGTACAGCCCGCTGACAGCAAAGATGGGTAAGGCTAAGGCAAGCGAAGATAAAACAGCAACCATAGGCTCGCCACGCAATGAAACCCAATAGCCCATGCGCAAATAGTAAGCAAGCCAAATTGTAAAAATGCATAAAAATGCATCTACACCAAAAACAATAATTCTCTTTAGTGGCCTTGGCATACCCAAGATTGGCATGATGAATTGATTAAACACTATAGGGTGCCTTGGCTAAATTGTTTAATGGGATACCCCATCCCGCCGAATGACTTTTAAAAAGGTTAACCACATTATATAAATATCAAATGGCGTTGACTGTCTATTGAGGTACTCTTGGTCATAGCCCACTTTTTCCGATAAACCGAGCTCATCTCTGCCATTCACTTGCGCCCACCCAGTAAGGCCAGGCTTAAGCAGATCTATACCCAATGCTGAACGCATCTCAATTAAATCGGTCTGATTAAATAATGCAGGTCTAGGCCCTACAAAACTCATCTTACCCACCAAGATACACCACAATTGCGGCAATTCATCCAAGCTCGTTTTCCGCAGAAACCCACCTAAAACAGTAAGGTGTGAACTAGGGTCATGCAGTAAATGGGTTGCCAATGCAGGAGTGTTCGTTCTCATCGTACGAAATTTTGGCATCTGGAATGTTTCATTATTTTCACCAATACGATTAGACCAATAAAGAATAGGCCTACCGGAAGTGACTAGAACACAAAGTCCAACTAAGAAAATTGGTATGGCGAAAATAATTATTGAAATTACCGAAAGGGCCAAGTCAATAACCCGTTTGAGCAACTGATGATGTAATTGCTTTCTTGTTTTTACTTTTCGATAGAAATCTAACCAAGCCTGGGTGACAAGAATGCTAGAAAATTTTTCCTGTGCATAAATTTGGGCCTGATCCCCCAAACGAATTCGGGCAGATTTATCAGAAAGCATAAATAACATCGCTTTAAATAATTCGTCCACACTGCCAACAGAACAAAGTAACCCAGTCTGTTGATCAATTACTGCATCTATTACGCCAGGAATTCGATAAGCAATAGCAGGCAATCCACATGCAGCAGCCTCAATAATGACAGAACCAAAACCCTCGCGGTAACTTGGTAAAACTAATACGTCGGCGGCTGCCATATAGCGCTCAGGAGCGAAAGTGGAGCCCATCCAAATAATATTAGAGCCACATAAATCAGAACTGTTACTGAGTTGCGCTTGGACCCCCTCCTCATCTGGTCCTACTATCCATAACGCTGTTTCACCTGAGTCATGATTAATTTCTTTAAATGCCTGGAGTAAATCAAAGATGCCCTTATCTTTGCATAAACGGCCGACAAATAAGTAAACACAAGTCTTTTCATTGGCGCCATACTCACTGCGCAAATGATCTCGTATCTGAGAGTCACTTTTAAATCTCTTCAAGTTCACGCCA
The DNA here is from genome assembly GCF_018881795.1 of Polynucleobacter sp. MWH-Jannik1A5. Taxonomy (GTDB): domain Bacteria; phylum Pseudomonadota; class Gammaproteobacteria; order Burkholderiales; family Burkholderiaceae; genus Polynucleobacter. The sequence goes on along the minus strand of NZ_JACVPQ010000001.1, from coordinate 1,159,529 downwards.
GATATTGAACCAGAGCCCAGTATAGAAATTCCATTTTTCTTGGCTATTTTTTGATCTACTAAATAGTTAATTTGAGAGGGGCTATCTGCAAAGGTCTTACTACTAGCCAAAACAATCAGGCGATCAATTTTTTTAAAGAAGTTCCTACGCAGTCCTTGGTAATTTGCCCAAACTTGACCAGTAAAGGTATGGAAACGATTTGGCGTACCAGAGACAAGAGCTGCGGTCATCGCCAATAAACCCGCCTTAGGCGTAACACTATGAATAGCATCGAATCGATTTTTGATGAAAACGCAATAAAGAATCCAAAAAGCTTTTATATCAGCAAATAAAGAGATCTTGCGCTCTAAAGGAACATCAATTATTCGAATGTTATATGTTGCTAAAGCGGGAGAGCACTCATAAAGACTCAAGTTCATGCAAAGTGTTACTTCATGTTCTTTGGATAGCTCTCGCAAATGATCCAATAGGAATCCATTAACTGTAAATGGAGTGGCAACAACAAAACAAATGGAGCTCATAAAGCGTCTCCATAACCTTCAATCAAACTCATTATTAAAAACATTAAGCCTTACTCCTTCTAAGGCCTACTAAAGCCTGACGGCGCAAATGCTTTACATATGCCATGGCAATATAAAAAGAGTAACTCCAAAACGAAAGCTGACCTGCCGACCATAGCTTACGGTAAGTATCCTTAACACCCAAAAAGGACTCGTGAAGGTTGGCATTAAGCCCAGCTGAGCCAAAGTCAGCCTTATAAGAAAATGCAAGAGGAGCATTAATCAGGAAGATGGGTGCGCCAGTTAAGGCAATTTGCAACCAAAGCAAATAGTCTTCTGCCTGGCGCTTACCTTTAAAGAATCGTTCAGTTAGTTCCGCCTTCAACATCACCGATCGCGTTGGTAAGCAATTGCTTAACAATAAAGAGTTTAGGCTGATTTTTTGAATACTTATATTGCTGGCTACCGGAAGATCACCCTCTTTCAGTAATACCTTACTTAAATGGCCAGAGAGTACAGCCTCTGGATGAGATTTCATCAAGCCATACTGAATTTCAATTTTCTGGGGATGCCAACTGTCATCTGCATCTAAAAACGCAATATAGAGTTGAGTTGCAACACTCCATCCCAAATTTCTTGAGCTGCCAGGCCCATCGTTCTCTTCCATCTCCAGCACCACAATCTTGATTTCATTCTGATATTGGTCTTGAATTTTCTTTAGCTTTGCAACTGTCAAACCCTCATCATTACTGCAATCGTCTACTAGAATGATTTCTGCTGGTAGTAAGGTTTGCGACAAGATAGACTCCACTGCGCGCCCAATGGTAGAGGCACAGCAAAAGCAAGGGATGATTACTGAAACGGGGGCCCTAGACTTCATCATTGCAAACCATTCAAAGAAAGGGAAGTACCCCTTACCCGATTCAACACCCGAGTAATTTCATTGATGAATTTAGCTCTTACATTACTAGAGGTAAATTCTTCTTTTAATACTACAGGCTGAGGGCCCAGATTAGCTGCCGTCATAATCGCATCTGCAATTGCCTGAGAATCATGGGGGTCAAAGTAAACTGGGTAATCGCCTGCAACCTCTCGCAGAACTGCAAGATCAGAGCAAGCCAGCGGGGTACCGCATCCCATGGCCTCCAAACATACCCTGCCAAATCCCTCGCTAAACGTAGGATAGATCACGGCATCAACCGAACTGTAAGCTAAACGTAAATCAGCTTGAGATAAACGACCTAGAAAAAGAATCTTGCCAGATTCAACCAATTCCTTTGGTATAGATCCTAGAAATTGTTCGCTAGGCTCTCCAGTAATCAATAGGGTAAATTGACTTTCCCGACTCCAGATGATTCTTAAGGCAGCCATTAATCCTGAAATATTCTTACGATATTCAATACCGCCGGGATATAACAAAAGCTTCTCATTTCCACTAGGATCTATTTTTTCTCGCCAACTCCTTATTACATCCGGGGATGGCTTAGTCTCTAGAAAAATCTTATCTAAAGCGTTAGGGATCACGGAAATTTTTTCAGCAGAAACTCCCAGCACTTTAATGAGCTGTAAGCGAGTGGTGTTTGAGACGGTTATGACATGGCTAGCATGGGCCAAATTAACCCGCATCATATATAAGTAATAATTTCTGAGATGGCTGGGATATAGATGCCCCACCTCAATAAAGCAAAGATCATGAATAGTGATAGCGTAAGGAACATTTGGAGGCATACGCACATCAAAATAAGGAGAAAAAATAAAATCTGGCTTTATTTTTTTAATGGCCTTAGGAAAAATCCAATTGTCATAGACGGGATGACGCAATTGCCTAGGGATGCCAAGAGGCCATCGACAGTCCACCATCTGGGCCCCAGCAACGTCAACTTTCTTTAGACCCTCACCGCGAGGGGTTACCAAAGAAAAATGATTCTCTGGTGAACTTTCAATCCATGCGGGTAAAAATTCAGATACCCAGTGAGATATACCACCACCGTATAGTGCTAAATTTTTGGCGTCTATTGCAATCTTCATTTTATTTTCAAGATACCGATCTTCAGCGGTGGAAGAAGTCTTGCTCCCCATGCTATCAATAGATATAAAAAGCCGTATGCCAGCGCCATCAGAAATAAGCCCATCAAACCAAGAGACTCAATATAGATTGATGCTCCAAGGAGTCCCCATAAAAACATCACACAAGTTAAGGATATGATGAATCTACCGACCCACCAGGCATCACTTAAATAGTCTGAAAAACGCAATTTAATCAGCCATCCAAATACCAATATAGAGGCAATACAGCCGATCATATTTGCTACTAACCAATGATGTATGGCTAAATTAATACTATCAATTTGATAAGCAAACCTTAATGTGATTGCCCCGCTGATCGCAATCGATAAACCCACTAACATGATAGCTTTGGAGGATTTCAGGGAGATTAAGACTCTTCCGAGCAGTGTAATGATTGCGATAGGAAGTGCAGTGAATATCGTAGCCTGAAGCATTTCAGCTGTTTTTAGTGCAGCATCCTGATTGAATGCTCCCCGAACAAAAATAATACTTACTATTGGACTTGCGCAGAGATAGGCAAAACTGCAAACACCACCAAGCGCTATCAAGCTGATTTTGATGGCCAAAGCAACTTCTTTATAAAGACTATTAAAGTCATCCTTCTGAACATATCCCATAAATCGCGGCCAAAATACGCTAGCAAGTGATCCAGCAAGAATAGCAATCACGACATTCGTTAGGCTTACCCCATACTGAAACGAAGAAATGATTCCGGGGCCAAAATCAGCAAATACTGCTTTTTCGTACAGTAAATAAAGCTGTGTGGCTAAGGCGCTCATTAAAAGAGTAAAGCTTAAATAAAAGTAGCTTCTGCCTAAGCCTACTGGCCAGCTAGGTTTAAAGGCAATTTTCATTTTAAAGAATGCAGCAATCAACACGAGTGAAGTTACTAATTGGCCAAAGAGGAAGCTAATAGACAAGGCATTAATTCCAATCCAGCCACTAAAAATACCAATGCACATTAAAGAAGTACTTGCCGCTAAAACACGGGAGACCATCTGAAAAACGACTCTATGAAACGAAGTCAGGAGAGCACCTAAAGTTTCGCTAATGGCCAGCAACAGAATGCCCGGAGCCAGCCAATGAAGTTGTCTCATCACTAGGCCTTCCATTGCACTTGATGGAGAATCCCCCAACATCAGAGCGCTTAAACGCGAACCAAATACCCAGGCAGCTATCACGCCTAACGTGGCCACTAATAGCACTAGGGACATCCCCTGAGAGAAGTAGGTAGAAGCCCTACGAGGATCCGATTGTCCATGTTGATGCACGCCTGGCACCAAGGCCTCCTTCAAAGAAGCCAAAGGGAATGCTAACAAGCTCATTAAGGCAAAAGCAACCCAGTAAGAATCTAACTCGACTGAAGTACCAAAAAAATACGAAATAATAATTTGACTGGCAAAACTTAAAAGGAAGCCAGCTATCGATAGGATTGTTGTCCAACCAATATTTTTTTTCAGAGAATTCAAAGCGAGGATCTATTCATAAGAGATGAAGAGTCTAACGAAGCGCTAATTTTGAATTTTTATGGGCTCGGATCAAAAACTGGCAAACCTCTAGATCAGGACTTAACAACCGAAATGGCGCAGTAACGACTCTGCGAAAGAAAGAGTATTTGTCTCGGTTATATCCCCAATACTCTATATCAAGTCCAGCCTCATTAAATAACTTCTCGATTTCAGATCTTGTAAAAAATCGAAGATGTGTTTTATCTAACAAACCTCCATCAGGAAGGTAAGTCCATTCCCCACGGATAATTAACTTAAGTAAAAGGTTCAGATTACGAACGTTTGGAATACTCGCAATAATGGTTCCACCTGCATTTAAGCGAGCGACATAGTGAGCTAGAGTGCCCCAAGGATCAACTAAATGCTCTAGAACATCTGAAAAGATAATGCAATCAAATCCAGGAACATTATCCGGAATTCTCACTTCCTCAACACTGCCAATCCAATGTTGATGATATAAATTTTCTAAATAAGGGGTGGCCTCTGGATTGAGCTCAATGCCGTATAGCTGTGCACTATGGGTTTTGGCCAGTAGTCTGCCAATGCCCCCGTAACCACAGCCAATATCCAGTACGGATTTAGCATCCAAGGGAACAAGGCTAGCCACATCGTTACGTTCGCCGCCGTAATACACAGAGTCAACTTTAGGTATTTCGCTCATATAGTCTTCTTATTGTTATGGAAAAATGTTTTGCCATTTTTTTCTAAAATAGGCTGTATTGCGCTCATGAAGAGTAAGGGTGTCAATCGTTTTACCCAAGTACCGTATATCAACTTTATAAGCGCTAACCCCATGATGATGATAGTGCTTAATAGGCGCCCGAGTATCAACGACACACCTTAATCCAGCGGCACGAATACGGTAACTCATATCAATTTCTTCGCATCCTGCTGGAGAGTAATTCACATCAAAACCCCCTAGCTCATGAAATGTTGATGAGCGCATTAAAAAACAGAAGCCTAATACCGCATCAACATCAACTGGCTTATCACTTTCTGCATATTCATAATGAGCGCAATCCCGCCAGAAAGAACCTGATGGGCCAATTTCACCAATCTTAGGATCAGCCAATAACTGCTCATATAGACTTTCAAGAGCCCCGACGCCGATAGAGACATCATCATTTAGATAACAAAGTACTTTGGAATCGGCTAATTGAGCACCCATATTCCAAGAACGTGCAACGCCCACATTTTCACTATTGATGCAATAACGGGTTACTTGTGGGTGAGACATCACAAATTGCTTTAATTCTGGGTCATCTCCATTGCACACGATGATAATTTCATGGGGTATGCGTACATTCTTTTGAATATCTGCCAAGGTATCTTTAATTGTTTGTCGTGGCATAAAAAATCGCTTGGGATTAATTGGGCGCGATAAATTAAGTACCGGAATAATGATGCTAATAAGAGGGGTTTCGTTTGCGATATTCATGTTGATTAATTACCTCATAAAATCTGAATAGAAATTTTCTGGCAACGTATCTTTTTGCAGATGTGCAGAAAATGAATTTAAAGGCACCCCCAATGTTCGCCTTGGACTAAGCAAAGCATGCATTCTTGATAATAATTGGGCGGCAAAAATGGTTTTTGCAGTTCTTAAGGAAAATTCTTTTGGTCCCGTTAAATAAATCCATGCATGAAAATCTCTTGGTGTGTTAAAGCCCGTATTTACCAGATTCCAAATCCATGAATCCATACGCATGGTTTTAGCGTGCACTCCAAAAGTCATAGTGGTAGAGTTGGTGGTTCTCCAAATAGCGCTGACGCCTCTAAAGATTTGGGTTACCTCTGATAGAGGTCCTTTGGGCACGAGTGGATTAGTGTTAGGAGAGTTAATGCCGTACTTATCGGGATGATCGTACAAAGTAACGTAGTTAAAATACTTTAATCCCTCCTCTAGAGCCTGGGCAGAGCCTGCTCTATGCAAATAGTCATCCTCAACAAAATAAATTAAATCATCATCCGCCAAAGAGGGAAGCTCGTTATTTAACAAATATTTAAAAGACCCACAATTACCCAAGCTAGTACGCACCAATTTATAGAAATTTTTCTTTTCTAAAATCTCGTAAATCAAATCATCGCAGTTATCGGCAATACAGACCATCCTGTAATCAGGAAAATAACTTAAGAGATTATCCAAGCAATCCATCTTAGAAAACCCATCTAGCCTAGGCTTATCATTTGATTTGCTGGTAATTCGATAGAAAAGGTATTTATTCATAGGTTATGTCTGAATATCGAGCAAAGATATCTCTACGCTATTACTCAGCTACCAGCTTTGGCGAGGCAGTTTTCATTGATGTGCCAGCATTCAAGCCACCCGCCAAGCAAATCCAGAAGATAAGCGCTGCAAAAGTGACGGTGGCTGATACTTCGGTGGTGCACCATAAAAGTAAATTGGCTAACAAGGGCCAAAATACCAGCAGGGATTCGTACCCCCCTCTGAGGAGATATGAATTTTTAATTGCTAGCAATAGCGCCCCAAGGATCAAAAAGAATCCAGGAAAGCCAATTGCTAAAATAACATCCAACCAACCGCTATGGCTGTGGGAAAGGCTAGAGCCGACATCTGGCCATCGGACTTTTGCTAATTTTGCAAATGAATCCTCGACTAGGCCATAGCCCATAGGGTTTTCAATCGCTAACTTGATACCGGCATATGCCCAAGCAGCCCGTTGATAATTAGTTGCAGAAACCATTGCGCCGTTTTCATTCAAAGGAAAGTTATATTTGATTTCATCCTTCCAATTTGGATATTTTTCTATCTGCAAGCCAATCTTAGTATCTGTAACTAGCGTTCTCCATGAATCATTTTTACTCACATTTACAATAATTCCTGAAATGAGAATTGCAAATGCAATCAAAATTCCAGCAATTTTTTTCCAAGTTAGTCTTGAAATATGTCTTGCGCAAAAAATCATCCCGAAAATAATAAATAACAATGCTGCATACACCATGCCATTTTTAATATTTTGAGCTGCAAATAAAAATAGTGTGCCGCTGATAATTAAAATTTGGGCAACAAGATTTAACAAATCTTTTAGGCGCCAAGAGCCTTCAATATCCGATAGCCGAATTAAAGAACCCAGTGCAACTGAAAATGCGGGCAGACAGAAAGCTACATAGTCTGTTTTAGGTACATAAAATGGCTGGGAGAAGCTGTAAACCTGCATAGAAACTGGAATATCTAATCCATAAACACGGCCAACCATAGTAAGCACGTATTTAACAAGGTAAATAATGCAAGGTGTACATAGACCAAAGTAGATTAAAAACCAATAACGTACTGATTCTTGCTTGCTTGAGTGAATTAACGATAAACCCAATCCTGTTGCCATAACAGCACCGATAGCAGCATATTTCCAAATTCGGAAATACTCGATGTATTGCAGCGGGAAATTTGAACTTAAAAAAAATAGATGAAAAGTAGCCCAACCGAACAAAGCAATCATTAACCAAATTGGTAATGCTGATTTTTGAAGAAGTGCTTTTCTGTATTGATAAATCGAATAGGCGCCAAAGATAGCCCCTGTTGCCAAGGCTGTATTGCGAAACCCAACAATCTCCGGAAGAATCCACACCGCATATAGCACTACGAATGCAGAACATTGAACCCAAATCACCCAACTTGGCAGACTTGATTCTTGGTGTGATGATTGAGTGATGGTTTGAGTCATTAAAACAAATTAGTGGCGGTGATTTTTCTGAAAATCAGCGTATGCAAGCACTAACCCTGTTTCTAGATCAAATTGCGCTTGCCAACCTAGCTGATTTAATTTGCTGGAGTCCATTTGTTTTCTAGGAGTGCCATCTGGTTTGGTGGGGTCTGTCTTGATCATGCCCTCATACCCAACTACTTTAGCCACTGCTTCAGCTAACTCCAAAATAGTGATGTCACTTCCGTAACCAACATTAATATGACTTTCCATCGGCTCGATATTTTGGTCGTAGATTGGCTTTGGCATATCCATCACAAAAACTGATGCGGCAGCCATATCATCTACATATAGAAATTCACGCTTGGGAGTGCCCGTGCCCCAAATCACCACCTCAGGTGCATTACTTATTTTTGCCTCATGAAAACGTCTAATCAATGCAGGTATGACATGACTATTTTCAGGATGGTAATTGTCTCCAGGACCATAGAGATTGGTAGGCATTACAGAGCGATAATCAATTCCATGTGAGTTACCGTATTGACGGTTATAGCTTTCACATAATTTAATGCCAGCAATTTTTGCAATGGCATAGGGCTCATTGGTTGACTCTAACTTACCCGTCAGAAGTGCATTTTCTGACATGGGTTGTGGCGCAAGCTTTGGATAGATACAGCTTGAACCTAAAAATAGGAGTTTCTTCACACCATTTTCGAACGCCTGATGAACAATATTGGCTTCCATCATCAGGTTTTGATATATGAATTCCGCTGGGAAAGTATTGTTGGCATGTATGCCGCCGACTTTAGCTGCAGCCAAATACACTTGATCAGGCTTTTCTTCTATAAAAAACTGAGCTACTGCTGCTTGATTGGTTAAATCTAACTCGCTATGGGTTTTACCAACAATATTATGAAAGCCTTTGCTCTTTAAATTTCGGACGATGGCTGAGCCCACCATACCCCTATGGCCAGCTACATAGATTTTTTGATTTAAATCTAGAGTCACTATTTACCCACTCCAAAATTCATTTTTGGCATTTAACTTTCCTTGCCAACCGACACACTATGACCATGCTGCAGTAATAGCGCATGTTGCTTAGCTTGATCAAGGTCATTAGCCACCATCTCAACAATCATTTGATCGAGGGTGATTTCGGGAACCCAGCCTAGCTTTGCCTTTGCTTTGGCAGGATTTCCTAAAAGAGTCTCTACTTCAGTCGGACGGTAATAACGAGGATCAATTTGCACAATCACATCGCCCACTTTGAGAGCTGGTGCTTTATCGCCTTCAATCGCTGCTACGATGGCTTTTTCATTTTCGGCAACGCCCTCGAACTTGAGCGTGATACCCAATTGTTTAGCGCTACGGGTAATAAATTCACGCACTGTAAATTGCACCCCTGTAGCAATCACAAAATCATCGGGCTGCTCTTGTTGCAGCATCAGCCATTGCATGCGGACATAGTCTTTTGCATGACCCCAGTCACGCAGGGCATCAATATTACCCATGTAGAGACACTTCTCTAACCCTTGCGCAATATTCGCCAAACCACGAGTCACCTTGCGAGTTACAAAGGTTTCACCACGACGCTTGGATTCATGATTAAACAAGATGCCATTACAAGCATAAATGCCATAGGCTTCACGATAGTTCACGGTAATCCAGTACGCATACATTTTGGCAACTGCGTAAGGACTGCGTGGATAAAACGGCGTGGTCTCTGTTTGCGGGATTTCTTGTACCAAGCCGTATAACTCTGAGGTGGATGCTTGATAAAAACGGGTTTTCTTTTCAAGACCCAAAATTCGTATTGCCTCCAATATCCTTAATGGGCCTATAGCATCAACATCCGCCGTATATTCAGGCGACTCAAAAGACACCGCTACATGGGACTGTGCGCCCAAGTTATAAATCTCGTCGGGCTGTGATTCTTGAATAATGCGTACCAAGTTACTGGTATCAGTTAAGTCGCCGTAATGCAGAATCAAATCTTGATGATCGATATGTGGATCTTGATAAATATGATCAATACGCTCAGTATTGAAAGATGATGCGCGGCGTTTAATACCATGAACGATGTAACCCTTTTCCAGCAAAAACTCAGCAAGGTAGGAACCATCTTGTCCTGTAATGCCTGTAATGAGGGCTACTTTTTGTTTGCTATTGGCTTGACTGGTCATATTGATTAATTTCTTCCGTATGTATCTTCGAAGCGAATAATGTCGTCTTCACCTAAATAACTACCCGACTGCACTTCAATAATCTCCAGGGGCTCAGAGCCACGATTAGCCAAACGATGTGTTTGCCCTTGAGGAATATAAGTACTTTGATTTTCATGGAGAGTGATGACTTGATCACCATTAGTGATTTCAGCGATCCCTTTCACCACAATCCAATGCTCTGCGCGGTGATGATGCATTTGTAAAGAAAGGCTGGCACCTGGTTTGACCTGAATGCGCTTTACTTTAAAGCGCTCGCCTTCATCCACACTGTCATACCAGCCCCAGGGTCTAGCAACCTTGCGATGCAGACTTTTCTCTTCCCGCTTTTGTGATTCCAGCTGATTCACAATGTTTTTAACATCTTGGCTATTTTTGCGATCAGCTACTAGTACTGCGTCTGCTGTTTCAACGATGATGAGATTTTCAACCCCAACAGCACTTACCAAACGGCTGTTGGCGTGCACCAAGGAGTTCTTTGAATTGGTTAGCAATGTATCGCCACTGGTCACGTTGCCATCTTGGTCTTGTTTGCCTACTTGCCAGACAGCATCCCAAGCACCGAGATCATTCCAACCGGCATCTAATTCCACCATCTTGATGTTGTATTGACCGCCTTGACTATTCGGACACTTTTCAATCACCGCATAGTCAATCGACTCACTTGGAATCGACATAAACTCCTCTTTGCCTGGGCGAATAAATTGCACGCCGTCGGCCTGATCTTCAGACTTAGCTTGCCATGCTTTTTGTGAAGCATCATAAATATCACCACGATATTCCCTGAGGGCTGCAAGCCATGTACTGGCTTTGAGAACAAACATACCGCTGTTCCAAAGATAGCCTCCATCAGCCAAATAACTTTGTGCAGTCTGGCTATCTGGCTTTTCTACAAAGCGATCGACTACAAATGCATTATGTTGATCTTTTGCGCCAGAGCGCTGAATATATCCATAGCCTGTTTCAGGCGCAGTAGGTGTGATACCCAAGATAGCAATACTTTGTTTATTTGTTTCAACCACTGAAATGCAATCTTGCAACGCTTTAGTAAAGGCCGCAGGATTTTGAATCGTTTGATCTGCTGGTGTAATCACCAAAATAGGATCTTGATCTTGAGCTAACTGCTGAGCACAAAAAGCAGCCATGCTTAATGCAGGCGCTGTGTTACGACCAACTGGTTCTAGCAATAAAGTCGCGTGAACTGATTTCATTTCACGTAATTGATCCAGCACTAAGAATCGGTGGTCTTCATTAGTGACTACCAAGGTATTGCCGAGTGTAATTTTTGCACTAGCAACAGAATTGATGCGCTCTACCGCTTGTTGAAAAAGGCTTTGAGATGAGCCATCGCCAGAGAGAACCAAAAATTGCTTTGGAAAGCCCGAACGGGACAAAGGCCAAAGCCGAGTACCGGAGCCGCCGCAAAGAATGACTGGAATCACTAAAGCCATGAAATTGAAAGCAATGGATATGCTTTTTATAAATAAAAGTAGATTTTAAAGGGTTTATGGCCCCTCTTTAGCAAAGCTTGGGAATTTATTAAAATCCCAAAAAGCGCCAGCCAAGAGCACAATGGCGCTGTATCGCAGATTGAATTTCAAACAATAACAATAGAAATCACTACAGGAGCTATCACTATGAGCAATATCCCTAAAATTAACTTACGCAATTCCTTAACTGAATGCGGTCAATCTATCCGCAAAGAGAATGCCGGCAAGTTCCAAAACTACGCTATTTTGGACTGCAAAGCCTCTATTGCTGCAGGCAAAATCAAATAACAAAAAAACAAAGGGCCCTTTAGAAATCTATCTAGGCGGCCTATTAGGGTAAGGTTTACCGGTCAGATTGCTGTAAACCGCCCCAGCCAGAATCAACAGAACCGAGTCCACCATCACTGGGAAAAAGGCATAGCGATAGCTGCCGATATGCCCTAGCACCACAATCAAAGAGACGGCTGCAGCTGGTGGGTGCAGACAGCGCAATACAAACATCCCGAGAATAGATAGCGCAGCTGCCGCAGGTAGTGCCAACAATGGCTGTCCAATGAGATGAAAACAGCTAATTCCGACTAGTGCAGATAGCGTATTGCCAGCGATTACTGCCCAAGGTTGTGCCATAGGGCTACCCGGCAGAGCAAACACCAATAAAGCGCTTGCTCCCAAGGATGCCATGAGCCATTCATCTACACCGCTCAGCTCGCCAAGGTATTTAGCGATAGTGAACACTAACATAAGACCAATAAAAGCACCCAATACCGAGCGCATTTTCTCCAACCAACTCACAGGCGGTTGATCACCACCCAAATAAAAAAGAAGGTCTTTTAAAAAACGCTTATTGGACTGCTTCATTCAAATTCCTTGGCGTACTTAGCGGTTGAGCGTAATAAAAAAGGCTGCTAGAGGGAACTAAGCAGCCTTTTTTATTTTCCGAGCCTTTTAAAGACTCAGATTTCATGCGCTAGCAAAAGGTGAATTAAGCCTTCTTAGCGTAAGCAGAGCACCAGCCTGGACCAGCCACTTGCTTGCCAGCAAATAATGAGCAACCACCAGCTGGAGAGCCAGGCTTACCTTGGTACAAAGCACAGTTATCGCACTTTTGACCAGCGGCATATTTTGGAAACTTTGCCTTGTCTACTTTAGAAGCATCTGCTTTGTAACCCAATGCAGCAGCTTGTGGATCGGTTTCAGCAACCATTGCTTGAGCTTGAACTTTACCGTTCAATGCCAATGTACAGGCACCAGCAGCAGACAAAATCATAAATTGGCGACGACTATTTTTCATGGATTCTCCAAAAATAAAACAGTGATGAGTATGTAAACGCACTGGGCTGCAATGCGTAACTTTGAAAACTGAATTGATCATAGTGGAGAAGATTTAATCCAGCTACCGGTCACGTAAGCTTATGATTTATATCAGATTTTAGATGAGAATTGTTCTCAGAAAGAGATCAAATGAAAATCTACTTCCAACCCTTGAGTTTCATGCAACCAATCCACTGACGATAGTGAACACCAGACCCCTGCTCTGGGTAGTCTTCCTGGCATTCTTTTAAATCTTTGTTGTAAGTTGGCTTATTGTTTTTAGCTGGATCAGAATTTTCCTTTGGAAAGCTTTCGCAACCAACAACAGATATACCCACTAACACCGGAAAAATGAGGGCTCTGTAGAGAGAAGATTTGTACATCACTTACTTACACCCTTAGTCGATGTCTTCATGTACGCGCCGTGATTGCCGCAGGCACGATTAAATGCTACTGCAGATAATGAATCTTTTGCAGCAATGGCGCCATTAGTAGCGCTCGATTTCTGAGCTGCCCCGGCAGCAGTCATTGCATATGAGTTATCTGAGCAGTTAGCCGTAAAAATATAGTCTGCTTGTTTAGATAAATTTTTATCTAGGTAATAAGCATTTATTCGAAGTTGGCGGATCTCTTTTTTACTATCTACGATAGTCACTTCATTATTAATGACTTCATAAAATATAGGCGGCTTAGCGTTACTGGGTTCAGTGACCTCTTCTTGCGCAAGAGTCACGATCTGCTTACCTTGTTTTTGCTCAAACACTTCTACTGTCGCTTTATTAGAGATCAGAGCTGGCAAGGCGCCATCTTGATATAAAAAATAATTGACGTTTTGATCGTCAATAAATTTACGCCCACACAAACGAGAGCGCACATAAGCCATCGCCGTGTTAGGTTTAATTTTGACCCAGCCAGAACCATTCACCGGCTTTGCATCGCCGACTAGCGGTCTTTGCGCAAGCAAGTCTTTGGTGTAGAGGGTTTCTGACCATTGATTATTGGTAAAGCAGTCTAGCTTCTGTAGATAGGGGCCAACGATTGTGGCATTAAATGTGGGCAGATTATTTTTTTCTCTCAGCGCAATATAAGCAGCAAAAGAAAGGACGCCATCCTCGTCTTCAATCAAAGTATAGGGATCATAGAACCAAGACTTTGTCTTGGATTCAGCCAATAAAATCCAAGTGCGATCTTTGAAGTCTTTTTGATTTAAAGGCGGGATATAAAAAAATGGGGACTCCATTTTTTCACTCGCCAATGTCTGATAGTCCTGTCTATTGGGCCCAATAGTACAACCCACGGCAAACAAAACAACCAGGATGAGAAGCTTTTTCATCTTCCTATTTTCTATCGATCAGCGCCAGAAACTCCCTACGCAGATTGGAGTCTTTCAAGAAAGCACCACGCATCACACTATTGATCATCTTCGAGTCGCGATCTTTTACACCACGCCACTGCATACAGAAGTGGTCAGCATCCATTACTACCGCAACACCAATCGGCTTGATTTTTTTCTCCAACATATCAGCCAATTCCACTACAGCCTCTTCCTGAATCTGCGGACGGCACATGACCCACTCAGTTAAACGTGAATACTTAGAGAGGCCGATCAAGGCAGATTCTTTGCTAGGCAGCACGCCGATCCAAATACGGCCCATGATCGGGCAGAGATGGTGAGAGCAGGCGCTACGCACAGTAATAGGCCCAATAATCATCAATTCGTTAAGGCGACTCACATTAGGGAACTTAGTCAAGGTAGGTTGGCCTACATAACGGCCATTAAACACTTCCTGGACATACATTTTGGCAACACGACGACTAGTATTTTTTGTGTTGTGATCATTTTCGGTATCAATGACCAAACTCTCCAGCACCGCTTGCATCTTCTCCGCAACCTCATCCACCAAACCCTCCAGTTCACCTGGTTGAATGAATGCTGAGATATTGTCGTTTGCATGAAAGCGCGCTTTTTGAGCTTCAATACGGCGACGTATCACCACCGACAAAGGTAAGCCAACATCATCTTTTTCTGATGCAGTCTTTTTAACGCTCACTACTTTCTTAGCAGGCTGTTTTTTTGCTACGGCTGGTTTTTTAATTGGCATAAGAAATAGTCTGTCTCGAATTTTTATTTATTGTTAAGCTTTATATAGTATTGATTATTGAAATTCTTAAATCTGAAAAAACATACTGACGACGCAGATAATGCCAATCGTCCAAACTATCGATCGCGTGGTAGGCCAATTGGCTACGTAGCAAATTAAGTAAGCGATTCTTGCTGCAACAAAACCCAATGCAAGGACATCAATTCTAGCTTGCGGGGCATTAGCAATGGAGGCAATGATTACAGCTGCAAAAAATAGTGGCAGAGACTCAAAGAGGTTGGCTTGTGCAGCATTCGCCCTCGCCCTAAAACCCGTTTGCTGGGCAAGCCATTGTCTAGGCAGGGCATTGTCATAACCCTCAAAGCCCTTTTTGGCTATACCTGCTGCAACATAGGGCAAAAGGCCCATAAAGAGAATGCAAGCATAAGCAATAGTCATATTTTGAGTATTTTGATTAAATTATTGACGAGTTTTTTTGGAGCCAATGCGGCTCTCAGTGCCATTGAGTAAATTTTGAATATTGCGGCGGTGACGCCAAATCAATAAGAAGCAGACAATGAGTAAGGCAATACCCATAGGTTGAAAGCCGAATAAAAAAACAAAATAGATGGGGCCAAAGATTGCAGCTGCTAATGCAGCCAATGACGAGTAGCGCATAAACATCGCCACAATGATCCAAGTACTTAGCGTCGCCAATCCCAAGACCCAATTAATCCCAAACAAAATACCGCAGGCAGTTGCAACGCCTTTCCCACCTTTAAAGCCATGAAATATCGGAAAGAGGTGACCCAGAAAAACAGCGATCACGACTCCGCACAGCAACCAAGAATTTAATGTTGAGGTTAACGACTCATCTCCCAACAAAACACGTGCGAGCATGACTGCCAAATATCCTTTGAGTGCATCACCGATTAAGGTCAACACTGCAGCTAATTTATTGCCTGTACGTAACACATTGGTTGCGCCTGGATTACCAGAACCATAGGAGTGAGGGTCAGGCAAGCGCATGCACTTACTCACCACTACCGCAAAAGAAATGGAGCCAATGAGATAGGCAATGGGGATTAATAGTAAATCGAGTGTCAATTCCATACCGCTATCTTAAACACTTATGAGTTTAGGCAGATTCCAAACCTTAGCCGGAAATGAGCTCATGAACCCCGGGGATGGTGCTGCTGATGAATGGATTTGAGTCTTTCCCTGGCCACATGGGTATAGATTTGGGTGGTAGAGATATCAGCATGCCCCAAAAGTAACTGCACCACCCTTAAATCAGCCCCGTGATTGAGTAAATGGGTGGCAAAAGCATGGCGCAAGGTATGGGGTGAGAGTGCCACTGAGATATTGGCCACTGTTGCATAGCGCTTAATCAAAGCCCAAAATGCCTGTCTAGTTAAACCTGTCCCCGTATGGCGACCGACAAAAACTGCATCGGTTGTTTTACCCTCTAATAATGGTGTACGCGCCTCGGCCAAGTACTTTCTTAGCCACTGCCCTGCTTCACCACCAAATGGCACTAAGCGCTCTTTACCACCTTTACCATTCACTACCCGCACGACACCTTCGTTTAAACCAAGTGCAACTGTTTTTAGTGAGACGATTTCTGAAACACGTAAGCCACTGGCATACATCAGCTCTAACATGGTGCGATCACGTAAACCTAAAGGCGTTTCGATATCAGGTGCATTGAGTAGTGCCGTTACTTGATCTTCGCTTAATGTTTTAGGAAAGCGCAATGCCTGCTTAGCCGCACGTAATCCCATACAAGGATCACTCTTGACTAAGTTCATACGCAAGGCATGACGATAGAAACGCTTAAAGACCGTTAGACGTCGATTGGCAGTGGTGGCTTTATCTGCTCTGCGATGCGCGATGTAAGCCGTGAGGTCTTTTTCTGTTACGCAGTAAAGATCGCCGCCAGACTCCTTGTAGAGCCATTGAGCTAAAAGGAGCAAGTCTCTACGGTATGCAGCTAGGCTATTTTGAGCAAGACCATCTTCTAACCAGCAAGCATCGCAGAAGCGCTCAATGGCTTCTTGGCTTGCTGGAGCTATTGCAGGTGACGCAACATTAGTCACGGAAATTATTAAAGCCCAATGGAGCTTCTGTTACTTCTTTTTTGAGCAGCGCCATTGTTTCTTGTAAGTCATCGCGCTTAGCACCAGTAACACGCACTGCATCACCCTGAATACTTGCTTGCACTTTGAGCTTGCTGTCTTTAATGATGCGCACCACTTTTTTAGATAAATCAGAAGTGATGCCTTTTTGAATCTTCATGGTTTGTTTACGCTTGTCACCACCAATCGTTTCTGTTTTGTCATCTTTGAGATAGCGCACATCCACATTGCGCTTCGCCATTTTTCCAATCAGAACATCGCGTACTTGACCCAACTTAAAGTCATCGTCGCCAAACAAAATGAGAGCTTCGTCTTTTTGCTCTACACGACTATCGGAGCCCTTAAAGTCGAAACGATTGCTAATTTCTTTATTCGATTGCTCAATCGCATTTTTGAGCTCAACCATGTCTGGTTCGCAAACAACGTCAAATGATGGCATCTCTACTCCTTCAATAATCTTGCTTATTTGGTTTAAGTTCTATTTTTGCGAATTTCTAGAGCTTATGGCCATAATTTTTGCTTTACACACAAAAAAATGGTTCTAGATTCGTTTACGAATAAGATTGTGGCATGACTCGCGCCCCAAATGCGTCCACTCTCGCTAAATTGACCCCAAATTTAGGGCTCAAGCACCGCAATACCTTTGGTCTTGATGCTGTAGCCGAGCTCGCTTATGAAATTAGCTCTCCCGAGCAAATTTTGGCTGCCATGTCAGAGATTGCCGCCCAAAAACTGCAATGGCGAGTATTGGGCGGTGGAAGTAATGTCATTTTGCCAAGCGTGCTTTCTGGCGCGACCCTCTTGATTAATATTCTGGGTCAAGAAATTCTTGCTAGCGATGAAGACGCTACCTATTTATCAGTTGGCGCTGGAGTGGGCTGGCACGAGCTAGTTGCCTGGACCCTAGAGAACAACCTCCCTGGTTTTGAAAACCTGGCTTTAATTCCGGGAACTGTTGGCGCTGCCCCTATACAAAATATTGGCGCTTATGGGGTTGAGGTCGGCGAATACATTGATCGCATCGAAGCGTTTGATGCCAAAGTTCATGCCTTTGTCACCCTTCCAAAAGAGGCATGCCACTTTGCGTATCGCGATAGCCACTTTAAGCAAAATCCCGGGCACTTTATCGTGACAAAGGTCGTTTTTAAGATGCCTAAAGCTTGGCAAGCTCGCATTCATTACGCAGACCTTGCTAAGCAATTTCCTTCAAAGGCCAATCCCAGTCCGGAAGACATCTTCCTCGCTGTGTGCAAAATTCGCACGCAGAAACTCCCCGATCCAAAAGTGATTGGTAATGCCGGCAGCTTTTTTCAAAATCCGGTTATTCCGAACGAGCAATATGAGACTCTTCTCAAGACTTATCCCGGCTTAGTTTCTTATCCTGACCTGCCCGGTAAGCGGAAGTTAGCGGCAGGCTGGCTGATAGATCAATGTGGTTTTAAAGGTAAACGTATGGGTGCTGTTGGCGTATATGAAAACCAAGCATTGGTCCTAGTCAATCATGGCGGCGGTACAGCTCAAGATATTTTAGGCCTTGCTAAATGCATTAAAGACAAAGTGCACGACCAATTTGGTGTGACTCTGCAGATAGAGCCCAATATTTTTTGAGCGCTTAATCGTAGTGAGTCCACATTCTCAATATTCGAACTGTTTTTTCTTTACGAAAAACTTCATAAACTAAACGATGTTGTATATTGATTCGACGAGAATACGCGCCCTTTAAATCTCCTACTAATTTCTCGTAAGGCGGTGGATTTTGCAGTGGATCTGCCTCTAATACTTTAAGCAAAGACTGCGCTTTTTCTTTTAATCCAGCGGCAGATAATTTTTTGGCATCTTTTATTGCATACTTGGAAAATACTAAATTCCAAGTCACCACTTCAATACCCTTTTACTCTTTGATAAGGGTTCTGCCATCGCATCTTTAATAGACTCACGCATTCCAGGTATCGCCATAAGATATAGCGTCTCCTGAATTGCACTCCAGTCCTCCTCAGAAATCAGCACAGCGTTAGCCCGCTTTCCGGAAATCGTCACAGGCTTATGAGACTCTGCTGCCTGATCAATCAAGCGATAAAGCCCTGCTCTAGCTTCACTTGCGGTAATAGTTGTCATAATGGCCTCCAGACCAAAGAGTACGTAAAAACGTACTCTTTGTCAAGACCACAGCATGACTATTCTCTGAGCACCTCTGAGAATTGGACCTCTGCTTGGCCCTCAGCTAGCTTTATCTTAAATACGTGCTCTATATTGAGCTCGCTTGGATCACGCACTGCATGTAGTTGGTCTTTTTCTTTACTCAATATCACCGCATATCCCCGCTCCAGGGTTCGCTGAGGATTTAACATCTCCAACTGTGATTGGTAATGCGTTTGATTGCGATTCCAGTTTTCCATGCGCACAGACCAGGCTTGGTTTAGGCGTTGTTGCCAACCCTGTATTTGCTCACGCATACGATCCGGATTAGGCAAAGCATGACTAAGTCGCAGGGCTAATTGATCTAAGGTTTGTGCTTCACGTTCAACGCGTTGATGAATACGCTGCAACAAAGCTTGCATGATGGCATCTAACTCTTGCAACATTTGATCTCTTCTTGGTGCCGCCAACTCTGCCGCTCCAGTTGGAGTGGGTGCACGTAGATCAGCAACAAAATCTGCAATCGTGAAATCAGTCTCATGACCAACACCACTCACTACTGGTATCGATGATTCTGCAATTGCATACGCCAGTTGCTCGTCATTAAATGCCCATAGATCTTCAATGCTGCCGCCACCACGTACTAGCAAAATCACATCTACTGCATTTTCTTTTTGGGCAGCTTTTAATGCATTCATCATTCCGGCGGGTGCATCCGGTCCTTGCACAAGCGTTGGATAAATCACAACCGGAATATGTGGCGCTCTTCTTACTAATGTACTCAAGACATCTTTTAGCGCTGCGGCTTGAGGAGATGTGATGATGCCAATTGATCTAGGATGCGTTGGAATCTCTCGTTTACGGTCCTCATCAAATAAGCCCTCTTTGGCAAGTTTGGCTTTGAGCTTTAAGAATGCTTCGTATAAACCACCCATGCCCGCACGGCGCAAGGTTTGAATGGTCAGTTGTATATCGCCGCGTGGAACGTACAAACCAAGATTGGCGCTGACCTCAACCAAATCCCCTGATTGCGGCATGAACCCGACTTGGCCATTACGACCTCGGAACATTACGCAGCGAATTTGACCTTCCTCGTCTTTTAAGGAGAAATACCAGTGCCCGCTGTCATAGGCCTTGAAGTTAGAAATCTCCCCGCTGACCCACACCGTATCAAAGCGGTCCTCTAAAGAGGCTGCAATGGCGCGGTTGAGATCACCAACACTCAGAATTTCTCTTGATATTTCCGACATTTTTTCTCTTTAATCCTGCATCCATCTGGCTTGGGCACCAATAAATATCCACAGACCCCCATACACCCTAGGTTGAATACTCATAAGTAAGTAATTACTGACCCAAAACGTCTCATAAATCCAACACTGATAAACTAAGTTATTGATTTATATGAGAATTAATCATCCCAAAAAATTCAATACCAGCCTATTTATTGCACAACTCACGATCAATCAAGGACTTACAGCACAAATCCAAAAAAGTTTTGCACAGAGTTATCCACAGGTACGCTTTCTGAAACAGGCTTTTTAATTCAGCTAAAGTACTGAGCTTATGTACTCCATCTTACTATCCGCTGGCTGGCCCATTTGGCCCCTCCTTGTTATCTCTATTTTGGGCTTAGCAATTGCCTTAGAGCGCTCCTGGTATCTGCGTCAGATCCATATTTTCCCCAAAAATTGCCTAGAAACAGCTTTTTCTCTTACCAATCAAATGCTTAACTCCAAGGCAGGCACTGCAGTGAATGAATTACAGCTTGTTGAGTTAACTCAACTTTCTCCAGTAAGTCCATTACTGGCGTGCACCCTCAAAGAGAAGCTCAGCGGCAGCAGTGCTGAGAGTGCCTTAGAAGAACTTCAAGCAACCGCTCAAAGCACTTGGCTCAAGTTAGAGCGCTATCTTGGAGCGCTGGCTACGATTGCCACCATTGCACCCTTACTCGGTTTATTTGGCACCGTAGTCGGCATGATTGAGATCTTCGGCAGTCAAGGTGCGATCAATGGTGCAGCAGGCAGCCCTCAGCAATTAGCTCACGGGATTTCAGTTGCTTTGTATAACACCGCCTTTGGATTGCTGATTGCGATTCCTGCATTGGCAGCGTGGCGTGGATTACGCGCCATGGCAAATCAGCGTCAACGTGAGTGCGAAGAATTTACTCGCCAAATATTTAAAAAACTATATCCAACTGATAGCGCTTCATGAGTTGGCTAGAAACCCATGCGTATGCGCGCAAGCGTTTTTCTCTAGGGGCTACTTCCGCACCAGTAGAGCCTGAGATTAATCTCATTCCCTTTATTGATGTGTTGTTGGTGGTATTAATATTTTTAATGATCTCAACCACTTTCACTCGCTATCAAGAACTCGCAATTACCTTGCCTACTGCGAATGGCAATGAGAGCCAAGTAGAGGTAAAGCAGATTCATATAGCCGTTAGTCGTGATGGGCGCTTTGCAATCAATGGCAAAGTGACTGATCGTTCTCAACTGAGCGGCGCACTGATTCAATTCAGCGGACAAACTGATAACAAGAAAGATTCGGCAAATGGCTTGCAAGTCAACATTGATGCTGATGCCAAAGCACCACATCAAGCTGTGATGAGCGCCCTCGAAGCAGCCCGTGATGCCAACCTCTCTAATATTGTGTTTAGCAGTCAAACCAAAAAGTAAGCCACAAACTCAGAAACCCATTTCATGTCCTTTTCTTTTTTCCGTAAAGCACCTCAGTTCTGGGAAAGACGTGGCCCCACTAGCTTGATCTTGTGGCCCCTATCTTGGCTATATGGCCTAGTGCTCCGCGTTCGCAAATTAGTTTTAGATACGGGTTTCATCAAACAATATCCGGCTCCGGTGCCCATCATCATTGTGGGCAATATTCGCGTGGGTGGTACCGGCAAGACACCAATCGTGATTGCTTTAGCAGAACGTTTACAGCAACTAGGTTGGATTCCAGGAATTATCAGCAGAGGTTATGGCTCTTCATCACAGTTGACTCCACTACAAGTCAATAGTGATTCTGATCCTGCATTGGTTGGTGATGAGCCTGTATTAATTGCTAAACGTACACACAACCAATTTCCTATTTGGGTTTTTCCTAAACGTCGGCAAAGTATTAGGGTTTTACTAAAGCATTCGCCCAATGTGAATGTCATCATCAGCGATGATGGTCTACAACATGCTGGTCTGGCTCGCTGGCCGGCCCGTGAAGGTGGTCGCGATATCGAGCTTGTAGTTCGTGATGGACGAGGGGAAGGTAATCGTTTCTTATTACCGGCAGGCCCCCTACGTGAGCCCACCACACGTGAACGTGATGCAACCCTTTTTACCGGACAAGCAAAGGATGGCGCCCACAAAATAGGTCAACAAGATGAATACTTTCTGGGTCGTCGCGCATTCTCGCTTTTAAGTAATTTAGGTAATGCATATCAACTCATCAAACCAAGCAATCATCAGACACTGCCTCAAATTGCCGATAGTTACCTGCCTAACAAGATTACTGCTGTTGCAGCTCTTGGTAATCCACAGCGTTTTTTTGATGACCTCCTCAATCAAGGCATTGCCGCTAAATGCATTCCTTTACCAGATCACGCCACCTATACCCCTGAGTTCTTTGAAAAGCTCAACGCCCAATGCATTCTGATTACGGAAAAAGATGCTGTCAAATGCGCAGGCATTCAAGATGAGCGTATTTGGGTGATTCCTATGACGCTCACCCTTCCCGATAGCCTGAGCGAATGGCTGCAATCTATTCTGCAAAGACCTGACCCTTATCGCTATACCCTTTAGTTCATACTTGTAGCCAGCGTATAGTTAGCACTACACTGTTTCATCAATTACATAGAACCACTTCAATACATCATGGATAAACGACTGCTCGATATTTTGGTTTGCCCTTTATGCCAAAGCCAATTGCATTTGGACACCAATAAACATGAATTAATTTGCAAGGCAGATCGCTTGGCCTACCCAATTCGTGATGATGTGCCAGTAATGCTGGTAGATGAAGCTCGCAGCATGACTGCCGATGAAATCGTTTGATAGCGTAAGCACAACTTCTTAATGACTGTCTCCATCAAATCTCCAGATTTTTTAGTAGTGATTCCGGCAAGGCTAGGATCAACCCGCTTACCTCGTAAACCGTTAGCCGATATTGGCGGCAAGCCAATGGTGATCCGAGTGGCGGAACGTGCCAAGCTATCTCTTGCGCAAAGTGTTGTAGTTGCCACTGACTCCCCAGAAATTCAAGCGGCTTGTGATGAGCATCGCATAGATTGCTTACTCACTAGCGAGAATCATCCAACTGGAACCGATCGCATTGCAGAAGTTGCGCAATTATTGAAGCTGCCTAATGATGCATTAATTGTGAATGTTCAAGGTGATGAGCCACTCATACCGCCAGAACTGATTAACCAAGTTGCCAGCACTCTAGCTGAGAATGCACGCTGCGCCATCTCTACCGTTGCTGTGCCGATTACTGAAGTTGCAGAAATTAACAACCCCAATGTAGTGAAGGTTGTGCTCAATCGCTCAGGTGAAGCGCTGTACTTTTCAAGAGCGCCAATTCCTTTTGTCAGGGATACTCAAGCGCAGCAAACTACCGGGCATTTACGCCACCTTGGAATTTATGGCTACCGGGCTGACTTTTTGCAAGCGTATAGCCGCCTAGAGCCAGCACCCCCGGAGCAAGCTGAGGCCTTGGAACAGCTTCGCGCCCTCTGGAATGGATACCGTATCGCGGTGCATATTGCTCCAGAGGCACCTCCAGCAGGGGTTGATACCCCCGAAGACCTCGAGCGCATCAGACAATTGCTAGGCAATACCTAGAAAAATTGCTTTTCAGAGCCTATGGCCACCCTTCTCGGGGATAATCCTAGGCATTACATATTCATGAGCCCAACAAAATACGGGACAATGACAGCTCTTCTAAGGGGAAAACAATGCGGTTGATTCTGCTCGGTGCACCAGGTGCTGGAAAAGGCACACAAGCTCAATTTATTTGCGAAAAGTTCGCTATTCCACAAATCTCAACAGGCGATATGTTGCGCGCTGCTGTGAAAGCGGGAACTGAATTGGGTATTGCTGCCAAAAAAATTATGGATGCTGGCGGCTTAGTTTCCGATGACATCATCATTGGCCTTGTAAAAGATCGCCTTACTCAACCTGATTGCAGCAAAGGTTATTTGTTTGATGGCTTCCCAAGAACTATTCCACAAGCACAAGCAATGAAAGATGCTGGCGTACCAATTGATTATGTTTTAGAAATCGACGTGCCATTTGATGCCATTATCGATCGCATGGGTGGTCGTCGTGTTCACCCTGCATCTGGCCGCACCTATCACATCAAATACAACCCACCAAAAGTAGCTGGTAAGGATGATGTCACTGGTGAAGATTTGATTCAGCGTGACGATGACAAAGAAGAAACTGTACGCAAGCGTTTACAGGTGTACGATGATCAGACCCGTCCATTGGTGGAGTACTACTCCTCATGGGCCGCACAGGCTAACGCAGCAGACAAGGTGAAGGCGCCAGCGTATCGCAAGGTCAGCGGCACTGGCAGCGTTGAAGATATTACCGCTTCGATTTTTGCTGTCTTGAAGTAATGCTTCCCACATTAGCATTTGCTAAAGAAAAAGGACTGCAATGCAGTCCTTTTTTATTTGCTTCATTCTTTGTAAAGGCTTCTTACTTCAGTTCTTTTAGAGCACTCTCAAATGATTCAATATCTGCAAAGCTTCTATAGACTGATGCAAAGCGAATATAGGCGACTTTGTCTAAGCGCTTGAGTTCGCGCATCACCAACTCACCAACGCGCTCACTAGGAATCTCTTTTTCACCGAGACTGAGGAGTTTTTCTTCAATGCGGGCAATCGACTCATCAACCGAATCTGACGAGACTGGGCGTTTACGTAAAGCCAGCTTCAGTGAGCTTGCTAACTTGTCGTGGCTATATTCCACACGGCTACCATTTTTCTTCACAATCGCTGGTAGCGCGAGTTCAACACGCTCGTAGGTAGTAAAACGTTTGTCGCATTTGGCACAACGGCGACGACGGCGAATAGTATCGCCCTCGTCCGATACCCGAGTGTCTAACACCTGGGTATCGTCGTTATGGCAAAAAGGGCAGCGCAAAGGGTGTTCTCGCCTTAGCTAAATTGCTTAACCGTATACCGGAAAGCGTTTGGTTAATTCAGCCACTTGTGCGCGCACCTTAGCAATGTTGTCTGCATCATTTGGATTGTCCAAAACATCAGCAATAAAGTTTCCAACTTGTCTTGCCTCAGCTTCTTTAAATCCACGCGTTGTCATCGCCGGTGAACCCAAACGAATACCACTCGTCACCATTGGTTTTTCTGGATCATTCGGAATGCCGTTCTTGTTGCAAGTGATATGGGCCTCACCCAAAACACGCTCTGCTTCCTTGCCTGTCATTTTCTTTGCACGTAAGTCAACTAACATCACATGAGAATCAGTGCCACCAGAAACAATACGTAAGCCACGAGCAATTAATGTTTCAGCTAATGCTTTGGCATTAGCCACTACTTGCTTTTGATAATCTTTAAAGCCTGGGTCTGCTGCCTCTTTGAATGCTACTGCTTTAGCAGCAATCACATGCATCAAAGGCCCGCCCTGTAAGCCTGGGAATACCGCAGAGTTAATCGCCTTCTCGTGCTCAGCCTTCATCAAGATGATGCCGCCACGTGGGCCGCGCAAACTCTTGTGAGTAGTTGAAGTAACGATGTCTGCGTGTGGCACTGGATTTGGATAAACACCCGCTGCTACCAGACCTGCGTAGTGAGCCATGTCGACCATAAAAATCGCGCCCACTTCTTTTGCTAATTTACCAATGCGCTCAAAATCAATTTTCTTTGAGTAAGCGGATGCACCAGCAATAATTAATTTAGGCTTGTGCTCACGAGCCAAACGCTCCATTTGCTCGTAATCAATTTCTTCATTTTTATCTAAGCCGTAAGCAATTGGGTTAAACCATTTACCGCTCATGTTCAAAGCCATACCGTGAGTCAAGTGACCACCTTCGGCAAGACTCATACCCATAAACGTATCACCGGGTTTTAAGAACGCCAAAAATACTGCTTGGTTGGCAGATGCACCGCAATGCGGTTGCACGTTCGCCGCCTCAGCACCAAACAAAGCCTTTACGCGATCAATCGCCAATTGCTCAGCAACGTCCACAAATTCGCAGCCACCGTAGTAACGCTTGCCCGGATAGCCTTCAGCGTACTTATTGGTCAACTGGGAACCCTGGGCTGCCATCACCGCTGGAGAGGTATAGTTCTCAGAGGCAATAAGCTCAATATGGTCTTCCTGACGCTTGTTTTCGTTCTGAATGGCTTCCCATAGCTGGGGATCTGTTTTGGCTAAGGTGTTTTGACGGTCAAACATGGTGATAATCCTGATGAAGTTGGATTGCTGAGTAAATTAACTTAGTAAAATCAACCTACATCATACAAAATCCATCATGACCTCCACACAAGACCTCTCATTCCTCTCCCTAGTCCTCAATGCCAGCCTATTAGTACAGTTGGTAATGTTGTTATTACTCAGCATGTCGATTGCCTCTTGGACCATCATTTTCAAGAAAACAGCGGTTTTACGGGGGGTTAGACAAGATACCGAGCGCTTTGAGCGGGATTTTTGGTCCGGTGGAGACCTGAACACCCTTCTAGAGGCTGCCCAGCGCAATACCCGCAGCGATGCTGTCTTGGAGCATATTTTTGAGGCTGGCATGCAGGAGTTCACCAAGGGTCGGGAGATCGATGCTGCCCGCCGCGCCATGAAAGCCACCTACCAACGCGAAATGGATGCCCTTGAGGCCAACTTGCCGTTCTTGGCATCCGTAGGCTCAGTCTCTCCTTACATCGGCCTCTTTGGCACTGTTTGGGGCATCATGCACGCCTTCCGCGGTTTGGCTAACGTCCAAAACGCCACCTTGGCAGCAGTCGCCCCTGGTATTGCCGAAGCACTCGTTGCAACTGCGATTGGTTTGTTTGCAGCAATTCCAGCAGTCGTTGCTTATAACCGCGCAGCTACCGATGTGGATCGCCTCTCTATTCGCTTTGAAACTTTTATCGAAGAATTCACCAACATCTTGCAACGTCAAACTGCTGGTCGCTAAGGAGTAATTCACCATGGCCGGCTCCTCCTTGCGCAAAAACAAACGTCGGGCAATGTCCGACATTAACGTCGTTCCGTATATCGATGTGATGTTGGTACTGTTAGTGATCTTTATGGTCACCGCACCCATGGTTAATCCTGGGGTCGTGAACTTGCCTACCGTTGGTGGCGCGAAAGTGCAATCTTTACCACCTGTCTTTTTGACTATCGATGCAAATGAAAATGTCATCGTGAAAAAAGATGGTGACCCAACACAAACACTTAATAAGTTTGAACTCGGCGCATTTGCTCGATCACAAGCAGAAAAATCTGCAGAGCAACCAATTGTGATTGCAGCTGATAAATCCATTAAATATGAAACAGTGATGGAAGTGATGTCCAAGCTCAAAGAGAATGGCGTGAAGCGCGTCGGCCTTGCGGTCAAGACTCAATAAGGCTTAGAGGCTTGTTTTAATCGCCCATGAATAGCGCCCCCACTTTTCAGCCATCCTTCTCGCCGTTCAAGCGAGGTCGCTTTACTAAGCAAGAGAGCACTAAACGTGCCTTTACTTTTTCCTTGGTAGCACATCTAGGATTGCTAGCATTTTTAATGATTGGTATCAGCTGGAACAACAGCACATCTTCAGGTGTAGAAGTAGAACTCTGGGACTCCACTCCACAAGTTCAAGCACCACCCGAGCCAGAACTTAAAACGGAAATGAAAGAAGAAGCTGCTGACATTGCCATTAAGAAAAAGAAGGTAGAAAAAGAGCCTCCTAAAAAAGAAGTGAAAGAAACGCCAAAGGCGGTCAAGCCCCCTCCAAAAGAGAAGGCAAAAGAAAAAGAGCCTGAGAAGCCAAAAAAAGCTGAAGTACCAAAAGCACAATCTCCTGCTGAGACAAAAGCAAATGCTGCTGCAGAAAAAGCGCGCGCTGATCAATTAGCACGTTTGCGTGCAGCGGCTGGCGCTGAGGGTGGCAGTGGTGGCACAGTCGGCAGCGGAGTTGGTGGCGGTGGTAATGCCCCTCCAGGCTGGACGGATAAAGTCATTAAAAAGGTGAAGCCATTGATTGTCTTTAACCCAGAATCCGTAAGCGGGAATCCTGCAGCAGTGATTTTGGTAACGCTCGCTCCGGATGGTGCGATTTTGAGCACCAGCATTCAGTCATCTAGCGGCAATGCCGGTTGGGATCGGGCTGTATTACTCGCTCTTTCACGTGCAGAGAGTCTGCCAAAAGACGACAATGGCAAAATTCCGCAACGCGAAGTAAAACTGACCTTTAAACCCAAGGACTAAAGCATGCTGCATTTGGCGATTCTATTGAAATCCAGAGTAATGTCTTACAAAGTGGCAATCGTCGCATTGCTACTCAGCATTGCAACACCCGTATTCGCGCAAATGAATATTGAAATCACTGGTGTTGGTCAATCACTTTATCCAATCGCAGTGATGCGCTTTAAAGATGAGAACAAATTACCAACTAGCGTTACTGAAATCATTCGTCAAGATTTAGCCCGCAGTGGTTACTTTAAAAATACTGAAAACGGCAATGGAGTTGAAAGCGATGAAGGTACACCTAACTACAAATCTTGGGCAGCACGTGGTGCCGATGCATTGGTAGTGGGCTCTGTAGTACAAACCGGTAACGCACAATTTGAGATTCACTATAAGTTATTTGATGTTCGTAAGAGCTTAAGCCTTGGTGGGCTAAACCTAAATTCCAGCGCAGACAATTTACGTGCTGCGGCACATAAGATTGCTGATGACATCATCTTTAAATTACTAGGCGAGCGTGGCGTGTTTTCTACCCGCCTTTCTTATGTCATCAAGGATGGCAAGCGCTATCGCTTAGTCATTTCAGATGCTGATGGTCAAAATATTCGTAATGCGATGAATAGCGGCGAACCCATCATCTCCCCATCGTGGTCTCCTGATGGTAAAAAAGTAGCCTACGTTTCTTTCGAAGATCGTAAGCCTGTGATTTACGTTCATGAGCTTGCAACTGGTCGTCGTATTTCTCTTTCCAATCAAAAAGGAAATAACAGCGCACCAGCTTGGTCACCGGATGGCAAAAAATTGGCGATCTCATTATCTAAAGATGGCAACACACAGATTTATGGCATCAATGCGGACGGAACTGGTTTACATCGCTTAACTCGTGGCAACACAATTGATACTGAACCACAGTATTCAGCTGATGGTCGCTATATCTACTTCACAAGTGATCGTGGTGGTAACCCACAAATTTATCGCATGAGTGCTGATGGCGAACAAGCTGAAGGCGTCAAACGCGTGACCTTCAAACAAGGTTTTGTCACCTCACCTCGCATCTCGCCAGACGGAAAGTATTTGGCTTACATTGCCAACATTGGCGGCGCATATCGTCTCTATATTCTGAATTTGGCTACAGGTGACGCTCAAGCCCTTACCGACGGCAGTAGCGATGAATCCCCATCCTTTGCCGCCAATGGCCGCTATGTTCTCTACTCCACCAAAGTGGGTGGCAAGCGAGTCCTAGCCGCTGTTTCGGTAGATGGAAACTCCAAACAGGTGCTCAGCATTCCAGGGTCTGATGTACGTCAGCCATCCTGGGGTCCATTTATGGACTGATGAGAAGAGATAAAGCGCACCAAACTCAAGCAAACCCTTTTTCAGGGCTTAAATAGTCACTTTTGATGTTCTTGGGGGCATAATATTAACTATCAGCTCCTTTGGAGCGGCTTTATTAGTTAATTTGTCATTCAGCTTGTAGGAAAAAGGAAAATTCATGAAGATTTCTATCGCACGTCGTGCAGCGACATTCGCCATCGTCGGCGCTGCCGCTTTTCTCATGGCAGCATGCTCTAGCGTGAAGCTAGATGATGTTGACGGCGCAAATGGAAGTGGTGGTAGTGGAAAATTCGGCTCACAGCCATGGAACGATCCTAATAGCCCTCTTTTTGACAAGAGCGTTTACTTTGGCTTTGATGAATACACCGTTCAGACTAAATATCAAAAAATGTTGTCTGCACACGCAAGCTACTTAAAAGCCAATCCAAAACAAAAAGTTATTATTCAAGGCAACACTGATGAACGTGGCACAGCCGAATACAACTTGGCACTAGGCCAACGTCGTTCAGATGCATTACGTAAATCATTAAACCTGATGGGTGTGTCTGACGACCAAATGGAAGCAGTAAGCTTTGGTAAAGAAAAACCAAAAGCGGAAGGCGATAACGAAGCAGCATGGGCACAAAATCGCCGCGCTGACATTGTTTACATCACCAACTAATGATGACGCTTTCTCACTCAGTAAAACAAACGCTCTCACGAGCGTTTTGTTTAAGTGCCGCCCTCATTTGCTTAGGTGCATCGAATAGTGCTTGGGCCCTTTTTTCCGACGATGAAGCTCGTAAGGCCATTCTGGATCTTCGAAAGTCTCTTGCCACCACTCAGCTTGAGTTGCAAGGACAAATCGACAAGCTCAAAACTGAGAATGCAGAGCTACGTGGCAAAGTAGAAGAGCTTGAGAAGCAAGGTGAAGACATTAACACCAGCCAGAAAACTTACTACCAGGATCTGGATACACGCTTGGGTAATTTTGAGCCCCGTACAGCGACGATTGAAGGCGTAAGTGGCACAGTTCAGCCTGGCGAGAAAAAAGCTTACGACGATGCATTGAAAGCATTTCAGGCTGGCAATCTAAAGAAAGCAGATGAAAGTTTTTCTGCATTTGCTGCCAAGTATCCAAAAAGCCCTTACTTACCTCTGGCGCTTTACTGGAGTGGTAACAGCAAATACGCCAATAAAGATTACACAGGCGCAATCAATCAATTGCAAAGCTTAATTAAGCGCTACCCAAATCATCCGCGCATACCCGCTGCGATGGTGACATTAGGTAACGCCCAATTAGAGAGTGGCAATAAGGCAGCGGCCAAAAAAACTTTCAGTGAAATTATTGCCAAGTATCCAGATACAGATGCTGCTAAAGATGCACAGCAATTGATCGCTGGAACGAAGTAAGGCCTTTAATATTCATGTCTAAGCTGTCAGCTGCATTTGAATCACTTGCACCTCGTAAAGCGGGCGCTCCAGCTGTCATTCTATTTTCTGGCGGCCTAGACTCTACGACCGTACTCGCGTTAGCCAAAGACTTAGGCTACACACCATATGCTCTTTCAGTGGGCTATGGGCAACGCCATTCTTCAGAGCTTGCTGCTGCAAAGCACATCGCCAAACAAATTGGTGTTGCACGTCACGAAGTAGTGAATTTAGACCTCACGCGTTTTGGTGGCTCAGCCCTCACCGACTCTTCCATCGCTGTGCCTATTACGCCTGGCAAAGATCAAGAGATTCCAGTGACCTATGTGCCCGCACGCAATACGATCTTGTTGTCACTTGCATTAGGCTGGGCTGAATCTCTCGGTGGATTAGATGTTTTTTACGGCGCCAATGTCGTTGACTACTCGGGGTATCCAGACTGCAGGCCAGAATACGTGGCATCTTTTGAACACATGGCCAACCTTGCCACCAAGGCTGGTGTTGAAGCCATCAATGATGCAAACCGCTTTCGGGTACATGCTCCCATCATTGACCTTACCAAGGCGCAAATCATTCAATTGGGTAGCACTATGGGTGTGGACTACTCACAAACAGTATCTTGCTATCAAGCAAACGACTTGGGCGAAGCCTGTGGTGAATGTGAGTCTTGCCGCCTAAGACAAGCAGGCTTTAAACAGGCTGGTGTGAGCGACCCGACTCGCTATCAAAAAACCAGATAGTTATTTTGCTTGGGTCTCAAGCATGCGCGCGACATACCGCGCAATCAGATCTATCTCTAGATTAACTGCATCCCCCTTTACAAGCTTACCCAAGGTAGTGTTTTGCAAGGTGTGAGGGATGATATTGATATCTACTACACAAGCACTTGCACTATCTTCTGTTTTATTGACAGTGAGTGAAACACCATTTACGACAATAGAGCCCTTGTAGGCAAGAAACGGTGCAAGCTCTTTGGGTGCCTCAATTTGCAAAAGCCAAGAGCCATAAGCATCATTGGCCACTTGCGAAAAGTGGACTACTTTGCCAACACCATCAACGTGACCACTAACCAAATGTCCGCCTAGACGATCATTTAAACGTAAGGCTTTCTCCAGATTAACTGGGCCCACTTTATCTAGGCCCACTGTTTTATTAAGAGACTCGCGAGAAATATCCAAAGCAAAGGAATTGCCGGTTAACTGAGTTGCTGTCATGCACGCACCTTGGATTGCAATACTGTCACCCAAGGCAACGTCATCCAAATAACTCTCTGGCACCTCTACAACGAGATGGAGGCCGTCGCCCTTTGCTTGAGCGCTTTTAATCTGGCCGACTGCGGTGATGATTCCTGTAAACATGTAGTAATTTTAGTTCTTAATTAAACGTAAACGCAGGTCAGGGCCAAAAAGTGCTTGATCAATGACCTGCCAGTTCTGACGATTACTTAAGGAATTCATCAGACCCACATTGGCCATGCCAATACCCTCGCCCATTAAAAATGGGGCGTAATAAAGTAAAAGTTCATCAACACAATCTTCTCTGAGCATGGAGCCATTGAGCTTAAAGCCGGCCTCAATATGAATTTCATTCATCTCACGCTCTTTGGCGAGATAGGAAAATAATGCTGGCAGATCTACTTTGCCGAATGCATTTGCCATCGCAATCACCTGGATGCCGCGCCCTTCGAACGACTTCGCCTTTGCTTGCATCTCGGCGCTATCCAAGCTAGCGCACACGATCATGACTTCAGACAACTCTGGATTGTGCAAAATCTTGGCTGTTGGTGGAGTTTCTAATTTGGAATCAATAGTAATACGCACCGGCTGTCTATGCGTCTCTACGTCTCTCACATTGAGACTGGGATCGTCTTCTTTCACCGTTCCAACACCGGTCACAATGGCGCATGCTTGTGCGCGCCAGTGATGTCCATCCGCTCTTGCTAGTGGGCCAGTAATCCACTGACTTTGACCATCTGGCAACGCAGTCTTGCCATCTAAACTAGCGGCAATCTTCATGCGTACCCACGGTAAACCACGAGTCATCCTTGAAATAAATCCACGATTGAGCGCCTGCGCTTCAGACTCTAGCAACCCGCACTGCACCTCAATACCAGCCACTCTTAATTTTTCTAGACCTTTACCAGCGACAAGAGGATTGGGATCAGACATACCCACGATGACTTTAGCGGGCTTAGCAGCAATGAGAGCATCAACACATGGTGGTGTTCTACCTGTGTGACTACATGGCTCAAGGGTGACATAAATGGTGGAGCCGGAGACATCATTGCCTTGCGTCTTGGCATCTGCCAGCGCCTGCACTTCTGCGTGCGCTTTACCAACTGCTTGAGTGAAGCCTTTTCCAATGACTTGACTATCCTTGACAATGACGCATCCCACCCGCGGGTTCGGATTGGAAAGATAAAGGGCTTTTTGAGCTTGGACTAAAGCCTCGCTCATCCATTGGTGGTCAACTGCGCTGTACATAGGGTCTATTAAACCATTCAATGGCAGCACTTTACATCTCTGGAGGGATCGCAGATTCTCCATCGCCCGCCACTACCCAAAATCATTTGCCGTTCAAGGTGAGGCGCCTGCTGATGGCCCAGAATCAAGCGGTTGGCTACAAACCCGCCTTGCGCTGTCTTTGCTGCTCCTGCAGGATTAAATAGAATTCCTCTCCTGCCGGAATGTAGGTCGGTAAATTGCTTGCCTCCACCCTTAAAGTAAACAGGTTCGATATTTGCTTGGGAAAACCAGTTTTTGGCCTGGCAATTGTTATTGAACCGCCTGTCAACACACCCACTTTGCACTACCCATCCAGCCTCCCAAGTGCCGCCATTGACTGGAGTCATTTGCACAGGCTGCCCAATATGCAAAGCTTGCCCGCGCGCGAAGTGCGCATGGGCAATAAAACGGCGCGCGATGGTATCAATCTCACGAGCAGCAATTTGCTCTTGTAACAAAGGTGTGCTCATCGTTACAGTGATGGCGATAATCAACACAACCGCCATCAACTCCAACAAGGTAGATCCGCATTGGCAACCGGATTGTTTATTCAAATACTTGACGCCAATTAATGCGAATAACTGAGCCGGTTTTTTCATCAACCAGAATGCCAATCTCAATGCCCGGCTTTTCTTTACTTGATATTAGCCAGCGCTGGTTTCCAGCAGGTTTAATGAAACACTGATTACTTTTCAATGTTGATAGCGCAGTGATGTGTTGCGCACATTCTTGCACTACTTTTTCAGCGGCAATAAATTTTTTCTGAGCTACCTCTATCGTGTTTACCTCAATCATGCGCAATGTACTTAGTTTTTCTATATGAGTAATTAAAGATGAACACAGCAATAACAAAGAGGCGATCCATGCCAGAATCATCGTAAGTTCCTTGTGGCAAAGGTTCTTTCTAAATCGACCTGAATGAAAGCCCCGTCTGTCATTTGCAAACTCAACTTATAAAGCTTTTGACTACTGCTGCCATTGGCCTGGAGGTCGGCGAGCTCCTCAATAAGCAGGTGATTTACGCCATTCATCAAAGTGGTGTTTTGGATTCTTCCCTGGCGATCAAGTGACTGGCAAATGAGTGAGCCGCCAGCCACTTTTTTGCCTTTGGCAATACCAGCTTGTCGATCGACAGTGAATCCTTGAAATGCCAAATCTTTTCTGGTTCGCTCTTTATCTAGAACATTGCCAATGCAATCAAAATCTACACCATCAGATAAGCCATGCTGAATACTCAATGAATCCGAACCTCGGTAACCCACTTTTTTATTTATTTGAATAACTGACTGCGATGAATCTGTTTTTCTTATTGTTTGAACATTCTTGATATTTTGATAACCGGCCATTCGAATTGCTCTACCCATTAACTCAAATGCACGCTCTGCTTCGGAAATGAATGCTTGGGTTTTTTCATATTCCATTTGTTTCGCTGCTAAATGTGCGCTGACCTTTAATAGCGGGTTTAGTAGAAGTGCGCAAAGTGTGATTCCTACCAGACACTCGAGTAGCGTCATTTTTTACGCTCGCAATTTCATATGCATCCAATTCTGTCCTCAATTGAGATCGTTTCCTTTCTTGCTGCAGCAAAATCAGGACCAACTTCTGATAGCTATGAGTGGCCGTCATCCAAGAACCCATGATCAAGCTCATCGCTACCAAAACCTCGAGCAAAATGAAGCCATTTGGCCTGGCACTGCCATTAGTTGAGGGTTCATGGTCCCGAATGGTCACAGGCCATTTTCTAGGGGGCATAGACCAGATAAAACCATCTTGTTGGGCTCTTGCCGTCTGAAAGGCGGGATATTGCTGTGAGACCTCACGGATACCCTCTCCTGAGCTTAAAATAGAGGGCTATGCTAAATACCCTAGCCTCCACCGAAGAAATCATTGCCGACCTCAGCGCCGGCAAAATGGTGATCCTTGTCGACGAAGAAGATCGTGAGAATGAGGGGGATTTGGTGCTGGCTGCAGATCACGTCACTGCGGAAGCGGTTAATTTCATGGCCAAGCATGGACGCGGACTCATTTGCCTCACACTGACTCGTGAGCGTTGCCAACAACTCAACCTGCCGCTAATGGTGAGAGACAACGGCACCTCGATGGGCACCAATTTCACAGTCTCAATTGAGGCAGCTACCGGCGTAACCACTGGTATCTCTGCAGCAGATCGCGCGCTCACGATCAAAACTGCAGTGGCGCCAAATGCCAAACCCAGTGATTTAGTACAACCTGGTCATATTTTTCCTTTAATGGCGCAACCTGGTGGTGTATTGATTCGCTCTGGCCACACAGAAGCAGGTTGTGACCTAGCAGCAATGGCTGGTTGCTCACCCACATCTGTTATTTGCGAAATCATGAAAGACGATGGCAGCATGGCCCGCCTTCCCGACTTACTTGAGTTTGCTAAAGAACATCAATTAAAGATTGGCAGTATTGCTGATCTCATCAAGTACCGTAGTCAACATGAAAGTATTGTAGTGCGTGAAGGTTCCCGAGAATTTGTGACCCCCTGGGGGAAATTTCAAGGCATCATTTATCGCGATACACCTAGCTCATGTATTCATATTGCATTAGTGCATGGCAAGCCATCTGAAGCACAAGAAACCCTTGTTCGCGTTCATGAGCCTGTAACTGTTTTAGACTTCTTGGACTCTAATGTCAGCACCCATTCTTGGCCACTAGCTCAAGCACTTCAAAAAATTGCAGCCTCACCTGCGGGTGTAGCGGTTTTATTAAATGCTTCTGGCATTGCCGCTCCTGGCGACAGTGATTGGCTAGCGCAATTTCAAAAGTTAAACCACTCTCAGGATGCTGAGCAAAAACCGTTGGCCCGTAAAACGGATTTCAGAAGCTATGGTATTGGCGCACAAATTCTGAAAGATATTGGCGTTGGCAAAATGCGTTTGCTAGCGAACCCAAGTCCAGTGCCAAGCCTATCTGGTTACAAGCTTGAAGTAACAGGCTATACCCCATTCAAGCCTAGCGATTCTCACAACTCTTAATCCTTACTTTAGAAAAGCACTATGACCGATTCCACCAATGATTTTGTAGGTGTATTAGAGGCCGATTTAAATGGTCAAGATCTACGTATTGGCGTTGTACAAGCGCGCTTTAACGAAGATCATTGCGTAGCGCTAACAAACTCTTGTATTAATGAACTTATCTCCTTAGGCGTTCATCAATCCGATATCAAACTAGTTACCGTTCCAGGTGCATTGGAGATTCCATTTGCCCTACAAAAACTTGCTGAGACTGGTGAGTTCGATGGATTGGTTGCGCTTGGCGCAGTGATTCGCGGTGAAACCTATCACTTTGAATTGGTCTCCAACGAATCTGCGGCTGGAATTACACGCATCTCGATTGACTCTGGCTTGCCAATTGCAAACGGGGTATTAACTTGTGACACAGATGAACAGGCACTTGCACGTGTCGAAGTCAAAGGTGCCGAGTGCGCTCAAGCGGTAGTTGAAATGGCTAATTTAGCGCTAGCGCTGACGCCGGACATTGATATCGAAATTAACTCGAGCCAAGAATAAGCAAACACATGTCCAAATCTATTCCTAATCCAGAAAACTTAGTGGCATCCAAGGATGCCAAGGCTCCTGTTAAGCGCTCTTTAACGCCGCGACGCCGTGCTCGTGAATATGCCCTTCAAGGCGTATATCAAAGCCTCGTGATGCGCCGTGCTGGCAGCATTCCGAACGGGGCAGCTATTGCTAAACAGCTATCCGAGGATCCTGCGTTTCGTCGTTGCCAGCTTGATCTCTTCCAAGGTATCTTTGATGGCGTTTTAGCCAAAACAGATGAGCTAGAGGCAATCATTACTCCAGCATTAGATCGCCCTATCAATGAACTCTCCCCAGTTGAACATGCTGCGTTACTCATTGGCGCTTATGAGTTAGCAGCCGATCTCTCCGTACCTTACAAGGTAGCTATCAATGAGGCGGTTGAACTCGCTAAGACCTTTGGCGGCACTGATGGGCACAAATACGTTAATGGCGTGCTTGACCTGCTTGCCCAAAAACTGCGGAGTGTTGAGATACAGGCAGGCTAATACCGCTTTCCACATTTTCATACCCCAGCCTCCAGGCATGCAAGCCCGGAGGCTTTTTTATTTATAAGGGGATAAAATGATTTGCATCCATACCAAGGTTAGACATCATGCAAAAAATAGATATCCGCACTCAATTAAAAGATTCAAGCCTATTCAAAGAAGAGGCTTTTGTTGATGGCAACTGGGTTAGCTCCAAAAAGACCTTTACAGTCAATAACCCTGCTACCGATGAAATCATTGCCAACGTTGCGAATCTAGAAACTGTAGATGCCGACAGTGCTATTGCCGCCGCAGAGAGGGCATTACCAGAATGGCGCAACAAACTTGCAAAAGAGCGTGCCTCCATTATGCGTAAGTGGTTCGATCTCATTATTGCGAACACCCAAGATCTAGCCACTCTCATGACGCTTGAACAAGGTAAGCCGCTGACCGAGGCAGCGGGTGAAGTTGTTTATGGCGCTTCCTTTGTGGAGTGGTTTTCCGAAGAGGCAAAAAGAGTTGAAGGCTCTATTCTGAGTACGACTTGGAGCGATAAGCGACTGATGGTTATCAAGCAACCGATCGGTGTTTGTGTAGCCATTACCCCTTGGAACTTTCCGATTGCGATGATCACCCGCAAGATTGCTCCGGCGCTGGCTGCTGGTTGCACAATTGTGATTAAGCCTGCTGAGCTCACACCATTATCTGCATTGGCGCTAGCAGAGCTTGGTAAGCGTGCCGGCATTCCGAATGGTGTGATTAATATTGTGACTGCTGATGCCAATCAATCCATTGAAATTGGTAAAACCCTTTGCTCTTCACCTACGGTTCGCCACCTCTCATTCACAGGCTCTACAGAGGTTGGCCGCATTCTCATGGAGCAATGTGCCCCGACGGTGAAAAAGCTGGCGCTAGAGTTAGGCGGTCATGCTCCCTTTATTGTTTTTGAAGATGCCGATATCGATGCTGCCGTGACCGGCGCTATGGCTTCTAAATTTAGAAATTCAGGTCAAACTTGTGTGTGCGCCAATCGCTTTTATGTTCACAAAAAAGTACAGGATATTTTTGTGGAGAAGTTTGCGAAAGCACTTGAAATGATCAAGGTGGGCAATGGTATGCAGGCCGGCATCACCCAAGGGCCTTTGATTGAAACTGCCGCACTCGAAAAGGTCAAAAAACATGTTGCCGATGCATTGAGCAAAGGAGCCAAACTCGTCACTGGCGGCAAACCATCGGTTGAGGGTAAAAATTTCTACGAGCCAACCATCCTATCCAATGTAAATAGCCAAATGCTCATTACCTACGAAGAAACCTTTGGCCCTATAGCGCCAATTATCCCCTTCGAGAGTGATGAGGAAGTTATCAAGCTTGCTAATAGCAGTCAATTTGGTTTGGCTTCATATTTCTACAGCCGTGATGTTGGTCGCGTCTGGAAAGTTGCTGAAGCCCTGGAGTACGGCATGGTAGGTGTCAACACAGGCCTTATCTCTAATGAAGTAGCGCCCTTTGGTGGCATCAAGCAATCAGGCTTAGGTCGCGAGGGTAGCGTTTACGGCATGGACGAGTATTTGGAAATGAAATACGTCTGCGTAGGCTTATAAATAACTTAGATTATTTTTGATTGACTTCGTTTTTCTTGTAAACCAAGTCCCATACACCGTGGCCTAGCTTGATGCCGCGGTTTTCAAACTTGGTTACAGGACGATAAGCCGGTCTTTGAACATACCCTGCATGCTGAGCAGTTAATTGCACTAGCGTAGGCTTAAATTCATTTGGAACTTCATCTGCTCTAGCGATATCCGAAACATCAAAAGTTTCAATTCTTACCAAATCATTGGAAGTATTTTGAAGAGTGGGCTCTGCATTTAATACCAAAAGCATCTGCTCTGCATAGTTGTGCCAATCCGTTGCTAAATGCAAGTAAGCGCCAAGCTTTAAGCGAGAAACTAATAAACGAACAAACTCAGCTTGAATCAAACGACGCTTGTGATGGCGCTTCTTATGCCATGGATCTGCAAAGTAAATATGAATACCGTCCAAGCTATTGGGGGTAATCATTCTTTCAAGGACCTCAACAGCATCATGTCGAATGACTCGTATATTGGTGAGTTGGTTTTCGCCAATGAGTTTGAGTAAGGCACCAACCCCCGGTGGATGAACTTCAATTCCCAAGAAATCATCATCTGAGCGTAATGCAGCGATCTTGGCAGTAGTCTCCCCCATACCAAAACCAACCTCTAAAATCTTGGGTTTAGTTGAGCCACCAAAAGCGCCTACTAAATCGAGGGTAGCTTCTTTAAAAGAGATTAAAAATTGAGGACCCAAATCTTCGATAGCCCGCTGTTGTCCAGCAGTTGTTCTCCCAGCCCTGAGGACAAATGAACGGATACGATCAAAATGCTTTTCTGGAGTCGTGCTATCCACTTTACTCAACGACTTACCCCACAACCTTCTTAAAGTAAGCAATAGTCTCTTTTAGACCATCTTCCAAATTGACCTTAGGCTGCCAGCCAAGCTTCGCTTTGGCTAATTCGATATTAGGCTGACGCTGTTTTGGATCATCTGATGGTAATGGCTGATGAATGATCTTCGATTTACTACCAGAGAGCTTCAGAACAGCTTCCGCTAACTGGAGCATAGTGAACTCGCCTGGGTTGCCAATATTGACTGGCCCAGTAAAACCTTGTTCAGAGTTCATCATTTTGACCATAGCATCGATTAAGTCGTCGACATAGCAAAAACTTCTGGTTTGCTGACCATCTCCATAGATGGTGATGTCCTTACCTTGCAGTGCTTGCACAATAAAGTTACTCACCACTCGGCCGTCGTTAGGATGCATGCGTGGGCCGTAAGTATTAAAAATACGTACAACTTTGATATCTAAATTGTGTTGACGGTTGTAGTCAAAAAAGAGGGTTTCAGCGCAGCGCTTACCTTCATCGTAGCAAGAGCGGATTCCAATGGGATTGACTTTGCCCCAATACTCTTCTGGCTGAGGGTGCACTTCGGGGTCACCATAGACCTCACTAGTAGATGCTTGCAAGATCCGCGCCCGAGTTCTCTTAGCTAAGCCCAGCATATTGATAGCGCCATGAACGCTGGTCTTGGTTGTTTGTACAGGGTCATGCTGATAATGCACTGGGGATGCGGGACAAGCTAAGTTGTAAATTTGATTAGTTTCTACATAAAGCGGAAAAGTCACATCATGACGCATGAGCTCTAAGCGTGGATTAGGTAGTAAATGGGCCAAGTTCTCTTTGGAGCCAGTGAAGTAGTTATCTACTACCAAAACATCATTGCCCTCTTTAAGAAGTTTTTCGGTCAAGTGGGAGCCTAAAAAGCCTGCGCCGCCGGTGATGAGGATTTTGTTCATAGTCAGACTTTTATAGAAAGTAATATTTTAAAGAAATAAGTCTTTTACTTATTTTGGATTATTCCAGCCGGCTGATCGATAGGCATAGACTACCTCAGTCAAAACGATGGATAAAGAGGTCATGAAAAAAACGAGGCCCAGCACAAATGTCCAAATCACATACGTTGTTTGTAGTGATCGTACCGCACCCGCTTGAAAGAAAAACAACTCCAATACAGTTAATGAGATAAATACCCCGCTGAGCACATCAAAAAAGATGGCAGCCGTACAAAGACGGCCACGGGCTTTAGCCTCGTCCGCCTCTTTATTCATATGCGCCAGGAGTGCTGCATCCGTTACCTCACCGCGATCAATAGCATGTCGAATTGCACGCATGCGATCCACTGATCGTGCCAAGCGTCCAGAAATCGCGTTAATCAAAGTGGCAACTGCAGTCAATAAAAACACTGGGGCTAACGCCAGCTGAATATTATTGGTAATAGCGTCTATTGATACATCCATTTTGATCTTGAACTTTAATTTAGAGTGTTAGTGAAATTAATGCGACCAAGCAATGAGTCCGCTATATGCGGTAAATAAAACTAGCAACCCAAAAGCGATGCGATACCAAGCAAATGGGATGAAATTATGGTGCGCTACATAATGAATTAGCCAGCGGACACACACGAAAGCAGAGATAAAGGCAGATACAAAGCCTACTGCAATCGCTAAGGAGAATTCTCCAGAAAATACTACAGGCGCCTTCCAGAGCTTAAGTAACTCATAAGCTGTCGCACCACCAATCACTGGAATTGCCAAAAAGAAGGAGAACTCTGTTGCCACTGCACGCGGCAAACCAAACAACATGCCGCCGATAA
The DNA here is from genome assembly GCF_018881795.1 of Polynucleobacter sp. MWH-Jannik1A5. Lineage (GTDB taxonomy): Bacteria > Pseudomonadota > Gammaproteobacteria > Burkholderiales > Burkholderiaceae > Polynucleobacter. Next base: position 1,117,506 of record NZ_JACVPQ010000001.1, on the reverse strand, counting down.
TTGTTGCACCAGAACGAGATGTCCCCGGAATTAAGGCGGCACACTGTGCCAAGCCAACCTTGAGTGCGTCCAAGGGACTTAAGTCATCTACTGTTTTGATGTGACTAGTAGTGGTTATTTTTTTCTGACGACCCTCCGCCCAAAAAATAATGAGAGCACCTACGATAAAAGCGCTTGCTACCGGAATGGGTGAAAACAGTACTGCTTTAATGTACTTGCCAAATAAAAAGGCTAAGCCCATTGCCGGGATAGAAGCAATCAGTAAATTGAGCACAAAACGGCGAGACTGAGCGCTTTCGGAAAAGGAGGTAATAACCTTGAGAAGCTTTTCTCGGAACTCCCAACACACTGCCAAAATGGCGCCAAACTGAATGATGACTTCGAAGGCTTTGCCGCGTTCGTCATTAAAGTCCAGTAAGTCACCAACCAAAATGAGGTGCCCTGTACTGGAGATCGGCAAAAACTCCGTTAATCCCTCTACCACTCCCAGAATGACTGCTTTTAGTAACAAAATTAGATCCATAGGCCAAATTTTATAGGCATACAGGGCTAATCCAGAGGTTTTGGCAAAATAGTGCCTAAATAAGCATTTTGAATAATTTGGCCTTAAACTGCATGGCACATTGAAATTACCTGAATTACATGACCCCAAGCCGCTTTAGACTTTCTAGACTTACCGCCTTTGGTTTGATCCTAAGTCAAGCAATGGGCTGGAATGCCTGGTATGGCAATGCGATGGCCCAGAGCCCAAATGCAGCCGCAAGGCCAGCGCTACCGACTCCAATGAGTGCATCAACCCTCATTGGCCTCGAGCAGCCACCCCAAATAGCACCACCACCCACTAAGCCCGCTTTACCATCTGCCTCAGCTCCATCCAATTTAAATGGAAACAGAGCGGCCGATAGTCAGGGGCAATTAAATGATTTGATTCAGCTTTATCAAGAGGCCGCTTTTAGTGATCCAGTCTTAACTGCAGCACGCTTTAATTACCAAGCAAGTAAAGAGTTGTACTGGCAAGGATTTTCATTACTAATGCCGCAAGCCAATGCAACGCCAGGTGGAACACGTTACTACCAACATGGTGCTGGTAGTACGGTGGTTTCTAATAACGCAGGCAACTCACGCGTATTCGATCAAAAAAGTTATACGGTCACCTTAACGCAGCCCGTATTTAACGTGGGTGCGATTGAGTTATTCAAACAAGGGGACCTCAATACCAAGCTTGCGGATATGCGCTTCTTCTTGGCACAACAAGACCTCATCTTGCGAGTGTCTCAAGCCTACTTTGATGCACTGACAAGCCAAGATAACGTTACGCTCTATAAGAACAAAAAAGATTTAATCAAGCAACAACTCGAGGTGGCCCAAGCCAAATTTGATGCAGGGTTAGCAACCATTGTGGATGTGAATACTGCCCAAGCAGCTATGGATTTAGCTACTTCTCAAGAGATTTCTGCTCAAGCAGACCTTATTGTGAAACGTGGCGTACTAGAGCAAATTGTTGGCCGTCCTGTCGGCGCATTAAAACCACTAGTCAAAGACGCTAAGATTGAAGGCGTTTTAAAAGACCCTCGCAGTAAGTCGAAAGATGCAAAAGGCAATCCTATTGCTGAGAGTGTTAATCCCCATTTACCTCCCGGTCAAACATTGGATGACTGGATTCGACAAGCGGAGTCGGCAAACTTTAATGTCCTCGCAGGCCAGCTCTCTGTCAGCTTGGCAGAAAGTACCTACCGAGGTGCTCAGGCTTTAAATTACCCAACGATTAATTTTGTTGGCACGTCGGGCTACAACACCTCAAACGGCACACCTAATAGCTACACACCAGCGAATACCAATGTGTATAACAATACGGTTGCTCTACAAATGACCATTCCACTGGTATCGGGTGGATACAACAGTTCTGTGATTCGTCAAAACGCTGCTCTAGTCGATGCTGCAAAAGCTAACTACGATAACTATCGACGCACAGCAGCTCAAAATACACGTGCAGCTTTTACTGGTTTTTATGGTGGCTTGGCGAGTGTTAAAGCTTATGAAGCTGCAGAGCGCTCAACATCTTCCGCTCTTGAATCTAGCAAGCTTGGCTTTCAAGTGGGTACTTTAATTAATATTGATGTGTTGATTGCCTTAGACTCGTTAATCAATACACGCTCTTTGTTGCAACAAGCACGCTACAACACAATTCTGAATGCGATTAAGTTAAAGGCGCATGCGGCCGCTTTAACTGATGAAGACTTACTCGCGATCAATACGCTGCTACGCTAATCTCGAGCCAACAAAAACTAGTGCAGTAATTCAGTGGCAGCCTGCCGAACCTCGGCTACTGTTGGAGGTTTTTGAATATCCCCCACATTACGAATATTGCTAGACCAATATCCTTCTGTTTTCCATAGCGGGGAATCACAATAAATCTCAACAGTAGGTTTATTTAGGACGGCCGCTAAGTGCGTTAGACCCGTATCTACTCCGATCGTCAAAGCAGCACCAGCAATCACAGCAAAAGCATCTTCAATCGAAAATGCTGGCGGCACCAAGGCATTTGGAATTTGCGAGGCAATTGCTTCACTCACTGCACGCTCAGCTAAATTACCCCAAGGCAAAACCACTTGATAGCCGCGGCTAGAGAGTTCCTGACCTAGAGCAATCCAATGGCCATTAGGCCAGCGCTTTGCTTCACGCGCAGTAGAGTGAAAACAAAGCACATAAGGCACCACTAGCTGCTGAGCAAGGACCTGCCCAGGAGCGGGCAACGTTTGAATATATTGAACGGGGTAAAACTGTGGGACGCTCGTACGCTCAAGTAGCGGCCAGTCCAATGCCGAGCACATCACCCAGCGCGAGCGATCCACTGCATGGCATTGCGTGGGAACTTGAACTGACTGACTATAAAAAGATCTTGCGATCGGCTCATAACCAGAGAACTCGGTTGCATTAGCTAATCCCGCAATCACTGTACTAGGATTCTTTTTAGCTAATGAGCAAACGATGGCTGACTTAAGTAAGCCTTGAGTTTCAATAATGACATCATAAGAAACTGCTTGAAGCTCTTTTTTGAAGGCAAAAAATTGTTTCCAAGTAGACGGCTTTAGTAAATTCTTTTTCCAGTGGCGTAAACCAAAGGGAATAATGCGATCAATTCCTCTAAAACCATCTTTCGATAGTAGGGGTGTCAGTAAGTGAACATACCCTTCTTCAACCACCCAATCAATCTGGGCATCGGGCAATCGCGCCCGCAGATCCCAAAGTATTGGTAAGTTGTGCAAAACGTCCCCCAATGAGGAGAGTTTGACCAATAAGATCTTAGGGTTAGCTGATTGCGCCAATGTATTACTCATGGAGGGATTATCTTATTTTTTATATAGAGCCCCTTTGGGCACTCTAAAACTTGGGTGCAAGGTCCCAAACCAGACCGGCAGTATCTTTGGCATTCATATTGGGAGAGATGCCAGCCGGTAAAGGCCACTCGATGCCCACAAACGGATCATTCCATGCAAGACAAGCCTCGCTTTGTGGGTGGTAGTAATCCGTGGTTTTATAGAGAAATTCAGCAGTTTCAGAAAGCACCAGAAATCCATGTGCCAACTGCGGAGGAATCCAAAGTTGCTTGTGATTTTGCGCGCTCAACTCAACACCCACCCACTTACCGTAAGTAGGGGAATCTTTACGAATATCTACTGCCACATCAAATACGCTTCCGGAAACTACGCGCACTAATTTGCCTTGAGTTTTTTCAAGCTGATAGTGCAACCCTCGTAAGGTCCATTGACGAGAAAAGGAATGATTATCTTGAACAAATTCGACATCAAGGCCAGTCGCATCGGCAAAGTCTTGCGCATTGAATGACTCAGTAAACCAACCTCGCTCATCCCCAAATACCTGAGGCTCTATAACGAGCACATCATGAATTGCTGTAGGCGTTACTTTTAACTTAGAAGGTGCATTCATTAGCTCTACTTCTTTGCAGTTAAAGAAATCGACTGAGCAGAGCTATTAAGCTCTTTTAAAATCTTGCCTAAATACTGACCATAGCTATTTTTACTCAATTGAGCGGCTACCTTTTGCACTGTTTCAGCACTGATCCAACCTTGGCGATAAGCAATCTCTTCGGGACAAGCCACCATTAGGCCTTGGCGCTTTTGCAAAGTTGCAATAAAGCCCGCTGCATCTAACAATGAATCATGAGTACCGGTATCAAGCCAAGCAAAACCTCGGCCCATGATTTCAACACTTAATTCATTCTTATCAAGGTAAACACGATTTACATCAGTAATCTCAAGCTCACCCCTAGCGCTTGGCTTAATAGAAGCAGCTATATCGCAAACTTGATTGTCGTAAAAATAGAGGCCTGTTACCGCATAGTTACTTCTTGGGTTTAAAGGCTTCTCTTCGATGGAGAGCGCTTTGTAATCTTTATCAAACTCAACCACACCATAACGCTCTGGATCATTCACATGATATGCAAACACGGTTGCACCAGCTTTTCGATCATTAGCACTATTGAGTTGATCAACGAGCTCATGACCATAAAAAATATTATCTCCAAGCACTAAAGCGCTCGGATCATTACCGACAAAGTTTTTTCCTAGGGTAAATGCTTGAGCCAGCCCATCTGGAGATGGCTGCACACAATACTCAATATTGAGGCCCCATTGTGAACCATCACCAAGTAACTCCGTAAAGCGCGGCGTGTCATGAGGTGTAGAAATTAATAAGATATCCCGAATACCCGCCAACATCAAAGTACTCAGCGGGTAATACACCATGGGTTTGTCATACACTGGCATTAATTGCTTGGAAACTGCTTGAGTGACTGGGTATAGACGAGTCCCTGACCCGCCAGCCAAAATAATGCCTTTACGATTTGTAGCCATGCGAAACCCCCTATTTAGCACCTTAGTCAGCGCGAGCAGTACTTAGATCAAACCGTCCGCAGCAAGCTTAGATACATATTCTTGAACCATGCCATCCCATGCAGGGAAATTTGGCATCTTTTGAGGATCATTATAAGAGTTCGAAGCTCCCAAACCCACGTCATGAAGGGCTTCACATAATTTAGCGGTATTCATCCGAGAATTCATCGGCCTTGGCGCTGGTAGAGGGTATTCAACAGCCAGAATAGGCTTAATGGCACTGGGCTTGGCTTTTAACATCACCTTGGCATCCATGGCAGCCTGAACTACTAAACATGCCAGATCGTACCAAGTTGTCTCACCAGCTGGAACGGCATGATAAATACCAGACGGGAACTGTCTTACATTGCAGTCAGTATCTAAAGCTAAAGCCAAGCTTATTTGCGCAAGCCATTTTGCGCTAGTTGGCACACCATGCTGATCATGAATGACCTTTAATTCTTCGCGTTCTTTTGCTAAACGTAAGATGGTACGAATGAAATTACCTCCATCCCCATAGACCCAGCTGGTTCTGAAAATCGCAAATTGTCCCTTAGACGAATTTGCAAATACATTTTCTATCGCCTCTTCACCCGCGGCCTTACTTTTTCCATAAATGCCCAAGGGGGTACGTGCGTCACTCTCAACATAGAAATCAGATTTATTACCATCAAAAACATAGTCCGTTGAATAATGCAATAGGGTGATATTATTTTCTGCGGCATAGCGAGCCATTAATTCGGGCGCTTTAGCATTTACTGCAAAAGCTAAATCGATTTCCGTTTCTGCTCCATCAACCGCCGTATAAGCGGAAGCATTAATAATGAGATCCGGTTTTGATAATTTGAGTTGGGCAAGAATATCCGCCTCTTTACTTAGATCACAATCCGACCTACCGAAATAAGTAATTTGTACATTTGCAGCAATGGGCATTTGTTCAAATAACAATTTAAATGCTTTGCCTAGCTGCCCATCTTTTCCAAAAACCAGTATGTTCATCGAGTGCGCGCTCAGTTGTACTGTTGCTTTAGCCAGTCACGATAGGAGCCACTGACTACACCCTCAATCCAAATGGGATTATCCAAATACCACTGCACTGTCTTACGAATTCCAGTATCAAATGTTTCAGCAGGTCTCCAACCTAAATCACGTTCTACTTTGCTGGCATCAATTGCATAACGTCGATCATGCCCTGGGCGATCCTTCACGAATGTAATTTGTTCAGCATATGACTTACCATCTGTGCGAGGCTTTAATTCATCGAGAATGCTGCAGATAGTTTTGACGACATCAATATTGGCCTTTTCATTCCAACCACCAATGTTGTAAGTCTCTCCCAATTTTCCAGAAGCCAAAACTTTTCGAATTGCAGAACAGTGATCGCCCACATAAAGCCAATCACGCACCTGCTGACCATCACCATAGATTGGTAAAGGCTTACCATTTAGAGCGTTGAGAATTACCAGCGGAATTAACTTCTCAGGAAAGTGATACGGACCATAATTATTAGAGCAATTCGTAGTAATTACTGGGAACCCATAAGTATGAAACCAAGCCCTTACTAAATGATCCGATGCTGCCTTGGATGCAGAGTAAGGACTATTGGGCTTATAGGGATTTGTTTCCGTAAATGCAGGATCCGAAGAGGACAGAGAACCATAAACCTCATCGGTTGAAACATGGTGAAAACGGAATTGCTCTTTATCCTGTGTTTCAAGACTATTCCAGTACTCACGTGCACACTCCAATAAATTAAAAGTTCCAACAATATTGGTTTGAACAAATTCAGCCGGACCATGAATAGATCTATCAACATGGCTCTCCGCAGCAAAGTTTACGATTGCTCGTGGCCGATACTTTTCCAAGAGCTGGTTAACTAGTGCTTTATCCCCAATATCGCCATGAACAAACACATGTCGCGCATCTTTTTCTAGTGGGCTAAGAGTAGCTAAATTACCAGCATAAGTTAATTTATCAAGATTGACGATACCTTCGGCATCGGCATGAGCCAGCCAATCCAAAACAAAATTTCCACCAATAAATCCAGCCCCACCTGTCACTAAGATCATTCCCGCCCCATTTCTTTGTTTAACTTCAGCTTCACATTAGCTTTGAGCATTAATATGATTTATCGCCCTATTCATTGCCAACTGATTACATTTTTCAATTCGCTTCATTCTTTTTACAAAAAAAGAGTTTTCCGAGCCATCTCCAAAAATACGCTGACGAACTTCTTCGTAATTATTTTCTACTTCAGCAATCAAACTAGGCAGTTCTTGTAAAGATCCCCAAATAATAAATTTAGAGTACGCAGTTTTTTCTACGTAGGGTGCGGATTCACACACTACTATCGCTCCACTTCGCAATGCTGGCAAAACTCTTAGCTCTTCAAGCGTTTCATGCCCATCAGTTTGGCGAATATTAATCACTATTTTAGTCTTACGATAAATCTCGTCTACTCCAAAATACAATCCACGTATATTTTCAGATGAAACTCTTTGACGTTCTAGATCCTTCAGAAATAACTTTCTCCTAGAAATATCGGGATTTCCGAATAGAGTAATTACACCATGCCGATCATTACCGTTAGTAAATATTGGGTATAAAGCAGGGCTGATACAAAATGACTTTTGTAAATAATCCCTTAGAGCGGGTGACGATTGAATATTAAATAAGTTAATTCTGCTGTAATCAAAAATAATATCCGCAGAGGCAAGCCTATCCAATTCAGCAATTCTAATTAAATATTTTTGATTACCCCCTGGTATAGGGAGCTCACCCTGCATGGCAGAAGTTGAGGTCTCGCTTCCAGGCCTAAATAGTGTGTGTTCAATTTGCAAGAAAATATTGATCGGTGAGTGCAAGAATTTAAGAAGCCTTAGACCAGGACATTCATAAAACACTAACCCGGCCCTCTCAATGTTTTCTAAATTTTGAAAAAGAAAACTCAAAACATAATTGTAGTAATCATGGATAACAATCTCGGGATTGCCACGATAAATCAAAATCACTTTATTAATTAGTTGAGTTTGATATTTTTTCCTGGAGAATGGATTTCTCAGCCAGACAATTGCGGTGACTATTAAATATAAAAAAGGCATCTTTAATATCTTAAGCCTCAGATATCTTTTTTATTTTCAAGATAAAAAAGTTCATATGGATACTGCTTCTCATCATCTAGTATCTGATTTACTCGCTTGTCAAACATACCGCGATAACCGCCCAAGAGGGCTGCCTTGTATTTCTGGTTTTGAATAAAATCGCGATTAAATTTAGAAGCAGTGCGGATACCTTTGGTGTAGCCATCATCCGCTAAATCAGATTGCACGTTATCAATTAAATCAATATCTACGCTAGAGATTTCCTTTTTATACTTCTTATAGAAGCGCCAGTAAAAATCCCCATCCTCTTCGCCAAGACCTAAAAGACGTTCATCAAAAAAACCGACTTCAATTAACTCTTGCTTATCTAAGATGAAGTGAGAAAAACTGCCATTGATCTTGAAAGTTCCAGTATTTTTTGCTAAGGCCGTTTCTAGAAGATCAAAAAAGCAGCTGCCATTTTCTGATTTGAGCTCTAGATCGTCATTCAATACCAACACACGGTGGTGGCTAGCCGTTAACGCACCACGATTCCATAGCTTGGCCAGCGACTGAAAACTTGGGAACATCGTCGGAAATACCTGCGGAAATTTCGAGATGTAAGACAGAATGTTGGAGCGATAGACTTCATCAAAAGCTCCTTTGGCAGGGCCATTGATTGTCACAATCACTTCAATGTCTGGACGTTGAGCCTTAATCTGAGCAAGCAAAGGCACCAAATAGGCATCAAATCGCTTGTCAAAAGTAGTGATGACTACCGAATATGGGTTTTGGGCTGAAAACTCAGACATAAAATAAATTAGTATTAGGGAATGAGAAGCGTACGAATTTCAACTGCTGGCTGCCCAAGTGACTATTCACAAGGCTTGCTTCCAATTATCGCTCAAAGCCTTGGTTATCAGTTAGATTGGGTTACTCCAAATCAAGCAGATTTGCTGATATTGGGGCCCTTTATTAAGCCTGATTCTAAGAGGCTCAAATGGTGCCCCAAATCGCTTCGACCCGCAGTAAATTCAGTACTCAATTTAGCGCCAGCCAACAAAATCTCACCACTTAGGGTTTTCCATAGCGCAGAGAACCTGCGTCATGACACCGTACCGGCGGATTACAGCATTTCTTTTGACTTAAATATTTCTTCAGAGCAACATTTTCGACTGCCCTACTGGATGGAGATGATCGATTGGTCGCATGAGGGAATTATTGGCAACCTAAATCCGCGTTATGGCAAATTGATTGATATCAAACGTCTGATGCAGCCATTAGGTAATCGCTTTTTAGAAAAGAATCATCGTGTTGCTTTTTTAAGCTCACACATTAGAGAGCCTAGAAAAACGTTGTATGAGGCGGTCCAAAAAGTAATGCCTATCATAGGATTTGGTGCGCACTTTGATAAGACTATTGAAAATCATCACCTCAGCGGTTTCTTGAAATATGAATTACTTCAAGAATATGGTTTTAATCTCTGCCCTGAGAATGGCATGTACCCTGGCTACTACACAGAAAAAATTCCAGAAGCTTTCTTTGCAGATTGTTTACCGATTACATGGACCGATGAAAACGTCAAGGTTGACTTTAACCCCTATGCCTTTATCAATCTGGGGCCAATGTCGTGGTGCAATTATGCACCTCTGACTGAGATAATCAACTCACCCCAAGCACTGCAAGATTACGCCTCCCAAGCCCTATTATTAAAAGCTCCGAGTATTCTGCCCTTTCGGGATTTTCTAAAACGCATTCTTGAAGATGCCATCTCTTAAAAAATGAAGCTTGGTTTTCATACTAATGGGCTCTCATTGCGGGGAACGGAAATTGCCCTATACGATTATGCGCATCACAATCAAAAACTACTCGGGAATGAATCGGTCATCTTCTATCGTAAGAACAATAATGTTGTTCAATCTGTTTTAGAAAAGTTTTCTCAACAATTTAAATTGTATCCGTATGATGGACAAGTTGAACTGAAGCGCTTGATTGAGCGGGAAAAAATTGATTTAACCTACTTCATCAAATCCGGGGAGCGTGACGATGCCATTAGTGAAAGCTCGCCATCTTTAATTCATGCGGTCTTTCCAACTAAGCCTGAAGAATTTCATGGGGATAAATACGCTTTTGTTTCTCAGTGGCTTTCAAAAGAATATTCCAATAACAAAATCCCTTTTGTGCCCCACATGATTGAATTGCCAGAGGTGGCTGGCAATCTTCGCTCTAGCCTAGGCATACCTGAAACGGCCACAGTATTGGGTTGGTATGGAGGCTCGGATAGCTTCAATCTTGACTTTGTTAAAGAAACTGTCTTATCAGCTGTAGAGCAGCGTAGTGATCTCTTCTTCCTATTTATGAATATGGATCCTTTTGCGCAGCATGAAAGACTGATATTTTTACCTGGCAATTCCGATCTTAATTACAAAGTACAGTTTATTAATACTTGCGATGGGATGCTGCATGCCAGAGGAATAGGTGAAAGCTTTGGGCTAGCTTGCGGTGAATTTTCTATCAAGGGAAAGCCTGTCATTACCTATGCTCTCTCCCCTCAGCGCAGCCATATAGAGATTTTAGGAGACAAAGCAATTCTCTATAGGGGCAAGAAAGAGTTAGCGGAAATATTTAGCAACTTTACCCGCCGAGTACAGCATGAGAAAAATTGGGACGCCTATTCAGAGAATTTTTCTCCAAAAGTCATCATGCGCCAATTTAATGATGTCTTCATTAAAGGAAAAAATCTTAGCGAGATTCAACTCTCAGCGATTGATCGCATTGTGATTCAAAAGTATCGGCTTAAGCGTAAGTTGCGTAACTTACAAAAGAAGCTCTATCTGTAAGCTGGGGTGGGATTAACTTAGCTTGGGAACCAAGGGTTCTTTGAAAACCAACGATCTAAAGCACGCAAAATAGATCTTTTTGTCTTATGCCAACCGCGTATTGGCAATCTGCTTGGCCTGTCTGCAATAGTCGTCTCTACCCCAGTAATATCGACTGGATAAGGGCTAATTGCCAGGAATTCCAGATGGTGCTTTTGGTGATGCTCTAAGAAGTGATCTAAGGGCTCATAAATATCACTAGATGCATCAATCAAAGTTTGGGCAGCGCTTGGCTTTAAAAGATAGGCTGTTGCCCCTACTGCATCCCCAATATTTCTCACCAAAGAAAATTCAGCATTGCCTTGAATTTTCTCTTGAGGAACAGTACTCAAGCCCTGGAGTCTTACCGCATCCCAGTTAGTCGATTCATTTACTAAAAAATGAATTGCTTTCTCAAAGTGCGGTAGCAAGCAAAAGTCATCCTCAAAAATAATAGTTGGAATATTTTTGTCGACACAATCTTGCCAGGCTTTTTTGTGGGACAAAAAACATCCCAGTTCATTTGGGGTTAATTCAAATCCTAGTAAATTTTTTACCTTTCCTGGTTGATACTCTTTAGGGGTATTCGTTAATGCAGACCCCCGCACGGCGTCTAAAAAACGCCAGTGCAAGTTGGTTTTATCCAACTCTGATTTCACCTTTTGCTGGCGAACTTCTGAACCAGCCAATGAAATAACTAAACCCTGAATTTCTGGCATTAGAGATAGCTTTGTAAGTAACGTAAAAAACGTTTTGTCCGTTTTAAAACTCGGGAAGGCAATGACTTCTGATCGCCTCCTGCGCTCATACTCGACTCCCAATTAGACTGATACAGAACCCCAAGGTAATTCGACTTGAGCTTTTCATCACTCTCCCCAAGGCGCTTCATCAAGTAATACTGCCAATCGTAGTGATAGACCCTAAATAAGGGCTCAATAGCAATTAAGGGAATGGCTCGGTAATTAAGTAATGCCTCGCCATAAATCAATGTCTCGGGGTAGTCAGGTGTCACCATATCCCAAAGAGTGAGCCCCTTAGGCTTTAGGTAGTACCGATCCAGTGACTCCCAAACCTTTGCAGACCATATAAAAGGAGCAGGAGCACAATAAAATTCTGGGCCCACTCTACCAAATAAAGCCTGCACGCGTTTAGCTTCTAACTGCAGATTACGCTGGACCTCAGACTGACCACGATTCTGAGCTAGCTGGAAATACTCTTTATTTTGATGGAGCACTGTAAATGGAACCCCATCAGAGCCCATGAAATCGTCCATGAAAAATGGTCGGATGAAAACACAATCAGAATCAAGGCATAAATAATTTTTTGCCAAACTTAGTCGCCAAAACTCTGACTTCACAATTGCTTGCGACAAACTACCTGGCATTGCCTGATATTTTTCCAGAGAGGCATCTGGGTTAGCCCTTACGATATCTTCATCCGCAATCCACACATAGCTAGCTTCATTTCCCAGCGCCTGGACCAAGAGATCTTTATCTGCTCTAGGAGTAGAAATATAAAAGGGCAAACGGTCCTGATTAAACTGCTCTATGGAGGAAAGCAGTCTTTTTAGGCGCAGAAAGTCATTGCGATAGGACTTGCAATAGAGGACAAAATCTTTCAATGGGCTTCCTATTTGTATTGAATCTCAGTCAGAATCTGCGCAACCGCCTGATTGACTCCCAAGGGTAGCCATTTTGGCTCAATTAGCCGGCGCTCCTGCCAGTCTAACCAAATTCTTTCGAGAGCCATTTCAATGCCAATTTTATCGCCCTCATGACTCAGGTAAGCACCGCGCTCCGAGAGCATTTCATCGAGCTGGGGATTGCGATGGGTAATTCCCCAGATTGGACGTCCAGTCCAAAGGTATTCATAAAACTTAGATGGAATATATTCAGCGCACCACTCATCATTACCGTGAAGCAAAATCAAGACATCGGCTTCCTGCATCTTTTCAACGACACGCTCCCGACCAGACTTCCCAGTGGCAGGATCTTTTTCTAAGCGCCCATGGGCAATAAGAACGTCTTGGTAATTAAACTGCTTTATTGCATCTTGGGTTAATTCATCTAATGCTGCGCCATAAGCATGGACTCGAATCTTTTTACGAGCATGTGGATATTTCTGGAATAAAGAATGAAGCGCTCTCAAAATAGTGGAGAGTGAACGGTCTTTAGCCAAAGATCCTGAGTGAGATAAATTTAGCGTATCCGTATAAAGATGGGTCTTAGCTGCACTTAAACCACCCGGCGGTTCCGCGCCCGGTAACACCATAAAACCATGGGCATTCCCAGATGTATTTAAATTTGGATTTCTTGCTTTTGCATAATGAACTGCACCATCGGTGAACCACCATACAAAATCAGCATAGCGAACAATTTGCTTTTCGAGATACTGTCGAAATCTAGCATCTCGATTTCTAGGCTTTTCAGAACCTTCATCCACCGGACTTTTACGAATAACCAATGGATCGTGAATTTCGACAATCCACCTCACACCAGTCACCTTCTTCAACCATAAGCCAGCCAGATGTGCAGACCATGCACCGCCTGTGGAATACACCAAATCAATCTGTCCATTGCGGATTAATTTATATCCATGCATAAATGCAGGCATTGCCCAAGACCATTGGCTTGAATACCCAAGAATCAGCTTCTCTAGGCTAATTAATGGCGCCAGCAAAATGGACACTACTCCAGTCAATACTTTGTATAAAAGTCCACGACCATATTGATTTGCAAACCAATGGCGAAAATCAAACCGAAACGCAGCTGGGCCCCAAGCCAAAAACTGGCGATGCGGGAAACGGTGATCTTTGATTCCGGTAATGGCACTAAAGACTATAGGCTTTATGCCATCATCCAATAGATAAGGCATCTTGTCTGTAATCGTCTGGCTGGATGCACGTCCATCCATATTGAAGCCATGCGACAAAATTAGCCACCGCTTATTCATTAATTGGTCCGCGGGCATGAAATTGGTGAATGCTTAATTACCAGCAACGATTGACATCACAGCCATCCGCACAGCAATCCCAAAGGTGACTTGATTCAAGATAACTGATTGTGGACCGTCTGCTACAGCTGAATCAATCTCTACACCACGATTCATTGGGCCTGGATGCATCACGATTGCATCTGGCTTAGCTAAAGCTAAGCGGCCCGGCGTTAAACCATATTGTTTAAAAAAGGCATCACCCTCTGGAACCTGGCCAGCCTCCATGCGTTCCTTCTGAATGCGCAGAGTCATCACCACATCGACATCCTTAAGACCTTCTTCCATGGAATGAAACACTTTTACTCCCAACATATCTAAATCACTAGGCAACAAACTTTCAGGGCCAATCGCACGAATATCTTCGCAGCCCAAGGTCGTAAGTGCATGAATGTTCGATTTAGCAACACGGCTATGAACAATATCGCCCACAATAGCTACCTTTAAGCCTTTGAAATTTTGCTTAAAGTGGCGCATCGTATACATGTCCAACAAGCCTTGGGTTGGATGCTGATGACTTCCATCGCCCGCATTCACAACGTGAACATGTGAAGGCACATGATTGGCTATTTCAATGGGTGCTTTAGATACGCCATGACGTACCACAAAAATATCTGCCTGCATCGCAACCAAGTTGTCGATGGTGTCCAACAAGCTCTCGCCTTTAGCGGTCGAAGAGGTGGAAATGTCTAAGTTAATAACATCGGCAGACAATCTCTTGGCGGCAATCTCAAAAGTTGTTCTCGTGCGCGTAGAGTTTTCAAAGAATAAGTTAAATACGCTTTTGCCGCGTAATAAAGGGACCTTCTTTACCTCTCGAGAAGGGTCAGTCACGCTAACAAACTGTTGAGCGGTATCGAGAATGTGCAGAATTTGCTCTTTTGGTAGGCCTTCTAAGGTCAGAAGGTGAGTTAATTCACCAGTAGCATTAAATTGGTTCATTAAACTCGCTCCTCTAGCTGAAAGCTGAACTTGCCAGCGGCATCTTTTTCTAATACCAAAATTTGTTGCTCAGGAACCTGTACTTGCTCCGCCGCAAAATCGGCGCTCACTGGTAGCTCTCGCTTCCCACGATCTGCAAGCACCATTAATTCGACTTGAGCTGGTCGACCAAAATCGAATAACTCATTGAGAGCCGCTCTAACGGTTCTACCCGTTAACAAAACATCATCAATCAAAATCACATTTGCGCCATTGACATCAAATGGCAGATGGGTTGTCATCGTGCCAGCAGTGCGTAATGCAGTCATACCTTTTTCAGCGTAATCATCACGATGAAAGGCAACATTAATCACGCCATAGTGTGGTAAACCCAAATCTTTTGCCAAGCGTTCTGCAATCCATGCTCCGCCCATCGCCAGACCAGCCAATTCAAAAGAACCGGTCTGCGATCTGTTGCGCAGATTCGCCAGCAGCTTTTCATATAACAGTTCAGCATTCATGATTTAGTTCCAACACCATTATTTCGTTTACTCAGCAAAATATTGCTCCAAAATTAGCACGGCAGAGTGCGCATCTAGATTGTCCCGCATCTGAGCATTGCCCTCTAAAACTGCTGATGTATATCGCTCGTCCACCCAGCTTACGGGCAAACCAAAGCGGCCATGAAGCTGATTGCCAAAGCGCTTAGCTTTAGAGGTCATTTCATGCTCAGCACCATCTGGATGCATGGGAAGTCCAACCACCAGCTGATTGGGGGCCCACTCCCCTAGAAGACACTCTATTTCACGAAATAAGCCATCCGCATTGGGAGCAGTAATGGTCTTTAGGGGCTGGCCCAGTTTAGTTACGGTATTTCCAACCGCAACCCCTACCCGACGGAGGCCGTAATCAAAAGCCATCACAGTTCCTGGGACTGCCGCTGAATTAGGGCTCGACTTAAGCATGTCCCGCCTCACCAGAAAGATGAGATAAATCAAAACCCAGATGACTCATGGTTTTTTCGTAGCGCTGACCGGAAGGCGTATTAAAAATAATTTCACTCATTTGCTCACGCGAAAGTGGAACATTCATCCAGCCATTTAAAGTAATTTCTTCTTCTAGCTGACCAGCACCCCAACCTGCGTAACCAAGAGTCATTAAAAATTTTCTGGGGCCATTACCTATAGCTACTGCCTCAAGCACATCCTTGGAAGTAGTCATGGTTAAGCCGCCAGGAATGATTAAAGAAGAACTGTATGAAAGATTGGGGTTTGACTCGTGCAAAACAAAGCCACGCTCTACCTGAACTGGTCCCCCAAAATATACCGGCTGCTCTAGTAAGGGGGCGATTTCTAATTTGAGTTCTATTTTGTCAAAAAGAGTAGCTAAATCAACTTCGGTAGGTCTATTCACTACCAACCCCATCGCCCCTCTCTGGGTATGCTCAAAAAGATAGATTACGGAACCCGCAAAATTAGGATCTTCCATGCCTGGCATTGCAATCAGAAATTGATTAGCCAAGTGATCTGCGGAAAACGAAATTATTGACTCTGGCGAAGGTACTGTATCTGAAGCAGGGGGTGCTTTTTTAGCCGAGGTCATATGTATCTATTTTACCGAATATCTAGATCTTTCCAGTAACCCAGTAACCCACAAGACCGATGACTTCATGAACCAATTTATTCCAATTTTGAGCTCCATCCTCCAAATCAAACCTCCACCAGTGCAGGGTATTGGCCGTTTGGTAATCCACCGGCACAGGAATGACTTGAATTCCCTGTTTCTGAAAAATTTTGACCGATCGGTACATATGGCTTGCTGAGGTTATTAAAAGCCAAGGTTTGGGTTGATCGAAATCACCCTTAGATCCATATTCAGCAATCATAGGCTTTATGAAAAGGACATTCTCATAGGTATTCCGGGATTGGTTCTCGTAGTGCGCCATAGCCTGATTCAGGCCCTGCTCTTGAACAAGCTGTTTAAATGCATCCGCTTCAGATAGGCCCTGAGGCAAAAGGCGTGCTGAGTAACCACTAAATATATATGGTAGATCGGGATATTTACGGATCAGCTCAAATGCCTTAGTGATGCGCTCAGCGGAGGAACCAATAGAAACTTCACCTCTGTCAATCGAGATCCGCCCCCCTTCAATTGCACCGCCCAAAATAATGATCCCGCCAATATCTTTTTCAGCAAATTGTGAGAGAGTCGCTTTGGGCACCGCATCTTCTAGCGCCCTCAAGAAAATTTCTGCGGTAGGTATCCAGCCAACAAGTATCAGATCGACGAATGCCAATAGTAGAAACCGCTTACACAGCGCCGGCTTTCTGAGGTATAAAAAAAGTAAGCTTAGGGGCAATAAGATCAAAAGCCAATTTAATGGCTCAATACAAAACTGCACCACATTCGCAAGAATAAAAAAGGTTGTATCCATCATTACTGTCGATATTAACCCGTCCTAGGCTTTAGGCCTTCAGCACTTTGTCCCAATAAGCCCTAATATAGGGGCTATGCAAAAAGCTCTTGTTTGGCTCCGCCGCGACCTCCGCCTTTATGACAATGCCGCCCTTCACCACGCCCTCAAAGAATGTGGCCAGGTATGGCTTACTTTTATTTTTGATGCCGATATTCTTCAACCCTTATTAAAGGGCGAACTAGATGCCAATGGGCTAAAGCACGACCGCCGGGTAGACTTTATTTGGCAGGGCATCAAGCAAATTGATGATGAGCTAAGAAAACAAGGCGGAGGACTGATTGTCCGCTTTGGAAAGCCAGCTCAATGTATTCCAGAAATTGCTAAAGCATTAAGTGTGAATACGGTCTTTACCAATCATGACTACGAGCCATCAGCAATTGAACGCGATGAGACTGTCAAAGCACAATTAGAAAAACAAGGGATTGGTTTTGAGGCTTTTAAAGATCAAGTGATCTTTGAGAAGAAAGAAATTCTCACTAATTCAAATACTGTCTTTTCCATCTTTACACCCTACAAAAATAATTGGCTCAAAACGCTGCAAGAAAAAGATCTGGCAGCTTATTCATGCAAGGCAAAAGCTGGTCAGTTTGCAGCCATTCCCAAAAAACTGAATGAGCCACTCCCCTCACTTGAGTCAATGGGTTTTTGCTCCACCGGTATTGAGAGCTATTTGCCGCCGGGCTCAGAAGGTGGTCAAGCTTTTTTAGAAGACTTTCTCACCCGCATTGATCAATACCAAATTGGCAGAGACTTTCCTGCAATTAAAGGAGTGAGTTACCTCTCTACACACTTACGTTTTGGCATGCTCTCTATCCGCGGATTGGTGCGTGAAGCGCATCGCCGCATGCTAGCAGGAAGTATGGGCGCCACCATTTGGCTGAGTGAATTAATCTGGCGCGATTTCTATTTCATGATTCTGGCCAATCACCCTCGCCTTGCAAAAGGTGCGTCGTTTAAGCCCGACTACGATAATATTGCCTGGGAGAGCGGAGCTACAGCCAAAAAATTATTTACCGCTTGGTGTGAGGGCAAAACAGGTTACCCACTAGTTGACGCAGCCATGCATCAACTCAATCAAAGTGGCTATATGCACAATCGTCTGCGTATGGTCGTAGCCAGTTTTTTAACAAAAGATTTGGGCGTTGATTGGCGCTGGGGTGAGGCTTATTTTGCAGAGCACCTCAATGACTTTGAACTGTCTTCCAATAATGGTGGCTGGCAATGGGCTTCCTCGTCAGGCTGCGACGCTCAACCTTATTTTCGGATCTTTAATCCGATCACCCAATCGGAAAAATTTGATCCTGAGGGTAAGTTCATCAAACGCTATCTTCCTCAGTTAAGCAAGCTCTCCAAGAAGTCGATTCATGCCCCATGGAAGGCCGGCCATATTGAGCTAGAGGCTGCAGGCATTCTCATGGGAAGAGATTACCCCTTGCCGGTAGTAGATCACGATGAAGCACGCAAAAAGACTTTAGTGCGATATAGCGTTGTCAAAAAAATCGCCTAGCCCCTGCAATATATTTGGATTCGGCTTTAAGATAAGACATGAGCAAGATATATGCCGTAGGTGATGTGCAAGGCTGCGCACCCTCATTAAAAGCCTTAGTCAAAAAGCTCCCACCAAAATCCAAAATGATTTTTCTGGGAGACTTAGTTAATCGCGGGCCTGATTCATTAGGGGCGTTGCGGCACTTAAAAACATTACAAGAATCTGGCCGCGCTGAATGCATCCTAGGTAATCATGACTTACACCTTCTTGCTATTGATGCCGGTCTTCGCAAAACAAAAGGCCTCGATACCGTTGGGCCGATCCTACATGCACCCGATCGTGCAGAGCTTATTGACTGGATGCGGCACCGCCCTATGGCACTCAGTAATGGCAACGTTCTGACGGTGCATGCAGGCGTACTGCCGCAATGGGACTTACAGCAGACGATTGAATGCGCTCAAGAAGTTGAAAAAGCATTGCGTAGCAAGTCTTATAAAACCTTTCTATCTAATATGTATGGCAACACACCCAATAAGTGGAGCAACTCCCTAAAAGGATATGAACGCTTACGCGTGATTACCAATGCACTAACCAGAATGCGTTTTTGCAGCCCGACTGGTCAGATGGAGTTTGAGAGCAAAGAAGGCCTGGAAGATGGTCCGAAGGGCTACACCCCTTGGTTTATGGCGCCTAATAGAAAAACCACTGATACTTTAATTTACTTCGGACACTGGTCTACGTTGGGCTTACTCCGCAAACACAACGTTATTGGCTTAGATACCGGCTGCGTTTGGGGCGGCAAACTTACTGCCCTAGAAATCGCAGACTCGAATAAAGACAGCAAAAAATTAGATGTCACCCAAGTAGAAGGTTACGACCATCCACTGCGGATGTAGTTTAAAAATACTACTTTAGAGCTTCTTAAATACCGTCTCTGCAGCAGCAATAATCTCATCTAGCACAGTATTATCATGCGCAATGGAAGTGAATCCTGCCTCATAAGCTGATGGTGCCAAGTACACCCCTTCATCCAACATTAGATGAAAGAATTTCTTAAAGGCATCAATATTAGTTTTGGTTACTGCTTCATAAGAATTCGGAACATGATCAGCAAAATAAAAACCAAACATGCCGCCTTCGCTATCGACTGCAAAAGGAATCTTATTTTTGTCTGCAGCTGCCTTAAGGCCGGCCATGAGTTTTTCAGTCTGACCTGTCAGGCATTCGTAGAAACCTTCTCTAGAAATAATCTCTAATGTCTTTAAACCCGCAGCAACAGCTACTGGATTACCAGAGAGCGTTCCGGCCTGGTAAACATTGCCTAAAGGGGCAAGCTTAGACATGATTTCTTTCTTGCCACCAAAGGCTGCCATCGGCATACCGCCGCCCATTACCTTGCCCAAGCATGTCAAATCTGGAGTAATACCTTGTAAAGACTGAGCGCCGCCCAAAGCCACCCTAAAGCCAGTCATCACTTCGTCATAGATTAGTACGGCGCCATACTTACTAGTGAGAGACCTAATCGCAGCCAAAAATGCTTTCGATGGCTTAATTAAATTCATATTGCCAGCAATCGGCTCAATAATGACAGCAGCAATTTGATTGCCCTGTTTTTTAAACACCTCTTCAATTGCCGCCACATCGTTGTACGGCAGAACTAAAGTATGTTTCACCAAATCCTGTGGAACACCACCTGAAGACGGTGCATTCTGAGTAGAGTCCGCAAAGGTTAATAAGCCAGAACCTGCCTTCACCAAAAGACTATCAGCATGACCGTGATAGCAACCCTCAAACTTGATAATCAAATCACGTCCGGTATAACCACGAGCTAAACGTAAGGCACTCATTGTTGCCTCTGTGCCACTTGAAACCATGCGCACTTGTTCTACGCTTGGCATCAAAGCGCAAATACGTTCTGCCAATTCGATCTCACCTTCAGTTGGGGCGCCGTAACTAAAGCTAGTTTCTGCGGCCTTCTGCACTGCAGCTACTACTTCAGGATTTGCGTGGCCCACAATCATAGGACCCCAAGACATAATCAAATCGATATAGCGCTTATCGTTGACATCCCAAAAATAAGGGCCCTTAGCTTTAGCAACAAAACGAGGTGTGCCGCCCACCTGACGGAAAGCCCTCACCGGAGAGTTCACTCCTCCAGGAATTGTCTTTTGCGCACGCTCAAACAGCGCTTCGTTTTGATCTACTTTTGCCATTATTGTTTTTAATTAAATTGCCATCATTTCAAAATCTTCCTTGCGGGCACCGCACTCCGGGCATGTCCAATTCATCGGCACATCCTTCCAAAGCGTGCCTGGCGCAATACCTTCATCAGGCAAACCAGCAGCTTCGTCATAAACCCAACCGCAGATTAAACACATATATGTTTTAAATTCCATTACTTTGCTCTCCGCCTATCTTTACTTCTTCTAACTTGTTGTCTTATTTTACGGTTTTATGACCACTTAAGTAGGTCGCTTTGCATGCATCTCAAACTTGAATAGACGACACTCAAGCGGACCGTTAAATAAAGGGGTGCGCTTGGATTCTTTAATACGCAATTGACCCGGTAGGGCCATATCTGCAGTTAAAACGAATATATTCCAACCACCAAAGTCATCTTTCAAATGCTGGCCAAACTGACGCAAAAACTCCACAAATTTAGGGTCTTGCTCTTCTTGGGCCTGTAGTTTTTTTAATGATTCACGGCTAGAACGTTTAGCACTTTGACGACCAGTCTCTAAATTCAGTTCAAAGCGATTATCTGGTTCATCCAAGTCATCGTATCGAGCATCTTGATTAGCAGCGCGATCTTGTCCGCGACCACCTTTAATCACTAGACGCTCACCATAAGGTGGATTTAACAACATCACTCCTTCACCAACTCCACCTGGAGGCTTAGCAGCAAGGGCATCAATTTGACGGACTACCGGCTGGTCAGGTAACTGCGCTCTTTGCCAGTTACCCTTAAACATCGACACTAATTTTTCATTAATATCGCCACCGGTAATTTGTAAAGCCTCAACTCCAGGGAACTGTTTACGCTTTTCTAACATTTGCGCTAGAGCGCCCTCTTTTAAATCTACCCAACGCTTTTGTTCAGCAGACTCATTAAATGGCTTAAGCCTCTGAAACCCAAAGCCATGTGCAGAGGTAATCAGGGGGCGATAAGCCAGCCTGCTAGACTTAGCATCATCACCATACATTCCTGCGCGAATCGCCCCAGGCGGAATAGACAAAGCTATCTGAGCAGCCTCAATTAAAAAAGTGCCACTACCGCACATTGGGTCAAATAAAGTTTGCCCAGGCTTCCATGCAGTGAACGACAAGATCCCGGCTGCTAAATTTTCTTTTAGGGGCGCATCCCCTTTTTCGTCACGCCAGCCACGTTTAAATAGGGCCTCTCCAGAAGTATCTAAATAAATCGCGACTTGGGTTGCCGTTAAATGAGCCTGTACACGCACATCTGGGAAAGCGGTATCAATACTAGGCCGGTCACCGGTGACATCACGCAAGCGATCCACAATCGCATCTTTAATTTTGAGCGTTGCAAAATTTAAACTTTTTAAAGGAGACCGATGTGCCGTCACATCCACACGCAAAGTTTGCTTGGAGGTAAACCACTCCTCCCACGCTAAACCGCTAGCCAACTTATACAAATCTTCTTCTTGCCTATAGGGTGCTTGAGCCATTTGCAATAGAACACGGCTTGCAATTCTGGAGTGTAAATTTAGTGCCATTGCTGCAGATAATGGCGCAGCAAGACCAACGCCTCCAGTCGGACTTGTAGGTGTCGGATCTATTACCCAAGCCCCTAAAGCCTTGCATTCTGGACGTCCAGCAATCTCTGCGAGCTCCTGGGCAAGCGGTACTTCTAAACCGCCTGGACATACAACAAAAAATCTCATGGGGCTAACAGTCTTTAAAAGAAATTAAAAATGAGGCGGCTTTATGGCTTGAAAAGCACTAAAGCAACAATGATGACTAGCAAAATGACCGGTACTTCATTAAACCAACGAAACCAAACACCTGAACGCTTATTCACTCCGGCACGGAACTTCTTGAGCAAACTTAAACATGCATGGTGATAACCAATCACTAGAATCACAAATAACAATTTAGCGTGCATCCAGGCATCACCGCGACCAATGCCAAAGTGAAGCCAAAGAGTCAGGCCCAACAAGACTGCCGGTACCGCCAAAATAGTCATAAACCGAAATAGACGGTCAGCCATACCTAACAAACGAGCATAAGCTTCAACATTCTTCTCTTCAACTAAGTTAACAAAAATTCTGGGTAGGTAAAACAAGCCAGCGAACCACGAGGTAATAAATACGATGTGAAAGGTTTTGACCCAGAGATAGGCATTACTCATATTGAATCTTTTCTATTAAATTTAAGTGCGGATCTCGCCATGACCCATGACAACATACTTCAGGGAAGTCAACCCATCCAGACCAACAGGGCCACGAGCATGTAGTTTGTCATTTGAGATCCCAATTTCAGCGCCCAGGCCATACTCAAAACCATCTGCAAAACGCGTACTAGCATTGACCATCACGCTGGCGCTATCAACTTCACGCAAGAAACGATCGGCTTTGGATTTGTCATTAGTAATGATGGCATCCGTGTGCTTGCTGCCATATTGTTCAATGTGATTCATCGCCTCATCAATATTGGCGACAGTCTTAATTGACAGAATTGGTGCCAAATACTCAGTTTGCCAATCTTCTTCTTGGGCATCGACTAAATTCTGGAAGCCATTGGACTCTAGTGTTTTACGAGTTAATGAATCAACGCGTAGCTCTACGCCCTTATCTTGGTAAATCTTACAAAGGGTTGGCAGCACTTTATTTGCAATCTCTTGATTCACTAGCAAAGTCTCCATTGCATTACATGGAGCATAGCGTTGAGTCTTAGCGTTATCACATACCTTTACGGCCATTGCTACATCAGCATCGGAATCAATATAGGTATGACAGATGCCATCTAAGTGCTTGATCATTGGAACCCGTGCTTCAGCCATTAACCGTGCGATCAAGCTCTTTCCACCCCGTGGCACGATGACATCAATATATTGAGTCATGGTGATCATTTCACCAACGGCGCTGCGATCAGTCGTTGTCACTACTTGCACTGCATCCTTAGGCAAGCCAGCAGCTGCCAAACCTTCTTGAATAATCTGGGCCAATAAAGTATTGGAATCAATTGCCTCAGAGCCCCCACGCAGAATCACGGCATTACCGGACTTTAAGCACAAAGCAGCTGCATCAATAGTGACATTGGGACGTGACTCATAAATAATGCCGATGACACCTAATGGCACACGCATCTGTCCAAGCTCAATACCTGAAGCCTGTTTTTGTAAGGGTGTAATTTTGCCAATAGGATCTTCTAACGAAACAATTTGCTCTAGACCTAAAGCCATCGTTTCAATGGTTTTTGGTGTCATCGTTAAGCGATCTACAAAAGCTGCATCTTGACCATTCGCCTTGGCACGCTCCACGTCCACTTGATTCACTCGCTGAATCTCATCTGTCTTTTGGCGAACCACTTTAGCAATATGCAATAAAGCTTGATTCTTTTGCTCACTTGATGCACGCGCCATTGCACGCGATGCCGCTCGCGCTCGCATTCCAATATCTTGCATCATTACTTGAATCGCTGAACTCATTTTGTATTCTCTTGTTGCTCTCTTGTTACTTTATAAACTGTTATGTATTTACTAAATAATTCTCTTAGCGCAATAAATTTCCAACTAAACGCAAACCATCCCAGGGATCAGCTGGCAACTCCGCAGCATGCAACCCCTTTACCTGTCGATCTAAACCGGCAGCTACCTGCATAGCTCTTCGCAATTTCAGAGGCTGAACCCTTCTAATTGCCGCTGGGTATAAGCGCTCCTTATTTCCCCATATCCGGTTAGCGCGCATCAGGTTTTGCAAAGACTCGCCAGCATCACTTGCCGCCTTTAGCTTAGATAGTATCCGAAGCTCCTCTGTTACGCTCCACAGAATCAATACGAGCGGCTCACCCTCACCCTTTAAGCCATCAAGCATGCGATTTAATCGTGCTAAATCACCAGCCAACATTGCTTCAGTTAACTCAAAGACGTTATAGCGCGCCACTTTCAGAATAGAAGAACGAATTTGCTCTTCAGTTAATTTTCCCGTGGGATATAGCAGACCTAGTTTCAGAATTTCTTGATGGGCAGCGATTAAATTGCCTTCTACCTGATCAGCGATAAATTGAAGTGCACGTTGACCTTCAGGACCCGGCTCAACCTCTTGATCTTGACGCTTAAGACGTCCTGCAATCCACTGCGGTAAATGACTGCGATCCAAGGAATCAATCTGTATTGCCATGCCAGCATCATCTAGAGCACTAAACCATGCAGAGGTTTTGGTCTTGCCATCTAAGCGTGGTAAGACAATACAAACTACGGTATCTGGGCCTTCTGAGCCAATAGATTGCGAAGCAATTTGTGCCGCGAATTGTTTTAGAGCGTCAGCCCCATCACGCCCAGGCTTCCCAGTTGGAATGCGTAACTCGACCCAACGCTTATCCCCAAACAGAGACATGGTCTGACCAGCATTTAAAAGGGTGCTCCAATCAAAGCCGCGCTCCTGTAGCAATACCTCACGTTCAGTAAAGTTCTGCTTCTTAGCTGCAGATCGCAATTGGTCCATAGCCTCCATCATTAATAACGGCTCATCGCCACTAAAAATATATAGCGGCAACATTACGCCGCCTGAACTTAGGGACTTAAGGTGCACTTGCAAGGCATCGACTTTAACCATGCGAGCTCTGTTTACCTAAAAAGAACGGGCTTGCGGTGCCTTAGCGGCTGCCGCTACACGACGCAATATTTGAATAGCCAAGTCTTTACGCATCAGCGTTATGAACTGCTGCATTTGTACGTCTGTTGCCAGAACTGTAGACACCGTAAAGTCCATATCGCGTGTCATATAAATCTCAGCCTCTGGAACCACTTCAGCCCCACTCAAATCAAATGCTCTAAAGCCAACGCGAATGTTTAAGCGATAGGCTGACACCTGACCACTAGCGTTATAAGCTAATATCTCGCGACCCTGAATGTCATTGGTAATTTCTAGAATGAGATCAGCATCTTTGGGGTTGATAGCGACCTTGGCATCGGTACCAGTCAAAATTGCTGTCTGCAAATCCGCCCGCAAAGGTGGCGATGGATTACCAGTAATGGCAATGACTTTGAAAGGTACATCGACCATGCCGCGCAAACGATAGCCACAAGCAAGCAATCCACCTAGAGGTGCAGTAGCGATCAAACCAAGCATTGCGCGACGCAGGGAATTTACATTCATGTCTCTATCTTTGATTAAGCAACAATATTCACAAGACGGCCAGGCACCACAATGACCTTCTTAGGTGCGCTGCCATTTAATGCTTTTTGTGCGGGGTCACTCTTTAAGGCTAAAACTTCAATTTGCTCTTTATTAGCATCTGCTGGCACTTTAATATCGCCACGTAGCTTGCCATTAATTTGCAGCATCAACGTAATTTCTGTCTGAACCAAAGCTGCTTCGTCTACGGCTGGCCAAGGAGCGTCTAGCAAAGGTCCAAAGGTTTTTGCATAGCCCAAATCCTTCCAGAGCACGTGGGTGAGGTGCGGAACCACTGGATACAAAACACGCAACAAAATACTGAGGCATTCGCGTAATACAGGCGCGGTAATATTAGAACCCTGGTCTAATTTAATAGGCTCTAGGACATTAAGCATTTTCATCGCAGCAGAAACTACAGTGTTGTACTGACGACGTTGATAATCAAAGTTAGCTTGCTTCAGAATGCCATGCACCTCGCGACGCAACTCTTTTTCAGCATCATTTAAGTTGCTTGGCAATACATCTGAGGCATCACGCAATGCTGCCGCCTGACTGTTGGAATACATCCATACACGTCGCAAGAAACGCGAAGCTCCATCTACCCCAGCACCAGACCACTCAAGCTGTTGCTCAGGAGGAGCAGCAAACATCACAAACAAACGAGCAGTATCAGCGCCATATTGATCAATTAAAGCCTGAGGATCAACGCCGTTATTCTTACTCTTCGACATCTTCTCAACACCACCCACAATAACTGGGGTATTTGATGTGTCACCAATTAACTTAGCGCCTTTGGGGCGACCTTTCTCATCCAAATCTAACTCAACATCTAATGGATTGAGCCAAGTCTTTTTGCCAGAGGCATCTTCAGAATAATAGGTTTCGTTCAGAACCATGCCCTGAGTGAGTAAGTTTTGGAAAGGCTCATCAAAGGTAATCAGCTTGAGATCACGCATGACCTTAGTCCAGAAACGCGCATACAGTAAATGCAAGATCGCATGCTCAATACCGCCAATGTATTGATCCATTGGCATCCAATATTCATTGCGCTCGTCAACCATGGTCTTTGCATTCGGACCGGTATAGCGCATGAAATACCAGGAAGAATCTACAAAGGTGTCCATGGTGTCAGTTTCGCGACGCGCAGGCTTTCCGCATTTCGGACACTTCACATTCAAAAAGTCAGCGCGTTTATTTAATGGGTTGCCGCTGCCATCTGGTACACAATCTTCAGGTAACACTACAGGTAAATCTGCTTCGGGCACTGGGACTGCGCCACAACCTGGATTCGCTTCATCACCACAATGAATGATCGGAATTGGCGTTCCCCAATAGCGTTGGCGAGAGATGCCCCAATCACGTAAGCGATAAGTTGTTTTGATTTCGCCTATACCAAGCTGCTCTAATTCTTTAGCAACTGCACTCACCGCCTCATCATGGGATAAACCATCAAATTGAGCACTGTTAAAGCAAACTACACCATCCTTTTGGGCATACCAATCTTCCCAACGCGTAGCATTAAACATCGGCGACTCACTATTGAGTGCAATGACTTGTTTAATGGGCAATTCATACTTCAGTGCAAAAGCAAAGTCGCGTTCATCATGTGCAGGCACACCCATCACAGCGCCATCACCATATGACATCAATACATAGTTACCAACCCAAACTGGCACCTGCTCTTTCGTCAATGGATGTGTGACGTATAGACCGGTAAACATGCCTTCTTTTTCTTGGGTCGCTAAGTCAGCTTCAATTACGCTACCTGTTTTGCATTTCTCAATGAATGCAGCTAAAGCCGGATTATTAGCGGCAGCCTTCGTAGCTAGTGGATGCTCAGCAGCAACTGCGCAAAAGGTAACACCCATAATGGTGTCCGCGCGCGTAGTAAAAACATACAAAAGACCATCTTGAATAAAGTTGCCATGGTCGTCAGCAATTT
The DNA here is from genome assembly GCF_018881795.1 of Polynucleobacter sp. MWH-Jannik1A5. Taxonomy (GTDB): domain Bacteria; phylum Pseudomonadota; class Gammaproteobacteria; order Burkholderiales; family Burkholderiaceae; genus Polynucleobacter. Next base: position 1,089,496 of record NZ_JACVPQ010000001.1, on the reverse strand, counting down.
CATGCTTAAACGCAAAGCGCACACCACGACTTTTACCAATCCAGTTTTGCTGCATCGTTTTAACGCGCTCTGGCCAACCTAAGCCGTCCAGTCCAGAGAGCAGCGGCTCAGCATAGGCAGTGATATTGAAGTAGTAGCCCGGGATCTCGCGCTTTTCCACTAAAGCACCAGAACGCCAACCGCGACCATCAATTACTTGTTCGTTTGCTAAAACTGTTTGATCGATTGGGTCCCAATTCACTACCTGCGTCTTACGATACGCGATACCTTTTTCTAGCATCTTCAAAAAGAGCCACTGGTTCCAACGATAGTAATCAGGACTACAGGTTGCTACTTCACGTGACCAATCAATCGCTAAGCCCATCGCCGCCATTTGCTTTTTCATATAAGCAATGTTGTCGTAGGTCCATTTAGCTGGAGGCACTTTATTCTGAATCGCTGCATTTTCAGCAGGCATACCAAAAGCATCCCAGCCCATTGGCATCAATACGTTATAACCTTGCATGCGAAGCTGACGAGCCATCACATCATTAATAGTGTAGTTGCGCACATGGCCCATGTGCAATTTGCCAGAAGGGTAAGGCAACATAGAGCAGGCGTAGTACTTAGGCTTTTTCTTGCCTTGTGCATCAACTGCATTTTCTGCCACTTGATAGACTTGCGCACCTTCCCAGTCAGCTTGCGCTGCCGCTTCAATGCTGCGGTAGTCGTAATCCTTACTCATTCTTAAACAACTCTTTTCTTCTATTTTTAATTAAGTGACTTTTTATTTACGTAAGCCAAGAACATCTTGCATATCGAATAAACCATTGCTTTGATTTTGCAAGAAGCGTGCTGCACGCAAAGATCCTTGTGCATAGGACTGACGGCTTGAAGACTTGTGACTAATTTCAATACGCTCACCATCGCCAGCAAATAAAACAGTGTGATCGCCTACGATATCGCCACCACGAATCGTTGCAAAACCGATCGAACCCTGTTTACGCTCACCGGTATGACCCTCGCGTGCGTAAACCGCGACATCATCTAATTTCTCGCCCAACGCATCCGCAATTACTTCACCCATCTTGAGAGCTGTGCCCGAAGGCGCATCTACCTTATGCTTGTGATGAGCTTCAATAATTTCAATGTCATATCCTTGATTGAGCATCTTGGCTGCAATCTCAAGAAGCTTAAATGTGGCATTCACGCCCACACTCATATTGGGCGCAAAAACAATAGCTAACTTTGCAGAGGCCTTCTTCAAGCTAGCAATTTGATCTGCGGTTAAGCCAGTAGTACCAATAATCATCTTGGTGCCAGTTTTTTCCGCAACCACCAAATGGCCCATCGTGCCTTCAGGTCTAGTGAAGTCGATTAAGAATTGTGCGCCCGACAATACCTGCGCAACATCAGAAGAAATCAATACGCCAGTCTTTTTACCCAAGAATGACCCTGCATCCTCTCCCAATTGTGGGCAAGAGGTATGTTCTAGTGCGCCGACCAGTTGAGCATCTGGAGTATTGAGTACAGCCTCAATCAACATCTTTCCCATACGACCAGTTGCGCCAGCAATTGCAATCTTCATCATGTGTTTCTTCGCTTCTTATTCAAGTGAACCAATACGGTTCTTATTGGCATCAATACAAAAGAGATTTCTACTACTTAGGCTCTACTGCCTTTGGCACATCATTTAGAGCGCCAGGACCTAGGGCGGGAGCTTGTGCATCCGACTTCTTATCAGAAGAGCCGAAGAAATCCCAGAATGAACTGGTATTTGCTGGAGGCACAGGCACACCTGCCGCTAAGTTGTCAGTCTTACTTGGAACCAATACTTCAGGGCTTTGTAATTTAGGTGTTACTGGCGGCTTATTAGCACCAGTCATGACGTCCCAGAATGAACGTTTTGATTTTGCATAGTTATCAATTTCAGCAACCAATTCAATCTCGGTTGGCAATGCATCACCTTCAAACTTCACTACCTTGTCGCCATCAAAAAAAACCGTGACATGACGTTCTTTACCTATAGGCTGACCAGAGCGCTTGAATTCAAAAATATAATCCCAGCGGTTTGCATGAAAGTAACTTGCTAATAATGGAGTACCTAAAATTTGTCGCACCTGTTCACGAGTCATGCCCAATTGCAACTTCGCATACTGCTCGCTAGAAATAAAGTTACCCTGCACAACGTCTGGCACATATGGCCTGAAAATCTTGTTTACCCAGTTACGCTGAGTTTCATCAACCGCACTTGTGCACCCAGTCACTCCCAAGAGGCCAGAAACGGCCATTGCCACAAATCCCAATCTGAGTGGGGAATAAGCACCCTTCAAAGTTGGGCTAAAAAAGCGGGAAAAAAGTTCGAGGCAATTTTGCATGGCTGGCCGTATCATTAAGACATTGATTTTAGCTCCCAATGCCATATATATGACCCAAATCCCTACCCCTGAAAATTTACGTGATATTGGCCTTAAAGCTACTGGGCCACGAATGAAAATTCTGGATTTTTTCCATCAAAATGGCGGCACCCATTTCAGCGCTGAAGATGTCTTTATGGCTCTGGCGAAAGATGACAAGGAAATTGGCTTAGCCACGGTTTATCGAGTTCTCACCCAGTTTGAACAGGCTGGCCTGCTGTTGAGGAGTCACTTTGAATCCAGCAAGGGCGATAGCCGAGCAATTTATGAGTTAAATGAAGGTCAGCACCACGACCACCTGGTATGCATAGATTGCGGCCATGTTGAAGAGTTTGTAGATGAGGCCATTGAAAAAAGGCAGCAAGATATCGCTAAAAACCTGGGATTCAAGCTCCAGGAGCACTCATTAGCTATGTATGGCCATTGTCAAAAGAAAAACTGTCGAAATAAACAAAAATAAGAACTTTTAACTACAAATAATCGTTTTTAGCGATTATTAAAATAAAAAAGACCTCAAATCGAGGTCTTTTTTTACATTCAGAGTATTTCAGCTCTTCATCAAAATACTTTTTAACAACTTTTAAGGAATTTTAACGACTTTTAGCTACTTTTTATTACTTTACCGCCATTAATGCTTCAGCAGCATTGAGCATTTGTACTGAATAACCCCATTCGTTGTCATACCAAGCCAATACTTTGACCAACTTGCCATCTGCAGAAACACGAGTTTGAGAGGCGTCGTAAATACTTGGGCGCGGATCATGGTTAAAGTCGATTGAAACCAAGGGCAAAGTATTAAAGCCCAAAATGCCTTTGAGCTCACCCTCACTTGCCGCTTTGAGAATTGAATTCACTTCATCCACGCTAGTGGCGCGACTTGCTGCAAACGTTAAATCCACAACGGAAACGTTGATCACTGGAACGCGCATTGCAAACCCATCGAAACGACCTGCCAACGCTGGCAAAACTAAACCAACTGCCTTAGCTGCACCAGTCTTGGTTGGGATCATACTGGTAACTGCAGAGCGCGCCCGGCGCATATCTTTGTGATACACATCAGTCAATACTTGATCATTTGTAAACGCATGAATCGTAGTCATCAAACCAGATTCAATGCCAATTTTCTCTAAGAGCGGCTTAACCAGTGGAGCCAAACAGTTTGTAGTGCAGCTTGCATTAGATACAACGACATCGCTTGGCTTCAATACGTTTTGATTAACGCCATACACAATTGTTGCGTCGACATCTTTTTCACCCGGAGCAGAAATCAATACTTTTTTCGCGCCCTGTTGAATGTGGATCATGGCTTTTTCTTTAGAGGTGAACTTGCCAGTGCACTCTAAAACTAAATCCACACCCAACTCACCCCATGGTGTTTCAGCTGGATTACGTGTACAAAACATTTTGATGCGATCGCCATTAACTACCATGCAGTCACCGTCTACTGAAACTTCAGCCGGGAAGCGGCCGTGCGCTGAATCGTACTGCGTCAAATGGGCATTAATAGCAATATCACCCATCGCATTAATTGCAACAATCTTGATATCGCGGCGTGGTTTGCCGTTTACTTGATCTTCATATAAAGCACGCAATACCATGCGGCCGATACGCCCATAACCATTAATTGCGACACGAATTGTCATTTATTCCCCCTTACTAATTTTGAATTTATTTCAATTTACTTCTTCGAGATACATTGCTTAACAGTCTTGGCAATTTGATCCACTGTTAAACCAAAATATTCATATAACACTGGTGCTGGCGCAGACTCGCCAAAAGTGTCAACACCGTGCACTGCTGCACAGCCATACTTCCACCAGAAATCGCTTACGCCAGCTTCTACTGCAATACGTGGAATATTGGCTGGCAATACTTTTGCTTTATATGGAGCATCTTGCTGATCGAAAACAGTAGTCGAAGGAATGGAAACAACTCGTACGCCCAAGCCTTCTTTTTCAAGACGCTCTGCAGTTTGCAATGCGAGAGCAATTTCAGAACCAGTCGCAATAATTACCGCATCAATCTTTCCAGAAGGGTCGCGCAATACATAACCGCCACGAGCAATCTCTTTAATTTGTGCAGAAGTGCGTGATACAAACGGGCAATTTTGACGACTAAAGATCAAAGCGCTAGGACCATTTTTGCGCTCAATGGCTGAGCCCCAAGCGACGGCGCTCTCGGTGGTATCGCAAGGACGCCAAACCATGAGATTTGGAATGAGGCGTAGGCTAGCTACATGCTCTACAGACTGATGGGTTGGGCCATCCTCGCCCAAACCAATCGAATCATGGGTAAAGACAAAAATGCTGCGTAATTTCATCAGGGCGGCCATACGCAAAGCGTTGCGACTGTAGTCTGAGAAAGTTAAGAATGTGCCGCCGAATGGAATATATCCGCCATGCAAGGCAATGCCGTTCATGATGGCGCTCATGCCGAATTCGCGCACACCATAATTAATGTGATTACCCCATTGATCGCCACGGACTGCTTTACATGTAGACCAATTGGTTAAGTTAGAGCCCGTTAAGTCGGCAGAGCCGCCCATAAATTCTGGCAATGCAGGTGCCAATGCTTCAATCGCGTTTTGACTAGCCTTACGAGTAGCAATCGTTTCTGCTTTAGTTTGGCAAGTTTTTAAATACGCATTTAAGGTAGATGAAAAGTCTTTTGATAACTCACCTTCCATGCGACGCTGCAATTCAGAAGCAAGTTCTGGGAATTTGTTTTTGTATTTCTGAAATTCTTTATTCCATTCATGCTCAGCAGCTTGACCACGCTTTTTAAAATCCCATGCCGCATAAATATCTTTCGGAATTTCAAATGGCGCATAAGGCCAATTCAAGGCTACACGTGTAGCTGCAATCTCAGCGGCACCCAATGGTGAACCATGTACTTTATCGCTACCAGCCATATTCGGCGAGCCTTGACCAATCGCGGTCTTGCAGCAAATCAGGGTAGGTTTATCGCTCTTTTTAGCTTTGGTAATTGCCGCAGATATCGCTTCGGCATCATGTCCATCGACATCACGAATCACATTCCAACCATAGGCCTCAAAGCGCTTAGGCGTATCTTCGTTAAACCAAGAAACTACTTTGCCGTCAATCGAGATACCGTTGTCATCCCACAATGCAATTAACTTATTGAGCTTGAGTGTGCCAGCCAATGAACAGACTTCATGGCTAATACCTTCCATCAAACAACCATCACCTAAAAATACATAGGTGTAGTGGTCAACAATGTTGTGACCAGGACGATTAAATTCTTCAGCGAGTAATTTTTCAGCCAATGCCATTCCCACAGCATTAGAAATTCCCTGTCCCAATGGTCCAGTAGTTGTTTCTACTCCAGGAGTAATTCCATATTCAGGATGTCCCGGAGTCTTGCTATGCAATTGACGGAAATTTTTCAACTCTTCGATCGGTAAGTCGTAACCGGAAAGATGCAAGAGCGAATACAACAACATAGAGCCGTGACCATTGGATAAAACAAAACGGTCGCGATCCATCCAATGTGGATCGGTTGGGTTATGTTTTAAATGTTCGTTCCAAAGACCTACAGCAATATCTGCCATACCCATCGGCATACCAGGGTGACCAGAATTTGCCTGCTGTACTGCATCCATGGATAAAGCGCGAATGGCATTGGCCATGCGAATTTGAAGGTTTGACATCGTAAAAGTGGTCTCGAGGAAAATAAATTGGCTATATTTCAGTAATGCCTCAATTTTATCTTCCCGGGCCATGGGAATCCCAAAAGCCAACTACCCTCACACCTGAGGTTGCCCACCATTTGCGTGTTCGACGCATTCAGACCGGGGAATTCTTCCCAGTATTTGATGGAAAAGGCCAGGTTGCCAAGGGAGAACTCCTTGCTTTAAGCGGAAAAACAGGTCAAGTTCAATTAACCGACATCCGCGAAGATACCCACCGCGAGACCCCATATGCCATTACCCTGGCCCAGGGACTGGCTGGCGGCGACAAAATGGACTGGATTGTCGAAAAAGCGGTTGAGACTGGCGCCCAAAATATTGCGCCGATGCAATGTGAACGCTCTATCTTGAAACTGACACGCTCAAGCGATGCTGAGCGCGCCCAAAAACGCCTTGCTCACTGGGAAGGCATTATTCAGGCAGCATGCGAACAATGCGACCGCACTGTCTTTGCGAACCTAGAGCCCATCCAAACTTTTGAGAGCTATTTAAAGGCAACTCCAAAACCAGCCTTAAAGCTACTACTGAGTCCTGATGCCACCAAAAGCTTGTATTCCGTGCTCATAAAGAGTGAACCCCAAGATGTTGTATTAATGATTGGACCTGAAGGTGGCCATTCTCCCGAAGAAGAGGCTCAGGCAGAGGCTGCAGGCTATCAACTAGTTTCCCTAGGTGAGCGAGTACTGAGAACAGAAACTGCTGGCGTGGTGGCGATTACAGCCGTTCATAGCGTATGGAACCCTGAAATGCAAAATCGCCTCAAATAAGAGGCGATTTATGGAACTTCTGAGGCCTTAGCGATTAAGCGAAAGAGTAGAAGACGCGATATGGAGTGCGGCGTTCAGCCCAGAAATCAACAGCATCACGGAAAACGTCTAACAACGTTTCACGAGCTTCTTTGTCAAACTTCTGAGTGCATGGCAAACCTTCGAGTACGACAACGAAGCCAGGCTGCGGACCAGACTTATCAACTGTAGTAGTCAAAGCGTCTAATAAAGGATCGTAGTTTTTTGCCTGCTGCTTAGTAAACGAATAAGCAATCGCAATAGACTCCAAAACCTCACCCTTAGTCATTGCATTAGCGCAATTGGCATAAATGAAGTGTTGGCCTAATTCTGTTGCCGCTTCCTGCAAATCCGGAGTACGGAAGGCACGAATTGATTGCACAATATTAGGGCGCACACTGCGCAACATTGCCGGCGGTCCGGCATCGCGAACGGCCAAAGCGGCACGCCAAGAAGCTGTCACTTTTTTCCCCGAAACTTGATTTGCTGCATAGGTTTGTAAACGAGATAAACCGCCTTCAGCATAAATATTGGCAGCGGATGATTCGGTTTCCAGTCGATCATTGCTATCCCAACTTTCAGCGCGGCTATGTTCTTCGAAGCTGGCTGTATTGCTGTTTTCAGAGCGATTATTCATGATGGGTGCTAGGTTACCCGTAACACGCCATCAAATCAAGCCCAAATACAGTGCATTTTATGTAACACACTGATTTATATAGAAATAAATTATGTAAGTTATCACTAACTTACATAATTTAATAGTACTTATACAGCTTAAGAAATGCCTCTTGCGTTGCTTGCAGCTTCCACAACCGCCAAAGTTGTCACATTCACAATACGGCGAACTGTAGCTGCCGGAGTCAAAATATGAATCGGCTTAGCAACACCTAAAAGTAATGGGCCAATTGCAATCCCATTACCTGCTGCTGTTTTAAGCAAGTTGTAAGAAATATTCGCCGCATCAATATTTGGCAGAACTAAAAGATTCGCATCACCCTTCAATGGTGATGAAGTTACCGCACCCGCGCGAATCGTTGCATCCAAAGCGCTATCGCCGTGCATTTCACCATCAACTTCCAAGGTTGGATCTGCTTTTTGAATCATTGCCAATACTTCGCGCATTTTGACTGCGGATGGCGCGTTGCTTGAACCAAAATTGGAATGAGAAAGTAGCGCTACTTTTGGTACGAGACCCAGCTTACGCATTTCGCTTGCAGCCATCAAAGTGAGCTCAGTTAATTCACAAGCAGTTGGATCAATGTTGATATGGGTATCAAGCAAGAATACTTGGCGGCCAGGCAAAATCAAACCAGACATCGCACCATAAACATTCGCACCAGCTTCACGACCAACCACCTCATCTACATATTTCAGATGCGTTGCAGAATTACCTACCGTTCCACAAATCATGCCATCAGCCATGCCTTTAATGATCATGATGGAACCAATCAAACTATTGCGGCGGCGCATCTCTAGCTTGGCGAAAGACTCTGTGACGCCCTTACGTTCTGTAAGGCCAAGGTAGGTTTGCCAGAAATCACGGTAACGTGGATCGTTTTCTGGATTTACTATCTCAAAGTCATCGCCAGCCTTCATGCGAAGACCAAACTTCCCAATGCGATGCTCAATAACAGCAGGACGACCAATCAAAATTGGAGTTGCCAAGTGTTCGTCAATAATGATCTGTACAGCACGTAATACGCGCTCATCTTCGCCCTCAGCAAAGACAATCCGTTTTTGATTTGCAGGTACACGTTTAGCGATGCTAAAGAGTGGTTTCATCAAAGTACCAGAGTGGTACACAAATTGTTGCAACTGATTGCGATAGGCATCGAAATCTTTAATCGGACGTGAAGCTACGCCATCATCCATTGCGGCTTTAGCAACGGCTGGTGCAATTACAGTAATCAAACGCGGATCAAATGGTTTTGGAATCAAATACTCCGCGCCAAAAGAAAGGTTCTCAATGCCGTAAACGGAAGCAACCACTTCACTCTGCTCAGCCTGGGCCAACTCAGCTACAGCCTTTACTGCTGCGACTTCCATGCCGCGAGTAATGGTCGTTGCACCAACATCTAACGCCCCGCGGAAGATGAATGGAAAACACAGTACGTTATTCACTTGGTTAGGATAGTCAGTGCGACCAGTCGCCATCACCGCATCCGGACGAACTGCTTTGACTTCTTCAGGCAAGATTTCTGGGGTTGGATTAGCCAAGGCATATACCAATGGCTTAGGCGCCATCTTCTTCACCATGTCTTGTTTCAGAACACCGCCAGCAGAAAGGCCCAAGAAAATATCGGCACCTTCAATTGCTTGATCGAGTGTGCGTAAATCAGTATCTTGGCAGAATGGCTCCTTCTCTGGATCCATCAACTCTTTTCGACCTTTGTAAGCAACGCCAGCCAAGTCCGTTACCCAGATATTTTTGCGTTGAATACCAAGATCAACTAGTAAATCTAAACAAGCCAATGCTGCTGCACCTGCTCCAGAGGTAACGAGTTTTACGTCCTCTACTTTTTTGCCAACCACCTTCAAGCCATTGAGAATAGCGGCTGCAACCACAATCGCCGTACCATGCTGGTCGTCATGGAAGACCGGGATCTTCATGCGCGCTTGCAACTTTCGCTCTACTACGAAACAGTCAGGCGCTTTAATATCTTCTAAATTAATGCCGCCAAATGTTGGCTCTAATGCCGCAATAATTTCCACTAATTTGTCTGGATCGTTTTCATTGACTTCGATATCGAAAACATCAATGCCAGCAAATTTCTTAAAGAGAACTGCTTTACCCTCCATCACTGGCTTACTTGCTAATGGTCCAATATTGCCTAAACCCAAAACAGCAGTACCGTTCGTGATCACGCCCACTAAATTTCCACGTGCTGTGTACTTGAATGCATTCGCAGGGTCTTTAACGATCTCTTCGCAAGGAGCGGCAACACCTGGCGTGTATGCCAAGGCTAGATCTCGTTGGTTGGTTAGTTGTTTTGTGGGGGCAATTTCAATTTTGCCCGGAGTAGGAAACTCGTGGTACTGGAGGGCAGCCTCTCTTAAGGCCGCAATTTGTTGCTCTTTATTATTTTCTTTGCTCATTCACTAGCTCGCTAAATTTCGTCTTATCTTTGTTTTATCTAAGACTGTTAAGAGCTTAATTCTATTCCTCCCGGGCGCTGACCACATAACCACCATAAAATGGGGTATGTCCTCTCATTCCAAACCCTTTGGGGAATTTGATCTGATCGAACGTTTTTTTAAAACGGGTTCGGACTCATTGCGCATAAATGTAGACCAGGCAGTCACCCTAGGAATCGGCGATGACTGCGCGCTGATCCAACCGCGAGGGGACGAGGAAATTGCCATTACTAGTGACATGCTAGTTGAAGGTAGGCATTTTTTTGTAGGCGCCGCTCCCGAGCAATTAGGCCGCAAAGCCCTAGCAGTCAACCTCTCAGACCTCGCCGCCATGGGCGCAAAGCCTACTGGGTTTACGCTGGCCATTGCCCTGCCAACAGTAGACCACGCATGGCTGGAGGCATTTTCTAAGGGTCTTTTTGCCATCGCTAAAGAGTATTCCTGCCCCCTTATTGGCGGGGACACTACTGCTGGACCACTTACGATCTCTATTACTGCCTTTGGCTCAATTCCCACTGGAAAAGCCATTCGCAGATCAGGTGCAAAAGCTGGTGATGACATCTGGGTTTCTGGAACTGTTGGCGATGCCAGACTCATTCTTGCTGCACTGCGTCATGAAATTATCCTGCCTGCCGAGGATTTACAGAAAATAGAGCGCCGCATGCACAACCCCACACCCAGAATTGAATTGGGTATGCAACTCAGAAATATTGCAAGCGCTGCTTTGGATGTATCCGATGGTCTTCTTGGCGACTTACGTCACATTTTGAAGCAGTCACAAGTCGATGCAGAAATTCAGTTGGATCAATTACCAAAATCGGCCACACTACAAAAACAAAATGTGAGTATTCAAAATCAATTCGCCGCATGCGGTGGTGATGATTATGAAATCTGCTTCACTGCTCCAGCAAGTCAGCGCGAGAATATTCAAGCCATCAGTAAATCGATCGGATTACCTCTCACTATCATTGGCAAAATAGTTTCAAAAAAAGATGTCGAGGTAAAAGTAGATTTATTAGATGATTCCGGCACCCTTTTGAGTGACGTTGAAGCTGCGCCATTTTTAAATTCATTTGATCACTTTGCATCATGACGAATATTCATCATTCCTCAGAAGTAAAGCCAACGTTTAAGTGGGTATTTCAAACTGCTAGCCGAACCATTGCATTTGGCTTTGGCAGCGGGCTCAGCCCGGTAGCACCAGGTACTGCCGGTACGCTTTGGGCCTGGGCGGCCTTTCTAGTGGGAGAATATTTTCTGAGTACTGAAGACTTTCTCTGGATTATTGGTGGCGGCATCCTGCTTGGCTGCTGGATCTGCGGACATGTCAGCGAAGAGCTTGGTAAAAAAGATTTTGGCGGAATTGTATGGGATGAGATTGTTGCCTTTTGGCTAGTCCTCATCTTCATCATGCCAACGAATATTTGGATGCAGATTCTTGCATTTGCACTATTCCGTTATTTCGATGCAATTAAACCTGGCCCCATTGGAATAATTGATCGTCACTTTAAACATTCGGCAGGTGATAGTAGTCATTCCTCCAGCATCTTACAAATTACTTGGCGTGGTTTTGGCATTGTGGTTGATGATCTTGCGGCTGCCTTTTGTACGCTACTTGTCATTGCTTTGCTACAGTTTTTAATTCAATAATGAAGACTACTGACCTCACCAAAACATTAGCTGAAATTTTGCTTTCCAGAAACTGGACGGTATCGCTGGCCGAGTCATGTACTGGCGGACTGGTCTGTGCCACCTTGACTGAATTGGCGGGATCAAGCGAATGGTTTGAACGTGGGTACATTACCTATAGCAACGAAGCCAAAACTGAATGCCTTGGGGTGCCAGCAGAGATCATCGAGACCCATGGGGCAGTCAGCGAGGCCGTTGCCAGGGCTATGGCCGAGGGTGCCAGGATCAATTCGGGGGGCAATGTGGCGATCTCCATCACCGGAGTGGCAGGGCCATCTGGTGGCACACCCGAAAAACCGGTTGGAACTGTTTGGTTTGGCTGGGCAACTGCAAATCAAACCCAGACCAAAACCATGCGTTTTGACGGCGATCGTCAAAAGGTGAGAGAGCAAGCAACCGAGTTCGCACTTACCGAGCTAATTGCTCTACTCAGAAGCTAAAAGAAACTCCAAACCGCCGATTACTTCATCCAGCCTTTGCTGTGGAAATAACCTAGCGGGATGATCGCAGAAATAACCATCGCACCAATCGCCATTGGGTAACCCCAAGTCGCATCTAACTCAGGCATGTGTTTGTAGTTCATGCCCCAAACACTTGCGAGCAATGTTGGCGGCATTAAAGCTACGGATACCACCGAGAAGATCTTAATAATTTTGGATTGATTCAAATTAATGAAACCAACGGTCGCATCCATTAAGAAGTTAATTTTGTCGAACAAGAAGGCAGTATGGTTTTCGAGTGAATCAATATCACGCAAAATTTGACGCGCTTCCTCTTGCTGCTCATCGGAGAGTAACTTGCTGCGCATTAGGAAAGATAAGGCTCTACGGGTATCCATCACATTGCGACGAATACGTCCGTTGGTATCTTCCTCTTTTGCAATTGTCTCCAAAACCTCTGCAGCATCAGCATCATTAATGCTGTCAGAAAGTACGCGCTTACCTGCTTGTTCCAGGTTTTCATAAACCTCTTCTAAAGCATCTGCAGAGTACTCGGCATCAGTTGAATATAAATCTAGCAATACATCTTTTGCATTACTTACTGATCCAGGACGCAAACGCGCACGCAAGCGAACCAAGCGGAACACTGGCAAATCTTCATCATGAATCGAGAACAATACTTGCTTGGTAAGAACGAAGGCGACTCGAACGTTACGAGAAGTTTCTTCTTCATCCAATAAGAAATCGGTACGAATATGGAGGTGGCCATCATCTGCTTCAAAGTAACGCGCAGAAGCTTCTAAGTCACCCAAGTCATCCAACTCAGGCAAGAGTACGCCAAACGCCTCTTTAATCCAGATTAATTCCTCTTCTTCTGGATCAACCACGTCAATCCAGATAGGATTGGCATATTGCAACAATTCATTGCGATCTTCGACTTGCTCTTGAGAGAGGCGGCCATTTTGCAGGACGAACAAGTTGATCATGGTGAACTCCTAAGGAATGTGCGCTAGTTTATCCTATAGAACATCACAGTTTCACTAAAATAAGCTAAATCCAATGAACTCTCGCTCAAATACCTTTAACCAGCAACTCCAGTCTGCATGGGCTTCCCAAGGCAGCATGCTGTGCGTTGGTTTTGACCCAGATCCTAAGCGCTTACCCCCATCCCTACAAGGGAATCCAGAAGCCATCTATGAGTTCTGCCGTGAAATCGCTGACGCGACTGCGGATTTGGTCTGTGCCTTTAAACCCCAGTTTGCCTACTTTGCCTCCCAAAGAGCCGAGGCTCAACTAGAAAAACTGATTCAGCATCTCAAAGATAAATACCCCCATATTCCTGTAATTCTCGATTCCAAGCGTGGGGATATTGGCAGCACCGCAGACCATTACGCTCTGGAGGCCTTTGATCGCTATGGCGCTGATGCGGTAACTGTGAACCCCTATATGGGCTTTGACACGATCGAGCCTTACCTTAAGCATGCCGGCAAAGGAGTCATCGTCTTGTGCCGGACCTCAAACCCTGGCGGGTCAGATTTGCAGTTTCTGAATATTGCCCCTAATGGTGAACCGCTGTATTTGCATGTAGCTAAACTCGCTGCACAGCAATGGAATACGTCCGGTCAGGTTAGCCTAGTCGTCGGAGCCACCTTCCCAGAGGAAATTGCCAAAGTACGAGCCATTGTTGGTGAGATGCCTTTGTTGATTCCAGGTATAGGTGCACAAGGCGGCGATATAGACGCTACAGTCAGCGCCGGAAAGATTGTAGGCAAGCCAGGAACTGGCATGATCATCAACTCTTCCCGAGCCATTCTGTACGCCAGCTCTGGAAGTGATTTTGCAGAAGCTGCCAGGGCAGTTGCCCTGAGTACGCGCGATGCTCTCAGAGCTGCAGCAAATAAATAACCAAGAAAACTAAGCGCCCTTATTTCTTTGGATAAGGCGCCAGAGCTACTCGGTCCATATTCTCCAAGATAAATTCTTGGCGAGCAGAGTAGTTAATACTTCCTCGACGGCAATACTGCTGTTTATCAAAACACTTTGGCGCAGGCAAGGCAGAAGCTAGAGCCGCAGCCTGCTCTCGGTCTAAAACTGCTGGCGAAATAGCAAAATAGTGTTTAGAGGCAGCGCCAACTCCAAAAACACCCTCGCCCCACTCAACAGAATTGAGATAAATCTCAAACAATCTCTGTTTAGAGAGTATTAACTCTAAAAGCCCCGTAATGATGAGCTCTTGTCCTTTGCGTAAATAGTTTTGCTCCGAGGAAAGGAATAAATTCTTTGCCAACTGCTGCGTAATGGTTGAACCACCTCGCAAAGCTGTTTTTGATTTATTGCCTGATTGGGTGTTTTGCTGATTTTGCTGTTGATTCTTCTGCCAAGCTTTTTGCATATCCTCTACCCGAACGCCACTATGCTGAAAGAAGATATCATCTTCACTGACCAGCACTGCGCGCTTGAGATTATTGGAGATCTTGTCATAAGGCGCCCACTGGGATTGCACTGAGCAACTCCAATGCCATGAACATAGGCGCCAACGCTCTGCCCTCTGGAATGCAGTACTACTCGGATCTAAAACAGTCCACAAAGCAATCTGCAGGGCAAAAAAGATTTGCATAGCGATAAGCCCCGCTAGCAAACACTTCACTGGATAAAGAAGCCAGCGCATCAGAATAATTTAACTACGTAACTCTGCCAACACTACGCGAGGATCAATAGAGGCTGCCAACTGCGCACCTCGCCATAGCAAGAATGCATCAGCCGCCTGCTCGACCAACATACCAAGGCCATCACTAACCCGCGCACCCCGTTGAAGAGCTTGCTGCATAAAGGCAGTGGTTTTGCCATAGACCATGTCATAAGCAAAAGAACTGGGTACAAAAATATTGCTCACTGCCATTGAACTTAAGGGGGACTCATCCGTGAGGCCAGCAGCAGTGGCATTAATTACCAAATCAAATGGGTACTGTGTTTTTGCAGGATCCTCTAAATCAGCCAATGTTCGCGACTCTAAAGCCACTTCCTTAGAGGCGGCTAGATCAGCAAATAACTTAACCAATTCATCTGCTTTAGCACTGGAGCGGTTTGCAATGATGAGAGCTTTAGGAGCTTGCTCCAACAAAGGACCAATCACACCGCGCGCAGCTCCACCAGCGCCAATCAACAAAATGCGGGCGCTATGTAATGCAATGCCTTGCGCTAAAAGATCGCGCACGAGACCGGCGCCATCAGTATTGTCACCAAAAATTTTGCCCTCTGTTTTCCACAAGGTATTGACCGCGCCTGCCAATTGCGCGCGGGGCGTCAATACATCAGCTAAATTTTGTGCATCAAGTTTGAATGGTACGGTGACGTTCATTCCCTTGCCGCCCGCAGAAAAAAACGCTTTGGCTACTTCTGCAAAAGCCTCCAACTCGGGTTGTAGACGCCCATAGTGCATTCGTTGTTTTGCTTGCTCCGCAAAACGTTGATGGATTACTGGAGACTTGCTGTGAACAATCGGATTACCAGCCACAGCATAGACATCTACGCCAGCAAAGAGGCTTGGGTCTGTATGCAAAGGGGTGGTATTTACGGAACTCATAATGATTACAGAATAAGCGAATTTATAAAGTTAGTTATTGCTTTAATGACGTAGCTCTAAACGATCTATCCCATCCCGCGTGAACTCAAAAGTCGAGATCCAATCCAATACATCGATTTGATTACGCATTTCTGAAGGAAAAGGGCCAAATGGGGCGGAAGCTCTGACGATGGCGAGGGCTTGGCGATCTAACTCAGGATTACCGGAGCTGCGGCCAATTGAGAGCCCATCTTTACCCCGAGCATTTGAAGTGATCCTTCCCTGGTTATCCACACTCACTACGATCACTAGGCTGCCATATAAGGGGCGCCCATTCGCCCTGGGGAAAAAAGCACTGCCATAAGCTTCAATTTTTTGGCGCATGGCATCGTAATAATGTGCAAAGCTCACTGCCTTTGTATTAGCGCCAGTTAAGACCTTGCGCCTTGGCTCCCTGCCATCTGACTGGAGTCGCTTTGCTAACTCAGCCTCTAAAGAATTTAGTTGAGGAGTAATTTTTTGCTCATCACCACTCTTACGACCGCCAGATCGATTGCGCTGTTCATCTAACTTTGCCAGCATTTGCTTTTGCTGTTTCTCCAAAACTTCAAGTCTTGCTTCAGCACCCAATCGAGCGCGATGTAGCGCTGTTGCATCTTGACTCTCTGTTTTGCCACCGCCCTGTAAATCAGCTTGAGCTAATTTGCTAGCTTTTAGGGGAGGTGTTTTATTGCTGGCATTGACTAAAACCACACTTAAGGGCGTATTAAGTCTGCGATTCTGAATTTCCCCAATACCCCAGCGAAATGATAAAAACACAATATGAATCAGAATCGAGGCACATAAGGCAAAACGAAACGGGTAGCGATTCCACGTGCGGCCAAGGTAATGCAAGACTTTGCCCAGCTTCTCAGGGCATGGAATCTCAAAGGATTTAATTTGGGCTAGCATCTTCTTCTGGATTGTCTGATGCTCCTGACCCAGAATCTACGCCCTGGTCAGCCGATTCCTTTTCAGGGGATTCTGCCTTTGCTTCAATCTCCAAAACACGAACGCCTACGCTCAGTTGCAATAAATCTACGTCAGCAATGACCACTTCTGCTCGAGTCATGCGGGGATGGGTTGCTAATTCAGGAATGGGCAAGTGTAGTGGGACCAACTCCACGCGAGACATACCCTCCTTCAAATGACGAACATGCACTGTCTTTGATTCACCGTCTTGCACAACCCAACGCAAACACCAATATTTCTCTAGTCGGTCCTGGAACTCACCATAAGCCTGGTAACAAGATTCGAAGTCAGCCGCAATTCCCATCAGGGTTGCATCACGCGGCGGAAATGGCGCAACCATTTTGGCGGCGACGCCATGCTTCGCAAGTGCAATTAATTGCCATTGATTGACTAAATCAGAATACCGGCGCAAAGGCGAAGTACACCAAGCGTAATAGTCCAAGCCCAATCCTTCATGCGGCCCAGGAGTGATCTGCATGCGAGTACGCAATGGACCCCAACCCTTCTGGGTTCTAAATAAGCCAGGAAGACCGTGATCTGCCAGAAGCTGACCAGAAGCGCTGTTACAGAAAATCATCCATTCAGCAACAATAGTGTCCAAAATAGACCCACGTTGACGCGGTAGGATCTCTACACGCTGAACTCCATCCACTTCTTGGATTAGGAAATGAAAATCTCTAGCCAAAGCATTGGGGTCAATGAGCCCTAATTGCTCAGCCCGCAAACCATTTGCTACTCGCTTTTCTTGGCGTCCAGCATGAAGATGCTTAGCGGCCCGCCACAAGATAGCTAATTCTTTGCGATAAGGATAGCTTGCAAACTCATCCGCCAAACTTTCTTCACTCACAAGATGCTCGATATCCTCTAAGCGTAAATTAGCTGCCATTGGGACCATTTCAGATCGCATCTGCAAGGTCTCGCGATTCACCACTCCTTGAGCATCAATATCTACATAGATTGATAAAGCAGGTCTTGGCATGCCCTCATCCAATGAGAATTGCTCAATGACCGAATCAGGCAACATCGTAATTTTGTCGCCAGGGAAATACGCTGTTGACATTCGATTGCGAGCGACTTGATCCAATGGGTCATCTTTAGTAATCGCTAATCCTGGAGCCGCAATATGAATGCCCACCCTATGACCGCCCTCAATTGGCGTGACTGATAGAGCATCATCAATCTCAGTAGTACCGGAATCATCGATTGAAAATGCCTGCACTTGGGCGACTGGCAGCTCAGCTATAGCAGATGCATATGCTGCTTGATCAACCCCAATAGCTGGATTGTGATTCGCACCATTTGGAAAATGCGCTTTAAGAAACATTCCCTGGTGATAAGCCAAGGGTGAATCAATTGCGCCACAACGAATTATCAGTTGAGCTGGAGATTCACCGGTCTCGGTACAGGCAGCAATAAGCGCCTTGTACGCAGACGTATTTTTATCGGGAGAAAAAAGTAATTGCTTGGCTGAAGACTTGAGCGTTTCAGGGAAAGTTCCATCAACCAATTCCTGTTGCCAAACCGATTGCTGCTCAAGCTCTTTTTGCTTGCGCTCTAATGCGGCCAGACCTGCCTGCAGCTGCTCTAGTGGCGCCCTCTGAAAGCGGCCACGTCCTTTGCGACGAAAAAATACAGGGGCACCTTGCAAAGCAATGGCTAATGCCACTTGCTGCGGAACGCTGACTTGTGATCCAAAGTACTCCTGAGCCACATCTACCAAACCAAACTCTTCATCAGGCGCACAATCCCAAAGTAACTGCAAATCAATATCGGCACTGAGTGTGTTGGCCTCATCCATAGCAGCTTGTGCTTCTGGCTTTTCAAAGCGCAGCCAGACCTCTTTGGCTTTGAGTTTGATTTTTTTACCTGAAAGGCTGGTAGCCTGCCAAGACTCTGCATCTCCCGCACCAGATGCAGACTGAACTGTAGCGATCTTAATATCGCCACCCTCTTCATATAAAAGATTCATGCTTAGAGCGAGATCCCGCCGCTAGCCTCTAGTGCCACACCATTGACATAGCTTGCCTCATCGCTAGCTAGGAACAAATACACATTCGCCATTTCTGTAGGAGTGCCTAGACGGCCCAACCAGCTACGCCTCTCAATATCCTGCAAAATATTTTCTGGCATAGCTTTCACCATTTCGGTGGCGATAAAACCAGGACACACTGCATTGACTCGAATACCTTTAGGGCCTAATTCGCGAGCCCAGGTTTTTGTAAAACCAATGACGCCAAATTTTGTAGCCGAGTAATTGGTTTGGCCAAAATTACCGTAGAGACCTACGACGCTAGATGCATTCACTACTGCGCCGGAGCCAGCCTCGAGCATGTGCGGAACAATCAGCTGAGTACAATTAAATACACCCTTTAAGTTGACATCAATTACCGTATCAAACTGTGCCTCGGTCATCTTAATTAAGCGCGCATCTTGAGTGATGCCAGCGTTATTAATCAAGATATCAATATGTCCATGTTTTTGCATTACCTGATCCACTACCGCCTGAATGCTTGCGCGATCAGTCACATTCATTGCGTAGCCTTCAGCATTGGCCACTTGTTTGGCCGCTCCATTGACAGCTTCTTGGTTGATATCGGTGATGATAACTTTCGCACCCTCTTCCGAAAAACGCTGGGCAGTAGCGAACCCAATGCCTTTAGCGGCACCGGTGATGATGGCTACTTTGTCTTTTAATCTATCGCCCATTTTTTACTTTCTGTATTTTCTTACTTTGCCGAAATGGCTTTTAATATTTTTTGATGCACGCCGCCAAATCCGCCATTACTCATAACCAAGATATGATCCCCTGGCCTTGCTTCTTGGGCAACCGCTTTCACTAAAGCTTCAAGATCATCGAAAGCCTGTGCTTTAGCCTGTTCCTGCTGGTTTAACGGGGATAAGACCTCGGCCAAATCCCACCCTAATGATTCTTTCCCTGAGTTTGCGCCATAAGCAAAAACTTTATCTGCAGCCTCAAGACTGCCAGGAAGTTGAGCTTTCATCACGCCAAGCTTCATCGTATTGGAACGCGGTTCCAATACCGCCAGGATGCGAGACTTGCCAACGCGCCGACGAAGACCATCCACAGTTGTGGTGATTGCTGTTGGATGATGTGCAAAATCGTCGTAGACCGTAATGTCATTTGCAACGCCAATCGTTTCTAAACGGCGCTTCACATTCTTAAACTCAGACAAGGCGCGCGCAGAATCCGCTGGAGTAATTCCAATGTGGTTAGCGGAAGCAATCGCAGCAAGCGCATTCAGTTGATTGTGTCGACCCATCACCCCAGAATCAGGCGCCCACTTTACGGTTGCCACTTCCTTACCGGACTTGCGCACAATAAATCCGTCATTCTCTTGCGAAATTAAGGACCATTCATTTGCAAGCTCTTGGCCAAAGCGCTCTACAGGGGCCCAAGCACCACGTGTAATCACACTTGCTAATGCTGGCTCTTCGCCATTTACTACCAATAAGCCATCACCAGGTACGGTACGTACTAAATGGTGAAACTGGGTTTCGATTGCAGCAAGGTCAGCAAAAATATCAGCGTGATCAAATTCCAAATTATTTAATAGGGCGGTACGTGGGCGATAGTGCACAAACTTACTACGCTTATCAAAGAATGCAGTGTCGTATTCATCCGCCTCGATTACAAAATATTTACTTTCACCCAAACGCGCAGATACCGTGAAGTTCAAAGGCACGCCGCCAATGAGATATCCTGGTTTATAGCCGTTGAATTCTAAAATCCAAGTCAGCATCGCCGAAGTAGTCGTCTTGCCATGTGTGCCAGCAACAGCTAAAACATGTCTGCCATATAAAACTTGCTCACCCAACCACTGCGGACCAGAAATATAGGGCAGACCTTGATTCAGAATTGCCTCCATTAACGGATTGCCGCGTGAAACCACATTGCCAATCACGAATAAATCAGGCATGGTCTCAAACTGAGATAATTGCTCGGGTGAGAATCCCTCAATCAGTTCGATGCCTTGTGCTTCAAGCTGCGTACTCATTGGTGGATATACGTTGGCATCGCAGCCTGTAACGCGGTGTCCAGCCTGCCTGGCGATTGCGGCAATGCCGCCCATGAAAGTACCGCAAATGCCCAAGATATGTATATGCATTAACGAATTTTAGCGAAGGAGTTGCAGTGAACCGCAGACAATGGATCATGATTGCCCTAACAGGCCTCATAGCGCTTACTGGAGGGGTGCTGACCTCACAATGGATTTATAAAACTGGGTTGGCTAGCGATCCAGCCGTAAAAGCTTTTTTTGATAACCCCTGGCAAACTCCGGATGGAAAAACTGCCAATACCCAAGAATGGCAAGGAAAAGTCCTGGTAGTGAACTTTTGGGCCTCCTGGTGCCCTCCTTGTGTTGAAGAAATGCCCACTTTAGATAAGCTTCAGCAAGAATTTTTGCAGCAAAATGTCTTATTTGTCGGCATCGGTATCGATTCTCCCTCTAACATTCGTGAATTTCTCGAAAAAACCCCAGTTAGCTACCCCATCATGATTGGTGGTTTGCAAGGCAGCGCTCTTTCAAAGCAAATGGGCAATTCTCAAGGCGCCCTTCCCTACACCATCATCATTAATGCCAAAGGCAAGTCAAATTACAGCAAATTAGGAAAAATAAGCGAAGATGAGCTCAGAAGTGCAATTAAATCAGCTTTATAATGAATTTTAGGTAATTTTAACGACTCATTTTTGATCTGCCTTCGCCTAAATTTTAGGTAATATATTCATTATTTTTCAATATCTGCATTTAAAAGTTCAGAAAATTCCTATTTTTGAGGCAATTTTTTGGCTTTCTATCTATCTTATGAAGGTATACTTCCCTTCATAAGCAATCGAGCATGAAGTTGTATGTAGGGCGGAAAGCCCAGATCGTCAATTAACGCTTAACTGCCTCTAAAAACAGGGATCTATGTCGAAAAAAGCTTCAATTCTCGTAATTCAGGGCCCAAACCTAAACCTATTAGGCACCCGTGAACCCGATGTTTACGGCAAAACGACTCTGGAAGACATTCATCAAAGGCTGGGTGAACTAGCCAAAGCTCAGTCTATTGATTTGGACACCTATCAAAGCAATCATGAAGGTGAATTAATTGATCGCATTCAAAAGGCAAAAGTAGATGGTGTTGATTTCATCATCATTAACCCAGGTGCTTTTACCCACACTAGCGTTGCCCTTCGGGATGTTCTAGCCGGTGTAGCCATTCCATTTATTGAAATTCATTTATCCAATATTCACCAGCGCGAAGAATTCCGCAAGCACTCCTACTTGTCTGATATTGCGACGGGAGTTATTTGTGGGCTTGGCGCAATTGGCTATGAATTAGCACTCCAAGCAGCTATTACACGTCTAAAGAAGTAAATCTATTTAAAGAATTACAAGAGAGGAAGCACTCGTATGGATCTGAGAAAACTAAAAACCTTGATCGACTTAGTCTCTGAATCAGGTATTTCTGAGTTAGAAGTAAATGAAGGTGAAGATCGCGTTCGCATCGTCAACGCCGGATCTCCAGCTCCTGCTGGCCAAATGGTTTATGCCAATCCGGCGCCAGCACCATCTCTTCAGGCTGCCCCAGTTCCTAATTCTCCTGCCCCAGTAGCGGCTGTTGAAGCTCCCGCTACTGAAACTGGTTTTGTTGCGAAGTCCCCAATGGTGGGCACTTTCTATCGAGCACCAAATCCAGAGTCTCCAAACTTCGTCAGCATTGGCGATACCGTCAAAGTAGGTCAAACCCTTTGCATTATTGAAGCAATGAAGTTGCTCAATGAAATTGAGTCTGAAAAAGCAGGTGTGATCAAAGAAATTCTGTGTGAAAACGGTCAAGGTGTTGAATTTGACCAACCTCTTTTCATCATCGCCTAATAGATCAACTTAGATCTATTCCAATTCACCGTTACTTAACTCAGAGCCGACATGTTCGATAAGATTCTGATTGCCAATCGGGGAGAAATTGCTCTCCGCATCCAACGCGCATGCCGCGAGTTGGGAATTAAAACTGTGGTGGTGTATTCAACCGCAGATAAAGAAGCCAAGTATGTGAGGCTCGCTGATGAAGCGGTGTGCATTGGACCAGCGCCGTCTCCGCTAAGCTATCTCAATATGCCAGCGATTATTTCTGCAGCAGAAGTAACTGATGCAGAAGCAATCCATCCTGGGTATGGCTTCCTTTCCGAAAACGCAGACTTTGCTGAACGCGTTGAGAAATCTGGCTTTGCCTTTATCGGGCCTACGGCAGCATCTATTCGTTTAATGGGTGACAAGGTTTCTGCTAAACGCGCCATGATTAAAGCGGGTGTGCCTTGCGTTCCCGGATCTGAAGGTGCTCTTCCTGATAATCCAAAAGAGATCGTTGCAGCAGCAAAAAAAGTAGGCTACCCAGTCATTATTAAAGCGGCTGGTGGTGGTGGTGGACGCGGTATGCGCGTGGTTCACACAGAAGCGCACTTAATCAATGCGGTGAATATGACTCGCGAAGAAGCTGGTCGCGCCTTTGGCAACCCAGAAGTCTATATGGAGAAGTTTTTAGAAAAACCTCGACACGTAGAGATTCAAATTCTGGCTGATACCCATGGCAACGCGATTTGGCTGGGTGAACGCGATTGCTCCATGCAGCGTCGTCACCAAAAAGTGATTGAGGAAGCTCCGGCACCCGGCATTGATCGCCGTCTAATCGCCAAAATTGGCGAGCGTTGTGCAGAAGCTTGTCGCAAGATTGGCTACCGCGGCGCAGGCACATTCGAATTCCTTTATGAAAATGGTGAGTTCTTCTTCATTGAGATGAATACCCGTGTTCAAGTAGAGCACCCGGTTACTGAAATGATTACGGGCGTGGACATTGTTCAAGAGCAGATTCGTATTACTGCTGGCCTAAAACTCAGTTATCGCCAGAAAGATATCGTTTTCCGTGGACATGCCATTGAGTGCCGCTTAAATGCTGAAGATCCATTCAAATTCACTCCAAGCCCAGGCAAGATTGGTTCATTCCATATGCCGGGCGGTCCTGGCATTCGCGTCGACTCACATGCTTATAGCGGTTATGTAGTGCCATCCAATTACGACTCTATGATTGGCAAACTCATTTCTTACGGCAATACTCGCGAGCAAGCCATTCGTCGTATGCAAATTGCTTTGTCCGAAATGGTGATTGATGGAATTACAACCAACGTGCCACTTCATCGTGAACTGATGCTTGATCCCAACTTCATTGAAGGCGGTACCAGCATTCATTACTTGGAGCATCGCTTAGAAGAGCAAGCTGCAAGTCGCGGTAAATCCTAATTAATGCAGGCGCCCGATGTCTTATCGTGAGCTGGTATTCACGGTAGCAGCTGAAATCGCAGAACCTCTGGGTGATGCGCTTTTGGAATTGGGCGCCCTATCAGTCACTGTTGAAGACGACGCCGCTGGCGGATACGATGAAAACCCTCTCTATGGAGAGCCGGGACTTTCTCCAGAAGTACAAGCCTGGGATCGATCCGCTGTAACCGCTCTCTTTAATCCCGATATTGATGCATCGGGTTCCGCAGAGTTTATTCCTGAGTTGCTGGAATCCCTTAAAGAGGCCGGCTTCCAGTTAGCGCCTCCTCAAGAAAAGACGGTTGAAGAACAAGATTGGGTCAGACTTACGCAAAGTCAATTTGCCCCCATTCAGATTGGTGAACGCATTTGGGTAGTACCTTCATGGCACGATGCGCCAAGTGATCCGAATGCGATTTGTCTTGCTGTTGATCCTGGACTTGCCTTTGGTACAGGCAGTCATCCCACTACGCATTTATGCCTACTTTGGCTTGAACAACAAGGTAATTTACAAAACCAAAGCCTCTTGGATTACGGCTGTGGCTCAGGAATTTTGGCAATTGCTGCGGCAAAGCTGGGTTGCAATCCCGTCGTCGGTACTGATATCGACCCCCAAGCCATGGTTGCAGCCCGTAGCAATGCAGAAATCAATAACACCACCATTCGCTTTGTTCTGCCAAACGAAGGTGCGGTTGAACTCGCCGCTGAGACCAAATACGACATCGTGATGGCTAATATTTTGGCCAACCCACTGCAAGTGCTTGCACCTGCACTGGTAAATAAGATGAAATTAGGCGGACGCATTGTTTTATCGGGAGTGCTTGCCCGCCAAGCTGAAGAGGTCATTGCCACATATAGTCAATGGCTCAAACTCTCAGTCTGGAAAGAGAGCGAAGGTTGGGTTTGCTTGCATGGCACCCTAAACAAAGATAAACAGAGCGGTACAGATACTGCTTTTGTTGCACCTGCTCAAAAAAAAAGTTTTAAGTTAGCTCTTTACGCTGTTTTCTTGGTGCTCTTACTTGTTTTTGGAGAGCATTTATCGAGAAATGCATTACTTCCTGCAGTCGCACCACGCGTGGATGGAACATCTCATGCGATTTCTGTAAACGCATTTCAAGTTTTACAGCGTATTGATGCAAAACTTTGTAGCGCACTAGGATGTCTAGATCGCGCTGTAAGCGATTTTGCTGCCTGGAAAATAACTTCAGCTGCACTTTCACCAGAAAACGTGCGAGAAGGCCTTAAAAGCCCCGCAAATCAATCTCTATTGCAAGTTGAAATACAAAATCGTCTTGCGATTGCTGTTTTACCGCCAAATTTAGAAATTACTCTGACAGATGCAGAAGAATCTGAAATCAAATCACTGCAATTTTCTCCGCAAGAGTGGATTCCTCAAACTTGGCAAGACACGCATCCAGACGTTTTGAAAAAAGGTATTCCTTCAGGTGAGCTATTACAGATTGAATTACCAATCAACTTGCCACCCAATGCTGCAGGCTATCGCGTGCGGGTGCTTTACCCTTAAATCCATTGATTAACATCACCTTTACCTCCTATTTCTATAAAGAAAGTAATTTATGGCTAGCTTGATCTGTGGCTCTATTGCCTACGACACCATCATGAACTTTGAAGGCAAATTTGCCGATCAGATTCTGCCTGAGCAAATTCACATCCTGAACGTAGCCTTCCTGGTTCCGACAATGCGTCGAGAGTTTGGTGGTTGTGCTGGCAATATTGCCTACAACCTTAACCTTTTGGGTGGCGACCCCATCATCATGGCGACCGTTGGAGGAGATGCCGCCCCCTACATGACACGTCTTGAACAGCTTCAAATTGATGCCAGCCATATTCGCCAGATCCAGAATGCTTTTACCGCACAAGCAATGATCACAACCGATCAGGCCAATAATCAGATTACAGCTTTTCATCCAGGAGCAATGGGCGAGTCACACCTCAACCAAGTATCAGCCGTGATAGCTGAGCGCAGTAAGAACGCTAAAGGTGAGGCTAAATTAGGAATTGTTGCTCCCGATGGTCGCCAAGGTATGTGGGAGCATTGCCATCAGTTGGCTAATGCCAATATTCCATTTATTTTTGATCCAGGCCAAGGCTTGCCAATGTTTAATGGTCCAGAGCTCCTAGAGCTCGTTGACATCGCGAGCTATCTTGCCGTAAACGACTATGAAGGGGAAATGCTTTCTCAAAGAACGGGTTTAAGTTTGGCAAAAGTAGCTGAACGCGTTAAAGCGCTCATCGTTACCAAGGGTGCTGAAGGTGCTGACATCTACTTTGAAGGCAAATGCATTGCCATTCCACCTGTACCAGCAGCGAAAGTGGTTGATCCAACTGGTTGCGGTGACGCATTCCGGGGTGGTTTACTGTTTGGACTGGAAAATGGCATGGATTGGGAAACTACCGGTCGCCTAGCCAGTCTCATGGGTTCAATCAAAATTACCCACCAAGGACCACAAAATCACCAACTCAGCAAAGATCAGATCGCCGAGCAATTTAAAACGGCTTTTGGCTTCAGCTTCTAAACACCTCTCCGACTCCAGTCCGAGTCATCCAAATTTAGGAAATAAAAAAAGGGGTCTCGTGAGAGACCCCTTCTAGTAACACCCGTCCAATTAAGGACGTGTGCCAGTTGGGAAGGGCCAAGCAGCGGCAGGATTCAACGCACTAGTCGCTGGTGCAGCTTTCTTAGCCGCGGGCTTTTTTACAGCAGAGCCCGCTTTCTTCGCAGCAGGCTTACTTACTTTTTTTTTGCTACGCGCTTTTTAGCAACCTTTTTTGCAGCTTTTTTAGCAGCAGGCTTTTTAGCCGCAGCTTTTTTCTTAGCAGCAGGACGCTTTTTAGCTACTTTTTTAGCAGCTGGCTTTTTAGCCGCAGCTTTTTTAGCAGCAGGACGCTTTTTAGCTACTTTTTTAGCAGCAGGCTTCTTAGCAGCTACTTTTTTCTTAGCAGCAGGCTTCTTTTTAGCTACTTTTTTAGCAGCAGGCTTCTTAGCAGCTACTTTTTTCTTAGCAGCTGGTTTCTTTGCAGCAGGTTTTTTCTTGGCAGTTGCCATAGTATTGCTCCTTCACGTGAGGATTAGTACAAACTACATTAAGAAGACCCGACCACTCATTTCCGCCTGGTTTTGCAACCTCTTGGATCTGACGAGCGAGCCATTCATCGGCGCGCGGCTTGATGCTAAGTGCTGCACGCTAATGAATCCTGGAAAAAAAGCCGTGGCCCCGAAGGACAACGGCTTCTTAAATGTGCTGGAAAAAATAGAGAGAATAGCCCAGGCACCCTTGAGCAAGGGTTTTCGGATTTGAGTCTGGTTTTGCTGACTTCTAAAACTATCCAACCGTCTAATCTCCTATTTAGCCAGTTATGCGCTTCATTACTTACCCAACTACTCCCAACTAAGCGCACCACCGGTTTGATACTCAATAACGCGTGTCTCAAAAAAGTTTCGTTCTTTTTTCAGATCAATCATTTCTGACATCCATGGAAATGGATTCTCTTCATTTGGGAACATCGCGTCAAGTCCTATTTGCAAACATCTGCGATTACAAATGTATCTTAGGTACCCTTTGAACATCGGAGCGTTCAATCCGAGCACTCCGCGAGGCATCGTATCTTCGGCATAACGGTACTCTAATTCGACCGCTTTTTCGAAGATCGATTTGATCTCGTCTTTGAACGCGGAAGTCCATAACTGCGGGTTCTCCAGCTTGATTTGGTTAATCAAATCGATACCAAAATTGCAGTGCATAGACTCATCGCGAAGGATGTATTGATACTGCTCAGCAGCACCCGTCATTTTGTTTTGACGACCCATTGCAAGTATTTGCGTAAAACCAACATAAAAGAACAAACCTTCCATCACACAAGCAAAAACAATTAGTGATCGGAGCAAAGTTTGGTCAGCTTCAAGCGTGCCAGTCTTGAAATTTGGGTTAGTAAGCACATCAATATAAGGAATCAAGAACTCATCTTTGGCACGAATTGACTCAATCTCGTTGTACGCATTAAAGATTTCAGACTGATCTAAGCCCAAAGATTCCACAATATATTGGTACGCGTGGGTATGAATTGCCTCTTCAAAAGCCTGGCGCAATAGGTATTGACGGCATTCTGGGGCAGTAATGTGGCGATAAGTACCCAAAACAATGTTGTTTGCAGCCAAAGAATCAGCAGTCGTAAAGAAACCAAGGTTGCGCTTAATAATGCGACGCTCATCTTCGGTCAGACCATTTGGATCTTTCCAAAGCGCAATATCGCGATTCATATTGATCTCTTGTGGCATCCAGTGGTTTGCACAACCTGCCAAATACTTCTCCCAAGCCCATTTGTACTTAAATGGAACTAACTGATTTACGTCAGTCTTAGCATTAATCACGCGCTTATCAGCAGCATTTACACGCAAGGCTGCGCCGCCAGATACATTAGCGGCCGCTACTGGCGCAGGTGCTGCAGCTTGTGGTGCCATTGCCACTTGATCTGGCTGTGGACGTTGTGGCTCCACTGCAACCGGCTGCGGTGCAAGACCAGCTTTCGCTAGTGCTGGAGCAACTTCCTCTTCCCAATTCAACATAACTTTCTCCTGATTCTTCTATTTATGGCCAATAAGCGAATGGCTTATTGGCATGCTTCACATTCTTCGAAACCAGCGTCGCCTGGGCGCATTGTGCAAACTGGGCCATCAGCTTCGACTCCACCAGCAGCGCCCGCAGCAGTAGCATCAGTACCATTTACACCGCCGCCACTAGAAACTGAGTTCAGCTGGCCACTAGCAACAGTTGATTTCTCAACGTGGGTTGCTGCCATAGTGCGGAGGTAATAAGTAGTCTTCAAGCCACGCAACCAAGCCAACTTATAGGTGTCGTCCAGTTTCTTACCAGAAGCGCCGCCCATGTAAATATTGAGTGATTGAGCTTGATCGATCCACTTTTGACGGCGGGAAGCAGCTTCAACCAACCAAGTTGGCTCAACTTCAAACGCTGTTGCATATAAATCGCGTAAATCCTGAGGAATACGATCGATCTTAGACAAAGTGCCATCAAAGTACTTCAAATCGGCAATCATGACTTCATCCCAGAGGCCGCGATCCTTCAAATCACGCACCAAGTACTCGTTAACCACTGTGAATTCCCCGGAAAGGTTGGATTTCACAAACAAGTTCTGGAATGTAGGCTCAATACAAGCGGAAACACCAATGATGTTTGAAATCGTTGCAGTTGGCGCAATTGCCACGCAATTCGAGTTACGCATACCGTGTTGCTTAATACGTGCACGCAAACCACTCCAGTCCATAGTGGAGGAGTTGTCTACTTCTACGTAGCCGCCGCGCTCAGCTGCCAACATTGCTACTGAATCCTGCGGGAGGATGCCGCGATCCCATAAGGAGCCTTTGTAGGTACTGTAAACGCCACGTTCTTCAGCCAACTCATTGGATGCTTGATAAGCGTAGTAGCAAACCGCTTCCATAGAAGAATCTGCAAACTTCACAGCCTCATCGCTAGCGTAAGGAATGCGCTGCATATGCAAGCAATCCTGGAAGCCCATGATGCCCATACCAACTGGACGGTGCTTTAAGTTTGAGTTACGAGCCTTAGCAACTGCGTAGTAGTTGATATCAATCACGTTATCCAGCATACGCATTGCAGTGCGCACGGTTCTTTGGAGCTTCTCGTGATCCAAAATCATCTTGCCATTGGCATCGGTAGTCATATGAGCAGTTAAGTTCACAGAACCCAAGTTACAAACCGCAATCTCAGTCTCGTTGGTATTGAGGGTGATCTCAGTACAGAGGTTAGAAGAGTGCACCACACCAATATGCTGCTGTGGGCTACGGATGTTGCAAGGGTCTTTGAAAGTGATCCATGGGTGGCCAGTTTCAAACAACATGCCAAGCATCTTGCGCCACAATTGCTGCGCCGGAATACGGCGGAATGGCTTCAATTCGCCACGGTCAGCTTTTTGCTCATAAGCAACATAAGCTTCTTCAAAGGCTCTACCAAATTTGTCATGCAAGTCAGGGGTATTGGATGGTGAGAATAATGTCCAATCGCCACCCTCCATCACGCGCTTCATGAACAAGTCTGGAATCCAGTTAGAAGTGTTCATGTCATGTGTACGACGACGATCATCGCCGGTGTTCTTGCGCAACTCCAAGAATTCTTCAATATCTAAGTGCCATGTTTCCAAGTAGGCGCAAACCGCGCCCTTACGCTTACCACCTTGGTTAACAGCAACAGCAGTGTCATTCACCACTTTCAAGAATGGCACGACACCTTGTGACTTACCGTTAGTGCCTTTGATGTGACTACCCAATGCACGAACATTGGTCCAGTCGTTACCCAAGCCGCCAGCAAATTTAGATAACAAAGCATTTTCTTTCAATGCTTCGTAGATGCCATCAAGGTCATCATCCACAGTCGTCAAGTAGCAGCTTGAGAGCTGTGGACGGGTTGTGGCTGAATTGAACAATGTTGGCGTGCTGGACATGAAATCAAAAGTAGAGAGGATTTCATAGAACTCGATAGCACGACGTTCACGATCCATCTCATTCAAAGCCAAGCCCATTGCAACACGCATAAAGAATGCCTGTGGCATTTCAATACGACGCTCTTCAATATGCAAGAAATAGCGGTCATACAAAGTTTGCAAACCGAGGTAATTGAACTGCAAGTCACGACTCGCATTCAAGGCTGCAGCCAAGCGTGGCAAGTCGAACTCACGCATACGTGGGTCCAATAACTCCGCAGAAATACCTTCGTTGATGTACTTAGCGAAATAGGTGCTGTACTCAGCTTGAGTATCACCTTGTAATACTTCCTTGCCAAAAATTTCTTTACGAATCACGTGCATCAAGATGCGCGCTGTTACTTGGCTATACGCAGGATCTTTTTCAATCAAAGTACGTGAAGCCAAAATCGCAGAGTCATACACCTGCGCCATTGGCACGCCATCGTACAAATTCTTAATGGTTTCAGTAATGATTGGGGTGGCATCAATATGCGTGCCTAACCCCTCACAGGCAGCTTCGATGACGGTACGCAAAGCAGCCATATCCAGCCACTTCTCAACACCGTTATCAGTCACTTTAATACCGGACTCACCAGCCTGATTAGCTGTTTGTGCTTCTTGCGAAACTTCTTGCTGAGCAGCACGTTCTTGGTTGCGCTTTTCACGATAAAGAACATACGCGCGAGCAACGTTGTGCTCTCCGCTACGCATCAAAGCCAATTCAACTTGATCTTGAATATCTTCAATGTGGAAAGTGCCGCCATTTGGACGACTACGCAACAATGCACGCACAACAGAGTGAGTCAATTGCTCTACTTGTTCACGCACACGTGCAGAAGCGGCGCCCTGGCCGCCATTAACTGCTAAAAACGCCTTAGTTACAGCAATGGCAATTTTGGATGGTTCAAACGCAACAACTGATCCGTTGCGGCGAATAATTTTGTAATCAGACAATTGGGTTGCCTGAGTACCACCAACACCACCGGCAACAAAACCGGCAGAAGGAGCTTGGTTAATAGCTCCTGCAGGACTCATTCCTGGATTATTAGCACCAGTTGGTTGGCCTGCTGTTTGTGGATTAGCGTATGTCATGTTGCTCCTGCGTCTATATATAGTTATTTGGACAAAATATCGTTAAAAAACAATGGGGTATTGCTGGATTCAAACACTACATCTAGTGTCTTGAAGTGCATTAGGCACTAAGTATAGGGAAATATTTAGTATTTGGTAAGCTATTTATTACAAATATTTACTAGTACTTTTACTAAGTTTTCCCCTAATTTTGGGGTCATTTTGGTGCGGATTTTTTTGCCCTTTTTAGACAAAGGCTGTAAAAGTAAGCGTACGCTCACATACAAAAAAAGCTTACCGAGGGTCCAGCCCGTATGGCAGTTTTTTGGCGGAAATTCCTGTCTCTTTTTGGAACTTTTTCCAATCAAAAAATATTCCAGGATCTGTTTTTCGCTCGGGGGCGATGTCGCTATGTCCAGCAAATTGCAAATCAGGATAAGTACTTGTCAATTTCTGAATAAGGTTGGCCAATACTTGATATTGAGTGGGCTCAAATGGCGTATCACCATCGCCCTCTAATTCAATACCAATAGAGAAGTCATTGCATTTTTCCCTGCCCAGAAATTCAGAGGCCCCGGCATGCCATGCCTTTTTTTGAGTGGGCACAAACTGTACCAAAGCTCCAGAGCGTGTAATCAAAAAATGACTGGAGACCTTTTGAGCAGCAATCTCCGCAAAATAGGCATGTTCATTTGGGTTTAGCTTGTTTTGAAAAAAATCCACGATGTACTTACTGGATTCTCGCTGCCTGAATTCCCCGGGCGGAAGGCTAATGTGATGAATCACCGCTAAGTCGGGCTGAATATTTTCAGGCCTGACATCTTGGTTGGGTGAAATACGCCACTGCGCATCACCAATCCAACCTTCTGAATCCAACTCATGAAAATGATCTTTCGAACAATAAAAACGTCCGTCATGACTAATTGCCTCTGATTGTGGAAGATGTACTTTGCAATACTGGCACTGCACCATAGCCTCAGGACCAACAGCCTTCTCAGCCTTATTTTTATTGGGTTTTGGAGGATTTTCTGCATTGCGCTTAGCCTGCTTTTTACCTTTAATCCAAAGATAAACAAGGCCAGCGCCTGCAAATAATAAAAGCCACTTAAACAAGAATTATGTTCTCTGCAAAATAACTTCAAGCACAAAGCGACTGCCTACATAAGCAAGCAGTAAAGCCGTATAAGCACTTAATACCCAGCGAATGGCTGCTCTGCCGCGCAAGCCCACTCGCCAGCGAGCCAGCAGTAAGCCAGCAAATAAAAACCACGATATCAAAGCAAAAATAGTTTTGTGATCAAACACTAGTGGCTTACCAAACAGCGTTTGAGAAAAGAGTAAACCGGAGAAGACTGTCAAACTCAATAATGCAAAACCAACGTAGAGCAAGTTAAACAGGAGGCTTTCCATGGTCATTAGTGGTGGAAGGTCTTCGAGCCAATGCGCAAAACGGCTATTAGGAATAATGGCTAGCTGACGATGTAAAGCGCGGTCTTGCACACTCATGAGCATGGCGTGCATGGCCGCCAAACTTAATAGACCCACTGCGACTGTTGCCACAACAAAATGGCCTTTAAACCAGGGATCCGAAACAGCCTTAGGCGATATCAAAACACCGGGAAATAAGTGAGGAAGAAATGCGCAAACAAGCGCAAACATTAAGGCCATCCAACGCAAACTTGAAATAGGCAAAAACCAAGATTGGAACCAGTAAAAAGCTAGGCCAACCCAAGCAATCAAAGACAAATCTTGCGCAAAACCAAATACGAAGCCTTGAGGGGTGAATACGGAGTCATGCAGTTGCACCCCATGAATCACCAAAATCACAAAAATAGCGGCCTGCACAAGGGCGCTTGAGAGCCGAGACTCCACGCCGCTCTTGGCTTTGAAGCTCAAAACAAGCAAAAGCGCTAAATAAAGTGCGGAAGGGAGCCAACCGGAACTTGAGTAACCTAAAATATCCATCTGGAAAGTCTAATCGATAAATGCTAGAAAACCTCACCGACCGCCTATCTCGCGTTGTTAAAACAATGCGGGGTCAAGCCCGCCTCACTGAAGCCAATACCGCAGAAATGCTGCGGGAAATCCGTTTAGCCTTATTAGAGGCTGACGTAGCACTGCCTGTAGTGAAGTCTTTGCTGGAACAAATTAAATTTAAAGCCCTTGGCGAGGAAGTGGTTGGCAGCCTGAGTCCTGGTCAAGCATTGGTTGGCGTAGTCCAACGCGAGCTAGCCCAAGTAATGAGGGGCGATACCAATCAAAGCGGCGAACTCAATTTAGCAACCCAGCCACCTGCAGTGATATTGATGGCGGGTTTACAAGGCGCGGGTAAAACCACCTCCGTCGGGAAACTGGCAAAGTGGTTGCAAGAGAAAAAGAAGAAGAAAGTTCTCACGGTTTCTTGTGACGTCTATCGTCCAGCAGCGATTGAGCAATTAGAAACCGTTACCAAACAAGTTGGTGCTGAGTTTTTCCCAAGCAACATTAGTCAAAAACCAAATGACATCGCGCTTGCCGCACTTGACTGGGCAAGGCGCCATTATTTCGACGTAGTGCTGGTGGATACCGCAGGTCGCCTTGGTATTGATGAAGCGCTGATGCAAGAAATCAAAACCTTGCATGCCAGCCTCAACCCAATTGAAACCTTATTCGTGGTAGATGCAATGCTCGGTCAAGATGCGGTCAATACTGCCAAGGCCTTCCACGAAGCGCTGCCATTAACCGGTGTGATTCTCACGAAGTTAGATGGCGACTCTCGTGGCGGCGCAGCACTCTCCGTTCGCCAAGTAACCGGTGTACCGCTCAAATTTATTGGTGTCGCCGAAAAGATGGATGGCCTAGAGGCGTTTGATGCAGAACGCATGGCTAACCGCATCTTGGGTATGGGCGATATTCTGGCCCTGGTCGAGCAAGCTCAACAGCACGTTGATGTTGCTAAAGCAGAAAAATTAGCCAGCAAGATTTCTAAGGGTGGTTTTGATCTTGAAGACTTCCGCGATCAGTTAATGCAAATGCAAAAGATGGGTGGCATGGCCAGCCTGATGGATAAATTGCCAAGTCAGATGGCACAAGCCGCCTCTAAAACTAATTTAAGTAATGCCGATAAACAAACCACGCGCATGCGTGGAATTATTGACAGCATGACCCCTCAAGAACGCAGAAAGCCAGAACTGCTCAAAGCCAGTCGCAAACGTCGTATTGCTGCAGGCTCCGGTGTGGAAGTTCAAGAAATTAATCGCCTGCTTGCTCAGTTTGAGCAAATGCAAACCATGATGAAGCAATTTAAAGGTGGAAAAATGGCGCGCACCATGGCAAGCATGGCTGCAAAAGGAGCCGCCAAGGGTATTGGCGGACTCTTCAAAAAATAATTAAATCCGAAAATAAAACTTAAGAGATAGATTGTTTGGCTGCTTGAACTGCGGCAATCACTTTATCTTTAATTTGCGCTAATGGAATATTTTGAGACTCAGCGTCAGTGCGTCCTTTGAATTCCACTTGAGCATCTGCCAAACCACGATCACCAACCACTACTCGGAATGGTGCCCCGATTAACTCCCAGTCTGCAAACATCGCCCCTGGACGCTCATTGCGGTCATCTAGAATGACATCGACACCTGCTGCCAATAGCTCGTCATGCAATTGGTCGCATGCAGCCTTCACCGCTTCTGACTTTTCGTAACCCATTGGGCAGATGACCACCTCAAATGGTGCCATTGAGATAGGCCAGATAATGCCCTTTTCATCATGTCCTTGCTCGATAGCGGCACCAAGCAAGCGCGTTACACCAATACCATAGCAACCCATCACCATGGGCTGAGCTTTACCTTGCTGATCTAAGTAGGTGCATCCCATCGCTTCTGAATAGCGTGTGCCCAATTGGAATACGTGACCCACTTCAATGCCGCGGCATATATCAACAACACCTTTGCCATCTGGAGAAGGATCACCAATGACGGCATTACGAATATCCAATACCAAAGGCTCCGGCAAATCGCGACCCCAATTGACACCAGTTAAATGATGCCCGGCATCATTTGCGCCACAAACAAAATCTGCCATATTGGCAACGGTGCGATCAGCAACTACGGTCACATCAGCACTCACTCCAACGGGGCCTAAGTAACCTGCAGGCGCATTACAAGCTTGCTTGATTTCTGCTTCGGTAGCAAAACGAGATTCGGCCATGCCAGGAATCTTGCTAGCCTTTACCTCATTGAGCTCGTGATCTCCGCGCACCAATAACAGAAAGAGTTTTGCGGGGCCACTTTCTTGATCTGCAGCAAACAATAATGATTTAACGGTAGACTCAATCGGAATATTTAAGAACTTTGCTACATCGGCACAGTTTGTTTTATCCGGTGTTGGCACCTTACTCATTGCCGCAGATGCTGCAGCACGACTAGCGATCAACGCTAATGATTCTGCCGCTTCCAAGTTCGCGGCGTAGCCTGAATCAGGGCAATAGACAATCGCATCCTCACCAGTATCGGCAATCACATGGAACTCTTGACTACCGGATCCGCCAATCGCGCCATTATCTGCAGTTACTGCGCGGAACTGTAAACCCATACGTTTGAAGATGCGGGTGTATGCATCAAACATGATTTGATAAGACTTTTTTAAGCCTTCAGTATCGCGATCAAATGAGTAAGCATCTTTCATGCTGAACTCACGACCACGCATGATGCCAAAACGAGGGCGACGCTCATCACGGAACTTGGTTTGAATTTGATAGAAGTTCACTGGCAGCTGTTTATAACTCTTAATCTCATTTCGAGCCAAATCAGTAATCACCTCTTCAGAGGTTGGCTGAATTAAGAAATCACGATCGTGGCGATCTTTGATGCGCAGCAACTCTGGGCCCATCTTTTCCCAGCGACCCGTCTCTTGCCATAATTCAGCTGGCTGAATCATTGGCATTAGCAATTCGATGGCGCCAGCACGGTTCATTTCTTCGCGAATGATGTTTTCCACCTTGCGAATCACTTTCAAACCCAAAGGCAAATAGTTGTAGACGCCAGCGCTTAACTTGCGAATTAAACCTGCTCGCACCATGAGTTTGTGCGAAACCACCTCAGCATCAGAGGGGGCTTCTTTGAGCGTGGCAAGAAATGATTGTGAGGCTTTCATGTATGGATATAATCAAATCATTGATTTTAAAGGATTTGAGGCACGATCATGCTTGACCGTGAAGGGTATCGCCCGAATGTCGGCATTGTCCTCCTCAACAGCCGTAACGAGGTTTTCTGGGGAAAACGCGTTGGGCAGCATTCGTGGCAGTTCCCGCAGGGCGGGATTCAGCATGGTGAAAGCCCTGAACAGGCTATGTACCGCGAATTGCACGAGGAGGTGGGCTTACTGCCGGAACATGTCCAGATTATTGGACGGACCAGGGATTGGCTTCGTTACGACGTCCCTGAGGAATATTTGCGCCGCCAAAACTCCACCCGCGTTCATAGAGCCGCTTATCGTGGTCAAAAACAAATTTGGTTTCTCTTGCGTTTAGTAGGTCTAGATAGCGATATTCAATTACGCGCATCAGAACACCCCGAGTTTGATGCATGGCGTTGGGTACCATTCTGGATTCAACTTGATGCAGTCATTGGCTTTAAGCGCGAAGTCTATCAACTAGCATTATCAGAATTGGCGCGTTATCTTTCTCGGGGTATGCGCATGCAGCAACTAGCCTGGGGCACGCCGTTAGATATCTTCCAGTCTTTATATGCCGACAATGAAGATCAACCTAAATCTTCAGAAAAATCAGACAAACAAAAATGAAAAAGCTATTTTCCAGACTGGCTGTGTACCTGCAATGCCTCATCTTAGCCGTGGGTTTAGCAGCCTGCGCTGGAGATCCACTACAAAGTGGCTTGGATCCTTTTGCGCCCATGGTGTTTAAAGAGGGCACAACAACCATGCCACTGAATCCACCGAACCCAAAAACCCTGTTGCCGTTTTATGTCTCCCAACGCACCATTTTCAAGTTTGCAGTAGATACGGATTCCATATTGATTGGTGCGGATGGTATTACACGCTACATCGTAGTGATTACCAATCCAAGTGGTGGTCAGCAGACCCAGTACGAAGGTATTCGTTGCGATTCATATCAGTGGCGCCTTTATGGCACCTTTGAAAGTAGTGGTTGGAAAGAAAATCCTCTGAGCAGCTGGCAAAAAATTCATAGCGATATTCCAAATCGCTATCAGGCCGCTTTAGCTCAAGGCGCTTTTTGCGACTTCAATAATCAAGAAAAAAATATTAAGACAATCTTGAATTCTCTCAACCCAAATGGATTTACTGGCGGCACAAAACCCAGCAATTCAATGGGTCAAATCATTGGTTATTAACGCGCGTTAAGACGGGTTCCAATCTTCTCGCCTTTGACTAGGCGAGTCAGTACATTAGGCTCACGTCCAGAAGCAATGATGGTGGCTGCTCCAGTTTTGACCGCGATCTTGGCAGCCAGGACCTTGGTCAACATGCCGCCCTTACTCAATTCGCTAGCAGCTCCACCAGCCATTTTTTCTAAGGCAGGATCACCAGCAACAGCATCCGTCAATAATGTGGCGTTAGGATTTTGACGTGGATCAGCGGTAAAAAGACCGCCCTGGTCAGTCAAAATAATCAAAAGATCTGCATGAATTAAATTCGTTACTAATGCCGCAAGGCTATCGTTGTCACCAAATTTAATTTCATCAGTTACTACTGTGTCATTCTCATTAATAATCGGAACGACACCCAATTTCAGAAGAGTATCTAAGGTGCCCCTAGCATTTGCGTTTCGTTCAGCATCTGCCAAGTCTGCATTAGTCAGGAGAATCTGAGCGCTACGCAAATTAAATCGCGCAAAACAACTTTCATATACCTGTACCAAACCCATTTGGCCAACTGCGGCAGCTGCTTGTAATTGGTGGATTTCTTGTGGGCGCTTAGTCCAGCCTAAGCGTTGCATTCCTTCAGCAATAGCGCCAGAGCTCACCATCAATACTTCGTGGCCATCCTTTAGCAGACCAGCCATTTGCTCAGCCCACATAGCAATCGCAGCATGATCTAAGCCCTCACCATTATTGGTGACGAGACTAGAGCCTACTTTGACAACAATTCGTTGGGATTTTTTAGCATTCATAACAAAGAACAAATGAAATATTTAATCTGGTTTTTTATCTTCTAACTGATCTTTATAGCGAGGATCTTGCGCACGCTCATCAGCATCATCACGATCACGGCGTACGGAATCCAAATAATCCTGCAAAGAGTAACAAAGCTTATCGCAACCCATGCCAGTCAAAGCGGAAATCTCAAAAACAGGACCTTTCCACTTAAACTTTTTCACAAAGTCTGCAACAACCTTTTTGCGATCCTCTTCCGGAATCATATCGACCTTGTTGAGCACCAACCAACGTGGCTTCTCAACTAAAGCTTCATCGTACTTACGTAACTCATTCACAATCGCTACAGCATCTGCTACTGGATCAACATTCGCATCAAATGGAGCAATGTCCACTAAATGTAAAAGCACACCAGTGCGCTGCAAGTGCCTTAAGAAACGATGGCCAAGGCCAGCACCCTCTGCGGCACCCTCAATTAATCCAGGAATATCGGCAATCACAAAGCTTCGTTCGGCACCCACACGCACCACACCCAGGTTTGGATGCAAAGTGGTAAATGGATAATCGGCAATTTTTGGACGCGCATTTGAAACTGCAGTAATCAATGTTGACTTACCGGCATTAGGCATGCCCAATAAACCAACGTCGGCTAACACCTTAAGCTCTAGCTTCAGCTTACGGCGCTCGCCAGGTTTGCCGTTCGTCTTTTGACGTGGCGCTCTGTTCGTGCTGCTCTTAAAGTGAATATTGCCCCAACCACCAACTCCACCTTGCGCCAAGCAAAGGCGCTCGCCGTGAGTTGTTAAGTCAGCAATGGGTTCACCTGTTTCGTAATCAGAAATAATGGTACCAACTGGCATACGCAGTTCAATATCATCTCCAGCACGACCATAACAATCGGCACCACGGCCAGGCTCACCATTTTTTGCAGTGTGCGTTTTTGCGTAGCGGTAATCAATCAAAGTGTTGATATTGCGATCGGCAGTTGCCCACACGCTACCACCCTTACCGCCATCTCCACCGTCAGGACCGCCAAATTCAATGAACTTTTCACGGCGCATAGAGGCGCTTCCGGCACCGCCTTGCCCGGCAATCACTTCGATACGTGCTTCGTCTATAAATTTCATGAATAAAAAAGGCCTCGCTTAGCGAGGCCTGTTCCTAAGAGTTAAATTCGGAATAAATCTGAATCAAACGTGTCTCAGTCAGGCGCCTTATGAACGAGGCAAGACTGAAACTTGGGCCTTCTTCAAAGCACCCTTAACGCCGAATTCCACTTGACCGTCAATTAAGGCGAACAAAGTGTGATCTTTACCAATACCAACGTTAGCACCCGGATGAACACGTGTGCCACGCTGACGAATGATGATGCTGCCAGCATTAATGTGCTCGCCGCCAAATACCTTAACGCCTAAGCGTTTCGATTCTGAGTCGCGACCATTTCGTGTTGAGCCGCCGCCTTTTTTCTGTGCCATATCTTTCTCCTACCTGAATTAGGCTTTAATCGTGTTGATCAAAATTTCAGTGAAATTCTGACGATGGCCTTGGTGCTTTTGATAATGCTTGCGACGGCGCATCTTAAAGATTGTCACTTTATCGTGACGTCCTTGGGAGACGACAGTGGCCATCACAGCTGCACCATTAACCAATGGATCACCTAATTTCAGTGAAGCGCCTTCGCCAACGGCGAGGACTTGGTCAAGAGTGATTTCGCTGCCGATTTCCGCTGGTATCTGTTCTATTTTCAATTTTTCGCCTGCAGCAACTTTATACTGTTTGCCACCGGTTTTTATGACCGCGTACATGGTTTGAAACCTCAATTAATATCTACATTTAAGCTAATCCACCCTGGACCAGCTAAGCCCATTATTATATCTTGCATGCCCAGCACTGTCAAAATCAATGACTTAAGCCAAATCCTGGCCCCAATTGCCTTAGATTTCAAGGCCTTAGATGAGGTTATTCGTCAGCGTTTAGCCTCAAAAGTGGCCTTAATTGACCAGATTTCGACCTATATCATCCAGGCCGGCGGTAAACGAGTCCGACCTGCCCTCCTGATGCTGGTAGCCAAGGCCCTGGCTAATGGTAAAGAAACGCCCCACATTCTAGAAATGTCGGCCGTTGTGGAATTTATCCACACAGCCACCCTCCTTCATGATGATGTCGTGGATGAATCCACCCTCAGAAGAGGTCGCGAAACCGCCAACGCCGCTTTTGGTAATGCGGCCAGTGTTTTGGTGGGGGATTTCTTATATTCACGAGCTTTCCAAATGATGGTGAGCCCAAATGATTTAAGAGTGATGCAAATCCTGTCTGATGCAACTAATACGATTGCTGAAGGCGAAGTTCTGCAACTCCTCAACATGAACGACCCGGAAGTAGATGAAGCCAGCTATTTGCAAGTCATTCGTTATAAAACAGCCAAACTATTTGAAGCCTCTACTGAGTTAGGCGCTATTTTGGCCAATGCCACCGATGTGCAACGCGAACAAGCTGCTGCATTTGGGCGTCACATTGGCACTGCTTTTCAGTTAATGGATGATTTACTAGACTACACCGCCAATGCTGCACAGATGGGGAAAAATGCGGGTGATGATTTACGTGAGGGCAAGCCTACGCTGCCTCTCATCTACTTGCTAGAAAATGGCAGCCACGAAGAGCAACTTTTAGTACGCGCAGCGATTGAGCAAAATCAAGACTTACCGGATGATGTTTTTACACAAATACTCGCTGCCGTCCAAAACTCGGGTGCACTCGATTACACGCAAGCTGCAGCTAAACGTGAAGCTGATCTAGCTCAGTCATACCTCAGAGACTTCCCTGTAAATGAAGCCAGTAAAGCGCTAGAAGCTCTGTGCGCTTACTCACTTACAAGACAAACTTAAGTTCCTAGACTACTGACTCTGAGCTCACGCGCAGTAATCCGGACCTGCTCGGCCTCTTCACGTAATCGCACAATTTCTTGCGAAGACAATTTATCTAGATTGGAATAATCCAATTTCCAAGATGGGTCAGCTGACCATATCAACGGCGATTGAACTGTTGTGCGCGGCGCGGGAGCTGATTCCAAAAGACGTAGTGCTAATTGAAAATTGAAATCCTGCGAAACAATATCATTCGGTTTAGCAGCTGCGTTACCTAATGGAAAATCGCTAAACAACAATCGCGGCACCCCGCAATACTCAACAATATCTTTTGCTGCAGCCATCACTACCGTTGAAATTCCAGCAGCCTCTAAATAGCGCGCTAATAAACTTTGGCTCTGATGACAGATTGGGCAATTCGGGATCAATACTGCGACATCAACCCCATCCGCCTGAAGCATTTCTAAAACACGAGGAGCATCAATTTCCAATGTGTGGCGCTGACTCCGATTGGTAGGTAAGCCATAAAAATTCGGCGAGATTGCCTTCACCCCTCCAGCAGTAACTACTCTCTTAGCAGCTTCGAGCGGAAACCAACAATTAACATCCTCCATATTCGCGTTTTTGCGATCAATTCCCACATGGGCGATACGCAAATCAATTTTTTTCTCAATCGCTTGCTGGTATGGCTGATAAAACTTAGCTGCAGCGTTGTAAGGCGCGCCCTGACCCTGTGGACCCTTATCCGAGTCATATGGGACGGCCGTTGTAATGAGTCCCAACACTGATTGAGCCAACGGTTTTTTTAGGGGGCTAAAGGGAACATCAATATAGTGCGCCCAAACATAAGGGTTCTCGTAACCCAAACCCAAGTAATAACTGCGGGTGCGCTCCATGTAACGAACCGGTTGATCCTGTTCTGGTGCAAAAGTAAGCTCAGAAGTCCTAGACATCAATTCATCCCTGTAAGATATTGCATATCAAATATTTAACTTCATAGGAACTTATTATGGCTCAGTGGCTTAGATTTCAGCATCAAGGAAAAAGTGGTTTGGGACAGGTGCAGGGCGACCAAATCGCCGTGTATGAAGGGGATTTATTCAACGGCCCCAAGGCGACCGGTGAAACCATCAAATTATCCGATGTCACTATCGATATCCCATGCACCCCTTCAAAAATGGTTGCCATGGTGGATAACTTTCATGCTCTGGTCACCAAGCTTGAGCATGCTGTTCCAGCTGAGCCCCTCTACTTTCTTAAAGGCAACAACTCTTTCTTGGCAGCAAACCAAGTGATTCGTACGCCGAAGTCCTACACAGGAAAAGTAGTTTACGAAGGCGAGCTTGGCATTGTTATTGGCAAGCGCTGTCATGAGGTGGATGAAGCAGAAGCTGCAAAAGCGATCTTTGGATACACCTGCATCAATGATGTAACTGCTATTGAAATTCTCAATCGCGACCCTGGTTATGCGCAGTGGACTCGTGCAAAAAGCTTTAATACCTTTGGTGTGTTTGGCCCCTATATCACCACTGATGTTGACCCAAGCAAACTAAGCATCAAGACGATCCTCAATGATCAAGAGCGTCAAAACTATCCTATCGCCGACATGATTTTCCAACCCGCGAAATTAGTTAGCCTGATCTCGCAAGACGTTCCACTCGAAGCGGGCGACATCATTGCTTGCGGAACTTCGGTTGGCGTTGGCTCAATGAAGCCCGGTAGCAATGTCAGCATCATCATTGATGGCGTAGGACAACTCGATAATCGCTTCGAATAATTGAGGTGCACATAAAACAAAAACCCTTGCTATGTTCAGTAGCAAGGGTTTTTTATTTGCGAAAGCTTTGCTTTTTAGTAACCCGATACTGAAGGTAACGCTAAGCTGCCTTTAGAAGCTTGGACATTTTCATCTAGATACTTCGTCAAAGCAAAAACGGTATTCAAGCAAGGGGTTGGAGTTTGTGTGATCTTGCCAAGCTCAATAACTGAACCCAACAATGCATCAATCTCCAAGCTACGGCCAGCCTCTAAGTCTTGCAACATGGAGGTTTTGTGCTTGCCAACTTTTTCAGCGCCTGCGATACGACGCTCAATATCAACACGGAAAGTAACGCCCAACTTCTCAGCAATGGTCTGTGCTTCTGCCATCATGTTGCGCGCTAACTCTTTGGTTAATGGGTATTGGCAGATACCTTCCAAGGTGCCATGAGTCAGTGAGCTAATTGGGTTGAAAGTCATATTGCCCCAAAGCTTGAGCCAGATCTCAGAACGAATATCGTCCAAGATAGGTGACTTAAATCCAGCTGCGCCCATCATCTCAGACATCTTCTGAATGCGCTCTGTAGTCTTGCCATCCAGCTCGCCCAATGGGAAGCGGTTGCCTTCCACGTGACGAATCACGCCAGGCGCTTGTGTAAAGGTTGCCGGATACACTACGCAACCAATAATGTTGTTTGGATTAATCGCATTCTTAGCAACG
The DNA here is from genome assembly GCF_018881795.1 of Polynucleobacter sp. MWH-Jannik1A5. Taxonomy (GTDB): domain Bacteria; phylum Pseudomonadota; class Gammaproteobacteria; order Burkholderiales; family Burkholderiaceae; genus Polynucleobacter. The sequence continues at coordinate 1,045,408 of NZ_JACVPQ010000001.1, read as the reverse complement.
CCACCAGCATCCACCGTTTCCACGGAGTGGTCTTGATACTCGCCACCCAGCTTTTGGAAATACCACCAGGGAATACCGTTTTGCATCGGAATCAAAATGGTTTCCGGCCCCATGATCGCAGCCAAGTCATCAATGATCGGCTCCACTTGATGCGCCTTCACTGCCAGAATGACTACATCTGGAGTTTCAGCATCGCGAATTTTTTCAACAGCTTTTACTTGGGCAACCAAAGGCTCTGGTTGGTCATCCATAATGAGAGCAAGGCCACGCTCTTTAATCGCCGCTAAAGTTGCGCCACGAGCAACAACAGTGACATCGTTGCCTGCTCGCGCCAACATGACAGCCAGGTAACCGCCAATAGCGCCACCCCCACCGATCACACAGATTTTCATAGGAACTCCATAAGAACTAAAAATTTTCAATTACTGACATTTTAATTGGCTTTTTGCGCTGCAGCAATTATGGTTGCCTATTTTTTAAGCAACTATTGTCCTAAATCGCCTTTAATTGATCTCTGGGTACCAAGCTACCTAAAAGCATGCCTGCAATACTGGCCATGAGACCGGCCAATTGTGGCGGCATGATGGCATCCGGCGCCAAAGTTTCGCAGCTGATCCAGACCGTAAGACCCCCAACTACCGCCAACAATCCCCCTAAAGAATTCGCTCTTGACCAATACACGCCAAAAGCCAAAGGAACAAATGCGGCTACTAAAGTCACCTTGTATGCGTTCTCGACCATCTTGAAAATAGATAGGTTTGAATTAATGGCAAAAAATGTTACGACCACAGCAAAACAAAGAACGGTAATTCGCATCACCTTCAATAAATCCTGGTCGGATAAATGCTTGAAAAAACCGCGCACAATGTTTTCAGCAAAGGTGACTGAGGGCGCCAATAAAGTTGCACTCGCACAACTCTTGATGGCCGATAAGAGGGCGCCAAAGAACATGACCTGCGCAATGAGTGGCGCATGATTCAGAATCAGTTTCGGTAAGATCATTTGTGGATCGGTATTTAAATATTGCTTCACCAAATCCGGACTAATCAAGATTGCTGAGTAAGCCAAGTACATCGGCACAAAAGCAAATATGAAATACAGTACACCACCCAGTAAAGCAGCCTGAACGGCAATATTGACATTCTTAGATGAGGTAATCCGCTGGAATACGTCTTGTTGCGGAATAGAGCCCAACATCATGGTGCACAAAGCAGCAACAAAACCCAAGATGGATGCCAAATTCATATCCGGCCAGAAGTTACTGAATTGACCAGCTGCGGCAGCATGCTCAATGACCACACCAATACCACCAGTCTGTGATGTCATTTCACCGCCGATATAGAGCATGCCAATGACGATGATGATCATTTGAATAAAGTCCGTAATGGCAACTGACCACATCCCACCAAATAAGGTGTAAATCAAAACGCTACCCGCACCAATCAACATGCCACCCGTCTGAGAAATGCTGCCCTCAGAAACGACGTTAAATACGAGGCCCAAGGCTTTAATTTGTGCAGCCACCCAACCTAAATAAGAAACCACAATGCAGAGGGTCACTAAAACCTCCACCGTACGGCCATACTTTTCACGAAAGAAATCACCAATGGTCAGCATGCGACGGTTATACAAATGTCGTGCAAAAAAGAGGCCAACCAAAATTAGACATAGGGATGATCCGAATGGATCAGAAACTACGCCTCCTAAACCCTCTTTTAGAAAAGTAGCGGGAATGCCTAAAACAGTTTCAGATCCAAACCAGGTAGCAAATACTGTAGCGGTGACAATCGGCAACGGCAGACTATGTCCAGCCGCAGCAAAGTCAGCGGTATTTTTGACTCGCAGGGCAGCCCACAAACCAATTCCTACCGAGACAACCCAGTAAATAATGACGAACCAAATTAGCACGCCTATATGCTCCTTCTGAAATTTGATGAAATTATATGGCCATGTCACTTTTGACAGTTAGCAAAAACATCTCCTTGTAACACTCCATGAAAGACGCCGGTCTGACATAATTCAAGAGTGAGAGCACCCAAGCAAATCCCAATATCAAGCCCGTTCGCTGATCTGGCATACCAAAAGGCCATTCTGAACTCCGTATCGCGCACTTTTGCTCTCACCATACCGCTTCTCCCCCCAAGTATTGAAAAGGTAGTTGGCAATACCTACCTACTTTGCCGCATTGTTGACACCATTGAGGATGCTGCAGAATTAAGCGCTCAAACCAAGCAGGCGCTATCGGCGCTTTTTTTAGATGCCGTACTTGAAAAGGTCTCCGTTGAAAATTTTGTTAAGTCTTGTCTTGAGGCATTAAAGAATTACAGCAATCCAGATGAGCTCGATTTAATTGCAAATACACCGACTGTTTTAAGAATTCTGCATACCTGCTCTAGCGACGACCAACAGGCTGTGAGTCGATGCGTTTCCATCATGTCAGAAGGAATGTCTTTTTTTCATGGAAAACAAAATCAAGCCGGCCTTCAAGACCTCGCTGAGTTTGAGAAATACTGCTATGTGGTTGCTGGCGTAGTTGGCGAGTTACTCACCACCATATTTAGCAATCACTCACACGCTTTTAAAAAAGAGCTCGTAGGGCATGAGAATTTAGCCATTGCATTTGGTCAAGCACTGCAAATGACCAATATTCTTAAGGATTCCCCTGAAGACAGGGCGCGCGGAGTCTCCTGGAAGCCAATCAATATGAGTCAGGCAGAGCTATTGAAGATCGCCTACCAAAAATTACAAGACTCTTTAAAGTACATCCTGCTGATTCCCAAGCAAGAACAGGGCATGAGGCGTTTTTGTTTTTTAGCTTTTGGCTTGGCAGTAATGACGCTTACAAAAATTGCTAATCGCACAGAATTTAATAGCAAAGATGAAGTAAAACTCTCCAAAAGTACGGTAATGCAGTTTTATGGCTTTACCAAGCTGGCCGTGAAAAGCGATATGCTGATGAAAGCTTTTTTCTATCTCAACAGCAGAACCCTGGCCAAGTAAAAACCTATAAAGCACCCTCATGCTTTAAAAGCCAAAGCTTTATTTGGCGATACAAACCGGGAGAATTTTCTTTCATAAATCCGCCAATTCCTTGGGCTGAAACCACCCTATGACAAGGTGCAATAAGAGGATAGGGATTCGCACCACATGCCGTACCTACTGCGCGTGGCCCGCTTTTGATTTTCTTAGCTAACTCGCCATAGGTCTTCGTTTTACCGGCAGGAATATCTTGAATGCTAGACCATACTTTTTTCTGATGCTCAGTACCTGCTGGTTTTATAGGTAAATCGAATTGCCAATGAGGATCTTTAAAGTATTCCTTGCACTGACGCGCTACCTCTTTTGCCAATGCGTTCTTAGGCGGAATCAATGCCGCATCTGTTGGCAAGTAGTCGATTTTGGATAACATCAAACTCCCCTCCACCAACTCCGTCGTAACTCCCAGGCGCCCGAAAGGCGCTGCAATCACGCAGTAACTGGGGGAATTTGCGATTTTTGGCATTCGAAATGCTGTCATAGGGATTTATTCTTACACAATTAAACACGGTAGCTGACTTCCCTTTACTCTATAGCTATAGCCCCCTAAATAGCACTTTGCTATATTGACTCATACTTACTTTTTTAGGCAAAACTCATGGACACCTTTTTTGACGATTGGCCGTTTTATAGCCAAGTTGCTCTAGTCCTATTCTTACTTGCGTTATCTGGCTTCTTCTCGATGGCAGAAACCAGCATGCTGTCCTCTAACCGTCATCGCCTCCGTGCAATGGCCAATAGTGGTAATGCGGGCGCAGCACTGGCTGAAAGACTCTTAAAGCGCATTGATTCACTGCTATCAGTACTACTCATCTCCAATAACCTTATTAATACTGTTTTACCAATTCTGGTAACGGGCATTGCCCTGCATATTTTTGGTGATAGCGGTCTTGTGCTCTCTATTGCAACTCTAGTGGTTGCACTGCTCATCATTATCTTTAGCGAAATTACCCCCAAGGTGATTGGAGCAGCATTTCCAGAAAAAATCGCGTCCAATGTTGGCTGGTTTATTTTGCCACTCACTTTTTTACTCAAGCCTTTACTCTGGTTTATTAATAGCTTTGTCTCAGGCTTGATGAAAGTATCCGGCTTGCAGTCATCTTCCGATAGCAGAGCCATGAGCAAAGAGGAGTTACGCAGCCTAGTTTTGGAATCAAACCGCTTTGTCTCCAATCATCATCGCAATATTTTGCTCAACTTGTTTAACCTCGAAAACATCACTGTTGATGATGTGATGACCCCTAGGTCGAAGATTGAGGTTTTGGACTTATCAAGACCAATTGATGAAGTTGTTCAGCAATTAGAAACCTGCTATCACAACAAATTACCAGTATGCGACCAGGATTCGGAACGCATTGTAGGCATCCTCTCAGTGAAAAAAGCTTTGTCATTATTGGGTGATACCGATTTAAAACATGAGGACTTTAGAGTCCTGTTGAATGAGCCCTACTTTATTCCTAGCGGCACGCCAGTACTGCAACAAATGCAGTTCTTTCAAGACAACCAGCAGCGCTTGAGCTTAGTGGTAAATGAATATGGTGAAGTATTAGGTCTAGTAACTTTTGAGGATATTGTTGAGGAACTGATTGGAGAGTTCACCACCTCGTTCTCAAACCTTTCAACCGATCCTCATTGGCTTGCTGATGGCACTTACCTCGCCAGCGGCAGCGCCTCTCTAAGAGACCTCAATCGTCTGCTCAATCTCAATCTTCCGCTAGACGGGCCGCGTACATTAAATGGCCTCATTCTTGAGAAGCTAGAAGCCATTCCCGATCATGATGTCAGCATTCGAATTGCTGGCATCGTTATGGAAATTGTTCAATTTGATGAACACGGCGTAAAAACTGTAAAACTCTATCGGCCAAGCCAAGCTCAAGAACAAGATTGAGCGTTGCCAAAGATGATTCGCTAATTATTCGCACATGGTATGAAATTGCTGCTCATGCCATTAATGCTAGAGCGAGTGATATTCATATTGAGGCTGGGTCACAAGCAACCCTCGTTCGCTTTCGCATAGACGGTTTACTTCAAGTCCACTCACACTTTCCTATTGAATTACATGAGCGCCTGATTGCTCGCATCAAGGTCCTAGCTCGCCTTGATCTTGCAGAGAAACGTCTTCCGCAGGATGGCCGTCTTTGTATTGGTCTCAATTTCTCTAAACCCAATATGGATTGCCGCGTTTCAATCCTACCCACTCTTTATGGAGAAAAAGCGGTTATCCGTATATTGCCAAGCCGTATTGAAGATCTTGATCTTACGGAAATTGGTCTCCTGCCAGATCAATTCACTTTATTTCAACAAGCACTTTCTCAACCGAATGGACTCATTCTGGTAAGTGGGCCAACAGGTAGTGGTAAAACACGTACGCTTTATAGTTGCTTGAGATATCTCAATCAATCTCATCGTAATCTTTGTTCTATAGAGGATCCGATTGAAATTCGACTAGCGGGAATTAATCAGGTTGCATATCACCCGCGGGCAGGACTCGATTTTCCAACGATCATTCGCGCCCTGCTACGCCAAGATCCCGACGTCATCATGATTGGCGAAATTCGCGATGCTGCCACATCACAATTAGCGATTCAGGCGGCACAAACTGGGCACCTTGTTTTGAGCACATTACACACCCGCAATGCTCGTGGAGTATTGCCTCGACTAAAGAGTCTTGGAATTGATCAAGAGTCACTTGAATCTTGCTTGTTAAGTGTCAGTTCACAGCGCTTAATCAGAATGGCTTGCCGCCAATGCCAAAAACTCAAGTCAACTGAAAAAGTCCAATGCTCTAGCTGTGGTGGCAGCGGCTACTTTGGCCGTATTGGAGTTCATGAGGTACTCAACAGCAGCAAAATTTTTGACTCATCCATTTCATATACTCGAATGCGGGATGCCGGATTAGTTCATGTACATGCAGGTCATATTACTCAGGCAGACCTAGAGTCAGAAGTCGGCTTATGGCGCTAAGCAAGCAAAATCAATTACATTTTGCTGACCAGCTCTTGACACTCCTAGAGTCTGGTCTACCACTTCTTAATGCAGTTGCGCTCATTTACTCCACTGCACCAAAGTCTTGGCTTCCCTGGATCAGTAGCATTTATGCGGAGTTAAAAAAGGGAGAGAGTTTTTCTCAATGCTTGGGAAAGCAAAATAATCAATTCTCCATGGAGTTTATTAACCTAATACGAGTAAGCGAGCGTACAGGCGACCTTGATCTAGCACTTCAAACAATCTGCAAACAGCTAGAGGCTCAAATTGAACTGCGTCAAAAAATTCAACAGGCAATGAGTTACCCCACTATCACCCTGACAAGCTCGTTTCTTTTGGTGATGGTGATGATGATTTGGGTTGTGCCTGTCTTTAAGGATGTTTTCACTCATTTTCAAGCGGAGTTACCAACCCCAACCAAGGTATTGATCGATATATCAGCATGGTTCGAAGCGTTTTACATTGAGCTGCTGATTACTTTAGTAGTCATTGCCGGATTCTTTAGCATCGCATGGGCCAAGTTGCCTAAGTTACAAAAATATTGTGATCGACTTGGCTTCTACCTACCCTTAGTTGGACGACTACTCCAGCTAGCCACCCTGACTTATTGGTGTCGCACACTAGGTCATCTACTGCAATCTGGATTACCCTTGCCAGATGCCCTCAGGGTGACCGCCCAATCATCCAACCATTGGCTTAGCCATGATTTCAGCGCAGAAATATTCAAACACCTAACCCGTGGCTGGTCACTTGGAGATGCCATCATTAAAGCGGATCCAAGACACATACTATTTGATCAGGAAACACTACAGCTCTTAACAATTGCATCTGAAAGTGGTGCGCTAGCTGATATGCTACAGAGGCGCGCAACAATATTGAGCTCTCGGTTAAGTAATCGCTTGAACACTCTAAGTCATAGCCTAGAGCCTTTATTAATTATTATTATTGGACTCATTATTGGAAGTCTAGTCATCATTTTGTATCTCCCTATCTTTAACCTTGGGCAAATTGTTTAATGGGTAATATTGCTTTTGCGGGTTGGATTCAAATATTCCTAATATTGGTCTTGGGCTATTTGGCATACTTTGATGTCCGCACTTTCCGACTACCAGATGCCATCACACTGCCACTCACCCTGGCGGGCCTCTTGTTTAACGGACTCTCAAAACAGGGTTTCGTTTCTTTTCAGGATTCGATTATTGGCGCCTTTCTTGGTTATGCCGGCCTATGGCTCTTAAATGCACTCTATCGGGCACTCAAAAAACAGGATGGTATTGGTATGGGAGATGCAAAACTATTAGCAGCTCTAGGGGCCTGGCTTGGCTGGTTGGCCTTACCGAATATCTTGCTAGTAGCATCTTTAACTGGGCTGATTGGTGGCATTGCTTGGCTGCAATGGAATAAGCAAAATCGCATGTCAGCTTTTCCATTTGGACCATTTCTAGCTATTGCTGGCATCATTGAGTTGTTATGGCCACAGACAATACAAATCTTCCTTCTGAGCAATCTAGCTTAGGCATGCTAAAAGGGCAGTTACCCCTTGTAGGTCTTACAGGCGGCATTGGCTCAGGCAAAACCGCTGTTAGTGACGGACTGGCTAAATTGGGAGCGGGCATAGTGGATACCGATTTGATTGCCCATCAGATTACCGCCCCCCAGGGATCGGCAATTCCTTTAATTCAAAAACAGTTTGGCGCAGAATTTATTGACCCTAGTGGAGCGCTTGATAGAGTCAAGATGCGTAGCTTAGTGTTTGCCGACCCTGCAGCCAGAAAATCATTAGAGGCCATCACGCACCCCCTCATTAAGCAGGAAACAATAAGGCAGGCGCAGCATCTAAAGCAAGAAGGTGTCCCTTATCTTGTTTTTGTTGTCCCCCTTCTGGTTGAGTCAGGTAGCTGGAAGCCCTTACTAGATTACTTAGTTGTGGTGGATTGCCCAGAAGAAACTCAGATTGAGCGGGTGATGCACCGCAGCAAATTACCTCGAAATGAAGTTGAAAGAATCCTGAAGGCCCAAGCCAGCAGAGCAGAGCGTCTTGCCTGCGCAGATATAGTCATTGAAAATCAGGGCACCCTAGCTGAGTTGGGGGCAGAGGTTTTGAACTTGCACCAAAAAATCCTACAAATTCAGAAAGATCGCTCAAGTTCGTCATAGAATATGGGCTTGTGATTGTCTACGAATACCCCTTCAATGAATTAGTTCGAAGCATGCTTCGACTGGAGTATTTGTTCGCCCGCTTTAATCACTTTATCCGCTCCGATGACCCAGAGTTACATCACAACGCTATCTCTATTTTGTTTGATCTTGGTGACATTGGTGCACGCGGAGATATCAAGTCATTGCTACTGAAAGAATTTGAGCGCCAAAAATATGCTCTCAATGGATTAAAGTCATCACAAAAAGTTGATCAAGAGGCACTCTCACAAACACTTTCTGAAATTGATGCGGTTGCAACCAGCATCAACCATTCTGCTGGGCGCCCTAATTCAGTTATTACCGAAAGCGAATGGTTAAATGCTATTCGCACTCGCTTAAATATTCCAGGTGGCACAAGTCCAATTGATTTGCCAAGTTACCATGCCTGGAAAAATAGCCCTACATCTGAGCGTCGTGAGTTACTAGAGAAATATATTGGCCCTCTCTTGCCTTGGCAAGAAGCATGTCAATTATTTTTAAGGCTTCTTCGCCAATCAGGTGAAGCTAAAGATGTTGTTGCGCATAATGGGTCTTTTCAGCAAGCCCCATCTGGCAAGGTGTATCAACTAATGCGTATCGCTATTGAAGATGATTCGTTATTTTCAGAGATAAGCGCGAATAAATATTTACTCTCGGTACGCTTTTTACAGTCTGAGCGTGATAAAAAAGCGCAGCTGGTAAATGCCGATGTGCCCTTTAAGCTAACACTCTGTCAGTTTTAAGCTAAAGCCCTTTTAAGGCACTCCAGCATTGGCCAAGCGGCCGGCAGCAAAGGTTCAACGCTCGGTGATTCTGCGGCAACTGATTCCCAAGATAATGCCTGTCCTTCACACCCCCCGGGTGTGCCAGACCAATTCCGAATAATGCTCACATATAAACGAACATAGGCATGTGGATAATCATGTTCGAGAACTGTCAGCTCTTCACTTGCATGAATATCGATGCCAAGCTCTTCTTGAAGCTCGCGTTGCAGCGCCTGAAAAACGGTCTCCCCTTTCTCAACCTTTCCACCAGGAACTTCCCAATAACCTGCGTAAGGTTTTCCTGCAGGCCTCTGACCTAAAAGATAGCGCCCCTCAGAATCAATCAATATTCCCGCAGCAACAACAGTAATGGGGCGTTGGATTTCAGACATGAAAAGTAGCTTAGGCTTTTGAGCCAGCCCAATGCTTGGCAAATTGCCAAGCAACACGCCCCGAACGTGAACCACGCTCTAGTGCCCACACCAAAGCCTCAGACCGAGCAGCTTCAATTTCTTTAGAACTCAATCCAAAATGCTGCAACCAATGTGCCACGATTGCCAAATACTCATCTTGCTTAGGTGGATAAAAAGATAGCCAGAGGCCGAAGCGTTCAGATAAAGAAATTTTTTCTTCTACCACTTCACCAGGATGAATTTCGCCATCATCGTTATGAACATAACTCTCGTTATCTTTCATGTACTCGGGCAACAAATGGCGTCGATTTGAGGTGGCGTAAATCAAAATATTGTCGACTTGGGCAGAAACAGAGCCGTCTAAGGCTGATTTCATGGCCTTATATCCAGATTCTCCATCCTCAAAGGATAGGTCATCACAGAAAATAATGAAACGCTCCGGACGCTCTGCCAAAAGCTCGGTAATGTCTGCCAAATCCGCCAGATGCTCTTTTTCAACCTCAACTAGACGCAGACCCTGGCTAGCAAATTCGTGCAAGCTCGCCTTAATGAGAGAAGACTTTCCAGTCCCTCTCGCGCCAGTCAATAAGATATTGTTAGCCGGTTTTTTCTGAATAAAGTTTTTAGTGTTGTCACGAATAGCGTCTCGTTGACGATCAATATTCTGTAGATCCTCGAAGGTGATATCGGATACATGCTTTACTGGCTGCAAAAAACCAATGCTGCCAAAAATACTATCGCGACGACGCCATCTAAATGCAGTTGACGATTTCCACTGCTCTTCAGTTAAAGGCTTGGGTAAAAAAGTATCGAGGTGGTCTAAAAGACGGTCTAATTTTTCATTCATATTTCAAGAAGTCTTTTATGAGCGGTAGTCTGCATTAATCGATACGTAGTCATGAGATAAATCACATGTCCACATAATTTGTGTAGCTGTGCCACGACCCAAATCAATCTTCACGGTAATTTCTGGGGCCTGCATTACTCGCTGACCATCTGCCTCTTGATAATCAGGATTACGACCACCATTTTTAGCGACCCAAACGTCGCCTAACCACATTTGTACACGGTTAACATCTAAGTCTGTAATGCCGGCATAACCAATAGCAGCAAGGATGCGGCCTAAATTAGGATCACTAGCAAAGAAGGCTGTTTTAACCAAGGGTGAATGCGCAACCGCTTTGGCAACCAAACGACACTCTTCAGGAGTTTTTCCGCCAACTACTTCAATAGTCATGAATTTAGTGGCGCCCTCACCATCACGCACGATCATTTGCGCCAGCTTGCGAGCTAAAGCAATTAACGCATCGCGCAAGATTGCATAACCGGCATCATTGATTGATTTAATTTGCACTGCTGACTGACCCGTCGCCATGATGATGAATGAGTCATTGGTAGATGTATCGCCATCAATCGTGATGGCATTAAAAGAAAGGTCTGCAACTTCACGTGTCAGGTTACCCAATAGGCCTGGCGCAAATCCTGCATCAGTCGCAATAAACCCAAGCATCGTGGCCATATTAGGATGAATCATCCCCGCACCTTTACAGATGCCTGTAATGGTAACTACGCCAGCAGGCATCTCCACGGTGACTGATGTGGCTTTAGGCTGAGTATCGGTGGTCATGATGGCTTCAGCCGCATCAAACCAGTTGTCCTCACCTAAATTGGATACTGCTTTTGGCAAGGCGGTGATAATCTTTTCAATCGGTAGCGGCTCAAGAATTACGCCTGTTGAAAAAGGCAAAATTTGCTCAGGATGAATCTGCAGATCTTTTGCCAATGCTGTGCAGGTTTCCAGGGCATGCTTCATGCCTGACTCACCCGTACCGGCATTCGCATTACCCGTATTCACCACTAGAGCTCTGATCTCACCATTACGACCCTCTTGTGCCAAGTGCTCGCGACAGACTTGTACGGGGGCAGCGCAAAATCGATTTAAGGTAAAAACACCTGCTACCTGCGAACCAGGCGCCAAAGTCATCACCAAAAGATCTTTGCGATTCGCCTTTTTAATGCCGGCTTCGGCAATACCCATTTGAAAGCCTTTAACAGGCTTGAGTTCGGATTTTTGCGGGAGGGGTAAATTAACAGCCATAAGAACACTCGATCATTTGAAGTAAATAAGAGGGAGGCCTAACCTCCACCCCTCCGAGTATAAAGATCAAATCGGTTTAAGGCCTGCTCAACCTGAGAAGGACTGAGGCTTTGAGCAAAAACAAGTTTCAATTCTAGAACTGGGATATTGAGAAGCGCAATTTTGCGGCTGGGACGGCTAAAGCCAGAGATCTCTACGAGGGGACTCTGAGCCTGAAGCAATACTTTTCCATTGAGATCCAAAGATGCTGACGAATAGAGTTCGCCCAATGCTTGAGGCAGCCAGCGAGTCAAATCCTCGATGGAGCAACCCATCTCTCTTTTAATCTGATACATGCCGCGAACAGCCCAAAGCCTTAACCACCGGCCACTGGTGGGCAAATAGCAAGGGCGTCTTTCTCGCTGAGAACGTATTGGTCGCGTTGATCAGGCTTGATATAAACACCATTGACCATCACTAAGTGGGCCGATTTACCAGGAATATTGAAGAGCTTGATGATGTCGCCGATCGTACTACCAGCGGCAACCTCGATATCAGCTTCAATGCCATTCTTTTTATTGGGCGGTAAATAGCTTGCCAAGCTGGCAAACAACTTCAAAGTAATTTGCATTCCTGAAGCTTAATTGATCCAAGCCGATTGTGCTTGACCTGCTGCTAAATAAGCTTTCATTGCTTGGGTGGGATCTGACATTAAGACTTCTTTCCATTCGCCTAATGGAATTTTTCCTTGGATTAAGCCCCGAAGTACGCCGATATGTTCAGTGCTGCCAACGCATGTTGCACCAACTAAAACATCTCCAAGAAACTCTAGGCGTAAGTATTTGTATTGTTGCAAATCAACCCACTCCACATGGTCTCCACCTTTGGCGCCAGACCACAAACCAAAAGAAGAGGAAATTAAGCCCAAGGTATCAAGAACGTTAATTTGAAGTGCGCCCAAACTTTCAACATCGCCACCAGTCATGGCTATAGCAGCAATTCTGGCCTGCTCAGCAGCATTGGGCTGGATCGCGTTAACAATACGTTCTCCAGTGGAAAAATCAATGCTTTCTGTTACATCCCCTGCCGCATAAATATCCAGATCAGAAGTTTGCATTCTCTCGTTGACTAAAATTCCTCTTTGAGTTTCAAGTCCAGATGATTTCAGATAAGCGATATTAGGCTGAACGCCTGTTGCTGAGATAACCAAATCCACATCTAAAGACTCTCCATTCGACAGTTTTACCGTCAAACCTGAGTTGGCTTTTGTAATAGCTTCCACCTTAGTGTTGGTATGGACCTGCACGCCTTTACCTTCAACCCATTTTTTGATCATGCCCCCGGCTACAGAAGTCATCATTCTCGGAACCATACGATCACCCATTTCTACGACCGTTAGCTCTACTTTTCTACTAGCTAACGCCTCAAGAATGATGCATCCGATAAAGCCCGCACCCATCTGCAACACACGCGACCCTGGTTTCGCTAACTTCGTAATCGCACGCGCATCATCCAGAGTCCAGCATGGATGAACTCCAGGCAAATCAATTCCCGGAATTGGCGGCTGAACAGGAACAGAACCCGCAGCAATCAGCAATTTGTCAAATTGAATAGACTGACCATTTTCTAACTCTAATTTCTTTGCTTTTGAATCAACTGAAATAACTTTTGCGCGCACCTGCTCAATATTAAGTTTTTGATAATGATCAGCATCCTTGCGCAAATAAGTGCCCGACTCCTGAATGTTACCCATCAGTAAGTAAGGAATAGCCATTCGAGAATATGGTGGCGCATCCTCAGATCCAATCATGACGATTTGATCGCTAGGCGAACGTTTTCGAATTGTTTCTGCCGCAATGACGCCGGCAGGGCCGTTGCCCAAGATGACATGCTTCATAGATGCAAGCTCAAAGACCTAGACGCTTCAATGTTTCAGCACTTGGACGACCTTCAGCATCCCAACCACGAACTTGGTAATACTCGGGAAGCATCTTATCTAGACCACTGACTATGCCCTTGCCTGGGCCAGTTTTAGCAGCCTCTTCCATCAAACGTTTAGGCAATTTATCGTCCTTGTTTGTAAAACCAGCACGATTATTAAAGTCACGCTCCATATTCCAGATACGCTCACCGATCGTAGTTAAATTCTCAACCGTGAATTCATCACCGCATGCAGCCTGTAGTTGTGGGGCCACATCAGCTAAGGTCCATGCAAAGCTGGTAAAAATACAAATACCAGCGGCATCAAATGCTGCAGTAGCATCCTGGAAAGCCTTCACTAGCTCAGGTTTGCCCTGAGTATCAGCCGGCTCTGTTTTAACTGGAATACCTAGTACTTCAGAGGCAATGGTGTATCCACGCAAATGGCAAGCACCGCGATTTGATGTGGCATAGGCTAAACCAATCCCCTGAATAACGCGACCGTCATAAGCAGGAAACTCTTGACCCTTCACACTCATAGACAAATCTGGATGTCCATATTTTTTGGTGAGGCGTGCGGATCCCTGGCCAAGCTCTTTACCAAAGCCTGTTCCATTAGCAGTAATTTCTGCAAAATAACTTAAAGCTTTTGCTGAACCAAACGGCGCCTCAATCCCTAACTGCTCTTTTGTCAGAACACCCATCTCATAGAGTTCCATGACAGCACCTACAGTAGCCCCAAAGGAGATCGGGTCAAAGCCATCTTCATTACAGAGCATATTGGCATACTGCAATGCTTCGAGATCATTCACGCCATTGGCTGCACCTAGCGCCCAAGCTGCCTCATACTCCAATCCACCGCTCGCTCCAAAATACTGCGGCTTGTTTTCAACTGTAAAGTGGGTTTCATCAATCTTTGAAATTCGTCCACAGGCAATCGTGCATCCAAAACAAGCTTGATTGGTAACTAAATGCGCTTTGCCATCCGAGGGTCGTGGAGTAGCCATAGCTTCAGCAGAAATATCCTTAGCCCCATCGAACTGCACATCTTGATGATTACGTGTTGGCAGACCTCCAATTTCATTGATGACGTTCATCAACACTTGGGTGCCATATGTTGGTAGGCCCTGTCCAGTAACAGCATTACCAGCCAGCACTGCTTTTGCAGCAGCGGTTGCTGCCATAAAGCCTTTTGGATCTTTTAGATTGCCAACCCCCTTAGTACCTCTAACAGCAATAGCCTTAAGATTTTTGCTGCCCATCACCGCGCCAACACCAGAGCGCCCAGCAGCGCGATGCAGATCATTTACAACTGCGGCATAAAGAACTTGATTTTCACCAGCACGTCCAATGCAAGAGACTCTAATTTGCGGATCTTGATGCTTCGCTTTAATCGCCGGCTCAGTTTCCCAAACTGTCTTACCCCAAAGATCAGAAGCATCTATTAATTTGGCGTTGTCATTTTCAATGAAGAGGTACACGGGCTTAGGGGACTTGCCCTCAAATATCACCATGTCCCAACCAGCCATCTTGAGCTCAGCACCCCAATAACCACCAGAGTTTGAACAGGCTATAGCTCCTGTTAAAGGACCTTTAGTAACCACGGTGTAACGACCGCCAGTGGATGCCATCGTTCCTGTCAAAGGGCCTGTTGCCCAAATAATTTTGTTATCTACAGAAAGGGGGTCAGTTTTTGGATCCAACTCCTCCACTAAATATTTAGAAGCTAAACCACGAGAGCCTAAATATTCTTTAGCCCACTTCATATTGAGCGGTTCAGATTGGCAAGTGCCCTTGCTTAAGTTAACGCGGAGTAGTTTTCCAGCCCATGACATGATATTTTTCCTATACTTTTTTAGTTAGCGCTATCTTGATTGCCGAGCTTATCGGCCCATTCACGCATTTTGTCTAAACCAGTCCAATCTGCATCCACGTATGTAATAGCTTGGGTTGGACATGCTGTGGCGCACGCAGGATCACCACCGCATAAATCGCACTTTTGAACTTTACCGGTATCTTGCACATAGTTGATAGTGCCAAAAGGGCAAGAAATTGTGCAAACCTTGCAACCCACACAAGTATCTTCTGAAACTACTTTGGCGCCAGTAACCAAGTCCACTCGAATGGCGTCTACAGGGCAAGCCTGCAAACACCAAGCCTCCGAGCATTGCGTACAGGTATAGGGGACTTTTTTGCCGGTCAGGTGAAACTCAAATACCTTGATACGAGATTTGGAGGTATTAAACACTCCGTAATTCTCATAACTGCAGGCCATCTCGCATTGAAGACACCCAGTACATTTGTCTGCGTTAATAAGCAGTGACTTTTGCATGTCGATTCCTTTTAGCAATAAATGCAATCTGTTGCATATTAGAACCAATAATCATCGAAATTAGCACTCCT